>JBDSJD010000018.1:0-58443 GCA_039917615.1 Steroidobacteraceae bacterium
ATCCACGTCCTTGTAGCGCGCCATGCTCCATCCCCGTCTTTGCAATCACCCAACGTTCAGACAGCCCATTGCGTGTGCAGTTCGGCGGCGGCATCATCAATGCATGAATTTTCTACAGCCTCGTTAGGTACGCAGATGACGCTTTGAGCAAACATTGATCGCCGTCCGCCTTGGAAGGGTCGTCTTGTCGTGCTGAATCGCGATCGCCGTTTTCTTACTGAGCCAGCCTAGGTCGACATTACTCCGAGCGGCAATCGTGATTGCGGCCGCGTGGAGCGCCTCCGGTCTTTTCACTTTCTTTGTCTCTGTCCCTGTAACTACTGCGGCCTTTCACGCAGCGTTGCCTGAAGCAGACGCATAAGAAGGAGGTTTACGGCAGGCTACGGCACGAAGTGATCATAGGTAGCAAGGTTCACTAGCGGGCGCCGATGTCCCGGTATACGGCCAGCTTGCTGTGCGTGGTGGCCGCCTGATCTCCCGCAAAGGGCACCAGCGAGTCCTGAAGTTCCTGGACCAGATCCTTGAAGGCCGCTGCAGGCAGCGGTGGACTGAAGTGGAAACCCTGGTACTGGTCGCAACCCATCGAGCGCAGGAAGCCGAGTTGCTCGGGAGTCTCCACCCCTTCTGCGATCACCTTCAGCTTCAGGCTGTGCGCCAGCGAGATGATGGCCTGCACGATGGAAACATCATCGGGGCGGGTCACAAGGTCTCTGATAAATCCGCGGTCGATCTTGAGCTTGTCGATCGGAAAACGGCGCAGGTAACTCATGCTCGAATAACCAGTGCCGAAGTCATCCACAGAGACCACTACACCCATGCGGCTCAGGTTTTCGAGAATGGCGACTGACTCCTCCGGATTAGTCATCACGGCGCTTTCGGTCAGCTCGAGCTCGAGACAGCGGGGCTCTAGACCAGCATCCTGCAGGGCGCGTTGGATCGTATCCAGCAGGGTTCCATTGCGAAACTGCGCGGCTGCGACGTTCACTGCAACACGCAGCGGCAGCAACCCTTCGATCTGCCAGGCCTTGCATTGCCGGCAGGCCTCGCGGATCACCCAATCGCCGATCGAGTGAATCAATCCGCATTCTTCGGCGAGCGGGATGAAATCCGCCGGCATGACGAGCCCGCGTTCAGGGTGATGCCAACGGATCAGGGCTTCAGCGCCATGCACCTTGCCGGTGGTCGCATCGACCTTGGGCTGGTAGTAAATCTCGAACTGGTTCAGTGCAAGCGCCTGGCGCAGATCGCCTTCCAGTTGCACGCGATCGCGGGTCACAGTGTCCATCCCGGAAGCAAAGCACTGGAACCTGTTGCGACCCTGCTGTTTGGCGCAATACATCGCCGCGTCCGCGTGCGTCAGCAGTGTCTCGGTCGTAGCGCCGTCTGCGGGGTACAACGCGATGCCGATGCTGGGTGATGTGTACACATCCATTCCGGCAATCTTCACCGGACTTTCCAGCGATTCGACCACCCGCGTGGCGACCCGCTCCGCGTCCTGCGCGCTGGTCACCGGACTCAGCACCAGCACGAACTCGTCCCCCCCGAGGCGCGTGACCGTATCGATGTCTCGCACCAGAGTGCAAAGGCGCCGCGCCACTTCACACAGCAGCTCGTCGCCAGCGCGATGTCCGAGAGAATCATTGACGAGCTTGAACCGGTCCAGGTCGACGACCAGCACGGCGAACTGCTGCTGCTCGCGATGCGCGTGCGCGATGGCCTGCGCCAGCCGGTCGTCCAGCAGAACCCGATTGGGCAGGCCGGTGAGCGTGTCGTGAGTAGCGAGGTGCCGAAGCTGCCGGTTGGCGGCTTCCAGGCCTTCTGTGCGCGCAGTGACCACGCGTTCCAAGGATTCCATTTGACTGTACAGGACGCGTTCGTGCTGCCACTTGCGCGTCAGCGCGCTCGCACATTGCATCACTTCAATGGGTTCGAAGGGTTTTTTCAGCACGAGCAACTTGTGGCTGATTCCCAGGCGACTGACGAAGTCACCCCAGTCGTAGTCGGAATGAGCCGAGCAGATGACGACCTGGATGTCCGGGTCCACTGCCCACAGCCGCTCGATTGTTTCGAGCCCATCCCATCCCGGCGGCATGCGCATGTCGACGAATGCCATCGCGAACGGACGCCCGCTCGCTGCAGCCGTCCTCGCCAGTGCCACGCCCTGTTCGCCCTGCGACGCGAATTCGACGTCAAATACCGGTCGCGCCGGAGTCGTCGGGCTTTCGCCAAAAAGCAGCAGTTCCGCGCTGGAAAGCGCGGCAGTGGAGTCGGCTTCGCCACGCAGGATCTTGTCGAAGTCTTGATGGATATCCGGATTGTCGTCGATCACCAGAATCCGGTGATTGGCGATATACGGTGGGCTCTCGATCATCGGCATGACTCCGGGCGGGGCGATGACAGACACTATCCCGATCGCTGTCGCCCGGGCCGCAAGACCCGCTGATTATGTGATACGCGTCACTCCTGTATCACGCTCTTCTTTGGACGATACGAAAACATGCAAGCGACCTACAACTCCTGGCTCGTCGTCCTATCCATCATCGTTGCGATGGTGGTCGCCTATACCGCCCTGAAACTCGCGGCCCGTGTTGCCGAATCCCAGAGCGAGCGTGCCAGTGGCAGGCTGTGGCTTATGGGTGGCGCGGTCGCCATGGGCATGGGCATCTGGTCGATGCATTTCATCGGCATGCTGGCTTTCTCCGTGCCGACCCCGCTTCGCTATGGCATTGCAAAGACACTGGCGTCGCTGGCGATCGCCATCGTCACGTCAGGTTTCGCGCTGGCCATCGCCAGCCAGCCGAAACTAGGCATCAGGCGATTGATCGTAGGCGCGATCGTCATGGGTGCTGGCATCTGCGCCATGCACTACTCCGGCATGGCGGCGATCACCATCGTGCCGATGATCAGATACACGCCCTGGCTGGTTGTGGCATCGATTGTCATCGCTGTGACCGCGTCTTTCGCGGCATTGTGGCTGGCCTTCAACCTGCGCAGCGGACATGCCAGGCATCTTGGGCTGGCGCGCGCCTGCGCGGCGATCGTGATGGGACTTGCCATCAGCGGCATGCACTACACGGCAATGGCCGCTGCGAAGTTCGGTATCGGCTCCTACTGCCTGGGTGGCGCCGCATTCGACAACGGCTGGCTGGCGGTCACCATCGGTCTGGGCGCGCTCGGCGTGCTGGGGATCACGCTGGTCACCGCGGTCTACGACGCGCATCTCGGCTCACGCATCAAGCAGGATGCGCGGCGACTCGAACAGGTCAACGTCGCGCTCCAGCATGGCAAGAACCTGCTGGCGCTGGCGACGCGCGCAGCCGGGATTTCCTCGTGGGAGCTCGACGTCGCGAGCCAGGCGACGCTGTGGACCGAGAACGAGATCGAATCCCTGAAGACAGCGGGAATCGATACGCAGAAAGATCCCGATGCCATCCGGGCGATGACCCATCCGGATGACGTATCAGTGGTGTTCGACGCAGTGCGCGATGCGGTGGCCGGGGGGCGCGAAGTATGCTCGTGGCGCTTCCGCGTCCTGACGCCAGCGGGCACCGCCATTCACCTGGAGGCACATGCGCGCATTTTCCTGGACGAGGCTGGCAAGCCGGCGCGCATTCTCGGTGTGTCCTGGGATGTCACGGAAGAAGTGCTGCAGGAAGAAAAGCGGCGCCACCTTCAGTCACAGCTTCGCGACGCTTCGCGGGATGCGGGCATGGCAGAGGTCGCGACCGGCGTCCTGCACAGCGTCGGCAATGTGCTGAACAGCCTGGGTGTCTCGGCGACCCTGCTGCAGTCGCGCCTGCGGGAGTCCCGCGTGGGCAACGTGCTGAAAGTTGCAGAACTTCTGGAATCACAGGGGGATAGGCTCGGACAGTTCCTGGAATCCGATCCCCGCGGGCAGCAGACTCCAGCCTATCTCATGCAGCTAGGCGATCACCTGAGTGAGGAAAACGAGAGTCTGCAGGTTGAAGCCGCGGCGATCACCGCTCATGTGGGACACATTCGCACCATCGTGGCCGCGCAGCAAACCCACGCGCGCCGTGGGGGCGTAACCGAACCCCTGGATGTCGCCGAGCTGCTCGACAATGCGGTTGCCATGCACTTCGCCATGACGGCCGACGTGACGGTCCTGCGCAACTACGAGCCAGTGCCTGTGGTCACGCTCGATAGACACAAGCTGCTGCAGATCCTCGGCAATCTGCTGAGCAATGCACGCCAGGCATTGAAGGAACGCGCGGGCGCGCACCAGGTGATCACGCTTGGTGTCCACGCCCGCACCCCCGGCTGGTTGGTCATCGAAGTCGAAGATTCGGGAATTGGCATTGGCGCGGAAGCGCTGAAGCGGCTGTTTGAATTCGGTTTCACGACCAAGCCGGACGGCCACGGTTTCGGACTCCACACCAGCGCCATTCTGGCTAAGGAGCTGGGCGGGCATCTCGCTGGACACAGCGAGGGGACCGGGCGTGGTGCGCTGTTTACCCTGCGTCTGCCGATGCAGGCCGTCGCCGGCGTGGCGCTGCGAAAGCAGGCCTGACCGAGGTTACACGGCGGAGATCTCTGCCGTGTAGCCTCGCGCGATTGGTCAGATTCCCGCAATCGTCCGCTTGCGCGTTGCTTTGCGATGCGCGATCTCCTGCGCGTAGATCGGCGTACGCAGGTAGCGGTCGGCAGCGGCGTTTGTCATCGACTCCGGCATCGGCTGGTGCGGCACCATCGACTCGATCAGTGCATTGGCACGCGCCTCGACACCGGTACGCCACTCAGCCTGCAGCACGATGAACAGGTCGTTGTGGAGGATGCCATCCATTACTACGCGTCCAACCACCACGGGGTCCTGCGGGCGTGCCCAATAAGGTGAGGGCGGTGCGGCAGGAGCGGGTCGCGTTGCAGCGCGGGCTCCACCAGCACGCGGTCCGCCCGCGCTGGCAGCCCCGCCCGGCGCTGCAGCGTTCTTCAGTACTTCCGGTCGGTATGTCTCGCTCTGGCCAATGTTTGACGTCGTCAACCCGGGGACGAAGCACGAGGTGCCGATATTGGTGCCGGCAAGTTCCCCGCGCAGCACTTCCATGAGGCCGACCGCGGCGATCTTGCTCACCGAGTAGATGCCGGCACCCGATGGCAGGATGCCGCTGGTCGAAGTGGTGGTGACGATCTGTGCACCTGTGCCGCGGGCGCGCATGCGCGGGATGAAGGCGTTGGCGCCATATACGGGACCCCAGAAGTTCACGCCCATGCCCCATTCCCAGTCATTGAGCGTGCCCGTAACAGCGGACTGCGTCAGGCCGACACCGGCGTTGTTGACGAGGATGTCGACCGGGCCGAACTTCTTCTCGATGGCATCGGCGGCGCGCTGCCAACCGTCCTTGTCCATCACGTTGTGGACCACCGTCATCACGCGCGGATCGTTCGCTGCAAAATTCTTCAGCGCATCGGCCCACTGCTTGTCATCGAGGTTGCCCATGACCACCTTGGCGCCGGCCTCGTGCATTGCGCGCACGATGCCGAGGCCAATGCCGCTGGAACCGCCGGTGACGTAGACGACCTTGTCCTTGACGCTGGTGATGGTGGGGGCTTGGGAGGTTCCCAAACCTGCGGCCGCTGGTGCGGCTGCGCCGGCGTTGCGTATGCCAAGTCCGCCCAGTGCGCTGGCGGCGCCTGCTGCGACCGCCAGGCCGCCGAGAATCTGCCGCCGGTTCAGTGACTGTTCGTCCATGGTCTTTTCCCCCTTGAGTGGACGCTGATCATAGGCCAGCGTCTGCTGCGGCCCAAATTCTTCCCGTTCAGGTCAGCCCAGCACGAGCACGGCCATATTCTCCGGCGTGCGCAGCAGCGAATGTTCCTGCCCGCCCAGCGCGCCCAGCGGGGAATCGAGCTGCAGTCCCCCGACTTCGCTGCCACTTCCGAACCTGTCCGCGGTCCGCTGAAACAGCAGCGCCGGTTCAGGCAGCACGCGGCGGGCGTGATAGGCCAGTGGTGTGCCGGGCACGGTGAACCCGTCCCAGGGAACCTCCGTTGCATCTACCGTCAAGCCCATCTGTCGCCAGAAATCTGCAGCCTTTGCAAGATCACGACAGGGCAGGCTCAGAGATGTGAAGCTTCCGAACCGTGTATGACTTGGCAGTTCCGCCGGCGGCGAGAAACTGCGCGCTTCGAGCACGCGCAGCATTTTCCCACTGGGTTCTCGCAGCGTCAGTTCGTTAAAAACATCGCTGCCGAGGCGGGCCTGTTCAATCTGCAGCCCACGCTCCGTCAGATCCCGATGTAATGCCGCTACCTCCGGCCGCACGAAGACGATGCTGAAATCTTCCACGCCGCGCGCGTGCAGGCCCAGCGCGAAGCCGCGACAGGCAACCACTCCATACGCATGGTTCCACATGTCGCCGGTCTGGGCCGGGGCGAACCCATGTTGCTGGTAGCGCAGCCAGGCCGCACCCGGATCATCGACCACCAGCGCCAGTTCCAGGAACCTGCCAAGCATGGGAGTGGGCTACGTCACAGCAACGGACGCAGCAGCCCGACCAGAAGGTCGATCTGCGCCGGCCCGGCATTCAAGGCCGCGATGTAATGCAGCTTCGTGCCACCAGCAGCGCGAAAGGCGATGTCACACTCATGCGCAATTTCGTCGATGGTCTCGAGACAGTCCACTGCAAATCCGGGGCAGATGGTATCGAGTGTGCGCACGCCACGACCTGCCAGTTGCACGATCACGTCGTCGGTATAAGGGCGCAGCCATTCGGCGGTTCCCACCCGCGACTGGAAACTCAGGCTCCACGCATCGTCAGCAAGGCCCAGTGCCGCTGACAGCGCGCGCGCAGTGAGTTCGCACTTGCGCCTGTAAGGGTCGCCATCTTCTACATACTGTTTGGGAATGCCGTGGAAGGTCATCAGCAGGTGGTCGCCCGCGCCGTGCTGCTGCCGGTGCGCACGCACGGTCTGCGCCAGCGCGGCGACGTACTGAGGGTCCGCCGCATAATCAGCGGCGAAATGCAGTTCCGGGACAAAGCGCCAGCTGCGTAATGCTTTGCCAACCTGATCCAGCGCCGCGGCATTCGTGGTGCCGGAATACTGCGGAAACAGTGGCAGCACGACAATGCGCTGCGCGCCGGCATTGCGCAGTACGGCAAGGCCACGCGCGACATCCGGAGTGGAATACAGCATGCCCAGTTCCACGGCCACATCCTTGCCGGTGTCGGCAAGCTTCTGGCGCAGCGCATCGCGCAGGGCCTGCGAATGCAGCAGCAGCGGCGAGCCGCGTTCGGTCCACACGCGACGATACTTCGGCAGCACGCGTGCCGGCCGTAAAGGCAGGATGATGAGATAGAGAATCCAGCACCAGATCGCGCGCGACACTTCGATGGTGCGCCGGTCGCGCAGCAGCCGCCGCAGGAAACTGCGCACACCCGCTGCGGTCAGCGAGTCAGGCGTGCCGGAATTCACCAGCAGCACGCCGGCCTTGTACGGGCCCTGATCGCGATACGCAGGTGATGGCGTGAACTGCGACATTTTGGCGGAGACTATTTTGTCTCTTGATCAACAGCGTCCGGCGCGCGCATGCGGCGCGCCAGAAATGCCAGCGTGCGTTCGCGCGCCAATTGTGCCGCGGCAGCATCGAAGCTCGCGCGCTGGTCGCAATTGAAGCCGTGATCGGCCGGATAGACGTGAAATTCGCCGCCCGGGTCCGCAGCGCGGATCTTCTCGATGGCATCCGGTGGAATGGTCTTGTCGCGATCACCGAAGTGATACAACACTGGCGCTCGCGTCCTGCGGTGCAGATTCTGCACGGTGCGCGTGCCGTAGTAGTCCACCGCCGCGCGTATCGAAAGTTCGCAGGCGGCCAGGTGCGCAAGACTGCCGCCCCAGCAATAGCCGATCACCGCCACTGGACCCGCGTGTCTTACCACGTTGATGCAGGCCTGGATGTCGAGCAGCAGCTTCTCTTCGGGAATCTGCAGGACATAGCCTTTGCCCAGCTCCACCTGTTCCGGTCCGTAGCCCAACTCCACACCGCGCCGCACGCGGTCAAAAAGGCTGGGCGCAATGCACACATAGCCATCGGCCGCATAACCATCGGTCACGGCGCGAATATGGGAATTAACGCCGAAGATTTCCTGCAACACCACGAGCGCGCCGCGCGGCGGCCCCACCGCCGGCGCGAGCCAGGCGTTGAACTCGTGGCCGTCGCGGGCCATGAAGGGGTTGAGCTCGCCCATCAGTACGCGCGTTCGACAATGGCCGTAACACCCATGCCGCCAGCTGTACACACCGAGATCAACCCGCGCTTCGCTTCGGGCAGGTCTTCGAACAAGGTGGCAGCAACACCCAGGATGCGTGCGCCGGTGGCCGCAAACGGATGGCCGATGGCGATGCTGCTGCCACGGATATTGAGTTTGCTGCGGTCGATGCTGCCAAGCGGCTCGCTGCGCCCCAGCCGGTCGCGGCAATAGTCGGTGGATTCCCAGGCCTTGAGCGTGCACAGCACCTGAGCCGCGAAGGCTTCATGGATTTCATAGAAGTCGAAATCCTGCAGCGACAGGTCGGCATCGCGCAGCATTTCCGACACGGCATGGGTGGGGGCCATCAGCAGGCCTTCGTTGCCGGTGGCAAAATCCACGGCCCAGGTTTTTCCATAGGTGAGGAATGCCTTGACCGGCAAGCTCTGCTCCCGTGCCCACTCCTCGGTGGCGAGCAGCACGGCGGCGGCGCCATCGGTCAGCGGCGTGCTGTTGCCAGCCGTGAGAGTGCCCGCACCGCTGGGGTCGAATACAGTGCGCAGCTTGGCGAGTTTGTCGACTGTGCTGTCTGCGCGCACATTGTTGTCGCGATTCAGCCCGGCAAAGGGAACCACCAGATCCTGATGGAACCCCGCCGTCCAGCCGGCTGCCGCATTGACATGGCTCATCGCTGCCAATTCGTCCTGCGCCTGGCGCGTGATTTTCCACTGCTTGGCCATCAGCTCGCAGCTTTGTCCCATCGAAAGGCCGGTGCGCGGTTCGATGACACCTGGCAACACCGGCTTCAGGTGCCGCGGCCTCAGTCCCAGCCAGGGCTTCAGCCGCTGCATGAAAGTGCGACCGCGATAACTTGCCAGCAGCAGCTCCCGATACGACGCCGGGAATACCACGGGTGGATCGCTGACGGTGTCGACGCCGGCCGCGATGCCTGAATCGATCTGCCCCAGCGCGATCTTGTTGGCGACGAGAATCGCCGCCTCGAGGCTGGTGCCGCAGGCACGCTGGATGTCGAGGCCTGGGGTCTCGGGATCCAGCCCCGACGACAACACGCATTCGCGCACCAGGTTGAAATCCTTCGAGTGCTTCAGCACTGCGCCAGCGATGACATCGCCAAGCCGCTTGCCACCCAGCCGATAACGGTCCACCACCCCCCGCAATGCGGCAGTGAGCATCTCCTGGTTGCCGACATTGGCATAGGCGCCATAGGCCCTTGCGAAGGGGATGCGTGAGGAGCCAATGATGGCCACGCGTTTGACTTGTTTTCCGACCAGCATGATCAACCTCTACCCGGGCTAGCGGCGGGTAGCATGCCATACCGTGTAGACTGCGCGGCCACATGAGGCGCGCTACAGACACCGTATTCGAGCGACGCTTGAGCGCGTTGGTCAACGCCCGCGAGCCGGGGGTGCTGCAGCACGGTCTGAAGGGGGTCGAAAAGGAAAGCCTGCGGGTGCTTTCCGACGGGGCCCTTGCCCTCAGCCCACATCCGTCTGCGCTGGGCTCGGCCCTTACCAGCGAACACATCACCACCGATTTCTCCGAGTCGCTGATCGAGCTGGTCACGCCGACATTCACCAGCAGCTGGGAGCTGCTGCAATACCTCTGCGACCTGCACCAGTTCATATACCGTCATCTGGACGATGAGCTGCTGTGGGCCACCTCGATGCCCTGTCCGCTCAGTGGCGATGAGGAAGTGCCCACGGCCCGCTTCGGCAGCTCGCATGTCGGACGCATGAAGACGGTCTATCGCGAGGGCCTGCGCAACCGCTATGGCGCCCTGATGCAGGCCATCTCCGGTGTGCACTTCAACTATTCGTTCCCGTCGAAATTCTGGGATGTATACGTCGAGCTGCGTGAGCTGCCCGGCAACACACCGGAATTCCGCTCGACCAGTTATTTCGAGGTGCTGCGCAATTTCCGCCGCCTGGGCTGGATGGTGTTGTACCTGTTTGGAGTATCACCCGCGGTGGGCCGTGATTTTCTGGGGCAGTCGCTCGCTGGGCTTGAAGTGCTGGATGCGAAAACCGCCTATGGTCCATTCGCCACCTCGCTGCGCATGAGCGACATCGGCTATCGCAACCGCAATCAGGCGGCCGTCAGTGTGTCGGTGAACAGCCTCGATGAATACCTGCGCGACCTGCAACATGCAGTGACCACGCCGCACCCCGCTTACCAGCAGCTGGGCCAGAAGCGCGGCGACACCTGGCTGCAGCTGAACACCAACGTGCTGCAGATAGAGAACGAGTATTACAGCGCGATCCGTCCCAAGCGGGTGGCACGTTCCGGCGAAAGCCCGAGCGCGGCGCTGCGCCGCGGCGGGGTGGAGTACGTCGAGGTACGCGCGCTGGATGTCAGCGCCTTCGATCCGGTGGGCGTAAACCAGACCAAGCTGCGTTTCCTCGAAGCCTTCGTGGCTTTGTGCCTGCTGTCCTCGGGCCCGCCAATCGAGCCAGGCGAGCAGGCCGGCATTGATGACAACTACCTGAAGGTGTCGCGCCGCGGCCGCGAACCCGGCCTGACTCTCGCCCGCCAAGGCCGGCAGGTGCCGCTGGCAACCTGGGCGCGGGAAATCCTCGATTCCATGACCGGGATCTGCGAATTACTGGATCAGGGTGATCCGGCCAGGCCTTATTCAACGGCACTGCGCCTGCAACAGGAAAAAGTGCTCGATCCAAACAGCACACCCTCTGCCCGCCTGCTCAAGGAACTCAACACCAGCGGCGATACGTTCTTTGAGCTGGCCCTGCGCATGTCGACCATTCATCGCGACTATTTCCGCTCACTGCCGGCGCCCAATGACGGCCGCCTGAATGAACTTGAGCGCGAGGCGCGGGAATCGCTGGCCAAGCAAGCTGCCATGGAGGCCGCCCAGACCGGCACCTTCGAGAGTTACCTGGCCAACTATTTCGCCCGGGCCTGAAGCAACGCGGGCGCTGCATGGTTCGCGCACCAGCATCGCGCGCCTGCCTGATACTCGTGCGCCAAAACAGTGCGTACGTAGGTCCTGCGTGGCCCACAGGCTGTGGCAATATGGGTTTGGAGCTACGATGTCCATGGCACGAAAGGTGCAACCTGACATCCAGTCCTTAACCGCTCTGAAGGCGACCTGAGAATAACGGAGGCGGGAGTCTCGCATGAAACTGGTTACTGCAATTATCAAGCCGTTCAAACTTGACGACGTTCGTGCTGCGTTGTCGGAAATCGGTGTCTCTGGCATGACCGTCACGGAAGTGAAGGGTTTTGGTCGTCAGCGCGGCCATACCGAGCTGTACCGGGGCGCGGAATACGTCGTGGATTTTGTCCCCAAGACCCGCATCGAAGTCGCTGTGCGTACCGAACTGGTCGACCAGGTCATCGAAGCGGTGCTCAAGGCCGCCAAGACCGGCAAGGTGGGCGACGGCAAGATCTTCGTGACCGATATCGACCGCGTGATCCGGATTCGTACCGGCGAAACCGACAACTCCGCGCTCTAGCAGCGAGGCGGGCCAGTCCGGTGCGGCGCAGCAATGTGCCGGCCGGAGTCGGTCCTAGCTTTCTACCACGTGCAGAATGCGTTCCTGGCGCAACATGGCCAGGGCGCCACTGCGCACGATTTCCAGCAATTCAGCCTGCGCCGCGAGATTCCCGGCCAGCTCCGTGATGGCAGCTTCGCTGGAAGTCAGCTCGATGATCTGGCAGTCGCGCTCATCGCTGAGCACTCGCGCGCCCGCCTGGGCAAGCAGCTTCTGCACGACCGGTCGTTGTGCCGCTCGGAGGCGCACCCGCATCAATGCCAGCTCGCGCTCCAGGTGGTCGTCGCTGGTCATGTCGTCCACCGCCACGATGTCGATCAGCTTGTGCAACTGGTTGACGATCTGCTGCACCACCGCGTCCGAGCCCTTGGTTACCAGGGTGACGCGCGACACGGCGGGGTCTTCAGTAGCTGAAACCGACAATGATTCGATGTTGTAGCCGCGGCTGGAAAACAGGCCCGCGACCCGCGAAAGAGCCCCGGATTCGTTCTGTAGCAGGATTCCGATGATGTGGCGCATAGGACCCCATGCTACCCTTCCAAGACCATGAACGACACCGTGAAACTGACGATTCCGCAAGCCGAACACCCGCTCGCAGGCCAGACCATGTCCGGCGCAGCGATGGTGGTGCAGGCCATTGCGGATCAAGGCGTCAGCGCCATCTTTGGCTACAGCGGCGGTGCGGTGCTGCCCATTTATGACGCAGTGTTCCTCTACAACGAGGCACAGACGCGCCTTGGCCACCGGCAGTTGCCCCTTATCGTACCGGCGAACGAGCAGGGAGCCGGCTTCATGGCGGCGGGTTACTCGCGTTCCACCGGGCAGGTGGGAGTGGCGCTGGTCACCTCCGGCCCCGGCGCCACCAACATGGTCACCCCCGTGCGCGACTGCATGGCCGATTCCATTCCTATGGTGGTGGTCTGCGGCCAGGTGCCCCGCGCGGCCATCGGCTCCGATGCATTCCAGGAAGCGCCGATTGCGTCGCTCATGGGCGCGGTCGCCAAGCATGTTTTCCTGGTCACCGAGCCTGAAAAACTCGAAGGCATCATCCGCGCTGCATTCGAGCTGGCACGCACTGGCCGACCCGGTCCGGTGGTGGTCGATGTGCCGAAGGACGTGCAAAACTGGCAGGGCGTATTCGCCGGCAGGGGCATGGCTGCGTCCATCGGCGTTTATCAGAAGCGCGTGCTTGCGCTCACCTCGCGCCGCATCCCCGATGCGCAGCTGGAGTCTTTCTTCGCACTGCTGAACAAGGCGCGTCGGCCGTTGATTTATGCCGGTGGCGGTGTGGTGCAGGCCGGCGCGTCGGCCGAGCTGCGCGAATTCGCAGCGTACCTGGGCATTCCCGTAGTCACCACGCTGATGGGCATCGGTGCGGTCGATACCCACGAGCCGCTGTCGATGCGCATGCTTGGCATGCATGGCACCGCCTTCGCCAACTACGCGGTGGAAGACTGCGATTTCCTCATCGCGCTTGGCGCGCGCTTCGATGATCGCGTCGCCGGCAATCCGGCGAAGTTTGCGCCGCGCGCGCGTTGTATCGCGCAATTCGACATCGACACGGCCGAGATCAACAAGGTGAAGCCGGTGGCCTGGCATCATGTTGGCGATCTGAAAGATGCATTGCGCACCCTGGTTTCGCAGGCCCGCAAGCAGGTCGGCAAAGCGGACCTTACACCGTGGCATGTCGAACTTGCGGCACTCAAGTGCAATTATCCGATGGATTTCGATCGCAGCAGCACGCTGGTGCAGCCCTATTACGTCATTCAAGAGATCAATCGCCTGACCAAGGGCGAGGCGATCATCTCGACCGGTGTGGGCCAGCACCAGATGTGGGCCGCGCAGTACTTCGATTTTTGCGAGCCGCGGCAGTGGCTCACTTCGGGCAGCATGGGCACCATGGGCTTCGGCCTGCCTGCGGCGCTGGGCGCCCAGGTGGCAAACCCCCATCGCCTCGTCATCGACATCGACGGCGACGCCAGCATCCGCATGAATATCGGGGAAATGGAAACCGCCACTACCTACAACCTGCCGGTGAAGATCTGCGTGCTGAACAACATCGGCGATGGCATGGTGCGGCAGTGGCAGAAGCTGTTCTTCGGCGGGCGCATGGCGTCCACGGACAAATCGCTGCATACCAAGGATTTCGTCAAGGCGGCGCAGGCCGATGGCTTCCGTTATGCCGAACGTCTCTCGCGCAATGAGGATGTGCAACGCGTGGTAAGCGAGTGGCTTGCCTTCGATGGCCCGGCGTTCCTGGAAGTCATGATCGATCCGGATGCCGGCGTGTTCCCGATGGTGCCGCCGGGTCAGGGATACGACGCCATGATCACGGGCGACTTCATCAAGGCGCGCAAGGCCGCGTCGATGGAAAAACCCGACGCGTCTGAAATGTTCTGATCCGACGGCCGCGAGCGTTTGCGCAATCAGCACGACATGACTCGTCCGCCGGCACCGCGCGTGCATCGCGCCTATTACGACTGTCGTTATGGCCAGTTGCACATGCACACGGCCATGCCCGCAGGCGGCGGCTTCGACGAGCTGACCACGGTACTGTGCATTCACGGCAGTGGACAAACAGGCCGGGTATTCGTGCCGCTGCTGCAACCCCTGGGATACAACCGCTCCGTCCATGCGCCCGACCTTCCTGGCGCGGGCGAATCCGATGCGGCGCCGGGGGTTGATCCGGTCGAAGCCGCGGTGCATGCGGTGGTGGATTTCGTCGATGCCCTGCGCATTCGCAGCTTCGACCTGCTCGCGCGCGAAGAGGGCTGCGAGGCCGCATTGCGGGTGCTGGCGCTGCGTGGTGCGGCAGTGCGGCGCGTGGTGCTACTGGGCGGCACGGCCGCCCCGAAGGCGGCTCCCGCCGTAACCTCGCTGCCACTGGCCGATGCCAATATGCCCGATTTTGCCGACAGGCTCGTGAGGCTGTTGGCGGTTCCAACATAAAGCGGCTTTCCTGCGGCCGGCCACGGGCTAAACTGGTCGTTCGTGTCTCAAGCGCAAGTCCCTGGTGCTACAACATGGCTCGCTATAAAAGCCCTTCCCGAGTTGTCCAGCTGAATCCCGAGGCAGGCAAGGCGGGACTGCGAAACACGGATCTGCAAGACAACCATGGGGCAAACGTGCAGGCAGTGACCGAACCGGTCGTGGTGTCCGACGTTTTGCCCGCGCCGGTGATTCCCGCCGGCGTTCCGGATCTGGGTGACAGCCTCTGCGAAGCCGACCCGCTGCTGCGCAAGATCGAGCGCGTCGGGATACTCGAAACCGAACTTACTGCCGCGCAGCAACAGACAGAAGAACTTCGTGCACAGCTCGAAACTTCGCAGCGTGCTGCCGCCGAGCGCGAGGCATCGTTGGGCGCAGAACTTGCCGACCGGCAACGCGAGCTCATGGCGCTGCAGAACAAACATGCCGAGGCGCAGGTCGAGCTTGCAGCGTATCGCGGCAATGGGCAACGCAACCAGGAGCGCGACCTGCTCGAGCTGCGTCGGCGTTGCGAGCAGCAGCACGAGGCATTGTCCACATGGCAGGGCTTTCGCGCCGTCAGCGAATCGTGGCTGGCCGAAGGTGCAGCACAGCTGCGCGGCAACCTGGCGGCATTGCAGGAAGCGCAGGCCGAGCGCAGTCAATTACAGGACGAGCTCGCCGAGTCTCGGCAGCAGGCGGCGGCGCAGATTGCCGCGCTTACGCAGACAGTGCGCGAAGCCGAGCAGGCGCGGCAGGGGAGCATCGCCGAGATTCGCGCTACCGCTGACCGCGTTGCCCGGCTGAGCGCGGATCTGGCGGCAAGCCAGGGTGCCCTGGCGCAGGCACAGAGCGAGATCGAAGAGCTGCGTGCGGTGGAAGGCAAGGCGCGTGCAGGTGCTGCCCGGTTCGACGAACAGATGCAGCAGATTGCGAGTTTGCTGGCCAAGGTCGCCAACCTTAAAAAGCAGCAGTACGAATCCGAAGCACGCAATCGCATTGCCAGCGAACGCGAGGGCCGTCCGGAAGCAGAAGCCCGCGCCAGAGCCGTGGTGCTGGGCAATCTGCAAAAAAACATGGATCGCCTGGGCCGCGAAGACGCCGGGCGGCGGACGACATCGGATCAGGCTGGCAGCGGGGCCGTGCAGCGCGCATTCGTCCGACAGGTGGATGGCGCGGACATGGTGTATCCGCTGAACCGGCGCACCAGTATCGGCCGAACCCCTGATAACGACATTCAGGTCGAATCGCACTCAATGAGTCGGCATCACGCCGTGGTGCTGTCGAGTCCCGATCAATGTATTGTCGAAGACCTCAACAGCACCAACGGCGTGCTGGTGAATGGCCGCCGTGTGACCCGGCAGATCCTGCAAGACGGAGACACGGTGACAGTGGGCGGAGCAGAGTTCAGATACCAGCAGCGTTCATGAGCGAGCCCTATGTCGAGCGTATCCTCAAGGCACGGGTCTACGAGGTAGCGATCGAGTCACCGCTCGATCCCATGCCCCGCCTGTCCGCGCGGCTGGGCTGCGAAGTGCTGCTCAAGCGCGAAGACCAGCAGCCGGTGTTCTCCTTCAAGCTGCGCGGCGCATACAACAAGATTGCCAGTCTCTCCGCGACTGCCGCGCAGCGCGGTGTGATCTGTGCCTCGGCGGGCAATCATGCGCAGGGCGTGGCGCTGGCGGCGCAGCGGCGGGGCATTCCGGCTGTCATCGTGATGCCGGTCACTACGCCAGCGATCAAGGTGCAGGCGGTGGTGGCGCTTGGCGGCGAAGTGGTGCTGCATGGCGATGTTTTCGATTCGGCCTACGAACATGCCATGAAGCTCGCGGCGGAACGGCAGCTGGTGTTCGTGCATCCCTTCGATGACCCCGATGTGATCGCAGGTCAGGGCACCATCGCCGTGGAGATCCTGCGGCAGGCGGGTGACAACATCGATGCCATCTTCGTGGCCGTAGGAGGTGGCGGACTCATTGGGGGCATTGCGGCCTACGTGAAGACGCTGTTTCCGCGGATACGCGTCATTGGTGTGGAGCCCGAAGATGCTGCTGCCATGCACGAGTCGCTGCGCCAAGGCAAGCGAGTCACGCTTGATCATGTCGGAATCTTTGCCGATGGCGTGGCGGTGAGACGTGTCGGCGAAGAAACGTTCGCACTGGCGCAAAAATACGTCGACGAGATCGTGCTGGTGAGCACTGACGAAATCTGCGCCGCCATCCAGGACACATTCGAAGACACTCGCGCGATTCCCGAACCGGCCGGCGCGCTGGGCATTGCGGGCCTCAAGAAATATGCCGTCCGCGAGGGTTGGAAGGGCAAGCGACTGGTGGCCATCAACTGCGGCGCCAACGTCAATTTCGATCGCCTGCGCTATATCGCGGAGCGTGCCGAAATCGGCGCCGGTCGCGAGGCATTGCTGGCGGTGGAAATTCCCGAGGAACGCGGCAGCTTCCTTGCTTTCTGCCGTACGCTTGGCGCGCGCAATATCACCGAATTCAACTATCGCGAGCAGGGCAGCGAGCGCGCCCGGATCTTTGTCGGGATCAACCTCAGCCGCGGCGTTGCCGAGCGCGGCGAGATCGTGCGCATGCTGGCCGACGCGGGTTATCCGGTGATCGACATGACCGACAACGAAATGGCCAAGCTGCACGTGCGCTACATGATCGGTGGGCAGTCGCGCGGCCTGCAGGATGAGTGCCTGTTCCGCTTCGAATTTCCTGAGCGCCCGGGCGCGCTGCTGCGTTTTCTCGAGGCGGTGGGCGCTCGCTGGAACATCAGCCTGTTCCACTACCGCAACCACGGTTCGGACTATGGGCGCGTTCTCGCTGGCATCCAGGTGGCCCCGGCAGAGCGAGCGGAATTGCGGTTGCACCTCGACGAACTGCATTTCCCTTATGTTGAAGAAACCGCCAATCCTGCCTACCGGATTTTTCTTGGCCGCTGAACCTCCCGGCAGGACCCGGATGCAACAACAGGTACTGCGCATGGGTCGCCGCATCGGCATCGCGATTGTCGGCGGCGTGGTGATCCTGGCCGGTATCGTGCTGTCCGTACCGCTGGTGCCGGGTCCAGGTCTCCTGGTCATCCTGCTCGGGCTTGCCATCCTCAGTCTGGAGTTCGAGCGGCCACGCGTCTGGGTCGCGCGCCTCAAGGCCAAGGGCGTGCAACTGAAGCGGTGGACCGTGTCCAGACGATCAGGTTCCGAAAAGGACTGACCGTGGCGAGCCTCGGGCCAGGCAAACGCGTTGCCAATCGCTATGTTCTGTTGGACCGGCTGGGAGATGGCGGCCACGCAGAAGTCTGGGCCGCACTGGACGAGCCTCTGGACCGGCGCGTGGCGCTCAAGTTCATGCATCTGCGCAACTTCAGCGCAGGCGAAGCCACGCTCATCCTCCGCCATGAAGCGCAGATGGTGCAGCGGCTCAAGCATCCCGGCGTGTTGCCCGTCGATGAACCGGAGCGGGATGGCTGGCTGGTATTCCTGCCCATGGAATACGCCGGCGGCGGTGACGCTGCGCAGTTGCGTGGTGCATCCTGGCAGCGTGTGCTGCCAGTGCTGTTGGAGGTGGCCAACGTGCTGGAGCATGCGCATTCACGCGGTGTCGTGCATCGCGACATCAAGCCCGGCAATATCCTGTTCGACGACACCGGCGCAGTGCGAGTGACTGATTTCGGCACTGCTTCCCGCATGGGCTCCACCCTCGCGATGTCGGCAGGCTCGCCATTCTCGGCTAGTCCCCAGCAGTTGCGCGGCGACGCCGCATCTCCGGCCGATGACGTATACGGACTTGGTGCGCTGGCCTACGACCTGCTGACCCGTCATCCGCCGTTCTATCCGGACTTCGACCTGCAACGCGTACAGCGCGAGAGTCCGCCGCGGCCGGTGCCGGTGCAGGCAGCACCAGCCGCCTTGCTGGATCTTGTCCAGGCGATGCTGGCACGCGAACCGCAAGCGCGACCGAATCTGCAGCAGGTCATGCAGGATCTGCAGCAATTCATCAGCTCCGACACCAACCCGCCGGAGATGGCCGCAGCGCCCGCTGTCGCAGTCGCGCAACCTGTCGCTCCGGCAAGATCGCGGCCCCGGCGACACGGCAGCCTGGTGTTGTGGCTGGTTGCGGCAGCAGGCATCGGCGGCGCGGCTGCCTGGGTGCTGTCATCCCGCGTACCGGAGAGACAGGCACGCATTGCCGAAGTGCTGCTCAATCACAACGCCGATGAGCTGGCCCGGGGTGCATTGCTTGAAAGCGGCGAACAATGGGCCGAGGCTGTGGCGCACTATCAGACAGTACTGGCGCGCGATGCGTCGTTGCAGTCTGCCCGGGACGGCTTGGCCCGCAGCAGTCGTCGTGTAGCCTTGGACAACGAACTTGCGCAATACCTCGCGAAGCCCGAGCGCCTGTCGGACGCGGCGGTGCGCAAAGCGGCACAACTCGCGCTGGCGCGCGGCGAGGCGACCATCCCGCGCACGCAGCGTCTCGCGGATCAGCTCATCGACCTCAAAGCCGCGTTGCGCAAGCAGGGCGATAAAAAGTAATCGGGCGGCGCGCAGTCGCGCAGGCAATGGCAGTGACGGGAGATTCAAGATCATGCCGGTGGAATCGCAGGTCGGACAACGTGTGGCGCTGGTTGCGGGAGGCACCGGCATTACTGGCGCGGCGCTGTTGCAACTGCTGCTGCGGAACAACGACTACGCGCGTGTTTTTGCACTGACACGTCGACCCTTGCCGCTGGACCATCCGCGCCTCGCCAATCGCATTCTCGCCTTTGATGAACTTGGCTCACGGCTCGCGGGTCTGCGATGCCACGATGCCTACTGTTGCATTGGCGCGGCGCAGGGTCCGCGGGCGCCGCTGGCAGAATTGCGCCGCGTTGATCGGGATCTGGCGCTGGCATTTGCCCGGGCAGCACGGGCAGCAGGAGCCACACGCCTGATAGTGGTTTCCGCAGCGCAGGCAAACAGCAAGTCCGCCCGACCGTTTCTGGCCTGCAAGGGTGAGATGGAGGTGGCGCTGCGTGAACTGGGCTTTACCTCGCTTGCAATTCTGCAACCTGGCCCGGTGCTGGGCCTGCGCGCGCAGGCAAGTCCCATGGACCTGGTGCGGATGGTTCTGCTGCCAATGCTGAATCCGCTGTTGCAGGGCGATATGGCCGCCTCGCGCGCCATCGCGGCAGCGGATCTGGCGGCCGCAATGCTGGGTGCTGGGCGGTCCCAGAGGCTCGGGATCCACTGTCACGCAGGACATAATCTGCGCGAACTCGCGGTTGCGGGGCGTCGCCCCGGCTGACCCTGCCAATTGGTGACGCAGCGCACGCCACCTGCACCCGGCGCCCTGTCAAATGAGGGTTCAGATCCAAGATGGACACGGATTTCTTACGCATGCGCGGAGCCCCTGTTGCGCTGTTTAGTGGCATTGGACGGCGGACCGTTCAGGCAATACTTGTCTGCGGCCTCGCGGTGCTTGTGCCTGGCCTGCTGTTGCAGGCCGGCAAGCAGCAACGCCAATACCGCGAGCTGCACCAGCAGCAGTTGCGGCAAGCCGCGACCCAGGCGGCGCTGACAGTACGCAGCCGCCTCAGCAGCGCAGACTTGGTGCTGCGTTCTTACGTCGATACTGTCGAGACGCAGTTGGATGCAATCTTGCTTCGCTCAAGGCTGCAGCAGACGAAGATCTTCGAGTCGGCGGTAGTCGTCGAACCCACGGCCGGTCCGCAGCTTGCGGTTGGCACGCGCCAGTTCCAGCTCAGCAGCAACCTGCACGAAGCCATCGCTGCAGAACACGCGGTGGTAATCAGCGCGGACGGCTCGGGCAACCTGTACCTGTTGCGCGCGCTGTCCGAACGCCCGCCTGCAAGATGGGTACTGGCCGAGATCAGCAACAACTGGCTGTGGCAGGGGCTGAAAGACGCGCAGTTGCGCGTATCGCTGCTGGCAACGGACTCCGCCGGACAGCAGCTCTACAGTACGCTTGAAGGCCACAGCGAAATTGTCAGCCACGTGACGCCGCTGCTGCAAAAGTTGCGACCTGATGGCGTAGCGGACGATATTGCCTGGGTCGAGCAGGACAAAGCCTGGGTGGGCGCGGTCGCGACTATCGGCAACGCCGGGCTGTCTTCTGATCTTGTGACCGCGATGGTGGCCCTGGATCCTGATCGCCCCTGGCCGGTGGCGTTCTGGTCGGCGCTGCGTACCCAGAGCACCACGTTGCCGCTGCTGCTGCTCCTCGCTGCCTGGTTCGCTCACTCGCTGGCCCGTCATCACTCGCATGTTTTCCGGCAGCTGCGCCGCGCGCTCGCACAGCTGCCCGAGCGGCGCGTAGCAGTCGTTGCGCCTGCGGGTCTGGTCAGCGAGGTCCGTGAACTCGTCGATAGCTACAACCGCACTGCCGAGGCTCTTGAGGCGCAGGCCGAAACCCGCACGGCGCTCGATGAAATCGATGGGCTGCTGCTGCCGGGGGGCGACCATGAAAATGTGATCGACCAGGTGCTGACCCGGGTGCGCGGCATCACCCGGGCCAACAACGTCGGTCTGACGCTGATCGATACGGGCGTGTCCGGCCATGGGCGCATGTTTCTGGTAAACGCCGAAGGCGGCTGTCCGGTAAACCGCGTGACGCTCGACGAGCAGATGGTGGCGACACTGCGTGATGCGAAGCAGGGCCTGACGGTGGTGCGCTGCGAAGCAGGTCGACACAGTTTTCTTGAACCGCTGCAGGGCGCCGGGTCCACATTCTTCTGGGTTTGGCCGGTCGCGGTAGAGGGTGGGCTGGCTGCCATTCTCTCGGTGGGTTACGTGGAGCCGCCAACGTATGGCGCTCGCGTCGCTGCTTACGGCGCACAGTGCGCGCAACGTCTTGGCATTGCGCTGTCGGGCAATGCCCGCGCCGATCAGCTGTATCGCCAGGCTCACTTTGATCCGTTGACGCAGCTGCCCAACCGGCTGCTGTTTCGCGACCAGCTGGCGCAGGAACTGCGCACCGTTGGCGCGAACGGTGCGCGTGGCGCGTTGTTCTACATCGATCTGGATCACTTCAAGAAGGTCAACGATTCACTCGGCCATACGGCCGGCGATCAGGTGCTGTCCATCGTGGCGCAGCGACTGCGCGCCTGCGTGAAAGACGGCGATACGGTAGCCCGCCTGGGTGGCGACGAGTTCACGGTCATTCTGCGCGATGTTGCCGATGTCGCGGCGGTGTCGGCGGTTGCGGATCGCATGATCAATTCGATCCAGCTGCCTGTCAGGCTTGGCGCCAAGGATCATCATGTACACGCCAGCATCGGCATTGCGCTGTTTCCTGGCGATAGCTCCGATCTCGACGGGTTGATACGCAATGCGGATCTGGCCATGTATTGCGCCAAGGATCTCGGGCGCGGCGCGGCTGTTTTCTATAGTCCGAAGATGGGCGAGCGCGGTGCACGCGTGGTCGACAGCGGCATGCATCGCGCGCTCACGCGGCGCGAGTTCTCGCTGTATTTCCAGCCCCAGTACAGTGTCAACGAAGGCAGCATGGTGGGCGTGGAGGCCCTGCTGCGGTGGCAGAAGCCGCGCGAGGGCATGGTGCCTACAGCGGATTTCATCCCCGCCGCCGAAGAGTCAGGTCTGATCGTCGATCTCGGTGGCTGGGTGTTCGATGCCGTCTGCGCGCAGATCGCACAGTGGCGCGAGCAGGGGATCAACGCGCCGCGCGTCGCCGTGAACCTTTCCGTGCAGCAGCTGCGTGATCCGGAACTGGTGACGGGTCTGCGGCGTACGCTTGAGCGGCACACTGTTCAGCCCGCTGCCATCGAACTTGAAATGAACGAAGCCGCGCTTACCGATCCGGACAGCCAGGTGAGCATCGAGGGGCTCTCGGCGATGGGCGTGCGGTTGACGCTGGATGATTTCGGCACAGGCCACACGGCGCTGGCCAACCTGCGTCGTTACCCGGTGGTTGCGGTGAAGATTGACCGCAGCTTTGTCGACGAGCTGGCAGACAGTCCGGCTGCCGCTGCGCTGGCCAGCACCATCATTGTGATGGCGCATTCGCTTGGCAAGCAGGTGATCGCCGAAGGCGTGGAGACCGTCGAGCAGCTTGACTACCTGCGTGAACGCGGCTGCGATTTCGCGCAGGGCTATTTCATGGCGCAACCGCTGTCAGCAGGCGACATGACTGAGTTGCTGATAGGACGTAATCCAGAGACCGCGAGCAAACATTCAGCGTTTGCCTGATAGTTACACTGCGGCTGATTTGCCAATATCCAGGTCTGCTGTCGCTATCTGGCGTCATGTGCCTCGCACTTGACATATCAACTCGATCCAGCGCTTGACGCACGGTCGCATCACGCAGACACTTTGATTGTGACAAAGGCAAATCCGCTGAAAGGCGGAGACGCAAAGCCCACCGGTCTAAAGGAGAATAATCTCCCAGGATAGCGGGGCCGCCCGGAAGAGCGATCTTCCATGGAGTTTCACGATGACGGCCAGTTCTGCGCAGATGTCCGATAGCGATGTAGCGGTGACGCCATCGCAGCTGTTCGTCATCAATCTCTGCGCCTCCACTTCTCCGATGGCTCTGTCGCATCCCAGCGCACCGGAACTCAAGCGCTATACATTCTTTGTCAGCCGGCAGCGCGACGATGGGCGCGAGCGCTTCCGTCTGCACATGGGTTACTTCCCATCGCAGGATGAAGCAGAAAAACTGCTTGAAGCCGTGCGCGACGTGTATCCGGCAGCCTGGGCTGGCCTTGCACCCAGCAGCGGCGCCCCGCGCCGCAATCGTGTCGCTGCAATGGTGGCCGTGAAAGCACCGGCTCCTGAAATGGTGCCCGTCCAGGCGGTGCCGGTGACCGCGCCACCATTGGAAGTGCTGAATACGATGTCGAATGTGCGCGACGTGCTCGCGCAATTGAGCGAAGCGACTGTGCCGCTGGCTGCGCCAAGTGCCGCGGCACCCGATCTGAACGAGCGGCAGGTTCTGCGCGTGCTCGAAGCCCCCGTCGAGTCCGTCGCCGCGCGCGGGGAGGATTCCCAGGTGCGCCTGATTAGGCCAGAAGACACGCAATCGCTCACCGATATTCGCATCGATGCGCGGAACGACACGCCGCCATGCTTCGCGCTGCAGCTGGTGTGGTCGACGTCGCCGATCAACGTGGCAAGCCTGCCGCACCTTGCCATCTTCGACGCCTACACGCTCTACAACGTCGAGGGCAGCCGCGAGGGTCGCAAGTGGTACGGCGTGCGGCTGGGCTTTTTCACCGATTCGGCTTCGGCCAGCCAGGTTGCAAACTACGTGCGCTCCGATTATCGCTCCGTTGCGATCATGCCGGTGGCCATCAGGGAGCGTGACCGTGCCGGTGGTGGTGCCGCGGTGGCTAAGGAAAAGCCCAGTCCGCGCAGGAGTGATTCGCTGCCGACGCCTGAGGCCACGCTTGCGAGCATCACGGGGGAGGTGCAGGGCTTCGAGCTGCTTGCCGATGACCGGCCTGCACCCCAGAGACTTGATCTTGATGACGCAGCTGTTGCGCCAGTCAAAGTCGCAGTGCCGATAGCAAAGCCGCTGGTGAGTCGCGCGCCAAAGGCCGCTGGCAAGCCGCCCGGCAAGCGCGTAGTGGTTCGCAAGCGACCAGTTGCGCCCGTTGGCCGAGCTGCACCGGGTGCGCCACAGCCGCTAGAGTCCACGCTGGAAATCCTTGGTGCATCCACCCTGACACTGGATGATGAGAGCCGTACGATCATCAACGATTCGGCGGTGCGCAAGCCGCTGAAAAAGAACTCCGGCGGAAATCGTTTCGCCAGGCTGCTGAGCCGTCTCAGCAGTAATTGAGGCCAGGTCTCGCGGGCCTACTTGCCGAACAGCTTGTCCAGTTCGCTGCGCGCGGCATCCACGGCCGCAGACTTTGTACCCTTCCATGCGCCGGCAACCGGCTTGTAGTGATCGCAGAAATTGGCGCGCTCCTTGTCGCGCACTTCTTCCACCGTTGGTTCCCGGCACTGTTGCGGTTGGCGTGGATCGAACTCGCGACATAACTTGCAGGCGTGTATATCGGCGCCGCAGCGGCAACGTTCCAGACGTCCGAACGGCAATGGCAGGTATGCGAGCGATTCGCCGCATTTCCAGCACTGGATGTCATGTGCCATGTCGTTGCTCCATGAATCTGGCCAATTCCGTCCCGGTGCGCGACGTGCGATGGGCGCGCACGGCGGCAGGCGGACCTGCTGCAACGATGCGGCCCCCGGCAGGACCTGCTTCCGGACCCAGATCGATGATCCAGTCTGCCTGGGCTATCACGTCCAGATTGTGCTCCACCACCAGCACCGTGTTGCCTGCATCGGCCAGGCGGTGCAGTACGGTGATAAGGCGTGCTACGTCTGCCATGTGCAGGCCCACGGTGGGCTCATCAAGTATATAGAGCGCCCCCCTGGTGGCAGGCGCTGCCATATCCGGACGGATGCGTGCCAGTTCGGTGACCAGCTTGATGCGTTGCGCCTCGCCGCCGGAGAGCGTGGGACTCTGCTGACCCAGCGTGAGATAGCCAAGACCCACCTCCTGCATCAATTGCAGCGCATGGCTGATCGAGGGATGGCTGCGGAAGAACTCCTCTGCATCGTCCACGCTCATCGCCAGCACATCGCCGACAGAACGTCCGCGCCAGTGCACTGACAACGTCTGCGCATCGAAGCGCTGACCCTTGCAGACATCGCAGACCACCTTCACATCCGGCAGGAAGTTCATTTCCACCGTGCGCATGCCCTGGCCGAGGCAGGCCGGGCAGCGGCCGCCATCGGTGTTGAATGAGAAACGCCCCGGTGTGTAGCCGCGGATGCCCGCTTCGGTGGTGCCGGCAAACACACGGCGAATTGCGTCCCAGAAGCCCACGTAGGTAGCCGGGCAGGAGCGCGGCGTCTTGCCGATCGGACTCTGGTCGACTTCAAGCACCCGTTCGATCTGTTCCACGCCGTGCAGGGCCGTGCACAGTTGCGGCTTGTGTGCCTTGCCATTGCGAGCCAATGAGCGAGTTAGTTCCGGATGCAGCACATCCAGTGCCAGCGTCGATTTACCCGAACCGGAAACACCAGTCAGCGCAATCAGGCGTCCCAGCGGCAGTTCCACATCGAGCCTGTGAAGGTTGTGCAGGCTGATGCCTTCCACGCGCAGGGCAGGCGTGGCATTCGAGCCGCGGCGGATTACCGGGCGGCGCGGTGCAGCGGGATGCTGCATCGGCTCGCGTAGACAGCGGCCCGTGACAGAGTCGGGTGAGCGCAGCAGATCCGCCATGGTGCCTGTTGCCACCACGTGACCACCGCGGCTGCCGGCCCCGGGACCCAGATCCAGCACGTGATCGGCGCGACGGATGGTCTCCTCGTCATGCTCCACCACTACCAAAGTGTTGCGACCCTGTCCCAATTCGCCCAGGGCCTCGAGCAGCAGGCGGTTGTCACGTGGATGCAGGCCGATGGTGGGCTCATCGAGCACGTAGCACACACCGCGCAGGTTCGAACCCAGCTGTGCAGCCAGGCGCAGTCGCTGCGTTTCGCCGCCGGAAAGTGTGGGCGCAGCGCGGTCCAGCGACAGATAGGCGAGTCCGACGCGCTCGAGAAACTGCAGACGCCCGCTGATTTCCTGCAGCAGGTCAGAGGCAATGGCCTGCTCGCGGGCACTGCGCTTGAGTTTGCGAAGGAAAGTGGCGAGGTCAGCCACCGAAAGGGAAGCGAGATCAGCGATCGAATGGTCGCGAAACTTCACTGCTAGCGCCAGCGGATTGAGCCGCCGTCCATTGCAACTGGCGCAACTGTGATCCTGTGCTGCAGGTTCCAGCCAGGCGGATTCCTCGCCGGTTTGTTCGGCGTCAAACTCCGCCAGGGCGAGGCCGGTGCCGAAACAACCCTCACACCAGCCTTTGGCACTGTTGTAGGAAAACAGGCGCGAATCGGGGTCGGCAAAGCCGCGACCACAACCGGGGCAGGCGCGCCGTGACGAAAACGACTGCATGGCGCCGCCCGCCTTGGCGGATTGCAGCATCAATGTGCCCTTGCCTGCATCAAGGCCGTTCGCGATCAATTCGCGCAGACGTGGCTCGTTCTGCGCGGCGACCATGACCTCGCCCAGCGGCAGTTCAATGTCATGTATCTTGTGGCGGGCGAGCTTGGGCCATTTTGCAGTCGGCACCAGCGCGCCATCCACGCGCAGCAGCTCGTGGCCTTTCTTCTGCGCCCAGCGAGCAAGCTCGTTGTACAAACCCTTGCGGCCGCTCACCAGGGGTGCAAACAGGTTCACGGTGCGTTGGCGGTGTTCCTTGAGGATGCGTGCGGCGATGGCATCGGATGTCAGCGGCTCGATCGGCAGGTCGCAGTCGGGGCAATGCTGCACCCCCAGCTTCACGAACAACAGGCGGAGGAAAGGGTAGACCTCGGTCAGCGTGGCCACCGTGCTCTTGCGGCCACCACGGCTGGTGCGTTGTTCGATGGCAATGGTCGGGGGAATGCCGGTGACCGAATCCGCATCCGCGCGTGCCGCTGGCTGCACGAACTGGCGCGCATAGGCGTTCAGGGATTCCAGGTACCGTCGCTGTCCTTCACCAAAGATGATGTCGAATGCCAGCGTCGATTTTCCGGAACCGGAGACGCCGGTGACCACGGTCATTACGCCATGCGGGATGCGGGCGTCGATATCCTTGAGGTTGTGCTCGCGCGCGCCGCGCACCTCGATGCAGCGCGGTGGCGAATTGGCGCGAGGTCGCGGAGCTGGAGCGGCATCGCGTACGGCGCGAGCAGACAACGAGTAGGTTGCCAGCGCGGTGCCGGTATGGCTGATTCTGCCTGCGCGGAAAGCCGCGGGCCTGCCCTCGGCAATGATGCGGCCGCCGGCATCGCCACCTTCCGGCCCCATTTCGATCAACCAGTCCGCGGCGCCGATCACGTCCAGGTTGTGTTCGATGATGAGCAGCGAATGGCCGCGCGCCGTCAGCTTGCCGAAGGCACGCATCAGCTGCGCGATGTCCTCGAAATGCAGCCCGGTGGTGGGCTCGTCGAAGATCAGCAGCTGCCGCACCGTGGCTTCGGTATCGGCGAGATGACCAGCAAGCTTCAGGCGCTGCGCTTCGCCACCAGAGAGCGTGGGCACCGGCTGACCAAGCCGCAGATACGAAAGGCCCACATCGGCAAGTGGCTGCAGCCTCTTCAGGACTTCCGGAGCATTGGCGAAGAACACCAGCGCTTCGGTCACTGTCATCGCCAGCACGGCCGCGACGTCAGCCCGCTCGCCGGTGGCGCCGTCGATGCGCAGCTCCAGGATCTCGTCGCGGAAACGTTTGCCATCGCAGGCGGCACAGCGCAGGTATACGTCGGCCAGCAGCTGCATCTCCACATGTTCGAAGCCGTTGCCGCCGCATTCCGCACAGCGACCAGTGCCGGAGTTGAAGCTGAAGGTGCCGGCGGTGTACTTGCGTTCGATCGACTCGGGAAGTTTCGCGAACAACGCGCGAATGGGATCGAAGGCACCGATGAAGCTTGCGGGATTGGAGCGCGTGGTGCGACCGATGGGCGACTGGTCCACCAGCACCACGCCCTGCAGGGCTTCCTGTCCGGTCATGCGCGTGTAATGACCGTTGGATTCGGCGGATTTTCCGAAGCTGCGCTGCAGGGCGGGGTAGAGCAGTTCAGTCACGAGTGTGCTCTTGCCAGAGCCGGACACACCAGTCACACACACCAGCTTTCCAAGCGGAACGCGCAGCGTGGCGTCTCTAACGTTGTGCAGGGTGGCGCCTTCCAGCACCAGTGTTCCTGAAGACTGACCGGCGTTGCCGGTCGGGCCCGCCGCTTCGATGCGGCGCCGACCGGAAAGGTAATCGCCGGTCAGTGAGTCCTTTGCGCCGAGAACGCCAGCGGGATTGCCATTGTAGAGAATTCGGCCGCCGTGCTCGCCCGCGCCCGGACCCATGTCGATCAGGCGGTCGGCTTCAAACATGATCTGCGGATCGTGCTCCACCACCAACAGTGTGTTGCCGGCATCGCGCAACTTGTGCATGACGGCGATGACGCGACCCATGTCGCGCGGATGCAGGCCGATGGAAGGCTCGTCGAGCACGAACAGCGTGTTGACCAGCGACGTGCCCAGCGCGGTGGTCAGGTTAATGCGCTGCACTTCGCCACCGGATAGCGTGCGCGACTGCCGGTCCAGGGTGAGATAACCCAGCCCCACTTCGCACAGATAGCCAAGACGGGCGCGGATCTCGCGCATCAGCAACGAGTCGGCCTCTGTCAGCGGTGGCGGCAATGCAAAGCCGTCGAAGAACTCCCGCGCGCGTGTGACCGGCAGCAGGCTCAGTGCCTGCGCGTTGTAGGGCCCCAGCCGCCACAGCAATGACTCGGGCTTGAGTCTTGCGCCATGGCAGGCCGGGCATTCGGTGTAGCTGCGGTAGCGCGACAGCAGCACCCGCACGTGCATCTTGTAGGCCTTGCGCTCCAGGTATTCGAAATAGCCCTTGACGCCATACCAGTGCTTGCGGCCCTTCCTGCCGTCGCCCTGCAGTACCCAATGCTGCTGCTCCGACGTGAGGTCTTTCCATGGCGCACCCAGCGGAACGCCGGCGGCAGGCGCATGTTTTTCCATGTCGTCCTGGCATTCCTTGCCGGTGGCGGTCTGCCATGGCTTGATGGCGCCGCTGCGCAGCGTCTTCGCGTGATCGGGAATAACGAGGTTGTAGTCCACGCCGATCACCCGACCGAACCCTTTGCAGGTCTCGCAGGCACCCAGTGGCGAATTGAACGAGAAGTGACTGGGTGAGGGATCCTGGTACGGGATATCGCATTCAGCACAATGCAGCAGAGCTGAGTAGCGCCAGATGGCGATGGTGTTGCCGGCCTCGTCGAGGCTGTGCACCTGCATGCGGCCGCGTCCGCCGCGCAGCGCGGCCTCGACGGCCTCGCTCACACGCGCGGCTTCAGCATTGCCCAGCCGCAGGCGATCCTGGATTACTGTCAGCAACGTGCCTTTGCCGTGGCCGGAATCCTCGACAAATCGCACATAGCCCTGCGATTCAAGCAGTGCACGCAATTCCTTGTCTGGCAGATTCGCGGGCCGTTCAACCTGGAAGCAGACCAGGAGGCGTGGATCTTCAACAGCGGCGCGCGTGCGCAGCGATTCCAGAATGGAGGCGGGCGTATCGCGCTGCACCGGCTGGCCGCAGCGGCGACAGTGGAGCACGCCTGCGCGCGCAAACAGCAGCTTCAGGTGGTCGTTGATTTCCGTCATCGTGCCAACCGTCGAGCGCGAGGTGCGCACCGGGTTGGTCTGGTCGATGGCAACGGCGGGCGGTATGCCTTCGATGCGATCAACCTGCGGGCGATCCATGCGGTCGAGAAACTGGCGTGCGTACGGGGAGAATGTCTCCACGTAGCGGCGCTGGCCTTCTGCATAGAGCGTGTCGAAGGCCAGCGAAGATTTGCCGGAACCGGAGACGCCGGTGATGACCGTAAGCTCACCCAGCGGCAGATCCAGCGAAAGATTGCGGAGATTGTTCTGGCGTGCACCCGTGATGCGGATGCACTCGAAGCGCTTGGCTGCGGACATGGTTGGCAGGGATTCTAAAGGGCGATGCAGCGGGGGTGACGTCTGAATACGTAACGTGGGGCGTTCCCGGGCTTATACAAGGCCACGGGAGTCCGGCGTTCTTGCGGCTGGGCAGGTAAACTGTGGCCCCGCAGCCCCTGGCAAATACCTCCCTCGCAGCATGATTTCCGCCGCTCCCGCACAACTGATGGCTGCAAGGCCAGGCCGCGCGCCAGCACCTTTTCTGCCCATGACGCGGCAGGAGATGGATGCACTGGGCTGGGAACAATGCGACGTGATCATCGTCACCGGCGATGCCTATGTCGATCATCCGAGTTTCGGCATGGCCATCATCGGCCGGCTGCTGGAGGCGCAGGGCCATCGCGTCGGCATCATCGCCCAGCCAGACTGGCGCAGCGCTGCGGCGTTCAAGGAGCTGGGCAGGCCACGCCTGTTCTTCGGCGTGACTGCCGGGAACATGGATTCCATGGTCAACCGCTACACCTCGGACAAGCGCATCCGCAGCGACGATGCGTACACACCCGGCGGCGAGGGCGGCAAGCGTCCGGATCGTTCGGTCATCGTCTACTCGCAGCGGGTGCGTGAAGCCTACAAGGATGTGCCGCTGGTCATCGGCGGCATCGAGGCATCTTTGCGGCGCATCGCGCATTTCGATTACTGGTCCGAGAAGGTGCGCCGTTCCATGCTGCTCGATGCCAAGGCCGATCTGCTGGTCTTCGGCAATGCTGAACGCCAGATCGTCGAGATCGCGCGGCGACTGGATGCGGGCGAGACCATCGACCAGCTGCGCGATCTGCGTGGCACTTCGTTCGTGCGGGGCGCCCACGCCGGTGACTACATTGAAATCGATTCGCGCCATCTCGATGCGCCGGGTCCACTGAATCCACCGATTGATCCGTATGCCATGGAACCCGAGATCAGAAGCAAGCAGCCGGTCGCACCGGCCGCCGCCGCGACCGGTGCTGCAACGGGCGGCGAAAGCGTGGTGCGCTTCGTGCGGCGCGTGAAGAATGTCGATCGCGACCGCAGCGTGATCCGCATGCCGGATTACGAACAGGTGGCTTCCGATCCAGTGATGTACGCGCATGCGTCGCGCATCCTGCATCTGGAGGCGAACCCGCACAACGCTCGCTCGCTGGTGCAGAAACACGGCAATCAGGATGTGTGGATCAACCCGCCGCCGATTCCGTTGACCACCGCAGACATGGATGCGATCTACGAGCTGCCCTACCAGCGGCGGGCGCATCCGGCTTACGGCAAGGCCGAGATCCCGGCCTACAAGATGATCCGCTTCTCGATCTCGATCCAGCGTGGCTGCTTCGGCGGTTGCAGCTTCTGCTCGATCACCGAGCACGAAGGACGCATCATCCAGAACCGGTCGGAAGATTCGGTGTTGCGCGAAATCGAAACCATCCGCGATACGGTGCCCGGTTTCACCGGGGTGATCTCGGATCTGGGCGGACCCACTGCCAACATGTATCGCATCGCCTGCAAGAGCCGCGAGATCGAAGCGGCTTGCCGCTTGCCCTCGTGCGTGTTTCCGAAGGTCTGCGAGAACCTCAATACCGACCATACGCCGCTGATAGAGCTGTATCGCAAGGCGCGCACGCTGCCGGGCATCAAGAAAGTGTTGATCGGCTCCGGCGTGCGTTACGACCTGGCCATCGAATCACCCGAGTATGTGAAGGAGCTTGCGCAGCACCATGTCGGCGGCTATCTGAAGATTGCGCCAGAGCATGTGCGAGAAGGCCCGCTCAACAAGATGATGAAGCCCGGCATGGGCGCCTACCATCGCTTCAAGGAGCTGTTCGACAAGTACTCGAAGGAGGCGGGCAAGGAGCAGTACCTCATTCCGTATTTCATCGCCGCGCATCCGGGCACCACCGATGAAGATATGGTTGAGCTTGCCATCTGGCTGAAGAAGAACGGCTTTCGCGCTGACCAGGTGCAGGCCTTCCTGCCTTCACCCATGGCGTCGGCCACGGCCATGTATCACAGCGGCAAGAACCCATTGCGACGCGTGACCCGCGACAGCGAGGAAGTGACCATTCCGAAGGGCCTGCGGCAGCGGCGCCTGCACAAGGCATTTCTGCGCTATCACGATCCGGGCAACTGGCCCGTATTGCGTGAAGCCTTGCGGCGTATGGGCCGCGCCAATCTCATCGGCAATGGACCGCAGCATCTGATTCCGGCCTGGCAGCCGCGCGGAACCGGGGATGCCGGTGAGGGCGCGCGCCGCCCGATGCCCATGCGCACGCAGCACACGGGCCTGCCGCGTGTGCCGCGTCCGCCTGGCAAAGCCGCTGGTGCGCGCCCCGGCAAGCGGGCCGCCAGGATGAAGCCAGAGCAGCGATGAAGCCAGAGCAGCGATGAAGCCAGAGCGTGTCATGGGCATAGCCGCGGCGTTGGTGGCTGCCGGCATTGGTATCGGCGCACTGGGCAGCCATGCATTGCGCGCCGTTCTCTCGCCGCGTCAGGCGGAGTCTTTGGCTACAGCGGTGAACTACCAGCTGCTGAATTCGTTGGGATTGCTGCTGGTGGGCGTGCTGATGAAAAACACCGCGATCACCGGCCTGGGTTGCGTGGCGCTGGTGTTGATTGCTGGCATCGCCTGTTTCAGCGGGGGCATTTATCTCATGCTGGCGGGCGCACCTGACCTCGTGGGTCTGGTTACGCCCGTGGGTGGGGTGCTCCTTATCGTTGGGTGGTCAGTGCTGGCCTGGAAATGCTTAAAGAATCGTTAATCCGGCGCCTCTAGCCTTGCCTGTCAGGTAGCCTTTCCGGATGCATATGCAGGCAGCCCGGTGAACTCGCTCAAGATGCTGCTCCACCGGTGGTCGACGTGGATCGCCGTACTGGTATTCGCCGTGGCGATATTTGCCATCGATCGCGTGCTGGGGCGATATCAATGGGCTGAGGTAGTGGCGCACCTGTATGCCATTCCGTGGCGGGTGCTGCTGCTTGCAGCGTCGCTGACGGTCGGCAGTTACCTGGTGCTGTCGCTGTACGATCTGCTCGGCGTACGCAACGCCGGCGCGTCGTTGCCTTGGCGCACCGTTGCCACCGCCTCTTTTGCCGCCTACGCGGTGGCTCACAACGTGGGATTTGCCGCGCTTTCCGGCGGGTCGATCCGCTACCGGATCTATTCCAAGGCGGGTCTGAGCGGTTTGCAGATTGCACAGGTCATTGCATTCTGCACATTGACCTTTGCGCTGGGTTCGGCGCTGCTATGTGGACTGTCGCTGTCGCTGCGCGCGGAACAGGCGGCGCCGCTGCTGCATGTCGGTGTCAATCTGGCGCGCTACACCGGCTGGACTCTGATCCTGCTGGTGACCGTCTACGTGGCCACCGGCGCCGTGCGCCGCAAGCCGGTGCGGCTGCGCGGTGCGTTGGTGCAACTGCCTGGCCCCGCCATGTCGCTCATGCAGGTGCTGGTTGCCTGCGTGGACATGGGTCTGGCCGCAGGCGTGCTCTACGTGTTGATGCCGCAAGGTTCCACCGATGGCTACATCGCATTTCTCAGCATTTACCTGCTCGCGACCGCAGCGGGCCTGGTCAGCAGCATTCCTGGCGGTCTGGGTGTTTTTGAATCGGTATTGCTGCTGCTTACCTCGGAGGGCGCGGCTGACCAGAAGCTGGCGGCGATTCTTGCCTACCGCATCATCTACTTTCTCGCGCCATTCCTCCTCGCCGTTGGCGTTGTGCTGGGACACGAGTTGTGGGGCAAGCGTCGCCTATGGAGCCGTCTTGATTAACAACTTTTAATCGTCGTACGCATCCTGCGCCGCTGCTCGCAATGATTGCGGTCGAAACTCGCATATGCTGATCGAAGACGACACCGAAGCCTGGCCGCCGGTCCTAAGGGGCGCGCGCAGCAAAGGTATCGCAGGAATCGATCTGACCACTGTCGAAGCCGCGCTTGAACCACTGCTTGCGCTGTGCAGCGCTGCCATGCGTGAAACTTTCCGGCACCACATAGCCCTGCGCGCGTTTCTGGATCATGTCGTCGCCCACTGCGGCGGCGGCGCCCAGCGCCTCTTCCACATCGCCGGATTCCAGCACATCGCGCGAGCGTTGCGCGTGATGCGCCCAGATGCCTGCATAGCAGTCCGCCTGCAGCTCCATGCGCACCTGCAGGGCGTTTCGTTGTTCTTCCGAGGCGCGTTCCTGCGCGTTGCGCACCTTGTCCGATATGCCGGTGAGAGTCTGCACGTGGTGTCCCACTTCATGCGCCAGCACATAAGCCTGCGCGAAATCGCCAGATGCGCCGAAACGCCGTTCGAGTTCGCTGAAAAATGCCGGATCGATGTACACGTGCTGATCGGCAGGACAATAGAATGGGCCGGCCTCGGCGCTGGCGGAACCGCAACCGGAGCGTGTGCCGCCTTCGTAAAGGCGCAGTCGCGGCGCTGTGTATTGCGCACCGCCTGCGCGGAACAATTCGCTCCAGGTGTCTTCGGTATCCGCGAGCACCACAGCCATGAAATCGCCGGCTTCGTCAGTGGGCTTGGAAGTCTCCACCGGGCCTGCATCCTGTGTGGTGCCGCCTCCCTGCATGATGCCCATGATCAGCTGCGGATCGACACCAAGGAAATATGCCGCGGCGGCAATGACCAGGCCGCCGATGCCCAGCTTGAAACCACCGCCTCCCATGCCGCCGCCACCGCGACCGCGCATGTCCTCGACATTGTCACTACGACGTCCTTCACGCCAACGCATGTTCCTGCACTCCTATTCTCAATCGCGCGATCTGCTGCGATGCATGCGCAGGAAGATATCATGCGCACCTCATGTCCACAGCAACCCGCCTGCCAGTCGAAGATGTTCTGCCAGAACTGCTGGCAGCCCTGGCCGGGCAGCGCAATGCGGTGCTGGTAGCGCCGCCCGGTGCCGGCAAGAGCACCGGGGTGCCGCTGGCATTGCTTGCCGCGCCTTGGTCGAAGGGACAGAAGATCCTGCTGCTGGAGCCGCGCCGACTGGCAGCGCGGGCGGTGGCGGCTCGCATGGCCCAGACCCTGGGTGAGCGGGTGGGTGAGACGGTGGGCTACCGCATGCGGCTCGACACCCGTGTGGGGCCGCGCACCCGGCTCGAGGTGGTGACCGAAGGCATCCTGACGCGCCTGCTGCAGCAGGACGCCTCGCTCGACGGCGTGGCGGCGGTGATATTCGACGAATTCCACGAGCGCAGCCTGCACGCCGATCTGGGACTGGCGTTGTGCCGTGAGGCGCAGGAGTCCCTCGGGCTGCCGCTGCGATTGCTGGTGATGTCGGCCACCATCGATGCGGCAGCGGTGGCCGCGCAACTTGGCGATGCGCCGGTGGTGGCGGCGGCCGGTCGCATGTTTCCAGTGGACACCCGCTATCTTGGTCGGGCGCTGCCGGTGCTGCCGGAACAGCGCAGCTTCTCGCCGCGCGAGATCGAGCCGCTGGCTGCCCAGGTGCAGCGCGTGCTCGGCGATACCGACGGCGACGTGCTGATGTTCCTGCCGGGCTCACCGGAAATTCATCGGCTGCGCAACCAGCTTGAAGTCGCGGGCATTGCCGCGCTTGATATCCACGCGCTGTATGGCGAACTGGACATCGAATCGCAGCAGCAGGTGCTGCAACCTGCGGCGCCCGGTCGCCGCAAGCTGATCCTTGCCACCAACATCGCAGAGACCAGCCTCACCATCGAAGGCGTGCGGGTGGTAATCGACAGCGGGCTGGCGCGTCGCTCGCTATTTGATCCGGGCACCGGCATGGAGCGCCTGGTGACGGTGCGCATTTCGCAGGCCTCGGCTGCGCAGCGCGCGGGCCGGGCCGGCAGGACCGCGCCGGGCACCGCATTCAGGTTGTGGGGCGAAAGCACGCAGGCCACGCTTGCAGCGCAGACCCTGCCTGCAATCCTTACCTCCGATCTTGCACCGCTGGCGCTGGAACTGGCGCAGTGGGGCGCGCGGGATGTCAGCCAGATGCAATGGATGGATGCGCCGCCGGCTGCAGCATTGGCACAGGCACGCGATCTGCTGCGACGTCTCGAAGCCATCGATGCCCGGGGCGCGATTACCAACACGGGTCGCGCCATGATCGAGACCGGGCTGCATCCGCGACTGGCGCATATGCTGGTGCGCGCCCGTGACACCCCGTTGCAGGGCCTGGCCGCCCGGCTGGCTGCGCTGCTGTCGGAGCGCGATCTGTTGCTGCGCGCGCGCGATCCGGATGTGCGCACGCGACTCGAACTGCTGCGCGGCGAAATGCGCAATGTCGACCCGGGTGCGCTGGCGCGGGTGCGGGAACTCGCCATGCGTCTTGGCAGCGCCGGTTCGCGCGATGCAAATGATGACTCCAGCGCTGGCGCCGTGCTGGCGTGGGCCTATCCGGATCGGGTGGGTCAGTTGCGTGCCGGTTCAGGAGGCGCCGCCGGACAGCGCTATCTCCTGGCCAACGGGCGTGGCGCGGCTCTGGATCAGGTCTCCACATTGGCGAGCGCGCCGTTTCTGGTTGCGCTGGACCTGGATGACGCCGAAGGCGCAGAAGCCCGCATCCGTCTTGCCGCGCCGTTGACGCGTGAGCAGCTGGAAGAATCCTTGCGTGCGCAGATCACCGAAAGTGTGGAGACCGACGCTGATCCGCGCAGCGGCGCATTGCGCGCCCGTCGCGTGCGGCGCCTCGATGCGCTGGTGCTTGCAGAACAACGCGTTGAGCTTGCGCCCGAGGATGCGGCGCAGGCATTGCTGGCGCAGCTGCGGCGACAGGGACTCGATGCCTTGCCCTGGGGCGAAGCCGGTGCGCGTCTGCGGGCTCGCCTGCAATTCGTTGCCACGCACAGTGCCGGCGCGAAGATCGAATGGCCACCGGGAGACGACGCGGCACTGCTTGCCGATCTGGAACAGTGGCTTGCACCCTGGCTGCACGGCATCAGCCGGCTGGAACAACTGGGCAGTGGCAAGCTGAGCGAGGCACTGCTGTCGCGTTACAACCATGCGCAGCGAAAACTGCTCGACGAATTCGCGCCTTTGCAATTGACCGTGCCCACCGGCACCCGCGTCACGGTCGACTACGAAGACGACAACGCGCCCTGCATCGAAGTGCGCATGCAGGAAGTGTTCGGTCTCGCCGATACACCGCGCATTGCGGGCGGGCGCGTGGCGGTGACGCTGAAGCTGCTGTCACCCGCGCGCCGGCCCATGCAGATCACGCGTGACCTGGCAGGCTTCTGGCGCGGCAGTTATGCCGAGGTGCGCAAAGACATGCGGGGCCGTTATCCTCGGCACTACTGGCCCGAAAATCCGCTGGAAGCCGAGCCGGTGCGTGGCCTGCGACCCAAGCGCAGCTGATCGGCTAGACTTCCCTGCATGAATGCGATGCTTTATTACAGCGCCAAGGTCTTGCACCTGTTCTTCATCATTTCCTGGATGGCGGGTATTTTCTATCTGCCACGGATCCTGGTGCATTTTGTGGAAGGTGCCGCGGCGGGTGAGGATGTGCGGCGCCTGAAGGTAATGGGCAAGCGCCTGTATCACTTCACCAGCATGATGGCGGTGCTCGCCTTGGCATCCGGGACCTGGTTGTGGCTGGGTTTCGGATTTGGCGGCGGCTGGCTGCATGCGAAGCTCGGCTTCGTTGTGCTGCTGATTGCCTATCACATCTCGATGCGCGTCTACACGAAGCGCATGCAGAACGGTGGTCAGCTGCCCAGTGCCACCACGCTGCGCTGGTACAACGAGCTGCCCGTGCTCATCCTGGTGCCGATACTCTGCCTGGTGATATTCAAGCCATTCTGAGGGCGCTAGCGCGTGATGCGCAGCATCTCGTTGCCACCGCGCTGAAACTCGTAGGGAACGCGAACCTTCTCGACGCGCAGGCCCAGGCGCGGCAACGCCATCATTACGGCAGACAGATGGCGTGATTCCATTGCTGACATTTCCAGCAACGGGAAAACGCGTACCTCCTCGGCCACCCGGGTTAGTTCACGCAGCGCCTTCAGTTGAAAGGCCAGGTTGTGCCGCTCGCTGTAGAGAAACAGCAGATGTGAGCACAGCGCGAGGTCGTAGCAGTTATCGTGGAAGGGCAGATCCAATACATCGCCAGTCACGTAGCGCCCCTGCGCGATGCCTGGATCGTAGTCGGCAATGAACTGCTCCATAGCAGCCAGCCGCGTGGCAATCACGGCATCCACATCCGCAAAATGGGTCCAGACAAAGTCCTTGCTGTGGCTGCGCAGCTGCTCAGCAACATCGCGTGCCGCCGTGTCGATGCGTTCGCGGATTTCGCTGGCGCGCAATGCATAGAGAGGATCTACCGAAACAATGCGCATGCCCTGTGCAGTGCCTTCTGCGTTGAATGAGGCCGGTCCGTCGCCGCAGCCCAGGATCGACAACTGCCGGTCGGACTGGCTCAGGTCGAACATGGCGCAGTACTCGGCCAGGTTGCGACCCCAGGGAACAACATCATTCAATGTGAACGCCATGATGGCTCCATTCTAGTCGACTGCAGGCGCGCGGGGCGCTCGCCAGATGGCGAGGCATGCCAACGCCGTCAGCGCCGCGATCCATATGCCCAGCAGGCCATCGAATGAACCAACCAGGAAAGACCAGCCGTTGTCCGGCGCTGGCGCCGAGATACGGCGAAACACCGCGATCACGGTGACGAAACCCGCATGCAGGCCGATACAACCGGCCAGGTCGCCCCAGCGTCGACGCACCAATGCCAGCAGCAGGCCGACGAAATACAGCGCCACGAAGGCGTCGAGAATGCGCAGCGGCTCGGCAAAGGAGCTGAATAAGCCCTGCCAGACAACAAAGCCGCTCCAGGCGTTGACCTCTTCATATGGCACGGTGGCAGCGCGACCAAGGAAATGCGTCGCGCTGTAAAAGGCTGGCACAGCCAGCAGTGCCCAACGCACAGCGCCGACACGTTGCAGCGCGCCCTGCAAGGCGCCACGAAAAAAGGTTTCTTCAAGCAAGGCCACCAACAGGCCGCTGGCAAGGGCCTTCAGAATCAAGGCCAGCATCCCGTAAGAGTCTGCGGGGAAACGTTCGCTCCATGTGCGAAGGTCGAGCAGGAACAGTGGCACCAACGCCAGCGCCATAAGCGCAAGACCGGCCAGTAATCCCAGCAGCAGCCGGCGCAGAAACTGCGGCCAGGGACGGTTGAATCCCAGCAGATCGCGTTGCCCAAAATGCTGGCGGGTGAGCAGCCAGGCAGTGCCTGCGATCATGGCCAGCAGCATCAGGCGACTGAACACGCGATGCAGCGGGAACTGCGCAAGCGGCGCGAGCAGCCACTGTGCCCAGGGACTCGCAACGGCCGCAAACAGCATGGCTCCCGCCAGCACCAGCACGAACGCCAGGAAGATGCGGGCTGGCGAAGTGATGCTGCTCACGGCGTCACGGAGTCTGGCGCAGGTACTGATCGAACGCCATGCCGATGTGGCGCAAAAAGGCGCGGCCGAGCTCTGTCACTGCGATGGAATCATCCGCCAGCACCACCATGCCGTCCTGCTGCAGTTCCTGCAGCGATGCCCGGGTTGCTGGCCACCAGCGCATCGTCCGATCATCGACCGACAGCTTGGTGTGCGAAGTAGTGAGCAGGTTCAACAGTAGCTCACGGATGCGCAGGTCTTCGCTGCCCAGCACGTGGCCGCGCTGCAGGGGCAGGTTGCGAGCGTGCACGCGGCTTTCGTATTGCTGCAGGTTCTTCTCGTTCTGCGCATAGGCGTGGCGATTGTCGCCGATTGCCGAGACGCCCAGGCCCAGCAAGGCATCGGTGCCACTTGCGGAAAAGCCCATGAAATTGCGGTGCAATGCGCCGGTGGCCAGGGCCTGCGCCAGCGGGTCATGCATTCTCGCGTACTGGTCCATGCCGATCTCCACCAAGCCGGCGGCTCCCATGCGTTCGCGGCCCTGCACGTAAAGCTGATGGCGCGTGACGGATTCAGGCAGGTCGGCCTCGGTGTACTGGCGCTGGCTTTGCTTGATCCAGGGCACATGCGCGTAAGGCAGGAACGAGATGCGATCCGGTTGCAGCTGGTCGACGATATCAAAGGTGGCGCGCAGGCTGTCCGCAGTCTGCAACGGCAGGCCGAAAATAAGGTCGAAGGAGAGACTCTGGAATCCAAGCTCGCGCGCGTCAACGACAACCCGCCGCACCTCGGCCTCGGTCTGCACGCGGTTGACGATCTCGAGCACGCGTGCGTCGAAATCCTGCACACCGATGCTGAGGCGATTGAAGCCGTGGCGCCGCAACACTTGCAGCTGCTCGCGCGTGGTGTTGCGCGGATCAATCTCAATCGCGAGATCCGCGTTTGCGGCCACCTTGAAGTGCTGCAGGACGCCGTCCAGCAGGCGATCCAGCTGGTCGGCAGGCAACCAGGTGGGCGAACCGCCGCCCAGATGCAGCTCACCCAGCAGCAGCGCCGGCGCAGCCAGTCGCTCACGATACAGGGCGAATTCCTGCAGCAGAGTGACTACGTAGGGACCAGCCAGTGCGTGATTGCGCGCCAGGCGCATGTTGCAACCGCAGAACGTGCACAGCGACTGGCAGAACGGCACATGCAGATAAAGGCTGCAGCGCGCTGCTGGGTTCTGCCACACACTGGCGAGGCCTGCGAGCCATGCTTGCTCTGTCGGCGCCGCTCCCCAGTGCATTACCGTGGGATAACTCGTGTACCGGGGGCTGGGCAGGTTGTGTCTGTCCAGCAGCCCCGGCGCGATGTTGATCACCCGAAGATCTCCCGCTGCAGCGACACGAAGCGGCGCACGTTGGCTTCCGGAGTCCGCTGCAGGATGCCGTGGCCCAGGCCGCAGATCCAGCCGCGGCGCAGATCAGCAGGCAGGGCATGCAGGCGCCCGAAATATTCACGCAGACGGTGCTCGAGTTCTTCGAGTGGCAGATGCAGCCACTCGGGATCGACATTGCCCTGGATGGCCCAACGCTGGCCATAACGGGTCAGCACCTCGGCGATGTCATGCCGCCAGTCGATGCCCAGACACTGGAAGGGCAGCTCCTGCAGTTGATCCCAGTACGCGGGGCCGGTGCCGCGCGAGTAATAAATGACCGGGGTGGTGGCATCCAGTTTGCGGAAGCGCGCCAGCAGGTCAGCGAGCACTGGCACCACGTGCTTGCCATAGGTTGTCGCGTCGATCTCCCCCGCAGCAGTGTCGAACAGCGCCACACATTCCGCGCCAGCGCGCGACTGCAGCGCCATGTTGGCGGCAAGCAGGTCGAGCAGCTTGCGGTTGAACGCCTCATAGACGCCGTTGGTGAAACCGGGCAACGCGACCTGCGCAGCCTCGTGGGAGCCAGCCGCCGCATAGACATACAGCGTGAATGGACCACCCACGAAGCCGATCAATCCCTTGTCAGCGCGCAGCCGCGCACGTGTCAGCTGCAGGGCTTCGGCCTGGAACTGCATGAAGCTCGCCTGTTCGGCGCCGCCCGTGAGCTTTTCCACGTCGGCCAGCGTGCTCACATGAAAATCGAGCTTCGGACCTGGGTCGTAACGCAGCCCCGTGCCCATGGCTTCGAGCGGGAACAGCAGATCCGAAAACAGGATGGCCGCGTCGAAATTGAAATCATGGATCGGGCCCAGCGCGGTTTCCGCCGCCAGCGCCGGGTTCTTGCACAGGCTGATGAAATCGTTGTAACGCTTCAGGGACTGGTAGTGCGAGTGATAGCGACCCGCCTGACGCATCATCCACACCGGCGGGCGGCCGGTGTTGCGTCGATGGATGGCGGCAGCAAGCAAGGTTTCGGTCATGTCTCAGGTCTCGAGTTGATAGCCCACGCCGCGAATGCTGCGGATGGTGCGGGGATCCGCAGGGTCGCGCTCCACCAGCTTGCGCAGGCGCAGGATGAAATTGTCGACGGTGCGTTCGGTGGGGAATTCATCCGGGGCCCATGCGCGACTCAGGATCTCGTCGCGGCTCACCGCCTTGCCGGCCTGGTCCACCAGCAGCTTCAGCACCGCGCATTCCTTGTGCGTCAAGCGATGCAGGGTGCCGCCGGTCTCGGCGGTGAAGCGGTCGAAATCCACTGTGGCGATGCCGATGCGCACAGGTCCGGTTACCGCCGCGGTGCGCTGCGCGATATCTCCGGCGCGTTTGAGCATGTTCTGGATGCGCAGCAGCAACTCACGGAATGCGAACGGCTTGGTCATGTAGTCGTCCGCGCCAAGTTCAAGGCCGTGGATGCGGTCCTCCGGGGTGCCGTATGCGGTAAGAAACAGCATCGCAGTGCCGGGGCTGGTTTCGCGCAGATGCCTGGCTACTTCAAAGCCATTGCCATCGGGCAGGCCCACATCCAGCACCGCTGCGGCGAAGGTTTGCTGCGCGATGGTTTCGCGCGCGGCGCGCACGCTGCCAGCATGGGTGACGGCAAAACCATCCGCCGTCAGGCGCGAGGCCAGCGTGCCGGCGACATTTGGATCGTCTTCGACGAGCAGCAGTGCAATCAGATTCATGTGAGCCAGAAGTGGATCAGCCGCTGCTGCGCTGAAACCGCAGCGTGGCCGCGAATCCGCCACCTTCAGCATGCGCGAACTGCACATCGCCACCCATGCGATCCATCAACACGCGCACAAGATAAAGGCCAACCCCGGTGCCACGCGACGAGCCGCCGCGCAGGAACAGCCGGCCCAGTTTCGACGGATCGCCTTCGAAGCCGCGGCCATCATCGCGATAGTGGAGTGTCACGCCGCTGCCCGTGGCGCTGGCCTGCACGTCGACATGAACCCGCTCACGATCACCATGCCGCAGCGAGTTTTCCAGCAGATTACGCAGGATCAGCTGCAGCGCCGCAGTGTCACCATGCACCGGCGGCAGGTTGGCATCCACGGTGATTCGCAGCTCGGCGCCTTCGCCTTCCTGCGCCGCAATGCCCTGCAGCACGCGTTCCAGCCACGCATCCAGCCGTATCGCCTGCTCGGCCAGCGAGCCGCCACCTTCCAGCCGCGCCAGCTCCAGGGTCTTGTCGATCTGCGATTCCAACCGGTGCGTATCCGACAGCAGCCGGTCGATCAGTTCCTGCGTGGGTTCACCTGCCGCAATCGCTTCAGTCTGCAGCCGCACGCTGGTCAGCGGCGTGCGCAACTCATGGGTCAGCGCTGCAAAGAATGCCTGCGTGCCGCGGGCGCGCTGCATGTCACGCCGGTAATACCAGAACAGCGCGACGGACAAGGTCAGCAGCAGCACCAGGAAGGCGGGGGATTCCCAATGCAGCATGTGCTGCGCTCGCGCTGCGTCTTCCAGCGCCTCCGCCTGCGCGGCAACGGGCGCATACTGGCTCAAGTGGGCGATGGTCTCGGATTGCCGCAGCACGAAGTACGCCCACCAGGCGCCCAGCGCCAGGATCACGGTCAGCCAGACGCCGGCGAGTATGGCCACACGCCGCGACTGGCGAACCGGTTTGACGCTCAGTGCGCCTTTGCTGTCCATCTGCGCCACTCTTCAACTGAAGGGAACGCGCGGAAGTTTCGCACGCCCGCGCGGAATATGTGCTCCGCCGTCTTGCCCGCGCCGCTGGCGTGATGCGCGCTGGCATTCACCAGCTGTCGGCCGCGCTCGAACTGGGCAGTGCTGCTCCAGAACACATGGGTGGCCTCGGCCAGTGGGGCCGGGGGAAGACTAGTCTCCGCCACGGCATAGGTGGCGATCACATTCGCACCCGCCCAGCTGCCTGCCTGCCAGGGATCCACCGCCGCACCGTGCGTCAACACATTCCATTGCGCCAGCGGTGCGAGTCGCAGTGCCGGTTCTGCAATCAACGTGGCCGCAGTTTCCGCGCCCAGGCCCTCCGCGCAGCCCTGCACCCAGACGCCCTGCGCGGCCAGGGCAAACCAGCTCTTCGTGCCGGAAGTCCACACGGTGTTTCCTGCGAGCAGCGGCGCAGCATCTGCGGGCAGTGCGCGCGAATGCGCCACGAACACGTTGTTGCCACGCAGTCTTGCAGCAAGACCGGCCGCATCGAGAACGGGTGTCGCAGCGGCACGTTCGGCAGTGCTGCCGTCCCAGATCCGCACGGTTCCCAGGTTTTCGGGCAATGCGGTCAGCGGCAAAAAACGTCGCTCAGCGATATCGACATTCTGCGAACTGTGGCCAGCTACCTGCAGCAGCCCGCCCAGTTCCGGCAACCACTGTAACGTGGCGCCGAAACGTTGGTGACAGCCGCCGCCATGTTGCGACAGCAGCTGCCGTTCCACGGCTATGGCGCTGCGGGTTTCTGGATGTTCCAGCGCGGCCAGCAGCGCGCGCGTCGTGGCATCGGCAGCGCGGCACTCAATGGCCAGCGCGCCCTGGCCAGGCGCGCCCGGTGAATCGGTCAGTGGCAGCACCATCAGGTGCAGGCGCTGCAGCAGTTCGCGCAGCAATTGCTGGCCCTGCCGTTCCGTCGTGGTATCCGCGAAAAGGCGCGACAGGCCCGCGAGTGCGAGCACGATGCCATCGAGCTGGCGTTCCGAACTGCGCGGCTCATGCAGTCGGCGCAACCGGCTGTCCACATTGCCGCGCAGGGTCTCGAGCGTAATGGCGTTGCGCGCGGCATGCGGCAAGGCACGCGCGAAAAACGGTGGCAGCAGTTCGGCGCGGCGAGGTGAGGAAGTGCCAATGCGCAGGCCAGCGCCCTGCGCCAGACGCTGCGGCACATCGGGCGCAAAGATTGCGATATCACGCGGATTGGCGCGCTTCGGCACAGCGGCGAGCGCGAGCTCCGGCGGTCGGTCGAGACTCAGATCCTTCAGGGAGTGCACGGTGAAATCGACGCGCCCTTCGCGCAGCGCGATATCGATCTCCGCCGTGAAGAACTCCTTGCCATCCATCGCCGACAGGGGCAGATCGAGCACCACATCGCCGCGGGTCTCGATGCCCACCAGTTCCACTTCCAGGCCCGGATGCGCCGCGCGCAGGGCCGCGGCCACCTGGCTGCTCTGCACCCAGGCGAGGGCGGAGCGACGCGTCCCCAGACGCAGCTTTTTGGGCACATTCATGGGAGGGAATTAGTAACTGAAAGCCTGGAAGACAGCCAGATCTTCCCAGCCGTGATTGGAACTGCCGGCACGTGAGCCGTCGGCATCGTCCAGGCGGGCGAGCTGCGCCTTGTTCGCGCAGGCCTTGCGCGCCCGTTCCAGCATTCCCGCGCGCTGGACGGCCTGCGAGTCGCGCAGACCAAACAGGTCGCGCAACGTGGCCAGGCCCTCGATCTGCTCCCATGGTGTGCCGGCAGCGTTATCGATGCCCAGGTGCAGGACGCGGCCACCGGCAGCGGCGTGATGCCGCCAGAGCTGCACCCGTGTTGCATCGCGGTGGGCATCGGCGGGAATGCAGATCACTACATCCCGCGCGCGGCGCCACGCCAGCTCTTCGGCCGCCGCCGTGCAATCCAGCAGATGCACGCGGCCCTGCGTTTGCGCCGCGCGCTGGCGAGACAACATCTCTGCCGCACGCGTGTGGCTGCGGTTCCAGATGAGCACTTCGCCGCTATCGAGAAACGGCAACACGGTTTCGGCAAGCTGACCCGCGCCCAGGAGAAGTGTGGGTCCCTGCGCTAGGCCGCCCAGCAGGCGTCGTACCAGCGAGCCGTAGGTAGCGCTGCCAAGCCCGACCACATATTCGCTGCGTATCTCTTTTGAATCCTGCAGCAGGCGCTGCATCCACGGCCGCAGCAGGGCGGCCCGTTCACCGGCCGCCGTTTCATGATCACGCCAGGCCTGTTTCACCTGACCCAGAATTTCGGTTTCGCCCGCTATTTCGCTTTCCAGGCCACAGGCCAGCTGCAGCAGGAAGTGGTACGCATCTGCGCCCGTGTGAAGCTCATAGCCGGCCGCTTTGGCCTCCACTTCCATGGGCTGGTTGTCGGGCGCCTGCATGCCGATGCGTACCTCACGCAGGCAGGTACCTACGACGCAGGACTCGGGCAGCAGCGTGGTTGACGTGGCGCCAGCGGTGTTGCGGTTCAGGATTATGAGATCGGCCAATGCCATGCAGCCAGCCTAGAGAGCTGGCTGGGCGGGATTGTCACACCGGCGTCACTGCGCCGTACTCACCGGTCGGCCGGCGCGGCGAGCAGGCTACAGATCAAGTTCTATGCTTACTGGGCAGTGGTCCGAGCCCATGACCTCGGCGTGGATGGTCGCGGCTTTCACGTTATTTTTGAGCGCCTGCGACACCAGCACGTAGTCGATTCTCCATCCTACGTTGCGTGACCGGGCATTCGCGAAATGGCTCCACCAGGAGTAGTGCCCGTTGCCGTGAGTGAAGATGCGGAAGGTGTCGACGAAACCCGCATCGACGAAATTCTGGAAACCCTCGCGTTCTTCATCGGTGAACCCCTTTTTGCCGCGATTCGGCTTCGGGTTTGTCAGGTCGAGTTCAGTGTGCGCCACGTTGAGGTCGCCGCAGAAAACGACGGGCTTCTTCTTCTCGAGCTGTTTGCAGTAGGCGAGAAAGGCAGGGTCCCAGTGCTTGTGTCGCAGCGCCACGCGCGACAGGTCGTCTTTCGCATTCGGCGTATAGACGGTGACAACGTAAAACTTGCCAAACTCCGCGGTGACCACCCGGCCCTCGTTCCAGGAGTCGCGCTTGAGTTCGTCGGCAAAGGTGAATTGCTGAGCAAAGGCGTCTGGAAATCCATTGATCGCACTCAGCGGCTTCTCGCGGGCGAAAATCGCCGTGCCCGAATAGCCCTTCTTTTCAGCCGAGTTCCAGTATTCGTGATAATCGCTGAGGTCGATTTCCGCCTGGCCTTTCTCGGCCTTGGTTTCCTGCAGGCAGAGGATGTCCGGCTTGTGTTCGGCGACAAACGCCTGGAAGGTGCCTTTCCTCACCACGGCACGAATGCCGTTGACGTTCCACGAATAGATCTTCATATACGTCGAACGCTCAAGGAGCCAGGCCTTCCTCTTTGCGCGCCCGTTGCACCGAGGGCCGAGCGCGGCAGCGCTCGTAGAATGCAGTGAGATTCGACAGGTGTTCGATGTTGATGTCTACCCGCGCGCGCCAGCTCAGAACTACATACAGGTACGCATCGGCAACCGTGAAGTTCTCGCCGGTGAGATAGGGCTTGCTTCCCAATGACTTTTCAACCAGATCGCAGCGCTTTACCACCAGTTCGCGGGCCGCGGCCTTTGCGTCCTCGGTGGTCGTGGGCCTGAACAGAGGACCAATGTTCTTGTGTATTTCCGAGTTGATGTAGGCCAGCCATTCCAACACGCGATAGAACCCCAGCGTGCCGGGTTCTGGCGCCAGCTTGCGCGACTTGTCGAGATTGGCGATGTAACTGAGCACAGCCACGTTCTCCGTCAGCATTTCGCCGTTGTCCAGGATCAACGCGGGCACATAGCCCTTTGGGTTGAAGGCTACGAAGTCCTTGCCGTCTGCGGCCTTCTTGGTGGCACGATCAACCGCATAAGCCTCGAATGTCTGGCCGGCTTCGATCAGGCTGATATAGGAGGCGAGTGAGCAGGCGCCGGTGAGATAGTAGAGTTTCATGTTGCAGACCTCGTGCGGGGTGATGGTCAATTGTAACGCCGACGACAGCTTTCAGCCCGGCAGTAGAACCCGACGGATCATTCGTGCCGCGCACCGGCCTGTTCTGGACGCAGGCTTTGACTTCCTGAGGTTCGCTGGCGCAGCGGTTGGCGGTATTCTCGGGAACCTCCCCGGATCCGAGGCCAGCGTGCAATCCGACACTTCTCCGCTCTACGCCGTGCTCGACGACGCCGCAGCACGCGCGCGCCGCTATCTGGAATCCCTGGATGACCGCGCGGTGGCACCGTCGCCCGAAGCCATCGCAGCGCTGCAGCGTCTGGATGAGCCGCTGCCCGCGGGCGCAACTTCCGCGAAGGACGTGCTTGCATTGCTGGACGAGGTGGTTTCCCCCGCCACCATGGCGATGGCCGGTCCACGTTTCTTCGGCTTCGTCATCGGCGGCGCGCTGCCGGTCACCGTGGCCAGCAACTGGCTGACCACCGCATGGGACCAGAATGCCGCGCTGCAGGTTGCAACGCCCGGTGTCTCCGCGGTGGAACTCGTCGCGCTGCGCTGGCTGCTGGAGGTACTTGATCTGCCGCCGCAGTGCGCCGGCGCATTTGTTACCGGCGCGACGATCGCCAACTTCACTGCGCTCGCCGCTGCCCGGCATCGCGTGCTGGCGAACGCAGGCTGGGATGTGGAGGAACAGGGTCTTGCCGGCGCGCCGCACATCACGGTGATCGTGGGTGACGAGGCGCATCCCACCTTGCTCAAATCCCTGAGTCTGCTCGGCTTTGGCCGCGGCACTCTCAGGCGCATTCCGGTGGACGGGGCAGGGCGCATGCGCGCCGAACTGCTGCCGCCAATCAGCGGTCCGACCATCCTTTGCACGCAGGCCGGCAATCTCAACACCGGCGCCTTCGATCCCGTTGGAGAAATCTGTGATCGCCTGCGTGGCACGGGCACATGGGTGCATGTGGATGGCGCGTTTGGTCTGTGGGCTCGCGCCTCACACCGGCTCGCGCCGTTGGTGCAGGGCGTGGAAAAGGCTGACTCCTGGGCCACCGATGCGCACAAATGGCTCAATGTGCCCTATGACTCGGGGCTCGCCTTTGTGCGTGACGCTGCCGCATTGCGCGCCGCCATGTCGATCACCGCGGCCTATCTGCCTGCGGGATCAGGCAAGCGAAGCCCCTCTGACTACACACCCGAACTGTCGCGCCGCGCGCGCGGAGTCGATATCTGGGCGGCATTGCGCTGTCTGGGTCGCGATGGAGTGGAGGCGATGATCGATCGCGATTGCCGCCATGCGCGGCGTTTTGCGGAAGGTCTTGCGTCCGCGGGTTTCCACATCCTGAACGATGTGCAGCTGAATCAGGTGCTGGTGTCCTTCGGTACACCGGAACTCACGCAAAGCGTGATTGCCCAGGTGCAGCGCGATGGCAGCTGCTGGTGCGGCGTCACGGTGTGGCAGGGCCAGACGGCAATGCGTATCAGCGTCTGCTCATGGGCCACCAATGATGAAGATGTCGAAATCAGTTTGATTGCCATCCTGCGGGCGGCGCACGAAGTCGGCGCTCATTGATCAATAGCGGAACAGGTCGCGGTTGGATTGCTTCAGGTGGCGTGTCGCGACGGCAGCGCGATGCGCCTGACTGGCCGACCCACCAGATCAAGGAAGTTGTTGAACGTGGTTTCCGCTAGCGGCTGCATCGTCGCAATGAGAGAGCCGGTGGCCGCGCGGATCGAGGCCTCATCCTGCCCGATCCCGGCCGCCGCCAGTTCCTCCCGATAGGCAGGTAACTGCAGCCAGCGTTCGATCATCGCGGCGTCTGCCTCGAGGTGGAACTGAAACCCGTACGCGTTCTGTCCGAACCGGAACGCCTGCTGCTCGCAGGTCTCGGTACGAGCCAGTTGCACAGCACCGGCTGGCAGATCGAAGGTGCAACCATGCCACTGGAACACCGGTGTCTGTTCACCCAGATGTGCCAGCACAGGGTCGTCGCGCCCGTGTTTCGTCATCGCCAGTTCATACCAGCCAATCTCGTGCTGCCCATGTCGCCGCACCGGCGCACCCAGCACATGCGCCAGCAATTGCGCGCCCAGACAGATGCCCAGCACCGGCTTGCCCTGGCGCAGCGCCGCCTCGATGGCGAGCAGCTCGGTTTTCAGATGCGGATGCCTTTGCTGATCCTCCACGTTCATCGGCCCGCCCAGCACGATCAACCCCTGATAACGGTCCAGGTTCGGTTGCGCATCGGGATCGCGCTGGAAGTTGTGGAAACGGATGCGGTGGCCGCGCGTGCGGATGCGGGCGTGCAAGGTGCCGAGTGGCTCGGCGGCGACGTGCTGAAAGACCATCAAGCGGGACATGCACGCACAATATCGCCCACATTCAACTGATCAACAACCAAATTGTCAGCAGAATCCTACGGTGGGAAGCAACCGTGTCACCTGTTTACGCGGGAGAAGCCTGCGTCTAATGACTCTTGCCAATCTGGGCACACAGGAGAACAACATGAACTTCATCATTTGGCTGGTCATCGGCGGTGTAATCGGCTGGCTTGCCAGCCTCATCATGCGCACGGACGGGCAGCAGGGCATTCTGCTCAACGTCGTGGTGGGCATCGTCGGGGCATTCATCGGTGGTCTGGTGATCAGCCCGTGGGTGGGCGCTGGCTCCATCAACACCTCGGGACTGAGCGTTGGCAGCATCGTCGTTTCCCTGGGTGGTGCGGTGATTCTGCTAGCTATTGTGAACCTGTTCCGACGCGGTCGCGCGAGGTAATCGCTGCCAGGAGTCGCTGCCGTGAAGGCAGAAGTCGCGGATGACACCGGTTGCTATGTTATCGCCGGCCTGCCATCCACCGACCTGCAGCGTCTGACAGCGCTGCAGGCGAACCGTCTACTGGACAGCGGGGCCGCGCCGGCATTGAACGAACTGGCCCGCCTCGCGGCGCTCTGCTGCGAGGCGCCCATCGCGATGATCGCGCTGTCGAATCGGCATGGCCACACAGTGCGGCCGCGTTCCGGTTCCGAGATCGACCGCAGGGAACACAGGCTGGCTTTCTGCGCACATTCCATCGGCGAACCTCCGCAGGTGATGGTGGTGCCAGACGCGAGGCGGGATTCGCGCTTCGCCGGCAATCCGCTGGTTACCACGCTGCCCGGCATAGTGTTCATCGCTGCAGCGCCGCTCGTAGCACCGACAGGCGAGGCAATCGGCGCCCTGTGCGTCACCGACTACTCCCAACGGGAGTTCACCGAACGGCAGCACCAGATGCTGCTGGGACTGGCGGTGCAGGTGATGGAACAGCTCGAATTGCGCGCCAACCTGGTTCTGCTCGAAACGAAGGTGGTCGCGCAGTCAACCTTCGTGGGCCAGCTGAAACGGGAACAGCAGGAACTGCAGAAGCAGAACGGGACGGATCCGCTCACGGGCCTTGGCAATCGTCGGTCCTTCCATGACCGGCTTTGCCTGGAGATCGGTCGCGCCGAATGCACTGGCACCTCTGCGGCGCTGGTGATGCTCGATGTGGATGGCTTCAAGAGCTACAACGACAGCTTCGGCCATCCGGCGGGCGATGTGGTGCTGAAACAGCTTGCCAAGCTCGTGCTTCAATCCTGCCGCGGGGAAGATTTCGCGGCACGCATCGGTGGTGAAGAGTTTGCGGTGCTTCTGCCAGGCACGGCGTATGACGAAGCCTTTGTTTTCGCAAATTGGTTGCGCAGACGCGTGGAGCGGCAGATGTGGCCCCACCGCCCTGTGACCATCAGCGCGGGCGTAGCGGTAGCCGCCGGCGGAGAAAGCGGTCTGCAGCTGGAAGAACGCGCGGATATCGCGCTGTATCGCTCCAAACGCGATGGCCGCAACCGGGTCACTATGTCCGAAGGCTACTTCGCGGTGTGATTACTCGCCCGGAACCCCCGACACCGTCGCGTAACCGATTCGCCTCTTGCCGGGCTGTCAGCCAAGTCCTACCGCTTTATGCAGTAGCCACCGTCTATGCGCACCTTTGCGGTCCCTGTTCAATGATGCCCTGACCTACGTCGAGGAAGCTTCCAATGAACATCGTTGTCTGGTTTGTCGTCGGCGCACTGATTGGCTGGATCGCAAGTCTCACCGGTAGCCGTAGCACGGTCAAAACCCTGCTGAGTATTGCAGCCGGCATAGGCGGATCAGTCACCGGCGGAATACTGGTCTTTGCATTGGGAACTGCCGTCGGAACCAGCAATGAGGGAATGGCCTTGGGCGAGGTGCTGGTCGCCTGCGGTAGCGCCGTTCTCTTGCTCACCCTGATCGCAAACATGCGGCATAACGGGCGGGGCTATAACCGGGTGTTGCCGGAGTCCACTGAGGAACATTCCGGTCTGAAAGCCTGACGAACGGCCGGTCGATCGAGCCGGCAACATTGACAATCCCTGTTTAGCCCGGAACCACAGTTCCGGGCTAGAGTCAGACTTGGCTGTGCCATCTGGCCGGGAGGATTGTTGCAATGCGGATGAGACTGGCGGCAGGCATCGCCGCCTTGGCCCTGCTGCCCTGCCTTGCGCCAGCGGCTGAGCTGTCCGAAAACCTCGATGAGCTGGAAACCGTGCTGGTCATTGGCGAACAGCCCGGACCAGGTCTGTGGAAGGTGTCGAAGGGCGACCACGTGATGTGGGTGCTCGCCAGCTTCTCGCCGCTGCCAAAAGCGATGACCTGGCGCTCGAAGCAGGTCGAGGCACGCATCGCCGAATCGCAGGAAGTGCTTTATCCCGGGACGGTCGGAATCGAACTCGGCATTGGATTGCTTCGTGGACTCACACTGGTACCGGCGGCTTTCAAGGCCGGCAAGATTCCTGACGGCGCGAAGCTCAAGGACGTACTCCCTGCCGACACTTACACCAAATGGCTCGCGCTGCGCCAGAAATACATCGGGAAAGACGACGCTGTGGAGAAGCGGCGCCCCGCGATCGCGCTTGGAGCGTTGCGAGGCGCGGCGTATAGCAAAAGCAATCTTGCGGGCGGACCGAGCGTGGATGCTGTGGTCACACGCGCTGCGAAGAAGTACAAGGTGCGCATCCATCGGCTGCCCGACGTCAAACGCGCGGTGAAGGTCGAGGATCCCCGTGCCATGTTGAAGAGCGCCCAGAAACTGAAGTTGCCGGACATCGATTGCTTCACGCGCGGTCTGGACCTGGTGGAGGCGGGCATCGAACGCGCGAGGCTGCTCGCCAATGCCTGGTCGCGTGGGGATATCGAAACATTGCGCAGCCTTCATCGGGTCGTACCGCTCAAGGAGACGTGCGCGTACGTGCTGATGACCGCGTTCAATGAAGGCAACTCCGATGATGCCGCCCGCGCAAAGAAGTTGCTTGCCAACATCGAGTGGCATGTGCAGCAAGCCAGCATTCAGGCAGATCTGGACTGGATCGCCGCCGCGAGGGCCGCGCTCGACAAGAACCAATCCACCTTTGGAGTGCTATCCGTGGATTCGGTATTGCGTCCCGACGGGCTTCTCGACCAGCTGCGCGCGCAGGGATACACGGTGGAAGAGCCCCTGTAGGTCGGCCCCGCGTCATTTATGCGGGATTCATGGCAAAGTGTGCGCCTGGTCCTGCATATCCACGCCGGCACCTCCTAGAATCTGTCCTTAAACTTCATCGCTGCACCCCGCAGCGTCAGGTGAATTCGATATGACCAAGAACCTAATTTTCAACGCCCTCTTTGGTTCGCTGGCAGTCGTGGCTGGAGCCTCATTGGTTGGATGCGGGCCAGAGGAAACGAAGCCAGCGACCGTTGCGGCGGCGAAGTCCGTTGGCCACGAGGAATGCACTGACGAAGTCGTCACTCTCACGCGCGAGCCCAAGGACAAGAAGCAGATTGCAGGTACTGCGGCTGGCGCGGTGATCGGCGGTGTTCTGGGCAACAAGATCGGTGGCAAAGGCGACAGCCAGAAGGTGGCAACGGCTGCCGGTGCTATTGCTGGTGGTTACGCCGGCAACAAGATCCAGGAAAACGCGCAGGAAAATAACACCTACCAGGAAACCAAGCGCACTTGCCGGATGGTTTACAACTAGAAATTGAGTTTGGTGCAAGCCGCCCGAGAAGCCGCATATGGCGGCTCCGGCGGCGCCAGGACAGCCCGTTGAAGGGCGTCCTCAGCTACAATTCCGCCTCTTACCGGCGGGCCTGTAGCACAGCGGTCAGTGCAGGGGACTCATAATCCCTTGGTCCTTGGTTCGAATCCAAGCAGGCCCAGCAAATTCCTTCGTCGTAGCGCTGACCGATTTCGGCCGTCACGACCTACGACGGCGGAAATTAGCCTTAACGATCAGGCTCGGTGGCGATCCGCAGCCGCATTGAGGTCAGAAGCTTATCGTTCGTGGCGTTGTGGAGAGCTGTCAGTTTGCAGCGCCACTTCTCGCTTCCCACGTTGCCAGTAGGAAAATAGACAGAGCCCCCGCGTCACATCGACTCGACAACACGCTTCTCTGAAAACTGCCACTAAGATGGAATGATTGCGATGGTTCCGTGCCATGTCAGATGGCACTGGTCAACTCGGAACGCGGGTACGCTTCCAGGAACACATCAACGGAGTGGGGGACGGAGCCGCTCTCGAAACCAAGCTGTCGCTTGAGCGGCTGAAGTCTCGTCTGCCACTCTTCCAGGGTTGTAGGTCGCGTCGTGCGGTCGTTGAGGAAGCAAACATTGGCGAGCCACGTGGGATGGCCAGCCCCGCGAAGAAAGTGCACGTGCGCGAGGCGATTGGCGAACTGATACAACGGACCGAGCCAGTCGGCGTCGACCCGAGCGCCCGTCCAGCCGCGAGTAGCTTCCAAGGATTTCGATATGAGGGATCGGGCCGGTTCTGTGGCAACGCACCCGGAACCGAATATTTCTTCGGGGTAACTCTTGCCCTCGACCAAAAGGATGCCAGGCCCTGGTTCAAGGAGGGCCAAGGCGTCCCAGCTCGGCCCACGTTTAGGCCAGAAAGATTGCAGTGGAGTCCTCAAATGGCCAAGGCCGAGCGCGTCGAGGAACGAGCCATCGAGCGGTTCCCTGAAACCCTCGCTTTCGAGGGGCGCCACCCACCGCACAGTCCGGAAATCGGCGCCGGCCGCAGAGAGAGCCTGGAGTACGGCCGCCGAGAGCTCTGCTTCACGGCGAGAGACGTAAATCTGCATTTGAAGCTGGCTACCGGCGTAAGCCCGCCCTGCGGTGTCCGTGCGACTACGACTATCCATGCGCCATTTCCAAGAAAGTGCGAATTAGGTCCCAACGGTCCCGATATGACTGAAGCTGTGGAAATTTGGAGAAGCTTACCTTGCCCCAATCGGCAGTTCGAGGAAGTCCGCGCACCACTTCGAGAGGGATGACAAAGAATTCAGGAGCTTGAGGCGTCACCTTGCCGTCTTTTGAACCGCGATTGAGCAACGCAAGTACAACGAAGTCACAGTCAAGGTTGTTGATGATGAACCCCTCTGCCTTGCTTCTCCAGCGACTTTTGACTTGAACGCGAGCCGACAGATTCTTCTCCGCGTTTGCCGCGATAAGATCGTACCCCTTCATATTTGTATAGCTCTTGAACGCGGAAATGCCCTCGATAAGCAGGTGCCCGAGGACAAGGAATTCGGCACCTACCGATTCAAGCTGTGTGTTTTGACGAGCCATAGTTCAGGATTCTGAAAGTCGCATTGGTCCTGGCTGGCGCTAACTGCCGAACTGAGCGCTTCGCGTCAAGGAAGATTGCATGCAGTTCATGGTTCACGGCTGCGGTTCAGTGAAGAGATAGGCGCTGCAAGTCGTAGCAGTACCACCCTTCCATCCGCATAAGACCTGGAGGTGCGACGGGATCCCCTGTGTGCTTTTCGAGGGGAGCATCCAAGCACAAGGGGTGTACTACGTTAGACCGGTTTACCACCCTGTATGGAACGCCGAACTTCGAAGCGTCCCCTTTAGGTAGCTCCTCAACCACCAGAAGCCATTCTCCGGAGAGATCCAGGTGGGATACCGCAACAATAGATTTGATCGCATGCTGGCGCCCCTTCAAATCACGAAATCCGATCACCTCATAGATACTCCACGAACGAAAGTCAATGCAGACCTCCTCAAGCGCATCACCTTCCGCTTTGGCGAGAGTCTGTTCTGTGCACGATCCGGGCTGGTATTTCGACTGCCGCTGAAACTTGAGAACTGCTGTCCCAACGAGAATTTCGGCGCTTGCCGATTGTTGTGCGAGCAGGACCAGAACGATGGCGAAAAGGTATCTCATGACTGCTAACGAGGCTGTAGAAAATATCGGCGGATCGACATTCCTCGGATTTCAAGGGGTCCGTTTACCCCTCCAGAGGTGTCGATCGCCGCTTGTAGGGCTTCTAATGCGGTCACTTTTTTGGCTCCATTGTAGAAAATCCCATCGCGGGATATTTTCTACGTCCTCAACGCCCGAGTTCAGCAGGCGCACGATGAGGTTGTGAGGTGTGCACTTTATCCCTCCCGGTCCTGCTGCAACGAGATGTGAGGCATCATGGCGATTGCTTCGAAAACTCGACGACGTCCGATTGGGCGACAAATTTGAAGTCCGCCCCACTGACGAGTAAGAGACGAATTCGTACTGGGTTTGGTAAGTTCGGCATACTCCAGAAGTACTCAACTGGAATGGATGCCTTGATGCTTCCCCTTGTTCCGCATGTAATGGGGTAGGGAAAATCTACTGGCCCCGCGCCCGTGAGTTTCCCAGGTGTAGAAGTTTCGAAAAGCACCATAACCTTGTAATGCTCATCGGATTGTGCCGCAAGACTGTATGAGAGAGAGACCGAAAGCGTATCCCTCTGATTCACCGAGCTACCAGAAGCTGGCGTGATCTTCGTAATCGTGAGCTGAGAGTCGACAGCCTTGGCAACTTCATTGTTGGGCACGCAGACCTCTCCAAGGAAGGACAGAACGCGCGACGTTCTTCGTGCTGAATCTGCTGGGCCTTCCATCCTTATCTCAAACCAATAGCCATCCCAGGGGGCACTGCCGACATCCAGCAGACGCAAACGTTCGGCGAAGCACTTGGCGTAGGTTGAGGTCTCCAACGCAAAAGCGTCAGTCGCCCTGCCTTGAAAACTGAGCCTGACCACGGCGTTAACAGTTGGAATGTCCGCAAGCGCAATACCCTCATCGCACGGGTGAGTCACGGATAGCGCCGGACCAAGCCTGTTGGAGACATTTCGTCGCCATTCAAGCGTATCCGGACGAGCCTCATCGCGCCGCGCCAGGAGCTGTGCCGCTTCAAACGATGCCGGCGCCACAGGATCGCTGAGCTCTCGACTTGGCTCAGTCTTTTGCGGCGGGGTGGCACAGCTCTGAACAACCACGCACGACACGAGCAGAGTCAAAGCGGACACAAATCGTCTCGTCATAGAAGTACCTCGAAATGATGCATAACGCCCGAGTTCAGCGGCCGCCCGCGGACGCTTTGAAGTGGGCACTTTATCGTTCACGGTCCGCCTGCAACGAGATGTTAGCCGTCACCACGAAAGCTTTCTAGCCAGGCATTTCCATCTAGCATTGCCACCGCATCCTCATAAGCCTTTGGTACCGCTTTTGATGCGACATCATCAGCAAGGACGATAGCATGGAGATGCTCCGCGAGAACTGAGGCGATGGCATGCACCGCGTCATGACGCGATAGCCCTTGGGAGCGAAGCCTCACCATGGCCTGCGACACCGATGCGGGCTGTCCCATAGCGAGTTGGTTTTCTACTGCCACGTGGAGCGCTGCGTGTGGCGTTATCGCACCAGGATTGAGGCGCTCCTTCCGATGCGCGTAGGTCGCGAGATCAAGGCGCTCGGCTTCCGACAGAGCCAACCACTTCGCGGCGTCAGGTTCTTTTTCTGGATAGTAGCGATGCATATATAGTGAGGGCTAACTTGCTTTAGAGATGCGGTTCACGACGAATAATTTAGCACCGGCTCCGCGACAGGAACTGCGAATCTCTCCGAAGACTCGCCTTGGACCGTCACGGCTTCAATCTTAAAGACAGCCACATCAAGATGGGACGTTTGCGACGCATCACAGTGGCGCTGCGCTGCGATGTCCAAGCCGACGGGGCGGTGAGGCGGCCTGGCTTCGGAGTCGACACACCCCCATGCCGCCGACTCGCGCTCCCCACGCGGACACTCTGGGGGCGTCGCTAGCGAGGCGACCGAGGGGCGCCGGACCCCGGCGTTCGGTTTTGGTTCGGCGCCGCCCGATCGTAACTCGATGAACGGGTTGGGGCTCCAGTTGCCGCCGCTCGGCACGCCGGCCGCGAGGTTCGGTATAGGTTCGGTCTCGTCGGCCGCGTCGAGGGCGCGCGAAAAAACGCGTTACGGTTGTTCGACTTTCGGGCCCGGAGTTTCAGAGTGCGCGCTGCTCATAATCCCTTGGTCCTTGGTTCGAATCCAAGCAGGCCCACCAAATAACAAGTGTCTATACCGGTCACGATAGTTCCTACGGTTCAGTGGACACCCTGATCTAACAGATCAGGAGTGTCAGATGCCAAGACCAGGTCCGAGAACCATCGCTCGCTATAGCGAGCATTTCAAGGCGACAGCGGTTCGATTAAGCCAGTTGCCCGGCGTTGCCGTGCAGGATGTAGCGCAGTCTCTTTACATCCACCCGTTCATGTTGTCTCGTTGGCGTAAGCAAGCACGCGAGGGACTGATCATGACCAGGAATCTGAAGCTGGATGCCGAGGTGGCTGCCGAGCTCAAGGAGCTGCGCAAGCT
>JBDSJD010000019.1:0-48457 GCA_039917615.1 Steroidobacteraceae bacterium
TGCATCAGCCTGGTTCATCTCGACGAAGCCGAAGCCACGTGGGCGACCGGTCTCGCGATCATTGGGAAGGGCAACCGATTCCACGGTGCCGTGCTCTGCGAACAGCGCGCGGACCTGATCTTCGGTAGCAGTAAAAGGCAGGTTGCCGACATAAATTTTGGCCATGTAGCTCAATCTCTCTTTGAAGTAATAACGAAATGGCAGGAAAGCGGAACGGAGAGAGCCGAGTTGGCAGCTTCGCGAACCATGGGTCCTGACACCTGATCGGCAGGCGTGTCGGTTCGAGCGGGAAGCGCCTAAATGGAGGCGCGCAGGACGATTCGGACGGAAGACGATCTAGAGCAGTGTAACGCGTTTTAAACAGAATGGTTAATTTTTCAGCTGACCTGGCGAATCCGCCTGATTCAGGCTCCTGTTCCCCCGCGCCATTCGATCCGCATCACCAGTGACTGCCTTGCCCCCTGCGCCACCCGGAATACCCCGGGTTTGTCATTCAGCGAGCCCACGAAGCCGACCGGATCAGCCACACCGCGCCACGGCTCGATGCACACGAACTCCGCGCCCGGCTTGCTCCACAACCCCAGATGGGACGCGTTCGGGAAGCTGACCTGCAGTCGCGGCCCTGTTGCTGTGCCGTAGGTCAGTTGCCGGCTCTTCGGATGATCGAGGATCAGGACGTCGTCCTTGAACAGCGCGTCCTGCAGCGCAAGGCGCCTGCCCTGCACTGGCGTTGGATGGTGGTCGTCGGTCAACAGGCCGCTTTTGTCCAGTCGGCGGACGCGGGCCGTCTCCGCGAATTCAAACTCGATGTAATGCTCTTCGCGCGCATGGCCGTTGGGTAGCGGCCAGCGGAACGCCGGATGAAAGCCCAGGCTGGCTGGCATCGGCTCGCTGCCTGTGTTGCGAACGCCGGCTTCAACTACCAGCGCATTCGCGTCTAGACGAAAGGCCACGTCCAGCTCGAAGGCGAACGGATATACCTGCAGCGTTGCAGCATCGGAAGTCAGCCGGAACAGCGCGGCGCGCTCCGTGTTTCTTACAACCTCAAAACGGCAACCGCGCGCAAAGCCATGACGTGGCAGTGCATAACGATCGCGGCGCCATGCATAGTGGCCACCATTGAGTGCCCCCACGATTGGAAACAGGATCGGCGCGCGCCCATTCCAGAACGTGGCATCACCGTTCCACAGCAGGTCGAGGCCCGCGGAGTCACGCAGCACGGAAAGCTGCGCGCCCTGCGGATCAATTTCGGCAGTGAAGGAATCCGAGTGAAGGCGGATCCAGTCGGACGGGCTCGAGGTCATGTGCTCAAGCGTAGCGACGCGGTCTGGGCCGCGCGATGTGATCGCGCGGCCGGTTCACGCGAGGCTCAGCGGGCGGGCGGCGCTGCGCCGGGAGGACCGCCAGCGCCAGGACCACCACGCGGCGGACCACCGGCCCCACCGCCCATGGTGGCACCAGTGTCGTTGCGGAAGCGGCCGACATAAGCTGCCTTGGCAACCACCTTGCCCTTCATCGCCTCGAGCAGCTCGGGGCGGCCCGTGGTGGGGGGAAGGTCGAGCTTCGCGCTCAGCGCGTAGAACTCGAACACGTAGTGATGATAGCGCGGGTTGTTCGGCGCACCGGGGCCGGCGAAGTCCGGACCGCGCATACCCTTGCCGACAGCGCCATCCGGCAGCTTGCCTGCTTCCATCATTGCCGCACCACCGCTCACTGGAATGTTCCATGCCATCCAGTGCAGGTTGTCGTCGGTGTTGCCACCAGAGGCGACGTCCAGGTCGTGAAAGATGATGGCGATGGTCTGCGCCGTCGCGGGCACAGTGGTGATCTTGAAGTCCGGCATCGTGTTGGCGCCGTACATCGAGTTCTTCAGCGGTATGACGCCGCCATCGGGGAAGGCGGTGCTCTCGACCAGCATGGGCACGAGGGGAGCGCCACCGCCACGCCGAGCTCCACCAGCGCCACCGCCAGGGGGGCCGCCAGGGGCTTGCGCCAGTGCGGCGCCACCAAGAATGCTGAGGGCTAGCAGCGCGACGGCTGCCGAGAATTTGGTTCGCATGATGAAGTCCCTGTGGGTTAGGAAACTTTAAGAAACCGGGCTGGGGAGTATATGCGCGGCGATGGCGTTCGCCCACGGGAAACTGGCTTGGACCTGGAAAATGTCCGGGATCTGCTTGCCGATGCAGAAACTGCCGAGGATTCCCGCGAAGCCTGCACTCACAGTGAAGCCGGACAGACCACAACTTGTGGTGGCCCAACGGTCTCAGGCATTCTCGACTCATTCCAGGGAAGAGAATAATGACAGCAAGATCTGCGGCCATCTTCTGGCCCGCCCGCACACTGCTCAGCTGTCTGCTTGCCATCCTGATTGGGTGTGGCGGTGGTGAGAGCAGCGAAGGATCCGCAGGCGGCAGCGGCACTGGTTCCGGTAGTGGCAGCGGCGGCAGTGGAAGTGGCAGCGGTACCGTAACCCCTGAGCAACCGCTGATCATGGGCTCGATTCTTTCGTTTCAGCCGGGCTCAGTGCCCGCGGAGCTAGCGCTAAGTCCCAATGACTCGCTTGTAACCGTGCGCGTGTGGAACCAGGCACGCACTGCCTCGATTGCCACTGCCACGGTCACGATCAACGGTACGACGCTGCCGTACGATGCGGCGGCGAAAGACTACTTCGCACCGCTACTGATTTCGCCGGGTGGGAACGTCAACCTCGTGGTCACCGTCGACGGCGTGCGGTACACCGTGTCGAACAAACAGTTCGACACCTACCCTTCCATCACGGTGCCGGTGGAGAACGCGACTTGGTCGGGCTCTTCGCTCAATTCGATCCGCTGGAACAGCGTTCCGCCACGATCAACAGCCGTGCATCTGCTTACCATGCTGGGAGCCCATTCCAGCTGGCCTTCGGACGGATCATGGCGGGCACTTCCTGGCTACCAGAATTCTTACGACATCCCGGCTGGTCAGTTGTCCGACGACAACTACGTGTTGCTCGCCGGCATTGGCGAAATCTTCGACATCACGGGAGCACACGCGGATTCATACCTGGCCATGGCGGGATTCGGCAGTCGCCACGTCACCGTCAGCACGCCGTCTGCGGTTGTGACCGTTGCAGAGTTGAAATTCAGCTACTGGCTGCCAAACCCTCTGACCATCCCGGTCACTGCCACGCGCACGGTAACACTCGAGACAACCTGGTCCGATGGCGGCCGGTCCAGTGTAGATTCTCTGGCCACCTGGCTTTCTTCCAACCCCGCGATCGTGGCGATACAGGGTCCGGGCGTGATCAAGGGAATCGCCGCAGGAACTGCCGTTGTCTCGGCGAGCTATGGCGGCAAGACCGCAACGCTTACGGTGAATGTATTTGCGCCGACCCCCTCTCCAACCGGTCCGTTGAGCAGTTCAGTCGCGATGCAGGTCGATGCTGCGCACAGCGGGAGCGCAACGCTGGGTGGCGGTGGCCCCACGCTGCCATTGACGGGCAAGTGGACTGCGACGCTGAACGGCACTGTGTCCTATCCAGTAGTGGCAGATGGCAAGGTCTTCGTAACCACCAGCACGCCGCTAGTGAGTCGCCTGGGTGGCCATGGCACTTCGCTGCATGCACTGAATGTTTCAACCGGTGCGGTGGCCTGGGGTCCCGTCGATATTCCGGGAACCGGCCATTGGTCGGGCCATGCCTACGATAACGGGAAACTGTTCGTGTTGAATTCAATCGGTGAATTGCGGTCTTTCAATGCCGCGACTGGCGCGGCGGGATGGACGGTGCAGTTGACCGGACAGTCTTCCTTCTCGTCGACTCCCGTGGCTGTGAACGGCCTTGTGTACGTTGCTGGTGCGGGCGGCGGCAGCACGGTGTACGCGGTTAACCAGAGCGATGGTGCGGTTGTGTGGTCGGAGTATGGATCCATGGGTTCCCGCACGGCCTCGCTTTCCCATAACGGCCTGTTCATGGCATCCGCGTGTCGTGTCTCGAAGTTCAATCCGCTAACTGGAGAAACGCTCTGGCGATATGCCCTTGAATGTTCCACGTCAACCAATATGACTCCGGTCTACGCGGACGACCGGCTGTTTGTCCGTCGCGATCAGCCCCAGGGTACGGGTCTGTTCAACACGGATCTGACGAGTTTTGTCTTCGATGCGAATACCGGCGCCAAGCTGACCGCGCTGGCGACCACCGTCCTGCCGGCGGTCGCCAACGGCCTTGCCTACTACCTGGTCGGCACAACACTCAGCGCTGTCAACCTCACGACGGGCGCCACGCTCTGGTCGTTCTCCGGTGACCAAAACCTTGTCAGCGCACCTCTGGTCATCGACAACGTGGTGATTGTGGGGTCGAAGCTAGGAGCTGTGTACGCGCTGAACAGCAGCAACGGCAATGTGCTGTGGACGGGTCAGGTTGCTTCCGACATGGGCACGGCGGACCGATACGGCGGGACGGTTGCGCCTTCCGCAGGACTAGGTCTTGGCAATGGTTATCTGCTGGTGCCCGCTGGCAATACGCTGACTGGCTGGAAGATGGTGCCCTGAGTTTCGGCAAGCAGCACAGCGCTACTTGCCGATGCAGAAGCTGCCGAAGATATGACCCAGCAATTCGTCGCTGGTGACGTCGCCCACCACTTCGCCGAGCTCTTGTTGCGCGGCTCGCAGTTCGAAGGCAGCCAGTTCGCCCTGCTTCGATTGCAGCTGGGCACGCGCCAGGGCCAGATGCTGCGCGGCGCGGCGCAGCGCATCGACGTGGCGGGCACGGGCAGAGAAAGCCCCCGGACCGGCATCGCTCTGTCCTGCCGATGACACGAGCGCAGCGCGCAGCGCGGGAATGCCGTCGCCCGTTACGGCAGATATGAAGATGCGGCGCGGCGTGTCCGCAGCAGGTGGTGTCGCACTCGCAGCTGGCGCCACAAGATCGCTCTTGTTCATCACCAAGGTCACGGGCACGCCTGCTGGCAACCCGCTGCGTTCAGAGGCAAATGACTGGGCGCGCGGATCGGCCGCTGTGTCGATCACGAACAGCACATGATCCGCGCGAGCGATGGCATCGCGCGCGCGCCGCATGCCTTCGGCTTCGATTGCATCGCTGGTGGCGGCTCGCAGACCCGCGGTGTCGATGAGCTCCACCGGTACGCCATCGATCTCGATGCGCTCGCGCAGCAGATCGCGCGTGGTGCCTGCAACCGGTGTGACGATGGCGACCTCGTGGCCGGCAAGCCGGTTCATCAATGTGCTCTTGCCCGCGTTTGGCCGGCCCGCAATGGCAACGGTGAGGCCGCGCGTCAGCGCTGCGCCCTGCTCTGCCGCTGCCAGCACGGCGGACAGTTGCTGCTGCACATCCTCGAGTCGTTCGCGCAGTTCGGCGCTCGCCAGGAAGTCGATTTCCTCTTCGGGAAAATCGATGGCCGCTTCCACGTATACCCGCAGCGAGACCAGCGCCGCGCGTGTGGCATTCACTGCTTTCGAGAATTCTCCCTGCAATGATCGAAGCGCGGCTTGCGCGGCTCGCCTGGAGCCCGCATCAACGAGGTCGGCAATGGCTTCGGCCTGCGCGAGATCGATCTTGTCGTTGAGAAAGGCGCGCTCGCTGAACTCCCCTGCCCGCGCGCGGCGCGCGCCAAGTTCAACGATGCGTTCGATCAGGGCTGACACCACCACATCGCCGCCATGACCCTGCAGTTCCAGCACAGGTTCGCCGGTGAAGGAATGCGGTGCCGGAAAATACAGTGCGAGCCCGACATCGATGAGCTCGCCGGCTGCATCATGCCAGCGCGAGAATGTGGCGAAACGCGGCAAAGGCAGTGCACCAAGCAAGGTCGACGCGATGTGCGGCACCGCTGACCCTGAAACGCGAACCACCGCCACTCCACCCCGCCCCGGTGGCGTGGCCACGGCGACGATGGTGTCGCGATGGCCCATCGGACTAGTTGCGCGAGCTCACGGCGCTCGCCGCCTCGATGCGGCGGTTGATATTCCACTGCTGCAGGATGGTGAGGCAGGTATTGGTCACCCAGTACAGCACGAGGCCCGCCGGGAAAAACGCGAAGGTCACGGACATCACCAGTGGCATGATCATCATCACCTTCGCCTGGATCGGATCGGCGGGAGTCGGCGACAGTTTGTACTGCAGGAACATCGCGGCGGCCATGATCAGCGGCAGGATATAGAAGGGATCGCGCACCGATAGATCCTGGATCCAGCCGAAGAATGGCGCCTGCCGCATCTCGACGCTCTCGAGCAGAATCCAGTAGAACGCAAGGAACACCGGCATCTGGATCAGCATAGGCAGGCAGCCGGAGGCCGGATTGATCTTCTCTTTCTTATAAAGCTCCATCGTCGCGCTGCCGAGCTTGGCACGATCATCCTTGTAGGTTTCCTGCAGCTGCTTGAGCCGCGGCGCCACCAGTTTCATCTTCGCCATCGAACGGCCGCTGGCTTCAGACAGCGGATAGAACACCAGCTTCAGCAGGAAGGTGATGGCGATGATCGCCATGCCCCAGTTGCCGAAGATCTTGTGCGCCTGTTCGAGCAGCCAGAACAGCGGGCGGGATAGGAAAGTCAGGATGCCGAAGTCGGCGGCACGGCCAAGCTCGGGATGAATTGGCTCTAGTTGGGCCTGCAGTTTGGGGCCGATGAACAGGGTCTGCTTGATGAGACCGCTGCTGCCGGCTGCAATGGTGACAGCCGGGCCCACATCGGTTTCCAGATATTCATCGCCACGGACGCGCAGCGAGAAGTGATGGGTTTCATCGCGCGCGGGCGCCACGGCCACGACGAAGTGGTGCTCCAGCGAAGCCAGCCAGCCGCCGGCAACATCGCGATTCAGCCCGGCGTCTTCCTTGCTGGTGATCTTCAGCTTGTCGTACTTGGTACCGTCCCAGTAGGCAGGTCCGGTAAACGAGTAGCTGTCCACATTGAAGTAGGAGCGTTTGATTGCCGGACGATCGTGCAGGATCTGCGCGTAAGCGGCGACCGACCAGGGTGCGGCGGTTGGATTCTTTATCGCGTATTCCACATCGATGCGATAGGAGCCGCGTTTGAAGATCAGCGTCTTGGTGACCTCCACGCCTTCCGGTGAAGTCCACTTGAGCGGCACACGCAGCTCATCGATGCTGCTGTCCATCCGGAAGCCCGCGTATTCACTGGTGTAATTCGCGAGGTGCGTCGGGAAGCTTTCGGCAGGCGCGACGCTGCCCGCGCCGGCAAGACCGGTCTGCAACAGGTATTGGTCGCCGGTGCCGTGGTTGCGCAGCAGTCGCACCGGTGCCGGCTGGCCCTTGACCACCGGATAGTTCAGCAGATCGGCGCGTTGCAGCTCTCCACCCCGGACGTTCACATCAACGTCGAGCACATCCGTGCGCACATTCAGGATGGTGCCGGCCGCGGCCGATGTCTGGGGCGTGGCTGCAACGGCGGGTGCAGTAACGACGGGTACGTCACCGGCCACAGGTGGCGGTGTCGCAGCGGTGGTGGCAGGCGCGGCGCCGGGTGCAGGTTGCGCGGCTGGCACAGCGGCCATCGGCACATTTGCAGCCAGCGGATTGGTGACCTTCTCGGACTCCGCCACCTTGGCGGCAGCGGCGGCGGCGGCGGCATCACGGGGGCCGTAGTCGCGCATCCACATCTGGAAGTTGAGCATCGCGGCCAGCGCCAGGCTGGCCCAGAGAATCGTTCGCAGGTGTTTCATGGTACGGGGTCGATCCCGCCTTCATTGAATGGATGACAACGGAGAATCCTGCGGGTGGTGAGCGACAGTCCCTTCACAGGTCCATGTCTTTCGATGGCTTCACGCGCGTAGCAGGAGCAGGAAGGGTGAAAACGGCAGCATTGGCCCAAATGCGGGCTAATGATGGTCTGATACCCTTTGATAAGGCCAATCAAGAAACGACGCATCGTTTTTGGATCTCTTTCCAGAGGCCGTCCAGGCTCTCTTGCAGGCGCGCATTATGCGCGGTCCGCGCGCCGTTGCGGGCACCAACCACGACGTCAACGCCGGGCAATTGCGACGCGACGCGACGGAAGGATTCGCGCACCTGTCGCTTCACCCGGTTGCGCGCAACGGCATTGCCGACGGCCTTCTTGCCGATCGACAAACCCAGGCGGGCATGACCCACAGTGTTGGGCGCGGCATTGATGGCGAAGAAACTATCCAGTGCGCGCAGGCGGTGGGAATAGACGGCATCGAAGCCCGCTGCGGTGAGGATGCGCTGGTGGGGGGCGAAGCCCAGCCGGGCAGGCATCGCGCCAGTCATGGGCGCGAAGTGCCGTTACGGAATCAGGCGCTTGCGGCCCTTGGCGCGACGCCGGGCCAGCACCTTGCGACCGTCGGCCGTGGCCATGCGGGCACGAAAGCCATGCGTGCGGACACGCTTGACCTTGCTCGGCTGGAATGTGCGTTTTGTTGCCATGGCGCTTATCAACGGGTCGGAAAAACGGGTCCGGCAGGGTACGCACGAGGCCCGTCCAAGTCAACTCCAGCGAGTCTATGGCAAGTCGAGCCGGGACGAGTAGACTCGCCCTCCCCCTGGATATTTGCCTGCCGGCTACCGCACCTTCGGAAATGTCTGAACTCTGGATCCAAGTGCTGGAACGGCTGGCTGACGAACTGCCAGAACAACAGGTAAACACCTGGCTGCGACCGTTGCAGGCAGTCGATGGAGACGGTCAGCTGCGCCTGCTGGCGCCAAACCGTTATGCCGTGGACTGGGTGCAACAGCATGCCGCCCCACGCATTGCAGCACTGCTGCGAGATCTGCGCGGCGCGGATACTGCCGTGCTCGTGGAAACCGGAACCTCTGCCCCTGCCCTGCCCGCGGCAATTGAAGTTCCGCGCAGCAGCGGGCGGCGGGCAATACCCGAATCCTCGATCCAGGTCGGGGTGAAGCTCAACAGCGAATCCACCTTCGACCGGTTTGTCGAAGGCAAGAGCAACCACTTCGCCAAGGCTGCCTCGATGCAGGTGGCAGAGAATCCGGGCAAGGCCTACAACCCGCTGTTTATCTATGGCGGCACGGGGCTTGGCAAGACACATCTGATGCAGGCTGTGGGCCACGTGATCAAGCAGCGCGATCCCGCCGCGCGCGTGGCCTATGTGCATTCCGAGCGCTTCGTCGACAACATGGTGCAGGCGTTGCGGCACAACACCATGAACGAGTTCAAGGGCGCGTATCGTTCGTTGTCGGCGCTGCTGATCGACGATATCCAGTTCTTCGCCAACAAGGATCGTTCGCAGGAAGAATTCTTCCACACCTTCAACGCGCTATTCGAAGGTCAGGCGCAGATCATCATGACTTCGGACCGCTACCCGAAGGAAATACCTGGCCTCGAAGAGCGGCTCAAATCGCGCTTTGGCTGGGGACTTTCGGTGGCGATCGAACCGCCGGAGCTGGAAACCTGCGTCGCGATCCTGATCAGCAAGGCGCAGGCCGCGCAGGTGAATTTGCCGGAAGAAGTAGCCTTTTTCGTCGCGAAGCGCATTCGCTCCAATGTGCGTGAACTCGAGGGTGCGCTGCGCCGGATCATTGCCAATTCGCGCTTTACCGGTCAGCCGATCACGCTGGATTTCGCCAAGGAAGCGCTGAAGGACCTGCTGAACCTGCAGGCGCGCCTGGTGACCATCGAGAATATCCAGAAGACGGTTGCGGATTATTTCAAGGTGCGCATGACGGAGCTGCTGTCGGAACGACGCAGTCGCTCCGTGGCGCGGCCACGGCAGATTGCGATGGCGCTGGCGAAGGAACTTACTGCGCACAGCCTGCCGGAAATCGGCAGTGCCTTTGGCGGCCGCGATCACACCACGGTGATGCACGCCTGCAAGCGCGTGAAGGAATTGCAGCAAAGCGAGCTGCGTGTGCAGGAAGATTATTCCAACCTGCTGCGCATCCTGACGGGGTGACCGCCTGTGCATGATGCTGTGCACAGGCCTGGGGATAAACGCGGGATGGAATTGTGGATGGAATTGTCCACAGGTGGTCAACAGGAGAAAGACAGGAGGTTCGCCTGATTGACCTTTGGAAATGTCGTCGTAAAGTCATGACCGGCAAGGGCGTACTGATTTATCCTCGCAGTCCACAAGCCCTACTACAACAGTAACAGTCTTAAATAGACTTGAGACTCTGATCCAGATCCCTCCGGAACGAAGCACAAGGTTTGCTCATGAAATTCAGCGCGACCCGTGAACAGATACTCGGTCCCCTGCAGTCGGTCATCGGCGTGGTGGAACGCAAGCAGACGATGCCGGTGCTGGCAAACGTGCTGCTTGCAGCCAAGGGCAATCGCCTCTCGGTAACGGGAACGGATCTGGAAGTCGAACTGGTTGCGTCGGGTGAAGTGAACGTCGGTCAACCTGGCGAGATCACGGTGCCAGGTCGCAAGCTGCTGGAGATCGCCCGAACGTTGCCGGAAAAAGCGGCCGTCACGGTGACGATGGATGGCGAGAAGATCAAGATTGCCGCTGGTCGCAGCCGTTTTGTGCTTTCCACCCTCGCTGCTACGGAGTTTCCGGTAGTGGACTCCGTGAATGCGCAGCAGACGCTCACCCTGCCCCAGGCTGAGCTGGGCCGCCTGATTGCCAAGACGCATTTCTCCATGGCCCAGCAGGATGTGCGCTATTACCTGAACGGAACTTTGCTCGAAACAGACGGGAAACTGCTGCGAACGGTCGCGACTGACGGCCATCGTCTGGCAATTGCCGAGGCGGTTCTGGCCGTCAGCGGCAAGGCGATCAACGCGCAGCAGGTGATCGTGCCCCGCAAGGGCGTGCTGGAGCTGCAACGGATACTGGGTCAGAACGGCGATGTGGAGATCATGATCGGGTCGAATCACATTCGGCTCCAGATCGGCGACATTCGCTTCACTTCGAAGCTAATTGACGGCAAGTTTCCCGAATATAGCCGCGTGATCCCGGCCAATCCCGGCAAAACGGTGGTGATTGATCGAGAATCGCTTCGTGCTGCACTGCAGCGAACAGCCATTCTCTCCAACGAGAAGTACCGCGGCGTGCGTGTGAGTCTGGCGAAGAACGCACTGAAGTTGCAGGCCCACAATCCGGAGCAGGAAGAAGCGCAGGACGAAGTGGAAATCGACTACCAGGGAGACGAAATGGAGATCGGCTTCAACGTCACCTATTTGCTCGAAGCCCTGGCGGCTGTGGATACGGAGACCGTGGAGATCGGGCTGACCGATTCCAACAGTAGTTGCCTGATCCGTTCCCCGGGCACGACCCAGTCGCGCTACGTCGTCATGCCAATGCGGCTGTGAGCTGCATGCGCCAGCTGTGAGCCTGGCGTCCCTGAGGATTGCGGGGGTGCGCTGCCTCAAGGAGGCAACGCTGGAGTTCGCGCCACGCCTGAACCTGATCCACGGACCCAATGGGTCGGGTAAGACGTCCATCCTTGAGGCCGTGTTCCTGGTCGGGCGAGGGCGGTCGTTCCGCACCCGCCACACGGACCAGCTGATCTCGCGGCGTGCCAGCTGCCTGCAGCTGTTTGCCCAGACGATCCAGCCCGCGCATCGAATCGGCTTTGAGTACCGCCGCAACGAGTCCTATGCAGCGCGCCTCGATGGCGGGGATGTGCGCAGCCTGGCGGAACTGCCCGCTGCGTTCTTCGTGGAGGTAATTGATCCGGAAATACACCGGCTGGTGGAGGGGGCTCCGGGGGAGCGTCGGCGCTGGCTGGATTGGGGGGTGTTCCACGTGGAACATGGCTTTCTCGAACACTGGTTGCGATTCAGCCGGGCGCTCCGGCAGCGCAATGCGGCGTTGAAGCAGGGCGCTGACCCTACACCTTGGAATGCGGAAATCGCGGTTCACGGGGAGCAGGTGGCGCTGATGAGAGGGCATTGGTTTGAATCCGTACATCCTTTTCTCACCGAGGCGGTCCAACGGCTTTCCGGCCTAGAGCTCGAATGGAGCTACCACCGCGGCTGGTCCGCGGAGCGGAGTTTGGCCGAAGCACTGACGGAAGGGCTGGAGCGCGACAAGGCGCGAGGCAGCACGCTGACCGGACCGCAACGAGCCGACGTCCACCTGCGGGTAGACGGAAAGGCCGCGAAGGAAAGTCTGTCCCGGGGGCAGCAGAAACTGATTGCAGCGGCGATGGTGCTGGCGCTGCTGCGCCGCCTGCGGGAGCGCCAGACGACGCCACCAACCTTGTTGCTGGACGACCCCGCAGCCGAACTGGACTCCCAGCGACTGGCTGCCCTGGTGCACCTGGTGGCCGAATTGAACTGCCAGCTGATCATCACATCACTGGATCCAGACCTGCAGATATTCGGCCACCCCGAGCGTGTGTTTCACGTGGAACACGGAGCCGTTCAGAGGTTATAATAATAAGGAGCAAACACCGGGTGGATAGATGACTCCAGAAGATGTCTATGATTCCAGTAAAATCAAGGTCTTAAAGGGTCTTGATGCAGTGCGGAAACGGCCCGGCATGTACATCGGCGACACCGATGACGGTAGCGGCCTGCACCACATGGTGTTCGAAGTAGTTGATAACGCCATCGATGAGGCCCTTGCGGGCCACTGCACCCGCGTCCAGGTGGTCATCCACGCCGACGAATCGGTAACCGTGCGCGACAATGGTCGCGGCATTCCGGTCGACATCCATCCCGAAGAAGGGCGCTCTGCAGCTGAGGTCATCATGACCGTGCTGCATGCCGGCGGTAAGTTCGACGACAGCTCCTACAAAGTCTCCGGCGGCCTGCATGGCGTTGGCGTGTCGGTGGTCAATGCGCTGTCTGATGTGCTGGATCTCACCATCCATCGCGCCGGCAAGCTCTACACCCAGCAATACCGGCTCGGAAACCCTGTTGCTGCGCTGGCAGAGACGGGCGTCAGCAATGAACGCGGCACCACCATTCGCTTCCGTCCCTCACCGACCATTTTCACCAACATTGCGTTCGAGTACGACATTCTCGCCAAGCGCCTGCGCGAACTGTCGTTCCTGAATTCCGGTGTGCGCATCGAGCTCACCGATGAACGCGACGACAAGGCCGATGTGTTTCAGCACGAGGGAGGACTCAAGGCCTTCGTCGCGCATCTGAATCGCGCCCGCACCGCGGTGCACGACGGTGTGTTCTGGTTCAACACGCAGGAAGGCTCCACCGGTGTGGAAGTGGCGCTGCAGTGGAACGACTCCTACCAGGAGACGATGCTCTGCTACACCAACAATATTCCGCAGCGCGATGGCGGCACGCATCTGTCGGGTTTTCGCGCAGCGCTGACGCGCACGCTGAACGATTACATCGAGAAGGAAGCAAAGAAGGAAAAGATCCAGACCACGGGCGACGACGCGCGTGAAGGCCTCACCGCGATTCTTTCCGTGAAGCTGCCGGATCCGAAGTTCTCGTCGCAGACCAAGGATAAACTCGTCTCGTCGGAAGTGAAGGGTGTGGTTGAAACCGCAGTGAGCCAGAAGCTCGCCGAGTTTCTGCTGGAACGTCCGGCAGAAGCGAAGGCCATTGTCGGCAAGATTCTCGATGCAGCGCGCGCGCGTGAGGCTGCTCGCAAGGCGCGCGAAATGACGCGCCGCAAGGGTGCGCTTGATATCGCTGGCTTGCCGGGCAAACTGGCCGACTGCCAGGAAAAAGATCCCGCGCTATCGGAGATATTCATCGTCGAGGGTGATTCCGCCGGTGGCTCCGCCAAGCAGGGCAGGGACCGTCGCACGCAAGCCATCCTGCCGCTGAAGGGCAAGATCCTGAACGTGGAGCGCGCGCGCTTCGACAAGATGATTTCGTCGGCGGAAGTGGGCACGCTGATTACCGCGCTGGGCTGCGGTATCGGTCGCGATGAATTCAACATCGACAAGCTGCGCTATCACCGAATTATTATCATGAGCGTCGATGGGGACGATCATGTGTTCGTGCGCGATGCCGCGAACGGCACTCGTATGGTGCGCGTCGGTCGGTTCATCGATCAGATGCTGGCCAAAGTCGGGCCAGCCCGTGTTCAGCATAGCCGCGGCGAGGACAAGCTCACTGGCGCCGAGATGGGCGAGGTGATGTGTTTCGGTGTCGACAATCGGCAGATCCGCTTCCGGCCCATCAAGAGCGTGATCCGTCACCCGCTCACAGAAAAACTCTACAGGGTACGCACGGCGTATGGTCGTTCAGTGCGCGTGACGGGAACACACAGCGTCTTCGTGCATGAAAATGGGGCGATCCGCCTAAAGCGTGGCGATGAATTGAAGGTCAATGACCGGCTGGTGGCTCCACTTGTTTTGCGGCTGCCTGAGTCGGCACCCGCGCGCATCGACCTGCTGCGTGTGCTGCATGGCAAGCCCGGAGCGGCAAGCCAGGTCTGGCTGCGGGGCAGGGCGGTGGAGGACTTCCGCAAACAGCGGGTTGAACAACGCTTTGCGCATCGGCCCGACATGATCGAGCCGCGGGTCTGCATTCCGGTCGAAATGCGCAACGAACTGGCGGACCGTCGTCGCCAGGCGGGCATCAGCAATCGCGCGCTTTGCAACAGCATCGGCATACGCCAGCCCTGCACCTTCTACAGCTGGGAGAGTGGGACGTCGCAGCCCACGGTGACGCACTTCCGGGCCTACGTGGAGGCGCTGGGTGTCGATATCGAAGCAGCCATCACCAAGGTAGCGGTAGGCGACAGCCGCCTGCGCCGCACCTGGAATACGCAGTACCGGGGGTCAGGCGCCAATGAAGTGAAGGACTACATCCGACTGTCGGACCTGTCCGCTGACGATCTGGCTTTCTTCGACGAACGCGTGGACGTGGAGCTTACGCCTGAGCACTACGCGCATCAGCCGCTTCGCCGCTTCATCGACGTGAATGAAAAGCTGATGACGCTGCTCGGCTTCTATGTAGCCGAAGGTTCCTGCTCGGGTCGCAATGGTGTGCGACTGTCCATCGGCAATGGCAACCGTCGTTTCGCCGACGAGATGGCCGGCCACATGAAGAGCGTATTCGGCATCGCCCCGCAGCGCTGCGCAGCGGCGGATCGTGCGGACGAACTCAAGCTCGTGCATCGCGTCGCCGCCCTGGCCTGGCAGCACGCCTTTGGATTCGAAGGCGCCAACTCACTCAACAAGCGTGTCCCGGACATCGTGTTCAACGCGTCGCCAGCTTTGCGCGCAGCTTTCCTGCGCGGCTATCTGCTGGGAGATGGCACCGTGGCTGGCGGCCATGTGTCGATGACCACCAGTTCATATGACCTTGCCAGCGGCACGATGTACCTGCTTGCAAGTTTTGGCGTCGTGGCCTCGCTCAGCGAATATGCGCCCGACGGAGTCGTCCGCGAGATCCGCGGCGAGCGGTGCCAGACGAAGCACCGCTACTGGATGATCACGCTTGCTGCCAACGAGGACCTGCGCAAGCTGGAATGCGTGTGGGGCGATCACGCCGGCGCGGCGCAGCTGCGCGAGCAGCTCGCTGCATCCACCGACAATCTCCGCAACCGCCGCTTCGAGCGCCTTGACGGCGATCTGATGGCGCTGCCAATCCGGTCGATCGACGAGGTGGAGCCGAGCAACGGCAATGTCTATGATTTCTCTGTCGAGGGCGACGAGAACTTTGTCGCCGGCATGGGCGGCATCTGCTGCCATAACACTGACGCTGACGTTGATGGCAGCCACATACGCACGCTGCTGCTTACTTTCTTTTACCGCCAGTTGCCACTGCTGCTCGAGCGCGGCCACATCTACATCGCGCAACCACCGCTTTATAAAGTGAAGCGCGGCAAGAACGAGATGTACGTGAAAGACGACGCCGAGCTCAACGGCATCCTGCTGAACAACGCGGTGGATTCTGCCGCGCTGTACGTGAACGAAGGCGCGCCGCCGCTGCAGGGTGCCGGTCTCGAGACCCTGGCGCGCCAGTACATGGATGTGCAGGCCGTCATCAAACGCTGGAGCCGTCGCTACGATGCGCGGCTGCTGGAGCAGCTGATCTACACGCCGGTGCTGTCGGCCGCAAGCTTCGACAACCCGGACGTGCTGCGCGACTGGAGCGCGCAGCTGGAGCGGCAGATCAATGCGCGCAATGATTCCAATCGCCAGTACCAGATCAAGGTACAAGCAGGTGTGGAAGCTGTAGATGGCGAGGGTGGCCGGGCCGCGCGCATCCTGGTGCGCCGTGTCGAGCATGGCAGCTTCACGGACAAGGCGTTGCCGCGCGAATTTTTCACTTCCGCCGAATACCGCCACATCGCGGAGCTGGGCAAGACGCTGGTCGACATGATCGGCGAGGGCGCCCATGTGACCAGCGGCAATCAGCGTCGCGACGTGGGGTCGTTCAAGGAAGCCATCACCTGGCTGTTCGACCAGGCGCGCAAGGGGCAGACCATGCAGCGCTACAAGGGACTGGGCGAGATGAATCCCGACCAGCTATGGGATACCACCATCAATCCGGAAACCCGGCGACTGCTGCAGGTGCGTATTGATGACGCCATCGCTGCCGATGAAATCTTCAATACGCTGATGGGCGATCAGGTGGAACCGCGGCGCGAGTTCATCGAGAAGAATGCGCTGACGGTGGCGAACCTGGACGTGTGATGGTGACGCTTGCGACCTTTCGCCGCCGCCGCACATTCGCAGCCCTGCTATTGGGCTGCAGCATCATCTGTGTGGGCGCCGCAGAGGCCGCCGCGGCGCCACAGTCCATCGCTGGAATCGTCGCGCCGAATGTCGTAGCCATCAGTCCGCTGCTGGTCACGGCTGGTCAGCCCGATCGCGCCTCGCTGCTGCGCCTGAAGTCGGAAGGGTATGCGGCGGTGATATCGCTTTCGCCCGCAGATGCCCGGGATGCGGTGCCGGACGAGGCGGCGATCGTGAAGTCGCAGGGACTGGAGTTCATCCATATCCCCATTCCGTGGCAGACACCTGAGGCCAGCCACCTGCAAGCAACCGCGGCAGCACTACAGCGTTTGCAGGGGCGCAAGGTGCTGGTTCACTGCCAGATGAACATGCGCGCGTCGGCTATCACGTTCCTGTACCGCGTCATCCACGCCCGGGAAGAGCCGGCCGTTGCGTTTGGGGACATGAAGAAAGTATGGACGCCCACGGATCAGTGGGCAAAGTTCGTGGACGAACAACTGAGGGCTAACGGCGTTACCGTCAAGACCGAATAGCTGCACACTGATTGCGATGCTTTGCACATGCGTGGTGCTGCATGGCTGCAGCACCACGCGACTGATCGGCAATCAGGGCACCATCAGCCGGTTTTCGACCCGCGTAACGCCTTCCACCTTCGACACCACACTCTGCACCAGGGTGCGATTCTCCTTCGAGGGCACCAAACCCTGCAGCAGGATCAGCTTCCCGTCGTTGCTGCTCACAGCGACACCCAGGTTCGCCGTACGTTCATCGGCCTTCAGAGCCGCTTCTACATTCCGCACCAGCTGGGTCTTTTGGTCCGCCACCTGCTGATCCTTCACGGGTCGGTCTTCGACTGCGCGGATCTCAATGCTGTTCGATACCCGGATGCCGTGTGCTGCCTTCTCGGCAATCGAGTTCGCGGCCGTGCGCTCCGCCTCGCTGTTCACGGCGCCAGTAAGCATGATGGTGCCAGCATGCGTAAAGACAGTGATGTCAGAGCCGTGCACGTCTTTCGAGGCCTTCAATTCGGTGGCTATCTGGGCAGCTTGGGCTTCCGGATCCGGGTTTGGGGGGGGCATGACTGCTGACGGTGGTGGGACTGAATCGGCAGCCAATTCCTGCGCGGTGAGGAATGCAGGCGTCGCGGCCAACAGCATTGCAATGGGGATGGAGATGCATTTCATGACGGCCGCCCCGATCCATGGGATCGATGGTTGGTGGTTGTGGCCGTCATGCTCAGCCGCGGCGCGCAGCAATGGTGTCAGCGTTTGGTGGATACGCGGGTAGGACAATGCCAGGCGCAACGCATGAGCTACTTCGCAAGTATCACGAGCTTGTTCTCGATCTGTGCAGGGGCCACGGCGTTCGACGCCACACTTCCGGCGGCAGTCAGACTTTGTTTTGACGCGACTGTGCCATGCAGCGAGACCACACCCTCGCTATTGACGCGAACCTCGACGCCCAGCTTTGCGGTGCGGGCGTCCTTCTGCAGGGCTGCTTCGACGCTCTGCATCAGGCGCTCCGCTTCAGCAGTAGCGGCCGCAGCCTTTTGTTCCTTCGCCGCGTTTGCGTCTTTCTTCTGCGCTTCCCTGGCAAGGATGGCCGCCTTGGCCGGATTGTTTTCCACCCGCGACGTCGAGGTAGGCGGCAGCGTCAATTGACCGGGTGCGTCCTGGACCCAGGCGGGTGGGGAGATGGAGGCGGCAACCAGCAGGCCAAGCAACCGGGAGATTCGTTTCATCACAGCCTCCGGATCAGACGCGCGGACCTCAATTGCGTAGAGCATCAGTGCATTCCACGGGAATCACAATCGTCCGCAGCAGCCTCTACACGTAGGACTCTGCCCGACAGACCCGCGAATGACGGGCATCAAAGCCCGTCCCGCGTCAGTACCTGCGGCTTTACTGCTGGATGTCCGGCTCGACCAGCTTGGCCAGATAGCGCAGCGATTCCTGCCAGCCCAGGTAGCAGGCCTCTGGCGGGATCACTGCCGGAATGCCCTCCTGAACGATGTGCAGTTCGGTCCCCACGGACACAGCCTTCAGAGTCACCGTGACCAGGATCTGGCCGGGCAGATTCGGGTCATCGAACTCGTCGGTGTAACGCAGGCGCTCGTTGGGAACGAGCTCGAGGAATTCCCCGCCGAAGCCGGTTTCAGAGCCGGTGGTGAAATTGGTGAACGACATCCTGAAACGTCCGCCGACCCGGGCATCCATCTGCTGCACCTTCCCGGTGAATCCATTCGGCGGCAGCCAACGCGCCATTGCATCGGGCTCCAGAAAAGCCCGATAAACCTTGGCGGGCGGCGCGGTCAGCACACGGTGCAGGCGAACTGTATTGGTGGTCATCCCTTCCTCCTTGATGGTGTTGTCAGGTAGCGCCTCAGGGCAGAAACGCGAACTCCCAAGTTAGCAGCACCTGTCGCTTGAATGTATTGTCGAACTCCAAGGTCTTGGCGGTGTCGAGTGCCGCGAGGCCAAGGCCAAATCCGCTCGGTGATTCCGCAACCACCTGCGCCTCGAGCACCCGGCCTTCGACATTGAGCAACATGTCCACCACCACGACCCCGTCCACGGCGTCACGCTTGGCCTGTGCGGGATAGTGATCGAAGGCGCTGTCGCCGCGCAGCAGTTCAAGCTTTGCGATCTGTTCCTTCGTGAGCCGCAATGCGTCCGGCCGCACCAGGAGTTGGGCATGGACTGGACTGACTGCAAGCCCAGTAACCAGGCCATTTAGCAACAATTGGAACGATATTTGCCCAGTTTGATTCATATTTGTACTAAATCATCGGATTCCGCTGTGTGTTCCAGCAGACCGCCACCAGCCAAATAAGTGCGCTCCACGGGCCGCGGTGCATCGTGATGTCGCAGCAGTTCCAGTGCCTTGCGCGCCGCGGGGCCTGCTGTCTCACCCTTCACCAACACCACATGCAGCGGCATCTGCCGCACTGCGCCGACGGTCAAGGGGAGGGCTTTCAGACGACCCTGTTCGAGATCGGCAGCAACCTGGTGTGAGGGCAACCAGGCATAGGCAAGACCCGCAAGCACAGCGGCGCGTGAAGCTTCGATGCCCGCAACCGTCCAGCGATGCATGGCACCGAGCCAGCCTTCATCGCGCGAATGCTGGCGGCCGGAATCGCGCACCACCACCTGGGTGTGCAACGCGAGATCGTCGAGGCTGAGCGCGCGTTGCAGAGAATGCAGTGGATGCGCAGGCGCGGCGACCGCCACCATCGCCACGTCCATAAGCCAGTCGCCAAGGAATCCGCCAGGAACGCGTGTTGTCACCACGACATCAGCCGCGCCCTCGGTGATCGCTTCCTCCGCACCGGACAGCACAGCATCGGCCAACGAGATCGTCGTGTGCGGACAGCTGCCGGAAAGCTCGGCTAGCACGCCGAGCAGGCGGTCCTGCGGAAACGCGGCGTCGACCACCAGCCGCAGCTCACTTTCCCAGCCGGTGTCGATGGCGTGGGCCAGGGCTTCAAGCCGCGCGAACTGTTCGACGATGACCCGGCTGCGGCGTAGCAGCTCCTTGCCCACGGAGGTCAGTTCGGCGCGGCGCCCGTGCAGCTCCAGCAGCCGGACACCCAGAGAATCCTGCAGTTGGGCCATGGCGTAGCTGACGGCGGACTGGCTTCGATGCAGACGGACCGCCGCCTGGGCGAAGCCGCCCGCGTCGACCACTGCGGCCAGCACCTGCCAATGTTCCACCGATGAGCGCAGTTTTGGCATGGAAAGATCAGAAATACCGATTGATAAGCGGCATATTTTGCGCTTTTCAATCTAATCAGTAAACCGCAAACTTCCAGGCAATGAATGAAGGAGACCGCCGTGTTGGAAATCCGCAAAAGCCAGGATCGAGGTCACGCCGATCACGGCTGGCTCAAGAGCCAGCACAGTTTCTCGTTCGCGGAATACGTTGATGAAGAGCACATGGAATTCGGCGTGCTGCGGGTGATCAATGAAGATCGCGTGGAACCGGGCCGTGGCTTCGGCACGCATCCCCATCGCGACATGGAAATCGTGAGTTACGTGCTCGAGGGTGAACTAGCGCATCGGGACTCGATGGGCACTGGTTCTGTCATCCTTCCCGGCGATGTGCAGCGCATGAGCGCCGGCACCGGTGTGTTCCACAGCGAGAACAACCCTTCTCCCACGCAGCCAGTACATTTCCTGCAGATCTGGATCCGTCCGGATCGCATGGGTGTGCGGCCGGGCTATGAGCAGAAGAGTTTCGAAGCCAGCGAGAAGCGCGGCAAACTGCGGCTGATAGTGTCGAGTGATGGAACGCAGGGTTCTGTAACCGTACACCAGGATGCGCGCATGTACGCCGGCCTGTTCGATGGCGCGGAAAGCGCGCAGCTGCAAGTGGACGCCGGACGCCGGGTGTATGTACACCTGGTCCGCGGGGAACTGACCGTGCAGGGCGCTCGCCTGGTCAGTGGCGATGCGCTGAAGCTCACGGATATCGTGAAGCTTGAGATCCGCGACGGGCGGGATGCGGAAGTGCTCGTGTTCGATCTGCCAGGCTAACAGCCGGTGAGGTCGATTTTTCAGCAGCAGGCCGCACCGCGCTGCAGAAGATCGATGTGCCGCAGCTTGGGCAGGCTTCCCAGCCGATAGAAACGGCGCAGTACGGCAACCGCGGTGTGCCGCAACGCTGGCCGATCAGAGCACAGCACGGCTTCCAGATTTGCGCAGAAGCGGGCCGCGTACCGGCTGGCTGCCGCGTACATTTCCAGCCGCGGCGCGGCGCTGGCGGCGAAGATCGTGCGTTCGAATAACAGGCGGCGCAGCTCGCGCGGAAAGTAGCCCGGGTTCTGGGTGCGCAGCAGCCACCAGCTCGCAATGTACTTGTCCACTTCGGCCTGCAGTTCAAGTTCCAGCTGCGACACCCCGCGGTCGTGGCCGACATTCCACATCAGGTAGGAGAAATGGCTCACGCCTTCGAGCGCCGTCCAGAAGTCGGCGATATTGGCGGAGTCGAGTTTGCGCAGCGGATCGTGCCGCACCAGACGCCGCAGCACGGCGGCATCGATGAACACACCCAGGAAGGCATCGCCCTCATCATTGATCAGTACCAGCTCTTCGTCCTGTGCCAGCTGCCGGCGCTCACGTGGCAACTGGCGCCGCCGCGTCAGCAGGAACTTTTGCACATCATGACCACTGCGCGCGTCATAGATGGTTTCGAGCAGCAGCTGCAGGCGGTCGAGCATACGGTCAGCTGGGGCGCAGCGACACAGGTGCTGGCGCCACGCCGAGCTCGCGCAACAGACCCTGCGCGCGCGGGCTGCCGGTCTTCAGCCACAACTCGTAAAGCCGCAAAATATCCTTCGATGACCAGATGCGTGCCGAGTCGCTGATCTCGCCGATGGCATCGACCACCGACTGGAACTTGCGAGCGAGCTCGCCAAATACTCCGTTGAGCGCGCGGCGCGGGCCGTTCACCGTCGCTGCGGCCAGGGTGCCGTAAGCGCGACCGCCCATCGCAATGTGATAGTCAACGTCGACCAGCCGCCGCTCGAAGCCATGCGCGAAGAATCCGGCGACAAACAGCGATACATCGCCCAGCCTTTGCAGGGTGGCATCGCGTTCTGCGGGAGTGCGAGCCTCGGCCGCATGCGCCAGCAATCCGGCGAGACTGACCCAGCGCTGGCCGGGTCGCGTGTCGCTGTGCGACACCTCGGTGCGGGCATACAGGGTGAGCAGGCTGACCACATAGTGGGCGGTGTGCTCATCCAGCGATACGTGCTGGTGCGACAGGGCTTCGCCCAGCGCGTCGCGAAAGAACTCCGTGAGATTGCTGACCGGCGTCAGCTTGCCTGCCGTGGTCGAATGCATGCTTCACCTCGTCCAGATTCACAAGCCTTCAGATACTCTGATACACCCTTCGCGCGAATGTTCCGCAGCGAACAGATCACAGTCTTCGGACGATGCAACTGCTGTGCCGGGTTGGCAGAAAGGGCAGGCGAGTGCCAGCGCAAGTGATGGGGCGGGGTAGTGTGACTCGCGTATCAACATGGCAATACCGGCACTGACACACTGGCGCGGATGGATCGCGCACAGCAGAAAGTCGTCGTGCCGGTGGATCAGTACGCGATCACGCAGCAGGATGTTGTGTTTGCTGCCGACCTCAGGGGCAGTCTCGCACTGTGCCTCAGCGACGAGGTGCAGGAAGCTGGCGGTTTGCTGCACATGCAGGCCGGGCGTCAGGGACGCATGCGCGATCCGGAACTCTCCGACAACACGCTGTCATCGGATCTGCTGCTGCTCGATCAGTGCCTGCACGAACTCAGGCGCAGCGAGCCGCGCGCGCGACACTGGCAGGCCCGACTGATCGCGCATGCCGATGAGCAAGCGGGGGGACGCGAGCGCCTGCTCGGCATCCAGAACTTCATCGAGGCGTTCCTGGATGACGTACAGATCCGGCTGGTCGCCTGCACCATCCACGAAGGTGCAGCGCGGCTGCTGCTGTTCCGGCCCGCACTGGGTGAGGTCAGTTGCGAGTAGCTTGAGAACAGGCGCGGCAGGGCCGTGCTAGCCTAGTCGCCCGCACAAGCGAAGGAAGGCAACCATGCGCATTGGAATCATCGTCGGCAGCACGCGCCCGGCCCGCAAAGGGCTCGAGGTGGCGCAGTGGGTATATGCGCTGGCCAGCCAACGTAAAAGCGCGGAATATGAACTGATCGATCTTAAGGACCAGGGGCTGCCGCTGCTGGATGAGCCGGTGCCGCCTTCAATGACCAAGACGCCGACCCAGGAACACACCAAACGCTGGGCGTCGAAGATCGCCGGATTCGACGGCTTTGTGCTCGTGACTCCCGAGTACAACCACGGACCGCCTGCGGCGCTGAAGAATGCGCTCGACTTTCTGTACGACGAGTGGCGCAACAAGTCCGTGGGGTTTGTCGGCTACGGCGGGGTAGGCGCAGCACGGTCGATAGAAATGCTGCGCGCCATCTGCGCCAACCTGGAGCTTGCGGATGTGCGCGTTGCCGTGAGTTTGATGCTGGCGCACGACTTCGAGAATTTCTCGAAGTTCAAACCGCTGCCACACCAGGAGAAGACCCTGGCGCAGATGCTGGACCAGGTAGAAGCCTGGGCCGGCGCGTTGCAGCCGCTGCGCAAGCAGTAGACGAGAAACACAGAACCGCAGCATCCGCGTGAGGATGACAGCGAATCGACTGTGCCTGCTGGCCGCAGCCTGGATGGTGTTGCTGGCCAACAGCTCGTTCTGGCACCTGTTGTTGAAGGCGCAGGGAACATCCGGCCGGACGCTGCTGTTTGCCGCATCCATGTTCGCGGCACTGCTCGGACTGACGCTGCTGCTGTTGCGGCTGCTGTCACCCGGACGCAGCCTGCGGGTCTCTCTGAGCCTGCTGCTGCTGCTGGCCGCTTGCGCGAGCTGGTTCATGGACACCTACGGCGTAGCACTGGATACGGAAATGCTGCGCAATGTGTGGCAGACGAATCCGGCCGAAGCGGGCGAGTTCATCGGCTGGCCGTTGCTGTGGCGATTGCTGTGGCAGGCGGCGCTGCCCATCGCGGTGGTGTGGATCGTGCCGCTGCCGCATTCCGATTGGTTGCGGTCGCTGCGTGACTATGCGCTCGGGGCGGTGGCTGGCCTGCTGCTGCTTTGCGCTGCGGTACTGCCCATGTATGCATCGCATGTCTCGTATTTCCGCAATCAGCATGGCGCGCGGCATCTGATCGTGCCTGCGAATGTGGTGCTCGGATCAATGACACTGCTGCAAGGATCCCTGCACCGCGAGATTCCTTTCGTGCAGGTGGGAGTGGATGCGCAACGCGGCAGGCCACCCGCAGGCAAGCCATTGCTGTTGGTGGTGGTGGTAGGGGAAACTGCGCGCGCGGCCAACTTCTCGCTCGGCGGCTATGCGCGCGCTACCAATCCGCTGTTGCAGCAGCGCGATGTCTACTATTTCTCCAACGCCTACAGCTGCGGCACGTCCACCGCGGTGTCGGTGCCCTGCATGTTCTCGGATCTGCCGCGCAAGGAATTCGACCTGTCAAAGGCTGGGCGGCGCGATTCCGTGCTCGATATCCTGCAACGGGCTGGCCTCGCGGTGACATGGATCGACAACCAGTCAGGTTGCAAGAAAGTCTGCGACCGGATCCCGCAGGAGGCGGTCGCGACCTATCATCCCGCCTCATGCAGCAACGGCGAATGCCTGGACGAAGCCCTGCTACATGCGCTGGATGCCAAGCTGCCGGCAATCGATCGCGACGCGGTGCTGTTGCTGCACCAGATGGGCAGCCACGGCCCCGCCTACTACCGGCGCGTACCGCCACAGATGGCGGTGTTTCAACCCACCTGCGCGACCGAGCGCATTGAGACCTGCAGCGACAGACAGATTGTGAATGCCTATGACAACTCCATTGTCTATACGGATTACGTGCTGGCTGGATTGATCGACCGACTGGCCGCAGACCAGCACCTGGATTCGGTGTTGCTGTATGTCTCTGATCACGGCGAGTCGCTGGGCGAAAACGGCCTGTACCTGCATGGCCAGCCGTTTTTGATTGCGCCTGCCGTCCAGAAGCATGTGCCTATGCTGCTGTGGTTTTCGGCCGGAGCCTTGCCGCGGCTGCGCATTGATACGGCATGCCTGCGCAACAGGCTTGCGCTGCCGGTTTCACACGACAACCTGGCGCATACCCTGCTCGGGCTTGCCGACGTGACCACCAGTGCGCGGCGCGCGGAGCTGGATTCGTTGCAGCCCTGCCGCCTATGATGCGAGCGCGCTGATATCCGGCGCGATACATGGATGGAACTACACATGCGCAAGTACATTGCCCTGGGCACGCTGATGGCGCTTGGCGTCGGTGGTTCGGCTGTCGCAGCGGAAGGATTCAGCTACAACAATCTGGAGGTTTCCTACGTCCTGACCGAGGTCGACGCCCTGAATCTGGAAGGCGATGGCTTCGCGATTGGCGGTTCGGTCGCATTCAACGACCACGTGTTCGGTTTCAGCAGCATCAATGATATTGATTACGACAGTGGCTCTGGTATCAGCATCTCTGTCATCTCGCTGGGTGTGGGCTTCAACTGGGCCGTGGCGCAGAACCTGGATCTGGTGTCGGGTCTTTCGTACGAACATCTCAAGCTCAAGATATCCGGCGTGGGCAGCGCCAGTGACGACGGCGTGGGGGTTAACGTCGGCCTGCGTGGGCGCCTTGGCGACCGCGTGGAACTCACCAGCGGCGTGAAGTACTCGGACTTCGGTCACGATGTAAACGACTTCACCTGGAGCATCGGCGGCCGCTATTACTTCACCAGGAATTTTGCGGCAGGCATCGACCTTAGCGACAACGACGATGGCACATCCTGGAACTTCGCGCTGCGTTACGACTTTGGGATGCGCTGACGGATGACCGGGGTGTCGCTTTACGACCTCAGCGCCCAGCGCCTCGACGGCAGCAGCGGCGACCTTGCGCAGTTCCGTGGCAAGGTGCTGCTGATCGTCAACGTGGCCAGCCGCTGCGGCTTCACCCCGCAGTACTCCGGGCTTGAAGTGCTGCATCGCAAGTACCGTGATCGCGGCCTTGTGGTGCTGGGTTTCCCGTGCAACCAGTTCGGTGCACAGGAACCTGGCAGTGAGGCCGAGATCGGTGCGTTCTGCAGCAGCACCTATGACGTGACCTTCCCGATGTTCGCGAAGGTTGATGTGAACGGCGCAGCTGCACATCCGCTGTACCAGCATCTGAAGGCGGCGCGGCCCGGAGTCCTGGGCACGGAAGCGATCAAGTGGAACTTCACCAAGTTCCTGGTGGGCCGCGACGGTGAAGTGGTGGCGCGCTACGCACCGAAGGACACGCCCGAGAGCCTGGATTCAGCGGTCGCCGCGGCGCTGCTCTGATGGCCCGGAATGCGCTTCGATGAAGCGCTGTGCTTCTTCGTTGATATCGCGGGCATCACGCCCGAGCGTGGTGATAGGGGGGCCGATCACCACGCGGATGCAGCCGGCCCGTTTCAGCAGCCCCCGTCGCGGCCAGAAGTAGCCGGCATTGTGCGCCACCGGCACCACCGGTCTGCCGGTATTGGCGGCAACGGCGGCGCCGCCCACTCCATAGCGACGGGTTTCGCCGGGCGGCATGCGCGTGCCTTCAGGAAACACCACGATCCACTGGCCATCCGCCAGACGCTGGCGGCCCTGCTCGATCAACTGCCGCACCGCCACGCCGCCCCCGCCACGATTGATGGCGATGCAGCGCAGGAGTCGCAGGCCCCAGCCGATGACTGGAATCCATGTGAGTTCGCGCTTGAGCACCCACACCTGCGGCGGCAGGATGGCGGCCTGCGCGAAAGTCTCCCAGGCTGACGAATGCTTCATGAGAGCGATGCAGGCGCCATCGGTGGGAAGGTGCTCGCGTCCTTCCACGCTGAACCCAAGGCCACAGAGCAGGCGCAGCGCGCCAAGCAGGGTGTTCGCCCATAGACGGGCCAGCAGGAAACGGCCGCGCCACGGCAGCAACAGGCCCGCGATCCCGAAGAAAATCGCGTAGCAGAACGTGAACAGCAGAAAGAAGGCCGTGAAGAGCAGCGAACGCAGGAACTGCATGGGTATCCAATCGCGGGCAAATGAGAGCGCTATCAGGCAGGCGCGATTAACATACCTCAAGGGCGATTCCGCGTGGGCGGGAATGGGCGCGCGAATCATGCTTCAATAGCGCACTTTTTGGGTGGAGACGCAGGAATGATCGAGGCCGGAACAGTACTTTGGACGCCATCGGCGGAGCGTATTGCGCGTGCCAGGATCACTGATTTCCGCACCTGGCTCACGCGCGAGCGCGGGCTGACATTCGCCGACTTCGAGGCGCTGTGGCATTGGTCCACTACCGATATCGATGCCTTCTGGCAGGCCTGCTGGGATTTTTTCGGTGTCGAAGCCACGCGGCAACCCACCGCGGTGCTGGGCAAACGCAGCATGCCTGGCGCGCAATGGTTTCCCGGCGCCGAGATCAATTATGCGCGTCACATGCTGCGGCATGAGCGACCCGACGCAACGGCGGTGCTGTATCTGAACGAGCGTCAGCCGTTGCAGTCGCTGTCATGGGAAGACCTGGGCGGCAAGGTGCGCATCGTCGCGACGCAGCTGCGCAAGCTCGGCGTGCGGCGCGGTGATCGAGTCTGTGCCTACGTGGTCAACACGCCTGAGACCCTGGTGGCAATGCTTGCGACCACGAGCCTCGGCGCCATCTGGTCGTCGGTGGGTCCGGACTTTGGCACGCCGGGAGTGCTCGACCGCTTCCTGCAACTCGAGCCCACGGTGTTTTTCCATGTCGATGGTTACCAATACGGCGGCAAACCTTTCGACCGCCTGCCGGAAGTCGAGAAGATCCTCGCGCGCCTCACCAGCGTGAAGCACGTGATCCATGTGCCGTACCTGGATCCGGGCGCGCGCCGGCTGACACCTGGCACGATTTTCTGGAACGAGCTGCTCGATCATCCACCGGTGGCGCGCGCCGACTTCAAATATGAAGAGGTGCCCTTCGATCATCCATTGTGGATCCTGTTTTCGTCGGGCACCACCGGACTGCCCAAGCCGATCATGCACAGCCATGGTGGCATCCTGATCGAGCAGCTGAAGCACCTGGCCTTCAACTTCGACATGCATGCCGGCGAGCGCATGTTCTTCTTCACCACCACCGGCTGGATGATGTGGAACTTCCTCGTGAGCAGCCTGCTGTCGAATGTGACGCCGGTGCTGTATGACGGCAACCCGGCCTGGCCGGACGGCGACCTGTTGTGGAAGATGGTGCAGGATTCAAAGGCCCAGATGTTCGGCGCGAGCCCGACGTACCAGGCCATCCTCGAGAAGAACGGGATCGTGCCGAAGAACAGCTTCGACTTGTCGAACCTGAAATCCATCGTGCTGGCAGGATCCCCGGTATCGCCGGAATGCCAGAACTGGTTCCACACCAATGTGAAGCAGGACTGCTGGGTGGCGCCGGGCTGCGGCGGCACCGACATCTGCTCCGGCTTCGTCGGCGGCGCCGTAGTACTGCCGCAACGCGCCGGCGAGATTCAGGCCCGCTGCCTGGGTATCGCGGTGCATGTGATGGGCGAAGACGGCAAGTACGTCATCGACGAAGTGGGTGAGATGGTGGTGACACAGCCGTCGCCATCGATGCCCGTCGGTTTCTGGAACGACCGCAATGACGAACGTTACACCGAGACTTATTTCAGCGATTTTCCCGGCCTATGGCGCCAGGGCGATTTCTATCTGATCAACGCGCGTGGTGGTGCGTATGTGCTGGGTCGCTCGGATGCCACGCTGAACCGGCACGGCATCCGCATCGGCACCTCCGAGATCTATCGCACCATCGTGCTCGTGCCCGGAGTCGAAGACGGGTTGATCGTCAACCTCGACCTGCCTGGCGGAAAATTCTTCATGCCGCTGTTCGTGAAGCTGGCGGAGGGGCACACTCTGGATGACAAGCTGATCAAGGCCATCAACGACCGGCTGCGCAGCGAATACACGCCCCGGCACGTACCCGACAGGATCTACCAGGTGCCTGCGATTCCCTACACCATCTCCGGCAAACGCATGGAAGTGCCGGTGCGGCGCATCCTGTCGGGTGTGCCGCTGGCCAAGGCGGCCAACCGCGATGCGATGGCGAACCCTGCGGCGTTGGATTCATTCATCGAGTACGCCCGCACACAGGTCGATTACCAGATGTAACCGTCGCCGGCCATCCGGCCCAGTAACGAGCAATTCGCCGGGGGGCGCATGGCAAATACCATCTACGTCGATGAACTGGTCGACCGGCAGAAACTGACCAGCCGAAACTATTTCCTGCTGGGCCTGCTGATGGCCGCGCTACTCTGCGACGGCTTCGACCTGCAGCTGGTGGCGTTCGCCGCGCCGGACATCGCGGCAGACTGGGACATCCCGGCGACTTCGTTCCTGCAGTATGTGCAGTCCGCGAACCTGCTGGGCATGATGCTCGGCGCCATGTTCCTCGGCAACATGGGGGATCGCTTCGGCCGCAAGCGCGTGATTGTGGCGGGCACCATTCTCTATGCCTGCACGGCTTTGCTGTGCCTGCTGGCGAAAAACCCCACCGAACTGGGCGTCATCCGCTTCTTCACAGGCCTGGGGTTGGGTGGCGTGCTGCCGAATGTCATCGCGCTGGCAGCGGAGATTTCTCCCACTGCGAAGCGTGCCTATCTGACCAGTATTCCGATGATCGGCATGTCGCTGGGCAGCGGCATGCCCGCCATCGTCGCTGCGTGGCTGGTCCCGCTGTATGGCTGGCAGGCCCTGTTCGTCGCAGGATGGCTGGTGCCTGTGGTGGTTGCCGTCCTCATCTTCTGGAAGCTGCCGGAATCCATCCTGTTCCTGACCTATCGCATGAAGGATCGGCGCGAGATCGAAGCGCGCGCGCGCGAGCTTGAGCCGGGGCTGAACATCGCGCCGGATACGCAGTTTGCGCTGCGCACGAAGGACGCCGGAGAGAAGCCGCGCGGCAGCATTGCCCATCTCTTCTCCGGCAAGCTGGCCATCACCACGCCGCTGCTGTGGGTGATATTCGCCTGCACGCTGCTGTCCATGCATTTCCTGAACAGCTGGATGACGGTGATCCTGAAGCAGGCGGGCCTTTCAGTGGTGCAGACCGCGTTCACCAATGCCACCCTGCATTGGGGCGGCACGATCGCGGCGATCGCCACGGTGTTCCTGCTCGGCAGGCTGGGGCTCAACTGGGCGCTGCTGCTGCTGGCCACGGGCTTCAGCGGCTGCCTGATCATCGCCACGACGGGGTTTGCCTCCGCGCCGCTGCTCACGCTCGCCGTCTGCATGGCGGGCTTTGGCATCGTCGGCTGCCAGGGCGTGCTCAATACTTCCGCTGGACTCATCTATCCGGTTTCGTGCCGGCCGACCGGCGCCGGTGCGGCGCTTGGCATCGGGCGCATCGGCTCGCTAAGTGGGCCGATGGTGGGCGCCTATGTGCTGGACCAGCACTGGCCCAGCCAGAACCTGTTCTTCGTGCCACTGCTGCCGCTGGCGATCGCAGCGACGGCCATGCTGGTCCTGATCCTGCGCAATGTGAACGTACGCACAGGGACTGACCCTGTTCATTGACCAGCCCGGCGCACTACAGCGACAGGCGTATCGCCAGCTGCACACTCTTCTCGCGGGCTTCCAGAGGTTCACCCAGTGCCGCACGGTTGCCGACGTTGCTGTCGATCCGCAGCCACTCGGCAGCCAGCTCCAGATGTTTCTGCAGCTTCCATGTCCAGCCCAGTGTCCAAGCGTGGCCGTACTCATCCCAAGCGGGATAGGCCGGCATCCACACCTTGAAATCATCATAACGCGCGGCGAAGCGATGCCTGCCGAACTCCCGCGCCACCAGCAGGAATGAAGTCTCGAAAACCCAGTGGCTGGTCGGATCGGGGCCTGCATCGGTGGTTCCCTTGAGCCACTGCGCGATGATGGCAAAACCTGCCGGACCATCGTATCTGGCGCCAAGCGAATTGAAGCGTGTCCGCCAGGCAAAGTCACTGATGCTGGCCTTGTAGGCCGTCGGATCGGCGCGGTTGTCGTAGTGCATGGCGCGCAGCTCAAGCCCGCTGTCATGCTTTGCATACGCTCCCGCATGGTATCCGGGGCGCTCGTCGATCTCCGAGAACAGTACGCGCTGCTCCCGATCACCAAAGGCATAGGTGCCAATGCGCCCGAACAGTGGTGTCTGCCGGTCGTTCAGCGAGAACCCGCGCAGGGAAAGGATAATTCCCGCCGGATCGTTCCACGCGAACACTGCGGCATGTGCGCCGAAATCCCAGCTGCCATTGTTCGCGATGCCCAGGTGCTCCAGTTCGTACGCGACGCCGATGGTGCGCAGTTCCTCGCCCACCCAGGTGTTCAGCGCCGAACTGCTGATGGTGTAAGGGTTGGTCCAGCCGGAGGCGCGGTGCTCCAGTGAAATGGGCGGATAGAACGCGCCGATCTTGATATTTGATCGCCAAGCCGAAGTGGGCACCGGCCGCCATTCGAGCCAGGCTTCGGTCAGATCGATGGCGTTGTGGTCATCCAGGCTCCACGCGGATAGATCCACGTTGGCGTGCCAGTTGGCACCCAGTGAGCCGCGCCAGGCCAGACGCGCGCGACCAAGCTGCACACCATCGTCATCCGTGTCGTAGCGCAGCTTGCCAAGTCCACCGTCGATAAACGAGTCACGTCCGTCCGACAGCACCAGACGCAGGTCGAGGCTCGCTTCCACCTCGGCGTGCGCGCAGGGCGCGAGCACAGCAGCCAGAATGACGGTTGCAAGTGTCTTCATGTCAGTAGGCATCCCAGTTGGCAGGAACCTGTGATTCAGGACGCAGGTTGAGTTTTGTCACGATGCGCAGAGTCATGCGTGGCTCTGCGGCAGTGACCGTGATGGTCTGGTTGATCACGGGTTTTGCCTCGCGCGACTTTGGGTGCCAGATCTGCACGGTGTAACCACCGGGTTGAACATCGGGCGACTTCCATGATCCATCAGGATCAGTGCGCCCGAAATACTGCGCGTCCACGACGAACAGGTAGGCGCGCATGTTGTCGTGGATATTGCAGCCCAGCGTGACCACGCCGGCGCGATCGAACTTCTCGGAGGGCGGGTGCTGCGTGCCGCGATACAGCGGCACTTCAAATTTCTTCGCCACAGAGAACGAATAGACCTGGTGGCTTACGGAGTCGCTATTGGGGAAGCTGACCCGGGAACCGGTGGGCACCACCAGCACAGATGGCTTGAACTGCCGATCGATCTGGTCGATCTGTGCGTCCACCGGTCGTGCCAGCGGGCGTGCCGGGTCATTGCTGCGCAGCACCACCACCGTGCCCGGTTCGGCCTTGCCCGAGACATTGAGCACACGCAGTTCGAGCGGCGATGCGAGCACCGCCGACGCGAAGAGTGCGCCCACTGCATGGAAGGCAAGTCGCATTTTTGGCATCCGCAGATCGCGCCTCTTGAGTCAGGTATCTACGATCAAGATCCTCATTGAAGCGCATGCCATGCTGAGCTTTCGCAATCGACTTCTCATCCTGCTGCTTGGCCTCGTGTTCGGCGCACAGACCGTGACGCTGTTCACGGCGCTGGCGCGTACCAACGCCACGGAGAGAAAGCGCGCCGATCAGACGCTGCAGCAGGGCGCGCAGATCGCCAAGCAATTGCTCGACTATCGCGAGAAGCAGCTGGCCTATGCCACGCAGGTCCTGGTCAAGGACTCCGCATTGCGTGATGCCGTCGCCACCCATGATGAAGCCACGCTGGCCTCGGCTCTTGGCAATCATGCGGAGCGAATCGGCGCCGATCTTTCGCTCGCCCTGGATCTGGATGACAATCTGCTGGCACATGGGGAAGGCACGGCGGCTGTGGATGCCGAACTGGTCGCTTCCCTCAATCTTGGCCTGCAGCACAGCGCGGGCGGCGCGCGTTTCGTGATGTCGCACACCGGTGTGTACCAGGTATTCAGCGCGTCGGTGCCGGCGCCGGATGAGATTGGCCAGTTGGTGTTCGGATTGGTCGTGGACCGCAAGCTCGCCGACGAACTGAAGAGGCTGGTAGGGTCTGGCGTGGAAATAGCATTCCTCAGCAATGTCGATGGCAAGCCGCAGCTGGCTGCCGGCACGATTGGCTCACTGCAGGATTCCGATGGCGCCATCACGCCGCCACGTTCTGGTTCATCGGATGTAATAAAACTTGGCGGCGTTGAATATCTGGCCACGGCCACGCACCTGTCTACCGGCAACCCGAGCCTCGATATCGCACTGCTGAAGTCCATGCACGACGTGTTGGCGCCTTTTCGCACGCTGGCCTGGAATTTCGCTTTGATCGTCGGCATCACGCTGGCTGCAGCGGTCGTTGCGGGCATCTATCTGGGCCGCAGTGCCGCCCGGCCAGTGCAAAGGCTGGCGGACGGCGCAGCGCGCGTGGCTGCCGGCGACTACTCGCAGCGCGTTGTCGCATCGGGTGGCAGGGAACTTGCCCATCTGGCGGATTCCTTCAACAGCATGCAGAGCGGAATCGCCGAGCGCGAGTCGCAGCTGCTGCATATTGCGCGGCATGACTCGGCCACCGGTCTGCCTAACCGTGTGCAGCTCGAGGACTGGCTGACGCAACGTTTACTGGGCGGCGGCACGCCACCGCGCATCGTCGTGATCCAGCTCGTCGTCACCAACCTGCAGGAAATCTCCGCCACACTGGGCTTTGAGATCGCTGAGCGGCTGGTGAACCATCTGGCGCAGCAGCTGACAGCGTGGAACGATGGCCGGGGACTGGTCGCTCGGCTCGATACCTCTGCCTTTGCGGTGGCGATCGATTTGCCCGAAGGCAAGGATGCCGAAGATGTGGCGCGGCAACTGCAGGGATTATCCAGCGCAGCATTTACCACCGCAGGCGTGAGCCTGCAGGCCGCGGTCATACTGGGCGTGGCGCTTGCACCCAGGGATGGCGCTACGGCTGCGGAAGCGCTGCGCTGTGCGCATGCCGCGGTGGAAGCCGCAAATCTGCAGCGCTGCAGCATTGCGAGCTTTGCGGTTTCCAGCGACGAGGCGCAGCGTCGTCGCCTCACGCTGGGAGCCGATCTGCCACCGGCGCTGGCAGGGGGGCAGCTGTTCCTGCACTTTCAGCCCAAGACGCGGCTGGCCGACGGCCACATCGGAAGCGTCGAGGCGCTGGTGCGCTGGCAGCACCCGGTGTTTGGTCTGGTGTCACCGGTCGAGTTCATTCCAATTGCCGAGCGCACTGGCGCATCGGCAAGTCTGACGCGCTGGGTATTGCAAGCTGCCTTGAAGCAATTGGCCAGCTGGCATCGTGAGGGCATTCCCATCGAAATGGCTGTCAATCTTTCTGCCACCGATATCCTGGACGCAGGCCTGTTGCGATACATCATGGAGTTGCTGCATGACGTGCGCGTTCCGGCCGGCTCACTCACGCTCGAGATCACCGAAAGCGTGTTCATGCACGAGCCGGAAGTCGCCCGCCGCAACATGGAACTGCTGCGCGTCGCCGGTGTGCGTTTCTCGATCGATGATTTCGGCACGGGATATTCATCGCTGTCGCAGCTGCGCGAACTGGCCGCGGATGAACTGAAGATCGACCAGTCGTTTGTGCGCAGTTCCGTGCGTGGACCGGAGCATGTCGCGGTATTGCGGGCCATCATCGAGATGGCGCATGGCCTCGGACTGCGCACCGTGGCCGAGGGCGTGGAGACACAGGAGCAGTGGAACCTGCTCGCCGAACTGGGTTGCCGACATGCGCAGGGTTATCTGATCAGCAAACCCAAACCTGCCAGCGAGCTGCTGCCGCTGCTGCAAGCCAGCAGGGTGCCGCAAACTCAGGGCGCGGAGCGGACCGAGTCGTTGCGGGTGCTGGAACTACGTCGCCGCGACAGCTAGCGACCGGGACGCTGCGTGGCCACCGCATAGGCGCGCCGGATTCTTTCGGCCTCGAAGCTGTCTCCTGCTCCTTCCGCTTTGGCAAGCCGACGCTTGTACGCAAGGTCGATCTCGCGACGGTTGGCGTTTGCCGGCAAATCCAGGATCAGATGCCAGTCATGGGCATGCAGCGTGGATTTCACGACGGTGCCTTCCACGACATCTTTTTCTGCGGCTGGCCTCTTGGGGCGGGTGAGATCGACCCCTGGACCCATGATGCTGCTGACCAGCCAGTAGCCACCCGCGAGGCAACCCAGAATGATCAGCAGGTTCATCCAGTGCATGGGGTTCAGGTCTCCAGTCTCGATAGCAACAGTTCGATGCTGTGGGCGTCGCCCGAGCCGGAAGCAGCCTGCGCTTCCTGCGCGCGCGCTGCAATGAGCAGACGCGTTGCGGCGCGGGCGGCGGCGTCCAGATGGCGCGCGGCGAATACCAGTGGGTCGCCAGCAATGCCATGCCGCGTCGAGATCTTGCGGGTGAGGTTCACGGCAAAGGGCGCGCAGGCAAGTGCATCCAGTGCGAGCAACCAAAATGCCCGCGAGTCGAGCCCGCAGCTGCTGCGACGCTGCCAGACCAGGATCAGGGCAGCCAATGTGAGCAGGTAGAAAAGGATGAACAGCACCAACACCATGAGGCCCGCGCCCAACGTCCATGCCAGCAGGGGCAGCGCCAGCAGCAATAGCAGCTGCAGCTGGTTCAGCACACTGATCGGACGCAGGGCCAGCAGCAGCTGATCGTGATTACCGGTACCAGTGCGTGTTTCGACCAGACTCCATCGCACCTGAAACTGGGGTCGCAGCGGCGTAAGCGGATTCGGCAGGAACAGCCGCCGCCCGGCAAGGCGCAGCGCAGTCCCGCCGGCCACCAGCCAGCGTTTGCGGCCACGCGTGAATATCAATTCGTTTTGCCATAGCAGGCAGCTGGAATCATAAAGATAGAACGCGGCGGCCCCGATCGGCAGCCACAATTCAGTTGGCGTCATCCCGGCTCTTCCTGCCCAAAAACTTGCGCAGCCCCGCGGCCGCGGCAACGCCGCCTGCAACAAGAAATTTCCAGCCTGTTGCCAGGAAGCCGGCAAGCACGGCCCACAAGCCCTTCTTCGTGGCAATTGCAGCGGCGCCACCCAGCACCAGCGCTGCCAGACCATATTCGGCGACTTTGTCGCCGGGCACCCACTCGGCGTAAGACTCGCCGGCGTCGAAGCTGTAGCCGCCCAGCAGGGTTTCAAGTTCAGGCCGCGCGGCGTTCAGGGTTTCCACCGAGGAAACCAGGATTACCGAGGTATGGCCGCGTCGGCTCAGCACCTTGGTGGAGAAGTTCACATTGCGATGACCTTCGGACTCCAGCAGTGTTGCCCACTCCAGCCGCTTGTTGCTGGAGTTGTAAGCAGGCGGCACGGCCCAGTCGATGATCCGCAGAGTCGGCCAGCCGCGCCGGCGTCGCTCGCTGTTTGATTGTTCGGTGCCTTCCTGCAATGCCTTCAGCAGTTCGGCAGCGTCGATCTTGTCGTTGTCCTTGACGTAGCCATCGTCTTCGAAAGACAGATACGCAGCCCATTGCATCCCGGCCGGCGCGACCAGCACATCCTTGCCACTGGCCAGGTTCTGGTTGAGCTCCAGGTACTTGTCGGTGTTCGCGGTATCGAGGAAGACGTAGTCCTGCGGAATCGCAAGCTTCGACTTGCCCGGAATGTCCACCGTGGTGGGACCGCGCACCCAGTGCAGCGATTCCAGCGCCTTGTTGTAGGCCCGTTCTTCTGGCGTTGCCGCCGTGGCGTTGGAAGGTGCGTCGCCCGCGAAACACGGAGCGAGCACAAGCATACCAAGCGTCCACAGCAGTGAACGCAGCGACTGCCTCATGACCACTCTCCCAAGTTCAGGCTTTCTTCGGAAACTGGTCGCCCGGCACCCACAAGCCATGCACCTGTGCGACGACGCGCGTGGGCATCTTCACCGTTGCGATCGGACCATCTTGCAGGTGCTCGGCATCCAGGATGACCAGGTCCGCGCGATTGTTCTCGGCCGCGTAAGTGACCAGTGACATCAGGTAGCCCGCCCCCTCCGGGGCATTCTTGTTCTTTGGAGCGTGGCAGACCTCGTTCAGCGTCATGCCTTGCGGTGCCTTCCACAATTTCGAGCTGCGCTCCTGCACGTCGAAGCGCGCGATGCCGGCACCGCGACCGCTGGCGTTGTTGAAGCTGCAGGACAGGAAACCGTAGCGATAATGCGCGGTGTTGTAGCGATCGTCCTGGCGCGGCAGCGCGCCGGTGTATTCCGGGTACAGCACTTCGATGCTGTAGTCCTTCGGTGTTTCCTTCGACAGGTCCACGGAGAGGCGCGTGATGTGACTGGAGCCTTTCACCGGATCCCAGCGCGAGCCATCGTGCATGGGCATGAACGGGAAAGGGTTCGACTGCGACATCTCGACATCGATCACGACGTGCTTGCCGTCGTCGAAGGCGCCCATCACATGCGTGGAGCTGCGCTCCGGTCCCTTGATGAAGCGCACATCCTTGCCGTCGCCGCCGCGGCGGAAATAGCCGAAGTATGTCGGCTCGCCGGTCCACCAGGACCAGTGGACACCGCCGCGTTCCATCTGCGCGGTGTCGATCTTCAGCGGGATCACGTAGAACACGATGTAGTTTTCGGTGACTGCGAAGTCATGCAGCATGCCGACATACGGCACGTTGATCCATGCCTCCCACACCTTCTTGCCCTTGGGCGTGTACTCGAACACGTTGACGTCGGTGGTGTTATGGCCTTTGGCCTCATAGCCGAAGGCAATGAGATTGCCGGTCTTCGAATCGAGCTTGGGATGCGCGGTGAACGTCTTGCTCTTGAGCTGATCGTTGAAGCGATACACCGGATCCACGGTGGCCAGCGTGTTCAGGTCCATCGCGGCTGGCGGGCTGTCTTCCTTCAGCGCCAGCAGCAGGCCGTTGTGGTGGATGATGTGCGTGTTGTGCGTGCCACGGCTCTTGCCCTTCACGGAAGGGTCGTCCATGTAGGGATTGCGATACATGGGGAACAGCAGCTTGCCGGCCTTCTCCTGCGCCACGTAACGTTCGTTGCGAACGAAGCGGCTCTTGTAATGCACATGGCCGTTCTCGAAGCGGAACTGGCTGACATGGCCTTCGCCATCGAAAGGGATGTTGCCCTGGCGCAGCGGAAACTGCGGATCGGGACCGGTGCGGAAGAACGCGCCGTTGAGGTCCGCGGGCAGCTTGCCGTCTACCTCGCAGAAGCGGATGTCCTGCTCGACGCGGAACAGTTGCGGCAGCTTTGCTTCCGGTGGCGCATATCGCTCGGCGATGTCGGTGGAAGGAGCGGCGCCAGTGGGCGGGGCGCCGGCAGGTGCTGGTCGCGGCGCCTGCTGGGCAGCAGCCGCACCGGCAGTCAGCGCAGCGCCGATGCTGGCAGCCGTGCCCAGCGCCGTGCCCATGAACTGCCGACGGTCAACAGCCGCACGCGGTGCGGTTGCGCCGATTTCGGTGTCGTCTGTGCCCTTGCCGTTCATGACATTCCCCGGTGTTTCGTGGTGGGCCAGTTTCGCAGAATCAACCGCGGGCGGCGAGTCTGCCGGCGACCCGCCTGCGGCGCCCGGCGCCTGCCCGTTTACAGGCTCAGCGCTTGCGGCCAGGCACCGAGAACGGCTCCCATGGCCGCTAAATTGATGATCTGGTAGCCGGCATTGATGCACCACAGCTTGAACGGCCGCTGTTCGAACAGGTAGATGACCCCGAGTGCCGTCGCAACGAAGAAAAATCCAGTGAACGCACCCATGTGCAGCCCTGTGCCCCAGCCTGCATGTCCATTCAGAAGAATGGCGAGGCCAAACGCGCCAAGCAGGTTCAACAGATATGCTCCCCCGAAAGTCACGGCCATGTTCGCCTGTGCTCCTTTCTCTTTCGTCATCCCCGTCAGCTGCATCCATGGCTTCTGGAACAGCGGTCCGTACCAGAGCCCACCGATGACGAAGCCGGACAGTGCTGCAACAAGGATGCCCGGCCAGTTGAGTGTGGCGATATGATGCATGACGAATCCCCGCGTGATTAATTGTTGATGACGACCAACGGCGGACAGCTGGATCTTGCTTCAGGTGCGTGGGAACTGGAAGTCCAGCCCGCGCGTGGCGGTGCCGTAACCGCGCTGCGGCATGCTGGTCGGCCCGTGCTGGTGTCGCCCGATCCCGAAACGGCCGATGCAATTGGCGCAGCGTGTTTCGCAATGGTGCCCTACGCCAACCGCATCGCACAGGGAAGGATCAGTCACCTGGGTCGGCACTGGGCACTGCCGCCCAACTTCGGCAATGCTGTGCATCCATTGCATGGCACCGGCTGGAAACGACCCTGGGCTGTGGCGGCACACACAGCCGGATTAGTTGAGCTGCATCTGCAGCACAGCGCAGATGAGCATTGGCCGTGGGCCTATTCGGCGCGGCAGCGCGTCAGCCTGCTGGCAGAGAGGGTCCGGTTCGAGCTGGCCGTGACCAATACTTCGCCTGGGCCCGCGCCCATGGGTATTGGTTTTCATCCGGCGTTCCCTGCCTGCGCCGCGACCACACTGCATACGCGGCTGCAAGGCGTGTGGTTGATCGACGCAGACAGCTTGCCGGTATCACACGCGGCTGCAGCCGAAGTGCTCACTGAGCTGCCTTACGCCGCGCCGGCGCTGCGCAGCATTCTCGTGGATCATTGCTTCACGGGTTGGTCACGTGAGCTGCGAATCGAAAACGCCGGCACAGCAGGCGAGCTTGCCATGGTTGAAATGCGCGCTTCGCCAGAAATGGATTTCCTGCAGCTCTACACACCGCCCGGCAGGAACTGGTTCTGCGCAGAGCCGATGAGCCAGATGCCCGACGCCATCAATCGCCAGGCTGGCCCCCATGACACAGGGTTGCGCATTCTGGCGCCGGGAGAATCGTTGCAGGCGTGGATGACCATCGCAGTGCATGATTCACGGCCCGGCGCATGAGCCAGATGCAGAGTGATCAGAGCCCGAGCATCGCGCGATCCGCTGCAACCAGCTTCGCGATGGACGGCCGCGCCGCCACGCGGTTGTAGTACGCAGTCAGCGCCGGATACGTTGCCGGGTCCGGCGTTGCATCGGCGAGAACCAGATTCACGAGCATGCTGGTCACGGAAATATCGGCAATGCTGAGACTGTCGCCGACCAGGAATCCGGACGCAGGCGCGACGGTTTCAAGATAGGCCAGCATGGGTGGCAGCAGGGTTGTCACCGCTTCGGTGACTTCCGCCTCATTGCCTGGCTTGTTCAGGAACTTGGGCATTACCACGCGATTGAGGAAAATCTTCGACACGGCCGCAAACAGGATTGTGTCGGCTACTTCTTCGAACCAGATGGCCTTGCCGCGCGCGCGGGCCTCATGCGGAATCATCGCAGGACTTGGAAACTTGGCTTCCAGGTAATGGACGATAGCGGTGGAGTCGGCCAGCGTGTAGTCGCCATCCTTCAGTGCAGGAATCTTGCGGAACGGGCTTGCGAGCAGGTAGTCGGGGTCATCGCTGGACCTGGGATTGGTGGGCCGATGTTCCAGCACTACGCCCTTTTCTGCGGCAACGATCAGAACCTTGCGAACGAACGGTGAAACACTGGCGCCAAGCAGAATCATCGAGAGCTCCTTGTAGTTATCTTTTCCGCAATCATCCGGGCAGTCGCGACAGATCAGCGATGCCGGTGAACAGTTCGCGCAGCGTGCCGAGCATTGCCAGCCGGTTGGCGCGCAAGGCGGGATCCGGATCCATCACCATCACTTCATCGAAGAAGGTGTCCACCGCGGGCCGCAGGCGTGCGAGTCCGGCAAATGCCGCCGCATATTCGCCGTCGGCAATTTGACGTGGCACCGAAATCCTGACGTCATCCAGCGCCGCATACAGCATGCGTTCGGCATCAAACTTCAGCCGCGTCGTGTCGACGGCCGCGCTGCCGGTGTTGCCACCTGCAGATTTTTTCAGCAGGTTGGCGATGCGCTTGTTTGCAGCAGTGAGGCTTGCCGCCTCAGGCAGCGCGAGGAATCCGATCAGTGCGCGCACGCGCGCGTCGAAATCCAGCGGTGAGCGGGGATGTGTGGCAAGCACGGCGTCGCATACTTCCGGTGTAATGCCGGGAATTGGTGGGCCGCCATCCGGCGGCGCAAGCCACGCGTTGACCTGCCGTTCCATCAGGTAGTCGTAAACCGCCGTGGCCACATCAGCGCGCGACTGCAGTGGTGCCGCCCCCGGTGTGCTCGAATCGAATACGGTGTGAGCACGCAGGGAAGCGTCGATGAGATCGACGATATCCAGCGGCAGGCGACGCTCGTGGATCATGCGGTTGATGCCGATCGCCGCGCGACGCAGCGCGAAAGGATCCTTGGTGCCACTGGGCTTCTGGCCGATGGCGAAGATGCCGGTCAGCGTGTCCAGTCGGTCGGCCAGCGCGACGGCGAGTCCGGCCTTCGTGTCGGGCAGCGCATCGCCGGCGCCGCGTGGCTGATAGTGACCGGCAACGGCAGCGGCAACTTCTGCAGGTTCGCCATCGGCGGCTGCGTAATAGCGGCCCATGATGCCCTGCAGTTCTGGAAATTCACCGACCAGGTTCGTTACCAGGTCGCACTTGGCAAGTTGCGCCGCGCGCGCTGCAACTGCGCCGTCGCCACCGATGCGCGTCGCAATATCGCGGGCAAGCGGGGTGATCCGCCGCACCTTGTGGCCGATCGAGCCGAGCTGTTTCTGAAAGGTAACAGCATCCAGCAGCGGCAGACGCGCGGCAAGTTGCTGCTTTCGATCCTGTTCCCAGAAGAACGCCGCGTCGGAAAGACGCGGGCGCACCACGCGCTCGTTGCCGCTGCGCACCACGCTCATGTCGGTGCTGTCGATATTGCTGACGGTGATGAACAGGGGCAGCAGCTTGCCCGCCGCATCCTCGACCGGGAAGTAACGCTGGTGGTCCTGCAATACGGAGATCAAGAGTTCGCGCGGCAGTGACAGGAAGCGCGGTTCGAATTGCCCGGCCAGCGGCACCGGCCATTCGACCAGGGCGGTGACTTCATCCAGCAGCGTATTCGTGATGAGCGCGGTGCCGCCCTGCGCGGCAGCAAGCGCCAGCACCGCACTGCGGATGTGTTCGCGGCGCGTGGCGAAATCCGCGACCACCCAGCCACGCCGCGCAAGCGTGCGCTCGTAGCCTGCAGGTGAAGTCAGGCGCAGTGCCTTCGGCGCATGGAAGCGATGCCCGTATGTCTCATTGCCAGCGGCGACATCAAGCAGCGTCGCCGGAACGACCTCTGCACCCAGCAGCATGACCAGCCAGTGCGCCGGCCGCACGAACTGCGCCTCACCCGCACCCCAGCGCATGCGTTTCGGGATCGGCAGCGCATCAAGTGCCTCCGTGACGAACCCCGGCAACAGCTCACGCGTCGCCAAGCCGGGCTTCACGCCGCTGAAGCTTAAGGACTCATTGCCCTTCGGATCGGTTTCGCGCCCCAGTGCCTCGACCGCGACGCCGCAGCTCTGTGCAAACGCAGTGCCCGCGCGCGTGGCAGCGCCGGTCTTGTCGAACGCCGCCGTTACCGGTGGACCGCGACGCTGGATCTTCTGCGCAGGCTGTTGCAATGCCAAACGCTTCACCAGCACCGCCAGGCGGCGTGGCGTGGCGAAGGCCCGGACATCGCCGTGGCCAAGGCCTGCAGCATCAATGCGTGAAAGCACGCCGTCGCGGAATGCTTCCGACAGCAACAGCAACGCCTTTGGTGGCAGTTCTTCCGTGCCCAGCTCCACCAGGAAATCGGCGCGCGTGCTCATGCCGGCGCCTTCGACAGCATGGGAAAGCCCAGTGCCTCGCGGCTGGCGTAGTAACTCTGCGCTACGGCTCGCGACAGGGTGCGCACGCGCAGGATGTAACGCTGCCGTTCGGTCACCGAGATGGCGCGACGCGCGTCCAGCAGGTTGAAAGTGTGCGATGCCTTGAGCATCTGCTCATAGGCGGGCAGCGCGAGTTTCGCGCTGAGCAGGTCGGTGCAGGCCTTCTCGTGCTCGTCGAAATGCCGCAGCAGCACGGCCACGTCCGCGTATTCGAAGTTGTAGGCGGACTGTTCCACCTCGTTCTGATGGAACACATCGCGGTAGGTCACGCGCCCCAGCGGACCGTCCGCCCATACCAGGTCGTAAGCGCTTTCCACTCCCTGCAAATACATAGCCAGGCGCTCGAGTCCGTAAGTGATTTCGCCGGTCACCGGGCGGCAGTCGAGGCCTCCCACCTGCTGGAAGTACGTAAACTGCGTGACTTCCATGCCATTGAGCCAGACCTCCCAGCCCAGTCCCCAGGCGCCCAGCGTCGGCGATTCCCAGTTGTCTTCCACGAAGCGCAGGTCGTGCACCAGCGGATCGAAGCCGATGGCGCGCAGGGAGTCTATATAGAGGTCGAGGATTTCCTTCGGCGAAGGCTTGATGACCACCTGGAGCTGGTAATAGTGCTGCAGGCGGAAGGGGTTATCGCCATAGCGTCCGTCGGTGGGGCGACGTGAGGGCTGCACATAGGCGGCGCTCCAGGGCTCAGGTCCGATCGAGCGCAGAAAGGTCGCGGTATGAAAGGTGCCGGCCCCGACCTCCATGTCGTAAGGCTGCAGGATTACGCAGCCCCGTGCCGCCCAATATTGCTGCAGTGCAAGAACCAAGTCCTGGAAGGTGGCAGGGCGGGGGCCGATTTTTCTTGTGGCCATAGGGTGTTAGCGCGTTCGGGGCAGCCAGTCAGCGCGGCAGTATATCGGCTCAATCCCGGTGCGCAGAGTGCCAGAACAGGGCCTGGTCCTGCACCGCAATAATGCAGCTCCCGAGGCATTGCACTAGTATGGTGCGAGGCGGAAGACCGTAAGTGGTCACTCGCCGGTAACCCATTGATTGCACAGTGTGACGCGGTTGGCACAACGCCTGCAACAGACAGAAGCCTGCCGCCCAGACCAATTTCAAAACCGGAGGAGCTATGACGACATCGAGCGACGTCCTGAATCTCATCAAGGAGAAGGAGGTCAAATACGTCGACTTTCGTTTCTGCGATACGCGCGGCAAAGAACAACATGTAACGGTCCCCCACCACCAGGTGAAGGCCAGCCTGTTCACAGAAGGCAAGATGTTCGACGGCTCGTCGATCGCCGGCTGGAAGGGGATCAATGAGTCCGACATGATCCTGATGCCGGATCCGGCCACTGCGGTCCTCGATCCATTCTTCGAAGAGACCACGCTCAACCTGCGCTGCGACATCATCGAGCCCGCCACGATGCAGGGCTATGAACGCGATCCACGTTCGCTCGGTCGCCGCGCGGAAGCCTATCTGAAGTCCACCGGCATCGCGGACGGCGCGCTGTTCGGTCCCGAGAACGAATTCTTCATCTTCGACAGCGTGAAGTCGCACTGTGCCATGAACAGCACCGGCTACACGATCGACTCCTACAGTGGCGCTTGGAACTCGAACACCGAGTTCCCCAATCAGCCGAACCTGGGCCATCGCCCGGGCGTGAAGGGCGGCTATTTCCCGGTGCCCCCGGTTGATGCCTATCAGGACATCCGCAGCTCCATGTGCAATGCACTGGAAGAGATGGGCCTGGAAGTGGAAGTGCACCATCATGAAGTGGCCACGGGCGGCCAGTGCGAAATCGGTGTCGGCGCCGGCAACCTGATCAAGAAGGCCGACGAAGTACTGATCCTGAAATACGTGATCCAGAATGTGGCCGCGCAGTACGGCAAGACCGCGACCTTCATGCCCAAGCCGCTGGTGGGCGACAACGGCTCGGGCATGCATGTGCACCAGTCGCTGCAGAAGGACGGCAAGGCGCTGTTCGCCGGCGACAAGTACGGCGGACTGTCGGACACCGCATTGTTCTACATCGGCGGCATCATCAAGCATGCCAAGGCCATCAACGCGTTCACCAATCCGGGCACCAACAGCTACAAGCGCCTGGTGCCAGGCTTCGAAGCACCGGTGATGCTGGCCTATTCGGCACGCAATCGTTCGGCGTCGATCCGCATACCCTGGGTTGCGAACCCGAAGGCGCGTCGCATTGAAGTGCGCTTCCCGGATTCACTGGCGAATCCTTACCTCGCCTTCGCTGCAATGATGATGGCTGGACTCGACGGCATCCAGAACAAGATTCACCCGGGCGAGCCGGCCGACAAGGATTTGTACGACCTCGAGCCCGAGGAGGAAAAACACATTCCGCAGGTTTGCCATTCGCTGGACATGGCGCTGGAACACCTGGACAAGGATCGCGGCTTCCTGAAGGCCGGTGGTGTGTTCACGGACGACGTAATCGATTCCTACATGGCACTGAAGATGCAGGAAGTCACCCGGTATCGCATGAGCACACACCCGTGCGAGATCGACATGTACTACAGCATGTAAGTGGAACAGGGTCTGCCGGCGCGGCGCGCGACATAAGGCGTGACGCCACCGGCAGACTCCTTGAAAGAGCGGGAAATGGGACTATGCTGATGCTTCATGCGCCAACTCACCTCATTCCTGCTGGTCGCCCTGGCCCTGCCGGCCATTGCGGCAGAGACCTGGCGCTGGAAGGACGAGCGCGGGGTGGTGCATTACTCCGATCGGCCCGTGGCCGGAGCGCAGCGCATCGATGTGGTGCCGGCTTCGGGTGCCGGCACCGACACGAACACGGCGCCAACATCGGCACCGCGGCGGGCAGAGCAGCCGGCCGCGCCCTTCCGCTATTCAAGTTGCATCGTGGCGGCTCCCGCCAACGACGAAGTATTCAACGCTGTGAGATCGGTGTCGGTGTCGGTGCAGATCTCCCCGGGCCTGCAGTCGGGTCACCGCATGCAGGTCTTGCTGGACGGCGCGGTTTTCGCCGGCTGGCCTGCTGGTGCGTTGGGCCACACGCTGCTCGATCTGGATCGCGGCACCCACAGGCTGGCGGTGCAGGTGCTGGATGCTGGCAATCAGTCGCTATGCACGGGCCCGACGATCAGCTTCCATGTGCGCCAACCGTCGATCCTCTCACCGGCGCGCAAGGCCGCACCAGTCAAACCGTAGGCATTCCGCCGCGCACGCGGGTTCCGGCGCCATGACGGCGTTACGTGACCACTCGTATTTTTCGCCGCTGTCCCAGTTCGAACCCACCGAGCTGTTCGACTCGCTCTCGACCGGCATCGTGGTGCTCGACGCCCAGCTATGCCCCATCTACGCCAATGTCAGCGCGCAGGATTTCATGGCGGTAAGTCTGCGGCAGGCCCGTGGCAGGCCGTTCTCCGAACTTTTTTATGATCCCCGGCAACTGCTAGAAGTGCTGCGGCGTTCGCTTGGAAACCTCGAAACCTGCACGCAGCATGAGCTGGTGGTGAAGGCGGTGGGTTCGGCCGCCAACCGCGATCCCAGCTTGATCGACCTGATCGTTACGCCGCTGGAAGGGCAAGTAACCGGCACCTATCTTCTGCTGGAACTCACCGATGCCACGCAGCGGCAGCGCATCTCGCGCGACAGCGACATCCTGACCGACATGGATGCCAGCCGCCTGATGGTGCGGCAGCTGGCCCATGAGGTGAAGAACCCGCTGGGTGGTTTGCGCGGCGCTGCGCAGCTGCTTGAAAAGGAACTGGCGAACCCGGCACTGCGTGATTACACCGACATCATCATCAGCGAAGCCGACCGGCTGGTGGCGCTGGTGGACTCCATGGCCGGATCCAGCGCGCCGCCCAGCAAGAGCTTCATGAACATTCACGAGATCTGCGAGCACGTGGTGAAGCTGATTCGCGCCGAGGCGCCGCCGACGCTGCAGCTGGATCGCGACTATGACCCCAGCCTGCCGGATGGGCTGTTTGACCGGAACCAGATCGTGCAGGCACTGCTCAACGTGGCGCGCAACGCCATGCAGGCGGCGGGGCCACAGGGCAAGATCACCATGCGCACCCGAGCGCGCACCAGCCTTGGCATCGGCAAGGTGCGTCACCGGCTGGTCGCCGCGGTGGAAGTGGAAGACAACGGCCCGGGTGTGCCGCCTGACCTCATCAAGACTTTGTTCATGCCGCTGGTGACCGGGCGCGCCAATGGCAGCGGCCTTGGCCTCGCGGTTGCGCAGGATCTGGCCACGCGGCATGGCGGCATCATCGAGTTCACCAGCCAGCCGGGGCGCACCATTTTTTCAATGCTATTGCCGCTAGAGGGATCTACGGAATGACCAATGCACAGTTGCGCGTCTGGCTCGTTGACGACGACGCATCGATTCGATGGGTACTGGAACGCGCGCTGAAGAATGCGGGCATGTTGCCGCGGCTGTTTGATGCCGCGGAGTCTGCGCTCGCGTCCCTGGGAAGCGAAGTGCCGGATGTGCTGATGACGGACATCCGCATGTCCGGCAAATCCGGCCTGGAACTGCTGCGCAATGTACATGAGCGCCACCCCGAGCTGCCGGTCATCGTCATGACCGCACATTCGGATCTCGGCAGCGCCGTCTCGGCATATGAGAGCGGCGCCTTCGAATATCTGCCCAAGCCGTTTGACGTGGATCAGGCGGTGGACCTGGTGCGTCGCGCTGCACAGATGGGCGAAAAGCCGGCAGAGTCCGCAGCCGTCGCGCCGATGATGGCTGAGCTGCTCGGCAAGGCGCCGGCCATGCAGCAGGTGTTCCGCGCTATCGGTCGCCTGTCGCGTTCGAGTGTGAACGTGCTCGTGACCGGCGAATCCGGCACCGGCAAGGAGCTGGTGGCGCGCGCGCTGCATGATCACAGTCCGCGCGCCAACAAGGCTTTCATCGCGCTGAACACTTCCGCCATTCCTGGCGAGCTGCTGGAATCGGAGCTGTTCGGCCATGAGCGGGGCTCGTTCACCGGCGCCGACTCGATGCGCCGCGGCCGCTTCGAGCAGGCCGATGGCGGCGCGCTGTTTCTGGACGAGATCGGCGACATGAGCCTGCCGCTGCAGACTCGCCTGTTGCGCGTGCTGGCCGAAGGCGAGTTTTATCGGGTTGGCGGCCAGACACCGATCAAGGTGGATGTGCGCGTCATTGCCGCCACCCACCAGAATCTGGAAGACCGCGTGTCGAAGGGCCAGTTCCGCGAAGACCTGTTCCATCGCCTCAACGTGATCCGCATCGAGCTGCCACCGCTACGCGCGCGGCGCGAAGACGTGCCCATGCTGCTCAGTCACTATCTGGCGCAGGCTGCGAAGGAACTGGGCGTCGATACCAAGACGCTGTCCGCAGATGCGAGCGAAGTGCTGGCGCATTACACGTGGTCCGGCAATGTGCGCGAGCTGGTGAACCTCTGCCGTCGGCTGACCGTGCTGGCGCCGGGCAGCGAAGTGCATGTCGATGATCTGCCGGTCGACATCACAACAGCAGGGCCGAGTTCAACCCCGGCTGATGACTGGGTTTCGGGTCTGGCCGGTTGGGCAGACAAGGCCGCCATGAATGGCGGTCGTCCGCTGCTGGATGAGGCGCTGCCGCAGTTTGAGAAGACACTGATCCG
>JBDSJD010000020.1:0-52769 GCA_039917615.1 Steroidobacteraceae bacterium
ATCTTCGCCCCGTTGCCGTGCATCCTTCACTGGCCGACTCCACTTCCCTCAAGGCCGATGTGGTGCGGGGCGTGGACCTGATGTTCGTGCGCGAACTCACCGGCGGCATTTATTTCGGCGCGAAGACGCGCGACGCCACTTCGGCAAGCGATCTTTGCAGTTACAGCGCCATGGAAATCGAACGCGTGACGCGGGTGGCCGGTCGCCTGGCGCAGGCACGCCGCCGCAAGCTCACCTCCATCGACAAGTCCAATGTGCTTGAGACCTCGCGGCTGTGGCGTGAAGTAGTAACGCGCGTGATGAAGGCCGAGTTCCCGGACGTTGCCGTGGAACACATGCTGGTTGATGCGGCCGCCATGCACCTGATCCGCCGTCCAACCGACTTCGATGTCATCGTCACCGAGAACATGTTCGGCGACATCCTGACGGATGAGGCATCGATGCTGGCCGGTTCGCTGGGGCTTTCGCCTTCAGCATCGCTGGGTGATGGCAAGCGCGGGCTATATGAACCCATCCATGGGTCGGCGCCAGATATTGCCGGCAAGGGCATCGCGAATCCTGTCGGCGCTATCCTGAGTGCGGCGCTGCTGTTGCGGCATTCGCTGGGATTGAATGATGAGGCCAAGGCCATCGAGCGCGCGGTGGCAACGGCATTGGCTCAGGGTCTGCGTACCGCGGACATTGCGGCGGGCGGCAAGGCAGTGAGCACCGTTGAGGCAGGTCAGACCATCGTCGGACTGATCGGCGGCCGCGGCTAGCGTTCAACCTCAAAGCCGCTGCGCAACCTGCTGCGGGCGACCATGGCGCTTCCACGGATTGCGTGGCATCTGGTTGCCGCAGCGCTGCAACACAGAGGCAATCCGGGGAAGCGGGTCACAAACTGCCTGGCGCAACGCGCGGAATGTCGCCAAGTTGAATAGCTGGAGCTTCTCCTTGTTGCAGAACAAGAGACGCAGCAAAGTGGATGGTGGATGGACGGCGCCGCATATCTGTCTGGTTTCCGTAAGCATCCTGCTGTCCGCAGCCAGCTCTAATCCCAATGCAACGAAATTGACGCCGGCGTAGGCCGCAAAATGGATTGATCCGTACACACGCGGGTTGACCTCGATGAATTTGATCGTCCCGTCGCGGTAGTCCTTGCGCATGTCGATGTGTGCCAGCCCGTGGAATCCGGTGGCGGCGATCAGCTTCCAGCCCAGGCGCAGGACTTCATCGTTGTCCACGAAAATCAGGCTACCGTTCTCTCCTCCCGGTCCGACGCCAGACCGCTGATGGATCGTCCAGTGTGTAATCCGGCCGTGATCTGCCAGAACGGTGAGGTCGATGTCTTCGCCGGGAATATATTCCTGAAGGAGCAATGGTTGTGCCGGGAAGGTTGGTGTGCCGGCAAGTGCGGCCTTCAGTTCGGTTGTCATCCGGCACCGGCGCACGCCCTTGCCGCCTTCGGATAACAGTGGCTTGACAACGACATCTTCGCCGAGGGAGTGATGATCCGCATCAGCTCGCGACCGAAGCAGAGTGAAGCGCGGGCCAGGAAGGCCGAGTTGCTGCAGCAACTCGGCAAATCTGGATTTGTCGTCCATGTCGGAAATGGTTTTGGAGTCCGACAGCGGAAATGACACGATGGGCGCGATTTGCGAATGAATGGCAGCCAGCAACCGCGTCTGAGTGATGTCCGCTGGCACCACATGGGTCACGCCCAATTGGACTGCCTGCGTCCTGAAAAAGCCGATTGCTTCGCGCCGTGTCAGATTCTCCGGCAACTCGATCACTCCCAGGCAGGCGCGGGACAAACGACAGCGTGAACGCCGTACGTCAGGAGTCGCGACCAATGCGTTCAAGCCGGCGAGATTCAGACATTGCAGGGTGTGCAAAGCCAGATCGTCGTTCTCCGACGTGATAAGAATGCGCACGGTGCCACTTTGCACCCTCATCCTCGCCATTTGGTTGGGGCCCGGCATCAACTCGCGCATTGAGTGTCCCTTGATTTCTGCGCGCGCGTCCTGCCACGCGAGGCAATTGTCGGACGCGCAAGCCAACCTGAACTGCGAAGTGGTTCCCGGATTTGCGCCAGATCAAAAAGTCGCTCCCCCGGGGTCTGCCGGCGCGGGCGCTTGTTGTGCGGTGACACCGTGAGCACCGGACATAACGACTCGTGTAATGTCACACCATCTGGTGCGCATCGATTCGGGCCGCAGGTATAGCGCAGGCGCTTGCGAGCGAATATTGGATAAAAGTCACATCGAGGAACGGCATATGCAGCAGCGGCAATGCGGGATACTGAGCCCGGTTCGAAAGAAGTCTGGCGCTAGATTGTTTCGGCGCGTGTTCAGTTTGAGCGTGGCCGCGCTGCTTGGTCTGGCAGCCATCGCAGCGGACGACAATCGAGGCCGCAGCCGCACGACTGCCTCGCTGGTCCTGCCCATCGAACGCAGCGGGCACTACGTGCTCGAGTTCGACAACATCCTGTTCGACGTGGTGCCCGCCGGCGGCAAGATCGTCACTTTCAGCATCGATGGTCACAACATGCTGGCCCACACCGACCCTCTCAATTTCGGCTCCACGCTCTGGTCGAGCCCGCAGGCCGACTGGAACTGGCCGCCGCAGAGAGCGATCGATAGCGAGCCTTATACGGTAAGCGTCACCGGCAACATGATCACGATGACCAGCGCCGTCACCACTACCGTGCCCAGGATCAGCGTGATCAAGAAGTTCACGCCGAACCTGGCAAAGCACGCGATCGACATCGAATACACGATCAGGAACGAGGATACGGTGGTGCGCAACCTCGCCATCTGGGAGGTGACGCGTGTCGCGGCTGGCGGGCTCACTTTCTTCCCGATCGTGGGCGCGCATTCGGGGCGGGCCGGCAACACGCTCGAGCCATCCGTGGTCAGGGGTGGCTATGCCTGGCTCGACCTCGCGAGCAACCCGCCCGGCAACAAGAAGCTGTACGCCGATGGCGGATCGACCTTCCTGGCGCACACTGACGGCAAGCGCCTGTTCGTCAAGACCTGGGCCGATGTCCCGGCTTCTGCTCAAGCTCCCGCCCACGGCGAAGTCGAGTTCTACGACGGCGACTCCTACGTGGAGCTCGAGAATCAAGGCAGATACGGTGCGGTGCCCGCAGGCCAGAGCATCAGCTACAAGGTGCGCTGGTTGCTGCTGAACTTGCCGGCGGGCGCAGACCGCATCGCTCAGGATCCGGAGCTTCTGGCCGCTGCGGTGGCACTCGCTACATCGGCGCCATGACGCTGGTAACGACGCAGCTCTGTGCCGGTGCTGAGGGCTGTGTCTTGACGGTCACGTTATAAGCAGTGCCCTGGGGGAGTTTGGCACCGAATAGAAATGCGCCGTTGGCATTCAATGTCAGGTCGTTTGCGCCGTTAAGCTGCAAGACCCGTGAGCCATTGGTATGTCTGGAATCCGCTTGCAGCTCCAGGACCCCTGCCGTCCGCACTTATGCTACTTTGGGCACTTCTTACAACTCCTGACGCGCGCGCGCTAGCCCGGAAGCGAGATCTTCACGCAGATCCTCTGCCGCTTCGATGCCGATCGACAGGCGCAACAGCCCATCCACCAGACCAGCTGCGGCGCGTGCTTCAGGCGCCATCGCCGCATGCGTCATTGATGCGGGATGGGCCACCAGGCTTTCCACGCCGCCGAGTGATTCGGCCAATGAAAAGAACTGCAGGCCCTCGACAAAACGTTTGACGGCTGCGGCGCCGCCTTCGAGTTCGATGGTGACGATCGCACCGAAGCCGGTCTGTTGCCGCCGCGCGATGTCGTGGCCAGGATGTGCCGGCAGTCCGGGGTAATACACTTTGCGTACACCTTCCTGACCATCGAGCCAGGCGGCCAGTTGCTCCGCATTGCGGGCGTGCACGGCCAGCCGCGCGTCGAGCGTGCGCACACCGCGCAGGGTCATGAAGCTGTCGAAGGCCGAGCCAGTCAGCCCCAGGCAGTTGGCCCACCAGGCAAGCTTCTCGTGCAGCTCCTGTTTTACTGCAATGACCGCGCCGCCCACGACATCGCTGTGGCCGTTCAAATATTTGGTGGTCGAGTGCACGACGATGTCGGCGCCCAGCGTAAGCGGCTTCTGCCAGCCCGGCGACAGGAAGGTGTTGTCCACCACCACCAGCGCACCAATCTCATGGGCGCGGCGCGACAGCGCTTCGATGTCAGTGATGCGCAGCAGCGGATTGCTCGGCGTTTCGATCCACAGCAATGCCGTGGGCTGTTCCAGCGCGCGCTCCAGCGCATCTGCATCGGCAAAGCGCACGAAGTCCACTTTCAGGTCGCCACGTTTGTTCCAGGCATCGAACAGGCGGAACGTGCCGCCGTAGCAATCATGCGGCGCAACGATTCGTGCGCCCTGTGGCAGCAGGTAGCCGGTCAGCGTGATGGCCGCCATGCCGGAAGCAGTGATCACGCCACCGGCGCCCTCTTCCAGATCTGCCAGCGCATTGCCCAGCAGATCGCGCGTGGGATTGCCCGAACGCGAGTAGTCGTACTTGCGCTTGTCGCCATAGCCGCGGAACGCGAAGGTCGAACTCAGGTGCAGCGGCGGTACAACGGCGCCGGTGACGTCATCGGATTCCAGGCCGGCCCGTACCGAGCGGGTGGTGAAGCGCGGGCGATCGGTCACGGCAGTTCTCCAGGGTAGATGAGCGACAGGACGGCGCGCAGCTGCTCGGCCTCCTTCAGGAATGCATCATGGCCCAGCAGCGATGAAACTTCATGCAGGCGGGCATCGGGCAGTCGCGCAGTTAGCGCGCGCATATCGGCAATGGGCACGAGCTGGTCTTCACGCACTGCCACCACCTCGGTGCGCACCGCAATGCGCGAGGCATCGACCTGATGCAGATCGATTGATTCGGACAAGCAGATGAAACTCTCGGGGCGGTTGCGTGCTGCATAGTCGCGGCCCCGCGCCTGCAGGTATTCCTCCACGGCGAATACCGGGCGACCGTTTTCCATGCGTGGCGGTTTGCGAAAGCGCGCCACGAATTCTTCAGGGCTGCGATAGGTGGACATAGCCAGCGCCCGCGCCAGTTCCAGCGCCTGGGTCGGGCAGCCGGCAGCAAGGCCGAGTCGCGCGATATTGCGCTGCACGCTACGCCAGGCGGTGGCCATCGGATGCGCGCTGTCCGCGCCGCTGATCACGATCAGCCGCTCCACGCGGGAGGGATATCGCTCGCCAAATGCCAGACCCACCATGCCGCCATAGGAGGCGCCGGCAATCCCAGCCATCCTTGGGATCTGCAGGTGATCGAGCAGCCGGACGACCGCCGCTGCCTGGTCATAGCTCGAAATACACGGAAAGCTGCCTCCGGCAGCAGGGCCGGTGCTGACGCCTGAGCCACCCAGGTAATCCATTCCCAGCACGGCGACCCGATTGGTGTCGAGGGCCTTGCCGGGCCCCACTATCTCGCGCCACCAGCCATTGCGCCCACCGGCCGGGTCGAACACCTGCCGCGAAGCCGAAATGCCGCCCAGCGCCAGCACCACCGGCATGCCAAGTTCGCCGCTCAGGGAGTAGCCGATCGAAAGCGAATCCAGTGTGCCGCCATGGTGCAGCGTGGTCGGGCCATCGACCTGGAGGACGCCTTCGCGAGGCGCCGCGGATTGGCCATGCTGTTTGGACAAGGGCGGGATTTTAGGTGGTAGTCCACCCCCCAGCAAGCGCCAGACCCTTTCGCCAGCCGTTCCAATGTGCTAACGTACTAGTACATTATCATGAAGAACAATCGCCAGTTCTCACCCCGGCACGAAGCGCAGACCGAACGCAACCTGGTCAGCGCCTTGCTTACCGTGCGCACGCCGGAGGAATTGCGCGCGTTTCTTAAAGACCTGTGCACGCCCGCCGAGCTGCAGGCCATGGCCGATCGCTGGGCGGTGGTCGAGTACCTGCAGCAGGACCTCCCCTATCGCGAGATTCATCGCATCACTGGCGTCAGTGTCACCACCATCGGGCGCGTCGCCCGCTACCTAGCTACGGGCGCCGGCGGTTATGCGCTGGCCGTGAAGCGTCTGGAGAATTCGCGCAATGGATAAAGATTCCCGCTTGAAGCTCGCCGTACAGAAATCCGGACGGCTGACGGATCACTCCCTTGACCTGTTGGGTCGTTGCGGCCTGAAACTGTCGCGCGGCAAGGACCAGCTGATGGGCTTTGGCGAGAATCTACCGCTCGACGTGCTGTTCGTGCGTGACGATGACATTCCGGACCTGGTGCAGGAGGATGTCTGTGACCTCGGCCTCGTGGGGCTGAATGTGCTGGAGGAACGTCGTCTGGAAATGGCGGCGCGTGGTGCCACCGCCCGCTTTGAAATCCTGCGCCCCCTGGACTTCGGCCACTGCAGGCTGTCTTTGGCGGTGCCTGAAGGCATGGCGTGGAAGGACCTTTCATCCATCGCTGGCCTGCGCATTGCCACCACCTACCCTGCGCTGCTCGCGAGCTTCCTGCAACAGAACAGCATCACCGCGGAGATCGTGACACTATCTGGCGCGGTGGAAATCGCGCCGCGACTGGGCCGCGCCGACATGATCTGCGACCTCGTGTCGTCGGGCTCGACGCTCCAGGCCAACCACCTTCGCGAAGTCCACACGCTCCTGCAAAGCCAGGTGGTACTGATCCGCACGCCTGTGAAGCTGCCGGAATTCAAGGAGAGCTGGATCTCGCGACTGCTGCTGCGCATCGATGGCGTAGAGCAGGTGAAGGAGAGCAAGTACATCATGCTGCACGCGCCCCGCTCGGCGCTGCCGCGGATTCGCGAACTGCTGCCCGGCAGCGAGTCACCCACCATCATTCCGCTGGAAGGTTCCCCGGACAAGGTTGCCGTACACGCCGTGTGTCGTGAAAACGTGTTCTGGGAAACCCTTGAGAGCCTGAAAGCAGCGGGTGCCAGCGCCCTGCTGGTGTTGCCCGTGGAAAAGATGCTGAACTGAAATGACCATGCAGATCATCAATTGGGCACAACTTGATGCCGACGGCAGGCGCCGCGCGCTGGCGCGTCCGCGGCTGGAATCGCAGCAGGACATAGAGAATCTCGCGCGCTCCATCATCCGCGAGGTCCGCAAGGACGGCGACGCGGCACTGTTGCGGTTCGCCGAGCGTTTCGATCGCGCGCGCCTGCAGTCGGTGCAGGTAACGCCCGCGGAGTTTGATGCCGCCGAAGGTGCGCTGAACGCGAAACAGATCGCCGCCATCGAAACAGCGATCGACAATGTGCGGCGCTTTCACGCAGCACAGCTCGCTGCGCCCATCAGCATGGAAGTCATGCCAGGGGTAACCTGCGAACGTATCTTTCGGCCCATCCCTGCTGTGGGGCTATATGTGCCAGCGGGCTCCGCGCCGCTTCCCTCCACCGTGATCATGGTGGCCGTGCCGGCGGCGCTGGCTGGCTGCCCCGAACGGGTGCTGTGCACGCCACCGGCAGCCGATGGCTGCGCCAATGCTGCAGTGCTGGTGGCGGCACGTCGCTGTGGCGTCACACAGGTGTTCAAGGCTGGCGGCGCGCAGGCCATTGCCGCCATGGCCTACGGCACCGCCAGCATCTCCAAGGTGGACAAGATCTACGGTCCTGGCACAGCCCTGACCACTGCTGCAAAGCAGATTGTTGCGGCAGATCCCGAAGGCGCGGCCTGCGATCTACCGGCAGGACCTTCGGAAGTGCTGGTCATTGCCGATGGCGGCGCCAACGCCGCGTTCGTCGCGGCGGATCTGCTGGCGCAGGCCGAGCATGACGTGCGCGCGCAGGCGTTGCTGGTGACAGATTCGGCCACATTGGCCGCAGCGGTAACGGTGGAATTCGATCAGCAGCGCGGCACGCTGTCGCGCAAGAACATCCTGCAGCAGTCTGCACCCAACTGCCGGATCATCCTCGTGGACAATCTCACCACGGCGCTGGCGGTATCAAACGACTACGCGCCCGAGCACCTGATCGTGCAGACCGAGCAGCCACGTGCCCTGCTCGACGGCATCATCAATGCGGGCTCCATATTCCTTGGTGCCTGGTCGCCGGAGTCCATGGGCGACTACTGCTCGGGCACCAACCACGTGTTGCCGACCTATGGTTACGCGCGGGCCTACAGCGGTCTATCGCTCAGCGACTTCCAGAAACGCATGACGGTGCAGGAACTGACCGCGGACGGGATTCGGGGTCTGGGACCAGTCGCCGAGACGCTGGCCGCATTGGAAGGCCTGGATGCACACCAGCGCGCGGTGACGATCCGTCTCGCCGCACTGGACGGTCCCGCGTGAGCTGGATAGTGGAACGCGCGCGGCCCGAAATTCGCGCCCTCACTCCCTACAGCCATGCGGCATGGGAGCCGTCGCTGACGCGACTGCATGCCAACGAGTTGCCCTGGCGTGTGGCAGGCGACGCGTCACAGGCGGGATTGAACCGCTATCCGGAACCGCAGCCGCCTTCACTGGTGCAGGGTCTCGCGCGCCTGTACGGCGTGCAGGCCGAACAGCTGCTGGTGGGTCGCGGCAGCGATGAAGCCATCGATCTGCTGCTGCGCGTGTTCTGTCGTGCCGGGGAAGACAATGTCATCGTCTGTCCGCCGACCTTTGGCATGTATGCCGTGGCCGCGCGCATCCAGGGCGCACAGGTGCGCGCCGTGCCGCTGCGTGCGGAGGCAGGTTTCGCGCTCGATGTGAAGGAGCTGGTGGCGGCAGTGGATGCAGACACCAAGCTCGTATTCGTCTGTTCGCCAAACAATCCGACGGCCAACGCCATCGCGCCGGAGCTGCTGGCAGATCTGTCGCGCCGGCTCGCGCCGCGCGCGCTGCTCGTGGTGGACGAGGCGTACATTGACTTCGCCACTGTTCCGAGCCTGTGCTCGCAGCTCGGGGCGTTGCCCAACCTCGCCATCCTGAAGACTCTGTCAAAAGCGCATGGGCTGGCAGGGGCGCGCGTCGGCGCCCTGATCGCAGCACCTGAAATCATCGCACTGGCACGCAAGGTCATTCCGCCCTATGCAATCACGGAGCTGACCGTTGAAGCCGTCACGCCGCTGTTGCAGCCTGCGGCCCTCGCGGCGATGCAGGAGCGCGTTCGATTGCTGCTGCAGGAGCGGGCGCGTCTCGCTGCTGCGCTGGCTGCAGCGCCGGGCATCCTGCGCGTGTGGCCCAGCGATGCAAACTTCCTGCTGATCGACTGTGCTGATCCGGATGATGTGCTGGCGCGGGTGCGCGGTGCTGGCCTCATCATCCGGGACGTGCGGCAGCTGGCGCTGCCGCGGTCACTGCGTATTTCCGTCGGCACCACGGCAGAGAACGACCGCGTGCTGGAGAGCCTGCAATGAAGACCCCCGCGCAGAAGATTCTGTTTGTCGATCGTGATGGCACGCTGATCGAAGAGCCTGCCGATGAGCAGGTTGATAGTCTCGACAAGATCCGCTGGATGCCTGATGTGTTCACGTCGCTGCAGAAACTCGCCGCCGCTGGGTATCGCCTGGTGATGGTGACCAATCAGGATGGCCTCGGCACACCCGCGTTTCCGCAGGCGAATTTTGAGCTGCCGCAGAACTTCGTGATCGATACGCTGGCCTCGCAAGGCCTGCAATTCGATGCGGTGTGCATCTGCCCGCACAAGCCGGCAGACGCCTGCAACTGCCGCAAGCCGAAGCTGGGACTTGTGCAGGACTACCTGGATCGCACCAGCATCGATTTCGCCAACAGTGTGGTGATCGGCGACCGGGATACCGACATGACCTTCGCGCAAAACCTCGGCGTGCGCGGTCTGCGGGTGAAGAAAGCCGGAACGCCGCAGGAGTCCTGGCCGGCGATTGTTACCGAACTGCTGTCACGGCGCGCGAGCGTTGAGCGAAGCACCAAAGAAACCAGCATTGCAATCGCCGTCGACCTGGATGCCGAAGGCCCGATCAATATCACCACCGGGCACGCGTTCTTCGATCACATGCTGGAACAGCTGGCGAAACACGGCGGTTTTTCGCTGCAGCTCACCTGCAAGGGCGATCTGCAGGTGGACGAACACCACACGGTAGAAGACTGCGCACTCGCGCTCGGCGCTGCCATACGCCAGGCGTTGGGCGACAAGCGCGGCATTGGCCGCTATGGCTTCCTGCTGCCCATGGATGAGGCGCGCGTGCAAGTGGCGCTGGATCTTTCCGGCCGCCCCTATGCCGTGTTCGAAGGCAAATTTGCGCGCACAGAAGTCGGGGGTCTCGCCACCGAACTGGTGCCGCACTTCTTCCGTTCGCTGGCCGAGACGATGGGTGCCGCGCTGCATGTCAGTGTCACTGGCGAGAACACCCATCACATGGTCGAGGCCTGCTTCAAGGGCGTGGGCCGCGCATTGCGTCAGGCTATCCGGCGTGAAGGCAATGACCTGCCCTCCACCAAGGGAACACTCTAGATGACGCCGGATGTGGTGGTCATCGACAGCGGTGGCGCAAACATCGCTTCATTGCTGTATGCATTGCAGCGCCTGGGCGCACGTGCGGAACTCAGCGTGGATGCGGCGCGCATCCGCACGGCTTCACATGTGCTACTGCCGGGCGTCGGTGCGGCGCATGACACCATGCAGCGCCTGAACGGCAATGGTCTGGCCGCGCTCATTCCGACGCTTACGCAGCCGGTGCTCGGCATCTGTCTGGGCATGCAGCTGCTTTACAGCGCATCATCCGAAGCCGCCAGCGGCAGCACCGCAACCCGCGGGCTTGGGATCGTGGCTGGTGAGGTTGAAAGGTTGCGCGCCAGCCCGGATCAGCCGGTGCCGCACATGGGCTGGAACCAACTGGAGCTGCTCGCGGACGACCCGCTGTTCAACGGCATCGCTGCCGGAACATATTTTTATTTCGTGCACAGCTACGCCGCGCCATTGAGTGCGGACACACTGGCTGCCTGCGAATATGACGGCAGGTTCACCGCTGTCGTCCGGCGCGACAACTTCCGCGGCGTGCAATTTCATCCCGAACGATCGGCGGGCGCCGGTGCGCGACTACTGGCCAACTTCATTGCACTCCAGGAATAGCCTTGTTACTGATTCCCTCCATTGATCTGCGCGGCGGCCACTGCGTGCGCCTGCTCAAGGGCGAGTTCCACGCCGAAACACGCTATGAAGTGGAACCGCGCGAACTGCTCGAGCGCTACGGCGACGCTGGTGTGTGCTGGCTTCACCTGGTGGACCTGGACGGCGCCCGCGATGGCACCCCCGGCAACCGCGAGCTGATCCGCCAGATGACCGCACAGCAACGAATACGCATCCAGCTCGGCGGCGGCCTGCGCACACGCGCCCTCATCGATGACGCGCTGCAGGCTTCCGTTAGTCGCGCCGTGATCGGCAGCGCGGCGGTGGACGATCCGCAATTACTGCGGGACTCTCTCACCGCCTACGGCGCAGAACGAATCTGCCTCGCCATTGATGTGCGCGTGGATGCGACAGGTATCCCGCGCGTGCGCACCCGTGGCTGGGTACAGGAGCACGCGCTGTCGCTGTGGGAGCTGCTGCAGTCCTTCGCGGACACGCCGCTGCGCCATGTGCTGTGCACGGATATCGAGCGTGACGGCGCGCTGGGTGGGCCGGGTTTTGATCTCTACGCCGAGGCGCAACGCCGCTTTCCGGCAATCGCGTGGCAGGCATCTGGCGGTATCCGTTCGCTGGCAGATCTGCAGCGCCTTGACTCGATGGGTCTCGCCGCTGCCATCAGCGGCAAGGCATTGCTCGAGGGCCGCATCAGCATGGAGGAGTTGCAACCATACTTGCTCGACGCCTGATCCCCTGCTTGGACGTGCGCGACGGCCAAGTCGTCAAGGGCGTGCGGTTTCGTGACCATCGCGTGGTGGGCGAAATCCTCGAGCTCTCCGAACGTTATCGCGATGAAGGCGCGGATGAACTCGTGTTCTACGACATCACGGCAAGCCCTGAGGGCCGTTCGGTGGATCGCAGCTGGATCAGTCGCGTGGCGGCGGTGCTCGACATCCCCTTCTGCGTCGCTGGCGGGATCCGCTCGGTGGCCGACGCGGAGGCTATCCTCAATGCGGGAGCCGAAAAGATTTCCGTGAACTCACCAGCACTGGCCGATCCTTCGCTGATCGATCGACTGGCGGCGCGCTTCGGCTCGCAATGCGTAGTGGCGGGCATCGACAGCCAGACCACCGCTGAAGGCTATCGCGTCTACCAGTTCACCGGTGACCCGGATCGCAGCCGCGATTCGGGCCGCGATACGCTGCAATGGGCGCGCGAGGTGCAGGCCCGCGGTGCCGGCGAGATCGTGCTGAACTGCATGGCCAGCGACGGCGTGCGGCGCGGCTACGACATCGACCAGCTGCTGGCCGTGCGCGCTGTCTGCAATGTGCCGCTGGTGGCCTCGGGCGGTGCCGGCGCACCAGAGCATTTTGCGGCACTGTTCGAGCAGCGCGCGGCCGATGCGGCGCTGGCGGCCAGTGTGTTCCACAGCGGACAGATCGCGATTCCAGACCTGAAACTCTACTTGCGCGGCAGGAACATCGAGGTACGCCCATGAACGACGGCGCGTTGAATATCGAAGCGCTCGACTGGAGCAAGAGCGACGGCCTGTTGCCAGCGATCGTGCAGGATGCGCGCACCGAAGCGGTGCTGATGCTTGGCTACATGAATCGAGAAGCCCTGCAGGCCACGCTCACGCGCCAGCGGGTGGTGTTCTACAGTCGGTCGAAGCAGCGCCTGTGGGAAAAGGGCGAGTCTTCGGGCCACACCCTGAACCTGGTCGCGGTGAACGCCGACTGCGACAACGATACGCTCCTCGTCCGGGTCAACCCAGCGGGCCCGGCGTGTCACCGCAATACCCCCACCTGCTTCGGTGATGGTTCATTGCCGGCCAGCGAAGGCTTCGGTTTTCTCGCGCGCCTCGAAGAAGTGATCGACGCGCGTATCGCACAGAGCCCAGATGGCAGTTACACAGCGAAGCTCTACGGTCAGGGCATCAAGCGCATGGCGCAGAAAGTCGGTGAGGAAGGCGTTGAAGTTGCCCTTGCGGCGCAGTCAGGTGACCAGAAAGAGTTAATCAACGAATCTGCCGACCTGCTGTTTCACCTCGCACTGCTGTTGCGTGCCAGTGGCATGTCGCTGGGTGATATAGCAAAAGAGCTTGCAGCGCGTCATCGCGCAAAACAGTAGCCCACCTTGGGGGCGGGTGGCGCCAGCTGGATGACCATTTCCGCGCAATGTTGCCCCATCAGCGGCGCAGGCGTGAACGGAATGCGGCGATCAGGGAGTTCACTTCGGCAACCCCCAACAATCCAGCGCAGAAAAAGAAACCCCCACCCGCCGCCACGATCACGGCCAAGAGCGCGGCGAATTTCGGCAGGAAGCGCATCGTGGCCCAATCACCCAACAACCAGTAGTTGCCGGCCCAGCAGATAGCCGCGAGCACGGCACCGGCGATCAACACTCTGCCCCACAATTTCACCATGGCTGCAGTTTCGAAATGCCCCAGCTGCCGGTGCATCAGCGCGTAGAGAATCACGAAGTTGATGGTCGCAATGCAGCTGGTGGAAAACGCCAGCCCGCGAAACCCCCAGTCCAAATGGAAAGTGAAGATCCAGTTGACGAGCAGATTCAGGCCGATGGCAATGATGCTGATCACCATAGGCGTCTTGCGCCGGTCAATGACATAGAATGCGTTGACCAGCACCTTCAGCGCTGCATACCCACACAGCCCCACGGCATAGAAGCGTAGCGCGCCCGCTGCCTGAGCTGCTTCCCATGCCGAGAATTTGCCGTGCTGGTACAGCACCGAGATGATGGGCTCGGCCAGCAGCATCAGACCCAGCGATGCGGGTATGGTCATCAGGAAGGACAGGCGCATGCTGCGCGCCAGTTCGCTGCGGAATCCTGCCGGATCGCCCGAAGCGATCAGTCGCGACAGCATTGGTAGGGAAACCGTGCCGAGCGCAACGCCGAACAGCCCCAGCGGCAACGACATCAGGCGAAAGGCGATGCTCAACCAGAACACCGGGCCATCGCCGAACGACGATGCAAATGCAGTGTTGACCATCACATTGATCTGCGTGGAGCTGGCGGCTACCACCGATGGACCCATCAACAGCAGCACAGTCTTGACCCCGGCATCCCGCCACCGGAAATCCGGCCTGAAAACATAGCCCAGCCTCGCGAGGCCAGGTAGCTGCACCGCCAGTTGCAATGCACTGCCGACCAGGGTGCCGATGGCCAGGCCGGTCAAGGCGCGCGGTCCAAATTGCGGGTCGAGCCACCAGCCGATACCGACACCGGCCACGATGGCGCCCAGGTTGTAGAAGCTCGAAGCCAGAGCCGGCATGCCGAAAACATTGCGTGAGTTCAGCATCCCCATCACGACTGCAGCGAGGGACACCAGCAGGATGGAAGGGAACATGATGCGGGTCAGCGCGACCGTGAGAGCAATTTTCTCCGGATCGAACCCGGGCGCGAGAATGCTCACAATCCACGGCGATGCGAGTATCCCGACAAGGGTCACCGCACTCATTGTTACGGCCGCGAGCGTGACGATCCTGTTCGCCAGTTGCCAGGCGGCGGTTTCGCTTTGAACGGCTGTTTTGCTGAACGTGGTAACGAAAGCCGTGGACAGCGCGCCTTCGGCAAACAGGTCGCGCAGCAGGTTGGGGATGCGGAACGCGGCGGTGAAAGCGTCCATGTAGCGCCCGCCGCCAAACAGCGCGGCGAAGATCTGCTCGCGCGCCTGGCCGAGCAGGCGGCTGCACATCACCGCAAGTCCAATGATGCCAGCTGCCCTAGTGTTCAGGGTCTCCGGATTTCTGGCGGCTCCCATCTTGCTGGCCCGGGTCAGCGCGGCAAACCAAGAAGCAAACCGCTTACGATGATTGGAGTCCGGCACGACATGTCGCATCGAACTTAGCATAGGTGCACGCAACGAGTGCAGTTGCTGGCCAGGGTGCTCCGGGAAAATCGGGCTTGCCGACCTGTTGGGTTCGCGTCACGATTGGCACAGTTGGCCAGCACGGCCAGGGAAATCGAGCGACACCATCATGCGTGGATTTTTATTGGCCGTGATTGCGGCGTTGGTATTTGCTGGATCGGTGAGCATTGCGGCGGATAAACCGCCGCAGGAAGCTCAGGGCATCCGCACGATGTTTGTCGACAAAGGTAGCGCCCGATCAGTCCTCAAGGCCATCAACGTCCTCCACGCCAAGATGGAGGCGGACGGGTGGGTCTACCGGGACATGAGCGTCTATACGGAGGATGGTGACCTGCAAGGCATCTTCGTGACCTACACGCGCCCAATGACCGACGCCGAGCCAGCCATGCACAAGCCTGCGACCGGGCAGTAGTTATTTCTTCCCGCCTGCTGCCCGTTCAATCGGCCAGCAGGATCTCCTCTGGAGGCGGGCGCAGGTTGTAACTGGAAGCCATGCACCGCCCGTACGCGCCGGCGTTGGCGATCAGCAGCAAGTCGCCTTCACGCGTTTCCGGCAGCAGGCGGTCATGGCCGAGCACATCACCGCTTTCGCAGATCGGACCCACCACGTCGTAGCTGCCGACATTCGGCTCGCCCAGGCGCGACAGATTCACAATCTCATGGAAGGCGCCATACAGCGCCGGGCGTATGAACGCATTCATGCCTGTGGCCACGCCGATATATCCCTGCCTACCCTTCTGTTTCAGCTGTGTCACTCGCGCCAGCAACACGCCACCGACGGCCACGAGGTAACGGCCCGGCTCTATCCACAGCGTGACGCCGGGATGGGCCGCCTTAAACGCCAGCAGCGCCTGGTCGAGAGCAGCCAGATCCAGCTTTGCACGGTGATTGGAATCGGGCACTCCGAAGCCGCCGCCGATATTGAGCGTGGTTACAGTGCCAAGCTGCGCCGCCACCTGCCCCAGTTCCTGGGCGGTCTGTGACCAGTTCTGGATATCCGTGACGCCACTGCCGGTATGCGCATGCAGTCCGAACACCAATACACCGCTGGTCTTCACCAACTGCTTGAGCTCGTCGAGTTCGCCCAGTGGGACGCCAAACTTGGCATACGTGCCAGCCGTGCGAACATGACGGTGGTGACCACGTCCCGTGCCGGGATCGATTCGCACCAACACGCGCCGTTCCTTGAACAATTCTGGCCAGGCCCGCAGTGCGTGCAGGTTGTCAATCGTGACAGTCACGCCCCGGGTCAGCGCGTATTCGTATTCAGCGCGCGGCGCAAAATTCGGCGTGAACAGCACTTCATCGGGCCTGATGCCTGGCAAAGTTGAGAACACATGGTCGAGCTCCTGGCGCGACACGCATTCCATTTTCACGCCTTCCCGATACAGCAACTGCAGTAGGCCCGGGTTCCAGTTGGCCTTGATCGCGTAGTGCACGCGGTCAATCGCCGCGAGCTGCAGCAGGTCGCGAGCGCTTTGCCGGACGGTGTCCGGGTCATACACATAGGCCGCGTCGCGTCCCTCCATGGCCGCGAGCAACAGCTGCTGCTTGTCCTGCCACCACCAGCTTGGTGGCGCGACCGCCGCGCCCGGCTTGTGGAACAGCTCTTCCCAGGTCGGGCCGATGACCTGGTCGCCCGGTTCGGGATGTATGAGCAGTGCATGCAACTGATTCACCAGACGATCAGCCTGATCTTCGTCTACCACGAAGCTGAAATTCAGGTCGTTGGCGGCCTGGCTGACCAGATGGATCTTCTGCTCGGCAAAAAATTCGAAGGCCTCGCCCAGCTCGTGCAGGATGCCGCGAATGTTGCGCCCCACCAGGCTCACCGATGCGCAGGGTCCGATGATCTGCGCACGGCACAGCTCCGACAGATCGGCGGTCAGCCGCGCCATCGCGTCCGTATCCATGGTATTGGCCTGCGGATCCAGTGATACGGTGACATTGGTCTCGGAAGTGGAAACCAGGTCGATCGACATGCCATGCAGCTTGAAGATCTGGAATGCATCGGCGAGGAAGCCCACCTCGTGCCACATGCCGGGGCTGTCCATCGACACCAGCGTGATGCCCTTCTTCACACAGACGGCCTTGACCTTGGCCGACGAGTCCGCAGTGGTCGCAGCGATATGCGTTCCCTCAAGATCCGGCACCTGCGTGGCATACACGCGCAGCGGGATGCGATGCACCCGCACCGGCATCACGCAGCGCGGATGCAGCACCTTGGCGCCGGAACTGGCGATTTCCTGCGCCTCGTCGTAATGCAGTTCCCGCAGCAGTCGCGCCGCGGGTGTTGATCGCGGATTGGCGCTGAACATGCCGGGCACATCGGTCCATATTTCAAGGCGCTGCGCCGAGAGTATCGCCGCGAAATAGGCTCCGGAGGTGTCCGAACCACCGCGGCCAAGCAGCACGGTGTCGCCACGCGCATCGCTGGCGATGAAACCCTGCGTGATGACCACCGGTGACAATGCTGCAAGGCGCGCTGAGAGCGCCGCATTGGGCGTGAAATTGCAGGTTGCCGAAAGCCAGTTGCCTTTGGCGGACGCGTGGTGGCGTTCTTCCGCCTTCAGGCCATCACGCGCATCCCACCAGGTCACATCAAGCCCCAGCTTGCGCAGATAACGCGAACCGATCTCGGTAGACATCAGTTCACCGGTGGACATCACCATGGCGCGGGTGCGATCGGAAAGCTGCTGCGTCTGGTGAATGCCCTGCGCAATCTGCGCGAGCGCCGTGAAATAGCCTTCGAGCTGCGCGCTGCGGCCGATCCCCAATTCATCGCAGAGCTGCACATGGCGCGACTCGATGGCAGCCAGAGCTTCCTTGTGTTCGCCCTTGAGCGCCGCAACCAGCAGTTTCTCGAGCCGGTCGGTGATGCCACTGACCGCCGAATGCACGATGAAGACCTGCGCACCTTCGGCGAGCCGACGCCGCGTTACGGCGGCGATGTTGTTCCAGTTCGTCAGGTTCGACACACTCGTGCCGCCGAACTTCAGCACTATCCAGCGTGCGCCATTGCGCTCAGTCATGGGAATTGCTCCGCGCCCAAGCGGGCAAATCAGGCTTCGTAGTCGTCGTAGTCGGACAGGTCGCGCTTGAGTTTGCGCTCCGCCAGAACTTCTTCCAGCTTGCTCCAGGCGGCTTTGCCGACCTTTTTGCCTTTGTCGCGCGAGCGCTTGTCGACACGGTCCAGCACTTGCTCGTAATCGTTGCTTTCTTCCTGCTCGGCCAGGAAATCGTCGTCGAGGTCGAATCTTTCGGGGTCGCGTTCAGACATCTGGAATTAGGGTATTTGTTTGTGAAATCAGCAAGTTATGCCCAAAACCCAAGGGTGATGGGCAGCGAACTATAGCCGATTCCAGCCGCCGTTCAACTACGGTTCCACACCAGTGGTCACCGGAGGCGCCGCCGCGGCCACTCCGACGAGCACCGGCATGCCCCGCGCACTGGTCAATTCGGCCCGCGCCAGATCCCAGCGGATGGCCACCACGGTATCCCCCAGGGCCTGCTGCAACAGGCCCTCGAAAACCGCTAACGCAGGCTCGCCGCTCTGCCCCTGCGCATCCACAGGCGGGTGGACTTCCAGCAGCAGTTCCCCTTCCACCCAGGCGATTTTCACCGGCTCATTCACCAGGTACACCGGAGTTTTCACCGCCACCATCGGAAACAGCTCGGCGATATCTTCCGGATACATGCGGATGCAGCCATGCGTTACCGCCATGCCTACGGCGATCGGGTTGTTGGTGCCATGGATCAGATATGCGCCCGGCAACGCGAGGCGCATGGCATGCGCGCCGAGCGGATTATCCGGACCGGCCGGCACCACGGCCGGCAGTGGCGGTTCGCCATTGGCAATGTGTTCCTGCCGCACCGACTCCGGCGGAGTCCAGCTTGGATTCTTGCGTTTGTCCTGGATCCGCGTCTTTCCCAGCGGCGTCTTCCAGTCCATCTTGCCGATGCTGATCGGATAGGTATAAACGCGAGCGGGCTGCCCGCCTACCCGCGGTGGATAGTAATAAAGGCGATGCTCGGGCAGGTTGACGACGATTCCTTCCCGCGGCCCCGAGGGCAACACGTGTTCGCCCGGAATCACGATGTTGCGGCCGGCGCCTGGCAGCCACGGATCAATCCCTGGGTTCACACGCAGCAACTCTTCCGAGCCCAGACCAAAGCGTCGTGCAATCTCATACAGCGTATCTTCGAATACCGTCACCACCCGCTCTTCCCGACCGATCAGCACCGTTTCGGGGCTGGCGATCACGTGCATGGCGGCCTGCGCCGGCAGGCAAACCACGAGGCAGATACAGCAGGCAAACAGCACACGATGCAGATTCATGCCTTGAATCTGGCGGATTTGCCGCAGTCGAGCAAGGGCTTTGCTAGGCTTGTGAGACATGACCCGCGCAGACGCAGGATCCCTCACCGTCGCCACGCTGCACAGCCTGGTTGGCAGAACATTTGCGCCCTCCGAGTGGATACTGGTTGACCAGGACCGCATCAATGCGTTCGCTGCCTGCACCGGCGATCACCAGTTCATCCATGTTGATCCTGATCGCGTGGCGCGCGAGACCAACTTCCCCGGCACGCTCGCGCACGGCTTCCTGCTGCTGTCGCTGGCGGCCGGACACCGGCAGCGGGACTTCCCACCCGTCAGCGACGTGGCGCTGGTGCTCAACTACGGCCTGGACCGGCTGCGCTTCACAAGCCCGGTCATGGCGGGCTCACGAGTGCGCTACAACAGCCGGGTGCTGGCCGCCGAACCGCGCGCGCCCGGTCGCGTGCTGCTGCGACAGGAAGCAAAAATGGAAGTGGAAGGCCAGGAAAAGCCCGCCGTGATTGCGGAGCTGCTGGCGCTGTACGTGGCACGCAGCAGCTAGCCGGCGCGCAACTACACCGCAAAAAGGTGGCCGCCCGGCGGACGCCGGCCGGCCAGGTCGGCCTTACTGCGCTTCAGGCGCAGTGCTGAGGATCTGCTTCCAGCTCACTTCCTGGCCGTTGCGGCGGCCCTTCTCGACGAGCTTGAGGCCTGCGGCGTCGATCGTCAGCGTATAGGGCTTCTCATCGACAACGATTTCGCGCTTCAGGGGACGATCAAGCTTTGTAGTCATGGGTGTCAGCCTCGCTATACAGGGGGGATAATGTCGCACAGGGTACCACAGCCCCTCCCGGGGCACTCGCCGGCGCCAACACCCCCTCCGCTGGCCCGCCCAATCCAACTGACCTAGACTGCCGCCCGGATGAAGCGCCCCAGATCCAAGCCGGATAACCCAGTCACCTTGCCGGTATCCGAACGCATTCGCCGCCGCCTCCAGCGCAATGCGCATCGTTTCCATGCGAACGACAATATCGCCGCTGCCATCGAACCGGGCGAGATCGACCAGTTGATTGATGAGGTAACGATCCGCATGCAGGGCGTGCTGGAGTCGCTGGTGATCGATACCCGCAGCGACCACAACACCCAGGAAACCGCCCGCCGGGTCGCCAGGATGTACGTCACCGAAGTGTTCCGCGGCCGGTACTTCCCTGCCCCGTCGGTTACCGAGTTCCCCAATGCAGAACGACTGAACGAACTGATGATCGTGGGCCCCGTCACCGTGCGCAGTGCCTGCAGCCATCATTTCTGCCCGATCATGGGCCGGATCTGGATTGGCCTCATGCCCAATGAACACTCGAACCTGATCGGCCTGTCCAAATATGTGCGGCTCACCAACTGGATCATGACCCGACCGCAGATCCAGGAGGAAGCCATCACGCAGGTGGCCGAACTGCTGATGACCAAGGTCAGTCCGGACGGACTCGCGGTGGTGATGGAAGCCGATCATTTCTGCATGCACTGGCGCGGCGTCAAGGACGAGAACGCCAAGATGATCAACAGCGTCATGCGCGGGTCTTTCCTGAAGGATCACACGTTGCGCCGCGAATTCCTGTCACTCATCAAACTCAAGGAGTGAACCAGCCATGCTTGTCCGCCTGCTCTACGCAAGCCGCACCTCGAAACCGCTCAGCGCAAAGTTAATCGCATCGATACTGACCGAGTGCCAGGCCAACAATCCGGCGCGCGGCATTACCGGCGTGTTGTGTTACAGCGAAGAGATCTTCCTGCAGGTGCTGGAAGGCGGACGCGACGCGGTCTGTGACACCTTCAACGCCATCGTGCGCGACCCGCGCCACGAACAGTTGCGGCTGCTGCATTTTGAGGAAATCAGCGAGCGCCGTTTCGGCGGCTGGACCATGGGCCAGGTGAACATCGGCAAGGTCAATTCATCGATGCTGATGAAATACGCCGAGAAAGCCGAGCTGAACCCCTTTGCAGTGTCGGGCAAGGTCTCGATGGCGTTGCTTGAAGAGCTGATTGCCACTGCCTCGGTTCTGGGCCGGTCGGCCTGACGCTCACCAGCCCCTGCAGCGTTACGGCAACGGAAAGCCGACCGCGCGATACGGCTTTTCGGGCGGCGTTGTGGTGCCGTCCGCGCTTGAAGTCAGGCTCTCCGGAAAGACGCCCATTCCCGGGACTGAGATTTCGCTTGGCGGAGGCGCTGCAACTGCTGGATCGGCCGCCCCAAGCATCGTAAACCCACCTTGGTTCAGTTGGGATTCACCATGGCATGTGCATGATCTTCCGCATATCGATCTGCTAGACTTTGCATTGCTTGAGTTTATTCACCTTCAAACACCTTTCGGGGGATCACACATGAATCGTCTGACTCGCATTGGCGTTGCCGCAGTTCTCGCGGCCGCATCGGCGCTGGCCTTTTCGCAGGCCCCTCCTGCTGGCGGCGGCGGCCCTGGTGGTCCACCCAATCCGGAGGCACAGGCCAAGACAGCCATCGAAACCCGCCAGGGGTTGTTCAAGGTCATCCAGAGCCAGAATGGCCCGATGGGCGCGATGATGCGCGGCGAATTCAATGCCGCAGTGGCCACCCGCAATGCCGGGCGCATCCAGATGCTGGCAGACATGATCCCGGAATTGTTCACGGCAGATACGCGTGCATTCACCACGGTGAAGACTCGTGCCCTGGATGGCATCTGGAACAGCCAGCCCGATTTCAAGGCCAAAGCCGAAGCGCTGAGCAAGGCCGCCGCTGGCGTGGTGGAAGCGGCCAAGTCGAATGACAAGGCTACGGTGCAGGCGGCTTTCACGAAGATGGGCCAGGCCTGCGGTGCCTGCCACGACAACTACCGCGCCAAGTAACGTAGTCTGCCTCCAGCATCGGCTGGATATGAAAAGGCCGGGCAATGTCCCGGCCTTTTTTTCAGGGCGGCTATTTCAATTGTCCACTCACGCGCCGCCGGTGTAACCGCCCTGGAAGGTCGAGTAGACCTTCTCGGTAGTGGTGATGAACTCGAGCAGCACCGCCCTGCCTTCCTGTGTGGCCTTGATGCCGTCGGCCAGCGCGCCAGCGATGCGACCGGGTTCCGTCACGCGTTCGCTGTGACCGCCAAGCGCCCTGGCGAAGTCCGCATAGTTGCCGGAAATGTCGGTGGAAGCGAAACGCTCCTTTGACACCGCCATGATCTTGTCTTCCATCGCCATGCGGTAGTTATTGAACAGGATGGACATGATCGGCAGTCCGCAGCGCGACGCCGTTTCGAAGTCCATGCCGGTCATGCCGATGGCGGCGTCGCCCCACACGTTGACGCAGAGCTTGTCTGGCCTTGCGAGCTTTGCGCCGAGCGCGAGGCCGAGACCATAGCCCAGCTGCGTGGTCTTGCCCCAGCCGATATAGCTCAGCGGTGTAACCGATTTCCAGAACGGCGAGAGCTCGTCGCGCGGACTGCCGGCATCATGCGTGATGATGGTGTTTGGCACATCGGCTACCTTCATCAGCTCGTTGATGACACGGTAGGGTTGCAATGGCTTCTCTTCACTGGTGAGTCGCGGCATCCACTCTTTGAGCCAGGGCTCGTTCTGCAGGTCAATCCGTGCCTTCACGGCAGGCGTGAGGCCACGCGGCTTCTTCAATCTTTCCTTGAGCGCCTCATGCAGCATGCCGAGCGCAAGCTTCGAATCGCCCACCAGGCCGATGTCGCAGCGCAGGGCTTTGTCCATCTCGTTCGGATCTGTCGAGTTGTGGATGAAACTTTTGGCCTTGATGGGGAACTTGATGCCAAAGCTGGTCGACGTGAAGCTCGCGCCGATGCCAAACACGGTGTCTGCTTCCGTGACATGCATGGCCAGCGCGCGCGACATCGCGACTCCACCCGCACCCAGCGACAGCGCATGCGTCTCGGGGAAGGCGCTCTTGCCCTCGAGGCTGGTGCAGACCGGTGCTTCAAGCAGCTCGGCCACGGCCCTGAGCTCATCCCAGGCCTTGGCGTAATGCACGCCCTGTCCGACATAGAGCAGCGGGTGCGACGCGCCAATGAGTTTCGCAGCGGCAGCGTCAATGTCTCGCGGATCCGGTGCTGAGCGCACGCGCTTTGAAGGCACATAATCGATCTCGCCGGGGAATTCGATACTCCACATGTCGTGCGGCACTTCTACTACCACCGGCCCCGGACGCCCATTGCGGGCCAGCGCAAAGGCGCGCCGCAGCGCGGGCACGATCATTTCCGGCGTGTTGATGGTCTCGACGGTTTTCGTACAATGCTGGAAGCTCACGCCAGAGTTGAAGTTCGGGCGCACCCAAGCCTCCGCGCGGGGATAACCGCCCGGAATCACCACCAGCGGCACCCCTTCGCCCCAGGCCTGTGCCACTGCACCGAAGGCATTCTCGATGCCCGGTCCAAGCTGGCAGCAGAACACGCCAACCTTCTCTCCGGAACTCATGCGGCTGACGGCGTCAGCCATGTGTACGCCGACACGCTCGGCGCGCACGACGATGGGCCGGATGCCAATGGCTGCCGCGGTCTCCGTCAGGGGATTGAGCGGATAGGTGAGCAGAGTCTCCACACCTTCACGCCTGAGGATCTCGGCGGCAACTTGCGCGACATTCATCTATTGAAACTTCCTGGATGGTGGAAAGTCAGGGGTCCATGGGTTTTCGGACCGGTGAGTATAACCGGCGTGCGCCGCTGGCAATGTCGGTACTCTGACGAACCCAGCTGCTAGAATTCGCCGCTGATTTTTCTGCTGCCGGCATTCAATCCGCATTCAATCAGGAACCGTCCATGAACAAGAAAGCCAAGCGCCTGGCGGTGGTCGCTGTCGTCGTTTTGGGTCTGCTGTACTGGGTCTTCCACCTGCCTTCGGTGGGCAATCCATTGCTCGCCAGCGATGCCAAGAGCATTGCGCGCGGGGCCTATCTCTACAATGCCGCCGGCTGCGGCAGTTGCCATCAGCAAGAAGGCGCCGCAGGTCCGACCGGCGGACTCAAGCTCGAGTCACCATTCGGCGGCAGCTTCTTCGTACCGAACATCACACCCGATGACGCAACCGGCATCGGCGGCTGGAACGGCCGCGACTTCCTGCTCGCGGTCAAGCATGGCCGCAGCCCAAGGGGCGGGTTCTACTGGCCTGCTTTTCCATATCGTTCTTTCAAGGACATGACGGATCAGGACGTGCTCGACGTGGGGGCCTACCTGATGTCGCTGCCGGCGATCCGCCACGAGGTGCCCGATCACGATCTGCCGGGTTGGCAATTCAGCTGGATGATGGCGGGCTGGAACATCTTGGCGAATTTCCTCGAAGGCACGCCGCCGGCTGTCACTGGCGATCCGCAGATCCAGCGCGGTGTCTATCTTGCTCGCTCGCTCGGACACTGCGGCGAATGCCACACGCCGCGCAACAGTCTCGGCATGGTAAAGAATGCGCAGGAATTCAAGGGATCGGAGATCGTGCACGCCAACATCAGCCCCGAAGGACTTTCGAGCTGGACCCAAGACGACTTCATGGGGCTGCTGGAGCTCGGCGTGACGGCCAGCGGCGATTTCATTGGCGGTGAAATGGCCAAAGTCGTCGAGCACACGAGCAAGTTGAGCATGGAAGACCGGGCTGCCTACGCCGCGTTCTTTGTCAGAAAGTCCAAATGAATCCTCCAGAGGAGCACGGCATCCCGGTGTAACCCGCAAAGTACCCACGGGAGAGGCTCAGCTGACTTGCACCTCGAGCAACATCGGAACCGGCGCGGCGAGCGCAGCTTTCAGTGCGCCTTCCAGATCCGCTGCCCGCGATACCCGATTCGCCTCGCAGCCCTGGGCTCGAGCAAGCTGCACGAAGTCGATCCCCGAAAGGTCGGTGCCCACCAGCTGCGTGATGCCAAATCGTTGCGAGAACACTTCCAGCGCCTTGTAGCGCCGGTTGTTGACGATGATGAAAGTGATGGGCAACCGCAGCTGCGCCGCGCTCCATAGCGCCTGGATCGAGTACATCGCGGAGCCATCGCCGATGATTGCGATGACCTTCTTGCCCGGCTTGCCCAGCGCCACGCCCACCGCCGCGGGCAGTGAATGCCCCAGCCCGCCACTGCTGCAGGTGTAGAAAGTCTCACTGCGAAGGATCGGCAGATAGCTTTGCATCGCAGGCCGTGAACTGGGCGCCTCCTCCACGATGATGGAGTCCGGGGCGCGCAGTTCGGCCAGCGTCTGCAGCAGAAAGGCATCGGTGAGCGGATCAGCGGCCGCCAGCCGTGGCGCAGCGCTGCGCCCCTGCTGTCGCGCAGCCGCAGCGCTGCGGCCGGCGAGCAACAGCTCGTTGATCGCGAGTCCCAAGCTACCCACCATCGATTGTCCGGCAATGGCGCTGGCCGCCATCTCTGGGTCGTCGGTGACCTGGAAGACTTCGAGCCCTGCGGGCAGGTATGGACCCTGACCTTCCGCGTGATAGGTGAACAGCGGCGCACCCACGGCGACCAGCAGATCGTGGCCCACGAGCCGGTTGTGGATCTCGTCGCGAAATGCCGGCAGGAAACCCGCAAACAGCGGGTGATCCTCGGGAAAGCTGCTGCGCCCGATCAACGGGCTCACCCACACCAGCGCGCCGTGCATTTCGGCCAGCCGCACCATTGCATCCCAGCCACCATCGCGGTCCACCGCTGCTCCGACTACAAACACCGGCCGCTGGCTGCGCTGCAACGCCGCGGCCAGCGCAGCTATCGACTGCGGATCCACGCGCAGTCGCCGCGACACTGTATGCATACGCCGTGGTTCAGCTTCTGCATCCCAGTCGTCAACCGGAATGGAAACAAACGTGGGCCCGCAGGGCGGCTGCATCGCAATGTGGAATGCACGGGCGATGGCGGCAGGAACATCTTCCGGACGCGCCGGTTCCGAACTCCACTTCACATAGGGCTTCGGCAGCTCCGTGGCTTGCGCAGCATGCAGAAACGGCTCCATCTGCAGCAGCGAGCGCGATTGCTGCCCGGCAGTGATCACCAGCGGAGTGCGATTGCGAAAGGCGGTGAATATGTTGCCCATCGCATGACCCACCCCCACCGCAGAGTGGAGATTGACCAGTGCCGCACTGTGCGTGGCCTGGGCAAAACCATCTGCCATGCCCACCACCACCGACTCCTGCAGACCCAGCACATACTGGAAATCTGCCGGAAAATCGCGAAACAGTGGCAGCTCGGTAGAGCCAGGATTACCAAAAATGCGGCTGATTCCAAGCTCGCGCAGCAGCCCGAAGGTCGCTTCCCGCACCGTCGCCATTCCGACCCCCTGAGTGATCCAATTCGCTAGAATGCCGCAGTCTAGGACTTTTGGGGCGCCCGCGCTGTGAGCGAAACGGTTTCGATTGGCCGCCTGAAAATTGCCGCCGAATTGCATGCCTTTGTGGTGAAGGAGGCCCTGCCACGCACCGGGCTCGACCCCACGCAGTTCTGGAGCGGCGTGGAAACAATCATCGCGGAGTTCATGCCTCGCAACCGCATGCTGCTCGCCCGCCGCGACGAGCTGCAGGCCAGCATCAATGCCTGGTGGCGCGAACACAAGGGCTTGGGCTTCGATGTGGAGGCGCACACCGCATTCCTGCGCAGCATTGGCTATCTGGTGCCCGAGCCGGAAGGCGTGTGCATCGACACCGCCAACACGGATCCGGAAATCGCGAGCGTGGCAGGTCCGCAGCTGGTGGTGCCGATGAGCAATGCGCGTTATGCGCTGAATGCGGCCAATGCGCGCTGGGGCAGCCTGTACGACGCGCTGTACGGCACTGACGCCATCCTGCCGGTCGACCCGGCTGCAAGAGGCTACGATGCCGCGCGCGGTGCCGCCGTCATCGCATACGCCCGCGCATTCCTCGATGAGATCGCGCCGCTGACCAGCGGCAGCCATGCCCAATCCGCGCACTACGCGATCGAGGACGGTCAGCTCGCCGTTCATCTGAGCAACGGCGCGGCGGCGGAATTGCGTCACCCTGAACGTTTCGCAGGATGGCGCGGCACTCCCGCGCAACCCACTGCCGTGCTGCTGCGCAACCACGGCCTGCATGTGGAAATCGTCATCGACCGCGCGCATCGCATCGGCGACACCGATCCGGCCGGCATTGCCGACCTGTTGGTCGAAGCCGCCATCACCACCATCCAGGATTGCGAGGACTCGGTCGCCGCGCCAGATGCCCATGACAAGGTGGGCATCTATCGCAACTGGCTCGGCCTCATGAACGGCAGTCTGGAAGCCAGCTTCACCAAGGGCAGTGGCACGGTTGTGCGCCGCCTCAATGAAGATCGCCGCTACACCGATCCGCAAGGCCGCGAATTGACCCTGCCTGGCCGCAGCCTGATGCTGATCCGCAATGTTGGCCACCACATGATCACCGACGCGCTTTGCCTCGATGGCGAGCCCACATACGAAACCCTGCTCGATGCCTGCATCACGCTTGCCATTGCCGTGCACGACGTGAAGCGCCAGAAGCGCAACAGCCGTGCGGGTTCGGTGTATGTGGTGAAGCCGAAAATGCACGGACCCGACGAAGTGGCGATGGCCAACGACCTGTTCGATCGGGTCGAAGACCTGCTGGGGCTGCCGAGGCATACCGTGAAGATGGGTGTGATGGATGAAGAGCGGCGCACCAGCGCCAATCTCGCCGCCTGCATTGCCGCCGCGCGGCATCGCATCGTGTTCATCAATACCGGCTTCCTGGATCGCACTGGCGACGAAATCCACACCTGCATGGAGGCCGGCCCGGTGCTGCCCAAGGATGCGGTCAAGATCCAGCCCTGGATCCGCGACTACGAGAAGCGCAACGTGCAGATCGGCCTTGCGATGGGCTTCTCCGGCAAGGCGCAGATTGGCAAGGGCATGTGGGCCATGCCTGATCGCATGGCAGACATGCTGAAAACCAAGATCGCGCATCCGCAGGCCGGCGCGAACACCGCATGGGTGCCCTCGCCCACTGCCGCCGTGCTGCATGTGCTGCACTATCATCGCGTCGATGTCGCAGCAGTGCAGGAAGGATTGCGCAGCCAACCCACGCCAGGCACCGATGCGCTGCTGACAGCGCCGCTGGCCACCGACCTGCCCGCCACCGAAGAGATCCAGCGCGAGCTCGACAACAACATCCAGGGCATCCTGGGCTACGTGGTGCGCTGGATCGACCAGGGCGTCGGCTGTTCCAAGGTGCCGGACATCCACAACATCGGACTGATGGAAGACCGCGCTACGCTGCGCATTTCCAGCCAGCATGTGGCCAACTGGCTGTATCACGGCGTATGCAGCCAGACGCAGGTGCGCAGCACGCTGGAACGCATGGCCGCCGTGGTCGATGCCCAGAATGCGGACGATGTGTCCTACCTGCCGATGGCGGTTAACCTCGAAACCAATCTTGCCTACGCTGCCGCCTGTGACCTGGTCTTCAATGGTCGCGAGCAGTCCAATGGCTATACCGAATTCATCCTGCACAGCCGCCGGCGTGAATACAAGGCTCGTAGCGGCGCGGCCTGACAGCCGTTTTCCTTGAGGAACCGAAGCAATGCTCACACGCAAGACCCTGTCACTCGCCGATGCCAAGAAAGTGGCTGCGGCTGCGTCCGCCAAAGCCACGGCCGAAGGCTGGACCGTCGTCATCGCCATTCATGACAATGGCGGCCACCTGGTTTATCTCGAGCGCGCCGACGGCACGCAGCTCGGCTCAATCATGGTGGCGCAGGAAAAGTCCCGCACGGCGCTGATGTTCAAGCGTCCGACCAAGGTGCTGGAAGACACGGTACTCAGTGGCCGGGTGCACATGATGTCGTTGCCCGGAATCATTTCGGTCGAGGGCGGCCTGCCGCTGACTGTCGATGGTGAAATCGTGGGAAGCATCGGCGTATCTGGCGTGCAGTCGAGCCAGGACGGCCAGGTTGCCGCTGCCGGTGCAGCCGCCCTGACGCAGGCGTAACGCCGCACCGGCGGTTGAGTCCGCCGGTCGCCCGGCGCAGAATGGTCGCAACAAAGGCGAGCACGTCGCACAGGGAAAACATCATGAGCATCATGGTCGGTCGTTTCGTCCGCCTGGCCATTGCGGTGGCTTTGGTGCCCATTGCCGTGCAGGCGCAGCAGTCCGTTGCAGACAACGGCCTGCTTGAAGATGTGCTGGTTACCGCGCAGAAGCGCGAAGAATCGCTGCGCGATGTGCCCCTTTCGGTCGAAGCAGTCAGCGGCGAGAAGCTCGCGGATGCCGGCATCGTGCGGCTGGATGACCTCAAAGCCTACGTGCCCAATCTGCAGGTAACCGAAACCGGCATCGCCAACAACTTCTACATCCGGGGCATTGGCTCTGGTCTCAACCAGGGGTTCGAACAGTCCGTCAGCACCTATATGGACGGCGTATATCGCGGTCGGGGCCAGCAATCCCGCATGCCTTTTCTCGACCTCGCGCGCGTCGAAGTACTGCGCGGTCCGCAGCCGATCCTTTTCGGCAAGAACGCGGTGGCGGGCGCTGTGAACATGGTTGCAGCAGCACCCACAAAAACCCTCGAAAGCAGCCTGCGCATGTCCTACGAAGTCGAGAACCAGGAAATCATCAACAACTTCATGCTTTCTGGGCCGTTGACCGATGGTCTGCTCGGCCGCGTGGCCGTGTATCACCGCGATTCCGCTGGCTACGTCAGGAACGCCACGCTCAATCGCGACGAACCCCAGCGCGAGGAACTGGCCGGTCGCATCATGCTGGCAAAGGATCTCACCGATTCGGTGCAGGCCACCCTGCGTGTCGAGGCCGGTAAATTCAATAGCGTCGGACGCCAGGTCGAAATTTTCGGTGAAACACCCATCCCGATTGGCGCGGTCGCGGGCCTGCGCTACAGCCAGGTGGTTGGCGGCCCGGTGCCCGCCCTTCCGCAGGGCCAGCATGCTTCCGCCCGTGACAATGTCCTGGACTACTCGCGCTCTTCGAATGGCGATAGCAGCGACAACAACAGTTTTGAAACCGCGTTGACTCTCAACTACTTCATGCCGAGCGATATCACGCTAACCTCAATCACCGGCTACAGCCACTACACCATGGATGAGCTGTGTGACTGCGACTTCACCGGCGCAACCATCTTCACCGCCCGCATCGCGGAACAATACGACCAGTACAGTCAGGAACTGCGCTTCACTTCGGGCACCACTGGCAGGTTCTCCTGGATCGGAGGGTTGTTCTTCCAGCGCTACGAACTCGACGAAACCGACTCCCTGCACGTGCCGACAACCAGCCTCGTGATGCCGGTGCTGACGCAGTTTTTCCTGGGTGAGTTTGCCGCCGGGCGCCCTTCGCCATGCAACTCGCTGGCCACCTGTGCCGGCGCCGCCAACCTGTTTAGGAACACGGCAAATCCGCGGGTGTTCACGCAGAACAGCACGCTGTATTCGGCTTTCGCGCAGGGCACCTGGAAGCTGGGCGATGCCTGGAGCCTGACAGCCGGCGGCCGCTTTACCAACGAAAAGAAGGCCGGCACGCGCACCACATCGCTGACTTCCGGCATAGGCGGCCCGACGATCACGTCACTGACAGCAGCAGCGCTGTTCAACCAAGTGCTCGGCATCCAGCCACACAGTCTCAGCGGCAAGCTCAGCGAGAGCACCTTCTCGCCCCTGGTCAACCTGCAATTCCGGTTTGTGCCGGAGACCATGGCATATCTATCGTTCTCGCGTGGCCACAAGTCCGGCGGTTTTGACGCGCGCTCGAATCGGCCACCTGCAACTGTGCCGCCGGTCAATCCGCTGGTGCCCAACGGTGGGTCGTTCCAGTTTCCAGGTGAAGAGGCAACCAATTATGAGATGGGAGTCAAGTCGGGGCTTGGGGGCACAGCGGAGATCAATGCCAACGTATTCTTCACGGATTACAAGAAGCTGCAGACCACCGCTTTTGACGGTGCCATCGGATTCAATGTGGGCAATGGCACTGCCGAGGTAAAGGGTGCGGAACTCGCGGGCCGCTGGCGGGCAACGCCGCAACTGCGTTTCAGCGGTTCACTGGCTTACCTTGATTTCGAGTGGAAGCGCTACAACGGCCAGACCTACTACGACAACCTGCTACTGCCGGGCGCCACCCCGAATACCAATTACGCGGGTCGCACCAACCAGCTGGCGCCGAAGTTCACCGGCTATCTGAGCGCCGAATACAGCTGGCAACTCTCAGGCAACGTGGTTCTCAGCACGACCGCTGATGTGGTGCATTCCAGCAAGTATCTGCAGTCACTGAACCTGGATCCGGTCGCCACACAGGCTGCCTATTCCAAGCTCAACGCGCGGCTTGCGCTCCGCGATTCCGAGGGACTCTGGGAGCTTGCCTTGGTGGGGCGCAATCTCGCCGACAAGACTACGGTGAGCTATGCCGGCGACACGCCGCTGGCATTCCGGCTGTTCCGGGCCCGCAGTTACTATGGCTTCGTGGATCCGCCGCGCAGCATTGCCATTGAGGCGCGGCTGAACCTCTGACGACTGCTGGTCTGGCGTTCAGGTCCACTTCCCACTCAGCCCTGACTGTCGAATTCGCCGGAATCCACTTCGGACTTTGCCTCTTTCGCCTTGGTCTGCTGGAAGGTGCGACCTAAGGTATCTTCCGGCTGATCGTCGCAAACGGTCGCCAGATCCTCGCTGACAGCCTGGATGGCCTGAATCGCTTTGCCCACATTGGTGCGGATGGCATTTTCGCCACTATCACTGCCCGAAGTGACGGAGTGCAGCAAGGTCTTGATGTCCTGAAGCCGATTGCGCAGATCCACAACAGCCGCGCGAACATGCTGCATCTGGGCTGGACTCATGCTGTTCCCGGACGAAAAGTAGCCCGGCGCTATGCGCCGGGCACCCACAATATGCGGGTAATAGGTTCAAGGGAGGATTTCGGACGACCTCACTTTAGAATTCCGGGTGTCCTTTGCATGTAGGCGCACGCCTACTGGGCGTGTAGGACGCAAGCGCTCACTCGAAGGCGTTCAGGATGCTCTGGTATTTTTCGATGTACCAGCGATTCTCGTTGTTGTATTTCGGAATCGCCACGGGGCGAACTTCGCCATCCGCCTCTTTCCAAAGGCAGGGGCAGATTACCTTGCTTCCTTCAGGCGCCTCACCCTGCGGGCGCAGGTCTTCCAGCTTCACTCCCATCTTCTTCATGACGCGGGCGAGCTTCGTGACATTCCTCGGCCCACCGTTGTATGCGGCGACTGGAAAGATGCCAAGTACCTTCATGTTGTCATGATACGCGACGCGGATATCCGCCCGCATTTGCGACAGCTCGAGATCGAAGAGGCAAATCGCCGCTTTCATCGCATTCAGGAGATCCGTCGCGCCGCGTTCGAAGTTGGGGTCAATCTTCGCCTCAGGACATCGCCTGACCACGGCCGAATAAGTACCATTGCCCCTCCTGTTGGTGAATTGCATGGGGCCGATGGCCGATGCGCTAGACACGCTGTACCGGTAAGCCTCTTCCCGCTTCAGGCCGTAGTGGCTCAGCACCTCATTGAATGCATCCGTCTTCATTGCCACGAAGTCGGCGTCATCCGTCTGTTCGATTACCGCCAGCGTCGTGAGAACTTCAGCGGGCACAACGTCGGCGAGCAGTTCTCCCGGGTATGCCTTTGACGGCGCTTGAGCAAGACGCAATTCCTTGATCGCCCGCCGCGCAGTGGCAAGAAGGTATTCCTTGCCGCCAGTTACGAAGAGTGGATCGAGCGTGTCTTCCGTAAACGGCAGATACACGATCGGTTTCGCGGTCTCAGCGACGGCGCGCCACTTCTTCTTGGCAACGAGACCACTGTCGAACACCGGGAATTTTCTCCCGTAGACCTTCAATTGCTCGCCGTCCCTGGAAAAGGCAAACATCAGCCGTTCCGCACCCGTGCCCTTCACGTGCCGCGCCTCTATTCCTGGTGTGCGCAGGATGAAAGGCAGGGGTTTCTTTCCGGGTTTCCATTTCACAGGAGGGCGCGGGATCTCGATGTGCGCGAAGATCCACTCCTCCTTCACCTCGCTCCACAGGGCAAAGGCGACAGGACGTCCACGCAACACTTCCTTCTTTCCCTTGCCGGTGAAAAAGTAGTCAAGATTGATATCACTAAGAAGCAACTGCGCTTCGGCTACCAGACCCGTGATCAATTCATGACGACGGGCCGTGATAAACACCACCGCAAGATCATCGACGGTAGAGAGACTACTGCCAGATTCTGATCCTGCAACGACAAGTGGAACCTCCCCTTCTTCCTCAGCCGCTGCTACCGCATTTTCTTCCTCGTCTCCTTCCTCTTCCACCTCGGGGTCTGCCTGAGGCCGGGATTCTTGCCCGATGAGGACAGGCTCTCCTTCATCGACGCTGCCTGCGGTGGTCGCGCATGCAGCGCAGGCCAGGCCGACGAGTACGAGAAGAGCCTGAGTAGCCCTGCGTAGAAGTAGCGTATTCACGTGATCTTCGGTCGAGGGCCTGGTGATGGAAATCTCCGCAGATAGTACGTTCATGGCAGCATGGCCGCTCGGGCTTCGGGTGAAGTCGGGGGCAATGGATGCAGGGCAAAATCGTGTTGAGAGCCAGGGCGTGGGTACTGGCAGCGGTCACGCTTGCTGCCATCGTGGGCATGATATTCGTTCCGCCCATTCCCCAGGATGATGCGTATCACGCATTCTTCGATACGCGCACCCTGTTCGGCGTGCCTAATTTCTGGAATGTATTCTCGAATGTGGGTTACCTGGTCGTCGGCATCTACGGTGTTCTGCAGTGGCCGCGAGTGCACTTTCGCGCGATGCTGCCGGCCTATTTGACGTTCTGTATTGGCGTGACATTCGTCGCATTCGGCTCGTCGTACTACCACCTCGCGCCATCCACTCAGACACTGGTGTGGGATAGGCTGCCGATGTCCATCGCTTTCATGGCGTGCTGCTACCGCTTTTACTACTGCTTTTTCCGGGCAGCCCTCGCAGCGCAATGTGGCTGTGGTGGACCTTGGCGGGTTACGTAGCGGCAAAACTTGCCGAGTTCGGCGACGAAATGCTCTTCTCGGCGCTCGGTCTAAGTGGCCACAGCATCAAGCATTTCGCGAGTTCCCTTGCCGTGCTGTTTGCCGTGTTCGCGTTGCTGCAGATCCATGCGCCGCGCCGACGCTGACGCGGAACAGGGAAATTTGCCTTGACGCCGGCATACTGTATGGATGTACAGTACGCATCCCGGCCACGAATGCAACCCCCCAGGACGCTGGCATGTCTCAGATTGCCACTGTCTCATCTGCCAGTTTTTCCCCCACCCTCACACCATTCGAAAGCGCTTTTCTGCGTACGGTTCTGGAGCACCGGGGCTTGTTCCGCGATCCGAACCTGGCGGAATTCACCGCCGCACTTGCGGTACTGCGGCGGTTCGATGAGCAACGACAAGACAACCCGGCGGACGCTGGGCTATGGGTGCCGGCACTGGATGAAGAAAGCCTGGCGTCACTTCGGGCCAAGACATTCGTGATGTTCGGTGCCACCAAGCCGACCCCGGCCCAATGGCACAAGGCGCACGCAGCCTTGTTCGGTCCGCTGCTGTGCGAAACCTGCGGGTGACGAGCCAGTAGGAGCACTCTCACAAGCCGAACAGGCGCCCTCGTGTGTTTTTCGGTTCTGATGCGGTTCAAGCTTCAGCTACCGACGCACATGGAAAACGGGAAATGGCGAAGAAGAAAGCGTCATCGTTGGCACGCTATATCGCCAAACGCAATTTCGCGGTCACACCCGAACCTAGGGATGGCGGCACCTCCACAACGGGCGCGCTTCAGTTTGTCATTCAGAAACACTGGGCCAGTCGCCTGCACTACGACTTTCGACTCGAACTCGACGGTTCGATGAAGAGCTGGGCAGTGCCGAAGGGGCCCAGTCTTGATACCAAAGACAAGCGGATGGCCGTTCACGTCGAGGATCATCCGATCTCATACAACGATTTCGAAGGACAGATTCCCGAAAAACAGTACGGTGCAGGCAAAGTCATCATCTGGGACAAAGGCACGTGGACACCGCTGGGTGATCCACAGGAGGGATACCGCAAGGGTCATCTCAAGTTCACGCTCGATGGCCACAAACTGCATGGCGCGTGGGTGCTGGTGAGGATGAAGAGCCGCCAGCCCGCACAAGACGCCTGGCTGCTGATCAAGGAGAAGGACAAGTTTGTCCGGCCTGCATCGGAGTTCAGCATCACCGATGAGCTGCCTGACAGCGTCGCCAAGTTGCCTGCGGCAAAGCCCGCAGTGCTGCCCCAGGTGAAATCCGGCCGGAAGAAATCAAGACTTCTCTCTGCGATGCCGCAAGGGGCAGTCAAGGCAGCAGCACCTGCCAGCCTGAAGCCCATGCTGGCGACGCTGGTAGATCAGCCTCCCCCCAGCCCCGAAGGCTGGATTTACGAGGTGAAATTCGACGGCTACCGCATCCTCGCCAAGATCGAAACGCGGCGGGTGCGGCTGATCACCCGCAACGGGCACGACTGGACGGACAAGCTCAGCCATCTCAGTGAGACGTTGCAGTCGATGGCCCTGAAGCCCGGTTGGCTGGACGGCGAAATCGTGATGTTGAATGAAGCAGGCGCGAGCAGTTTCCAGGATCTGCAGAATGCCTTCGACTCCGCGCGCACGACGGACATCGCCTGTTTCTTTTTCGATCTCCCCTTTTATGACGGCCATGACCTGACGGCTGTGCCGCTGGTGGAACGTCGCACCTTCTTGCAATCGATCCTTGAAGGAGCACCCGCGCCGATCCGGTTCAGCGATGCGTTCGATGCCGCGCCCGATGACCTTGTCACCTCTGCCTGCAAGCTGGGACTCGAGGGAATCATCGGAAAGCGCCGCGACAGCATCTACAATTCCCGCCGCAGCCCTGACTGGATCAAGTTGAAGTGTGGCCACCGTCAGGAGTTCGTGGTCGGCGGCTGGACGGAACCCAAGGGCAGCCGGGCTGGTCTCGGGGCTTTGCTTCTGGGCGTGCACAACGCCGCCGGCAAGCTCGTTTACGCCGGAAAAGTGGGCAGCGGCTTCAATGAAAAGTCGCTGGCCCATATCAGTGGCAAATTAAAGCCGTTGGCCACCAGCAGCAGCCCCTTTCAGAATCGGGTCGCGCTGGCAGGCAATGTTCATTGGGTAAAACCCAGGCTTGTCGCAGAGGTTACGTTTTCGCAGTGGACCGGGGGCGGTCAGCTGCGTCATCCCGTATTTCATGCACTGCGCACCGACAAGCCAGCCAGCGCGATCGTGAAGGAAGATCCCGTGATCGCCCTCGGGCCGGATGTCGAAGAGCCGCAGTCACGGATTCCGCCGCGACTCAAGGTCTCTAATCCAGAACGGATCGTCGATGCGACTACCGGCATCAGCAAGATCGAAATCATCCGCTATTACGCACTGGTTGGTGAACTGATGATGGAGCATTTGCGCGGGCGACCGGTTTCGCTGGTCAAGGCGCCCAAAGGCATCAAACAGCCCACCTTCTTCCAGAAACACGCGGAGAAATTCCAGATGGAGGGAGTCGTGTCCCTGGATCGCAAACTGGATCCTGAACACCCGCCCTACCTGGAAATCGTGTCGCCAATGGGGCTGCTGTCGTCCGCGCAGATGAATGTGATCGAGTTTCATACCTGGAATGCGGTGAAGTCCAGGTTCCACAAGCCTGACCGGATGGTTTTTGATCTGGACCCGGGGGAAGGCACGCCATGGAGCGCCGTGCAAAATGGCGCGGAACTGATGCGCAGCTTCCTTGGAGAACTGAAGCTCCCGGCCTTTTTGAAAACCAGCGGCGGAAAAGGTCTTCACGTGGTAACGCCGATTACACCGCAATTCGACTGGGACACCGTGAAGGATTTCTCGGAGGCCATTGTGACCCACATGGCCACAACGCTTCCAAAGCTCTTTGTTGCCAAGAGCGGACCCAAGAACCGCATCGGCAAGGTGTTCATCGACTACCTGCGCAATGGATTTGGCGCGACCACTGTGTGCGCCTGGTCAGCACGTGCGCGTCCCGGCCTCGGCATTTCAGTGCCGGTTGCCTGGTCGGAGCTTCCGAAGCTGAAAAGCGCTGCACAGTGGTCCGTGAAGACGGGGCAGCAGCGGCTGGCCGAAGGCAACCAGCCGTGGCAGGATTACTCAAGCAGCGCCACACCGTTGGCTGCTGCAATGAAAGCCCTGGATTTCAGGCCTGACCGATAGCCAGCCACATCGTGTCTCGCAGAAGCAAACCCCGAATCCACATCGGCATCGGTGGCTGGAACTACAAGCCGTGGCGTGGTGAGTTCTATCCACAGGATCTGGTGCAGAAACGCGAACTGGAATACGCGAGCAGAAGGCTCACTTCCATCGAGATCAACAGCACCTTCTACGGTTCGCAGAAGCCCGCCAGCTTTGTCAGATGGCATGCCGAAACGCCTGAGAACTTCGTTTTCTCAGTGAAAGGGCCGATGTTCGTGACCAATCGGCGCGTGCTGGCGGAAGCTGGGGATTCCATAGACCGATTCTTCGGCAGTGGAGTACTGCTCCTGCGCGACAAGCTGGGGCCGATCAACTGGCAGCTCGGACCAGGAAAAAAGTTCGATGCCGGCGACCTGGAGGCCTTCCTCGCGCTGCTGCCTGCGAAGCTGGATGGCCGGCAGATTCGGCATGCGATCGAGGTGCGTCATGCCAGCTTCTGCACGCCCGAGTTTCCCCCGCTGGCGCGCAAGTACGGCGTCGCCATAGTTTTGGCTGGCGACTCGAAATATCCCGAGATCACCGACACCACCGCGCCATTTGTCTATGCGCGCATCATGGGAACCACAGCGGACCACAAACTCGGGTATTCCAGGCGAGACCTGGATGCCTGGGCGTCGCAGGCAAAGGCCTGGTCGGCGGACGGACGTGAGGTATTCCTCTATGTCATCAGCGGCTGCAAGGTGCGCAATCCCGCCAGTGCAATGGCGCTGATCGAGCGCATCGCGTCGGTTACGGCGTGAGCACACTCCAAATACTGCTTTCTATCGAGGCAGATTTGTAAGACTCGCGATGCCCGCGATCAACTCCCGCGGCTCCACCGGCTTTGATAGATGCATCTGGAAGCCAGCCAACAAGGCACGGTGCCGATCATCCGCCCTCGCATAGGCGGTGACTGCAATTGCCGGCGTCCGTCCGACCGATCCGGGCAGCGCACGAATGCGACGGATGAGTTCATATCCATCCGTTTCCGGCATGCCGATATCGCTGACCAGGATATCAATCGGCTCCTGACCCAGAAGGTCCAGCGCATGCCCGGCAGATTCGGCCAGCACAGCGCGGCCCCGCTGATCAATGATCAGGCGTCCAATCAGTTCCCGCGCATCAGGTTGGTCATCCACCACCAGCACACGCACCCTATCCAGCATGGGGAGATCGATTGCTGCGGGATTGGTGTCCTGCACCCACGGGCGTTCATACTGCTCCCGACGTTCGCTACGAACCGAGGTGATTGGCAGCGTGACAGTGAAGGTGGTGCCTTGCCCTTCTCCCGCACTCTCCGCCCTCACATTGCCGCCGTGAAGCTCTACAAGATGCTTCACGATGGAAAGTCCAAGCCCCAGCCCGCCCTGCCCCCGTGTGATGGAGGCGTCTGCTTGCCGGAACCTGTCGAATACATGCGTCAGGAACGCTGGCGCTATGCCGATCCCGGAATCCTCGACACTGATCTCGACGTGGGAGTTCACCCGCTCCATCACGATATTGATGCGACCGCCAGCCTGCGTGAATTTGGCGGCATTGGTCAGCAGGTTCCACATGACCTGCTGCAGCCGGTTTGCATCGCCACGCACCAGGCCGATCCTTGAATCCAGTGTCGCGTTTAGTCGCAAGCGCTTGGCGTCCGCGCTGGGCCTGAGGGTGTCGATCGCAGCTTCTACTATTTCCCTGAGATTCACGGGCTTCACATCGAGCTGAACCTTGCCGGAAATGATGCGGCTCATGTCCAGCAGATCTTCGATGATGTTGGCTTGAGCCCGCGCATTACGCTCAATGGTCTCCAGCCCCTTCTTGTGATCCTGACTTCCTGGAGGCAGCCTCTGCAAGAGGACTGTCCAGCCCAGCACCGCGTTCAGTGGAGTCCGTAATTCATGCGACAAGGTAGCGAGGAACTCGTCCTTCATTCTGCCGACGCGTTCCGCCTCGCTTCGCGCATTCCGTTCCGCCTCAAGCAGACTCTCGCGCTCATTGGCAGCCAGGCGCATCTCCGTCATATCGAGGCAGCTGCCGATGTATCCGCAGAAGTCTTGTCCCTGGTTCTCAAATAGCGGCACGGCGGCGTTGACCATCCATCGCCAGGCGCCATCCTTGCGTCGAATCCTGCACTCCATCCTGAAAGGCACTCGCGCCTCGAAGCTTTCGGTGTACTGCTGCATGCAGGATTTCAGATCATCGGCGTGAATGTTTTCGGTCCACCCGTAACCCCGTTCCTGCTCCAGAGTCCGCCCTGTGAACTCCAGCCACGGCCGATTGAACCAGGTGTGCATCTTGTCGGCATCGGACATCCAGATGAGTGCCGGTGAGGAATCTGCCATGATCCGGAAGCGTTCCTCACTCGACCGCAACGCTGCCTCTACCCGCTTCTGCCGGGTGACGTCCCTGGCGATCTTGGACGCCCCGACAATCCTGCCGCTGGAGTCCTTGATCGGTGAAATGCTCAGTGAGATATTGAGTCGAGTGCCGTTCTTGTGCTGGCGAATTGTCTCGTAGTGGTCCACGCGTTCGCCACGCCGCAACCTGCTGAGGATTTCCGGCTCTTCATTCACATGCTCAGGGGGCATCAGCAACGTAACCGATTTGCCAATCACTTCTTCTTCGGTGTAACCAAAGATGCGTTCAGCGGCCTGGTTCCAGGTAACGATAATGCCTTCCAGGGTCTTGGTGATGATGGCGTCGTCGGACGACTCCACCACTGCTGCGAACCTGCTTAACTCGATTGCCTTGAGCTCCAGCATCTCCTTCGCTGCAAGAAGTTCCCGCTCAGCGTGCTGGCGCGCGGCAAGGATGCTTTCGATGTTCCGCAGGGCCGTGTCGCGCATCTGGTCGTCAGAAGGTTCCTGCGATTCCACTAACGCGTCCCCAGAATCTGCCGCGCCAGCTCCGTGCCCTGCACAGGAGCGCGGATCTTGGCGAACGCCGTATCCCTGCTTGTGGAGACGTCATAGCGTTCATAACGAAATGGACCCTCTATGAGACGTGGCATGCGGCGGACATGCCCGTTGATTGCAGAGCTGCAATCCGGGTCGGATGCGCCCGCGCGCGCAGCAATAAGATCAGGTGGCCTCGGAATGCTGCCGATGGGTTCAGTCGGGATGAACATCTTGCGCGAAACCCCGCGACCGGAGCGGAGGCTCCGACAAATTGCGGGTGATCGTACGGGAAATAGCCGACATTCGCAGCGGAGTTTTCGCCTGCATCGTCGTCCCCGGAACGGGGGAAAATCGCCGCTCGCTGGCGTCCACGCATAGAAGGTGAGGTGTGTCGTGAGGCTGATGCAGAAGCTGGCCATGGGACAAGTAATTTGCGTGTGGACTGCCGAAGTGTGTGGTCACGTCCGCTTTCCATATGTAGTCTGCGCAGCCAACCCATCGTAGGAATTACGATTGCGCCGACCTGATAATCCAGGAAGAAATAATTGAAAAAAGCGCAGTGCCCGACCATCCGTAGGACTAATCCCACGCGCCATCCGGGAAGTCTGCGAAAGCCTCGCGTCATGTGTGACTAACAGCAACGTATTTGCCGCTGTCATCGCGCAATGTACAAATGCGTTGAACGACTCATTCAGTGAGGCGCTAGCGCCAAACCGGGTCCGATCAAGCGTACCGGTGCTTGGTCGGGCTCTGTTTTGCCCGGTAGGAAACCTCCCGCAGCGAGATGCGGTGATTGCGGGTTCCTTGTCTTCGCGGATCGGCACAACCTGTAGCTGCAGTGACGGAATCTCAAACAGGCTTCATCACATGCACCGAGCCCGGTCACGGATACCCCATGACCGGGCTCTCTTGTAGGGAAAGTCCTACATTGACTTTCTGCACTACGCGTGCAATTCCCCAAAAATCTGATCTGCCGCACAGAAGAACCATTCTTTCCGTGAACAACTGCGCTTTTCGGACGTTATCGATAAACCAGTATGGGCCATGCCCGGTGCACCAAGACGCGTCGAACGGAACCTCTTTGTAGCGATGCTTGTGCCTCGCGGCACCCGCGCGGGCGGACGGGGATTTACTCTTCTGGAGCTGATGCTCGGTATGTGCATTGTCGCAATTCTTGCGGCGATAGCAATTCCAGCCTACCGCTCTGTATATGAGCGTTCGGATGTGAACACGGCAGTTCAGCATCTGGGGGCAATCGCCGCAGAAATCGAGCGTTACAGGTCAATGCGGCTTGAGCTGCCAGACTCCCTGACCGGAATCTCGAATATTCCCAACGCGGATCCTTGGGGACACCCATACCAATACCTGAAGTTCGACGGTGCTTCCAACGGCGAGATCCGCAAGGACCACAATCTTCACCCGCTCAATACGGAATACGATTTGTACAGCAAGGGACCTGACGGTGTCTCGGCGCCGCCCCTCACAGCGCAATCCAGCCGTGACGACATCATCTGGGCGAACGACGGTACATTTGTTGGCAAGGCGGCCGACTTCTGAACATGGGCAGTACCAGGCTGCTAAACGGTGGGCTCGGTAGCCGCTTCGCCCTGCGCACCTATCTACTGTTCTGTCTGTGTACGCTTGTACCAGTTGGAATGTTCGGAGTTATCGGATACCACGTTGTAAGTGCCGAGTTGCGTGACCATGCAGACGAGCGCCTGGCCGAGGCCAGCAAGCACTATGGCCTGCTTCTCAATGAGCGACTGATCCAGGCTGAGACAGCGCTGGTCGAACTGGTGCGGGCGCACAACACCCCCAAGAGCATCGGGGAGGTCACCGTGAATGGCGACACGCGGCTCGGCGCGGTAAAGATGCAGTACATACCGCTTTCAGACACGGATCTTGACGTCGCGGTCCCCGGCAGCTTCACCGTCACACCTACTCTACACGTGTCAGATGGAGCGGCGCCCGTTGTCGTGATGCAGATCATTGTGCAGTCGGGCAAGCAGAAAATTGTCGCGTCCGCGCAATTGCTGCCTGCAGACCTCTGGGACGCGGACGCCGTTACTTTGGCAGGCATGAAGTTGTGCGCTTCAGTTGCCGGCAGACGATTGACCTGTACAAGCCCTGACCAGGGCCTGATTGACCCTAAAATCAAAGACGAGGTACTGCGCCAGCAGTGGACGCTGTTTCTGAAACCTCGTTACGCAGCGGATGAATGGACCATTGAGGCAAGCCAGCCCGCTTCGAGTGCACTGCAAGGCTTGCGTACTTTCCAGATCACGCTGCTTGGCGCTGCCGCGCTTGCCTGCTTCGCTGCATTGCTGCTGAGTGCCATACAGATCCGGCGCAGCCACCGACCCCTTGCAGAACTGATCGATGCGGTGCGCCACATGGCAGCAAGCCGCTTCGACACCCGTGTCAAGCTCAAAGGCCGTGGCGAATTCGCGCAACTGGGTCGCGCGTTCAATCAGCTTGCGGCCGACCTGCAGCGCGAGTTTCGGATCCTGCGAGCTTTTTCACGAATAGACCGCCAGATTCTCGCAAATTCAGCAGTCGAGCCTGTGATCCGGGCAGTGCTGCCACGTGTATCACGACTCCTGCGCGCGCAATCAATCATGCTGGCCGTGCAGGAACCCGATGGCCCAGGCAGCCGAGTGTATTTATGCACGCCAGGGCAGATACCGCTGGTCGGGGTGCAAAGTGTCCAGGGAAATCCATTGCCAGCCATGCTGGAACGGCCCGGAGCTGGATGGCTGCTTCACTCCTTGCAGCCCGCTGCTCAAGACCTTCATTGGAGCAGCACTTCCATTGTCGTCGGCGGGACGCTGCGAGGTGTTATCGCTGTTGGGCGTGTCAACGGACCCGGGCAGCGGCAGAAGAAGAGCCGACACCTTCAAGGACTCGCTCGCCGTTTTGCGGTCGCACTGGCCAATGAAGACCGGGAACGCGCCTTGATGCGCCAGGCGTACTATGACTCCTTGACTTCGTTGCCGAATCGGCAACTGTTCAAGGATCGGCTTACCCAAGAGATTCTGCGCAGCAGACGCGAGGGCGCGCGCGTAGTGCTTTTCTTCATCGACCTGGATCACTTCAAGAACGTCAATGACTCGCTGGGGCACTCCGCCGGAGATGAACTGCTGCGCGCCGCATCGACGCGCCTGCAGGGCTTGCTCAGGCCGGGGGATACGCTGGCGCGCCTCGGCGGTGACGAGTTCACCCTGGTCGCGCCGGGGCTGGACGATCTGGCAGCAGAAACCATGGCGCGACGAATGATCGATTCCGTGAGCCAGCCGTTCCAGCTCGGCGGCATGCAGTGCGTCGTCCAGGCATCGGTCGGCATCGCCGTCTTTCCCCGTGACAGCGACACTGGCGAGGCCCTGTTGCGCAGCGCGGACACAGCAATGTACCGCGCGAAATCGCAGGGACGCGGCCGGGCCGTATTTTTCGAGGAAACGATGAACGCCCGCGCCGTGAGGCGCCTTGCGCTGGAGCAGCGACTCCGGCTCGCAATTGGCAACAGGACATTGACGCTCGATTATCAGCCAAAATTCGCTACTGAAGATCGCGGCCTGGTGGGCGTGGAGGCGCTCGCACGTTGGGAAGACGAAATCCATGGCCACGTCCCTCCATCGGAATTCATTCCGTTGGCTGAAGAGAGCGGATTGATCGAACCGCTGGGGCTCTGGTGCCTTCGCGAAGCATGCGCCGCCATGCGCAGCTGGAGAAATCGCGGCCTGCAAATCGGGCACGTCGCCGTAAACGTGTCCATGCAGCAGCTTCGCAATCAAAGCTTTGCCGATCTGGTGAAAGCCACACTGCTGGAGCATGATCTTGTTCCGGCGGACCTTGAAATCGAGATCACAGAATCAATGCTGGCGGGAGACACCCGCGAGGTGGGCGCATTGCTCGCCGCGATACGAAACCTCGGGGTTCGCGTTGCCATAGACGACTTTGGCACGGGGTACTCTTCGATGGTGGCTTTGCAGCAGTTGCCGGCAGATGTGGTGAAGATCGACCGGACTTTTGTCGTTGGATGTCAGCATCCGCAGGGGCTCGCGCTTCTCAAGGCGTTGATTGCTGCGGGGCACGCTCTGGGCAAGGAAGTTGTCGCCGAGGGCGTGGAAACAGAGGAACAGTTAGCCATTCTTCGTGCGTGTCATTGTGATGTGATACAGGGCTTTCTGCTCGGAATGCCTCAATCGGCAGAAGAGCTCGAACGTGGCTTTCAGGGGGCAGAAAGTGTCGATGCGGTCGTCGTGATGGCGTAGAAAATCGCCCAGTGAGAAGTTGCGTTTACTGTTGCATCTATTCCGTGAGAGGCGACTCATCGTGGTTCTTCAAGGCACGATACCAATACACTGCAGCCTGTAACTGGGCGTGTGTCGGCCTGCCGATCAGGCCATAACATACGAACAGGAACGCCTGCAGGATTGCCCTGACCTTGGGCGGCTCAGTCTCTACCCAGTCAATCGCAAGGCCTGCATTCCGTGCAGCGGCCGCGCCTTCCCGAAATGCCTCGTACCGGGCCGCTGCAGCCATCATCTGCGGCAGTGCTGCCGGCCCATGAACGCCCGACAAGCGCAGCACAGTTGTGACGAAGGTGGTGGCGTATTCGTCTTGGGCAATTGCCTCGAGGTCCGGACGATCTTCCGTCATCGCGAAAGTGTGGCACGGCCGCGCCGGTTGGTTCGCTTCACGGCATGTAGGCTTCCGCCGACAAGCAGCAAAGGATCAGAGGACTTCGAAGGTTGAAGGCATTGGGGCAATCTACGCCCGTGGCAGACACATTCGTGCAATGAGTCATCGCCACAATCACTGAACCCGATCCAAGTAAACCCTTGCTTGATCGGGTTCAGTCTTATTTAAACCCAGGACAAGCGATGAACGGGAAGCTGAAGAAAATGGCAGACGTATTGGCAAGGACCAGGGGCTACCCGGGAACGGATGCGCTTCAGCGCGCGGCAAAGTCGCGCGCGCGTGAAACATCCCGAGCAATCCATGGCCCCGAGTGGGCGCTGCATCGAACTCTTGGACCGTCGTTACCTGGTGACGGCTTCGCTGAACCTCCAACTACCTGGACGCGCTCCGCAACAATTGCCCGCCGTCCAGCTTCGGTCAACCAAGCTGTGCCGGGATGAACAATCGCTCGACGGATTCATCCCCCTGACTTGAGTACCTTCCGGTCCGCTGTGTGCCGCTGCTAGAATCAGCCGCCAATACCTCCCCAAAATAAAATTCATTGGAGGACTCCGTGGCTCCGAACTCTGCTCCGGAATTCGAGAAGGCAATCTACGACAAGATTGTCTGGCGCCTGATTCCATTGCTGTTCACTTGCTACATCGTTGCGTTTGTGGACCGCGTCAACGTGGGCTTCGCCAAGCTGCAGATGGCGCCTGACCTGCAATTCAGCGATGCGGTCTACGGATTTGGTGCCGGCATTTTCTTCATCGGCTATTTCATCTTCGAGGTGCCCAGCAACGTGATTCTGGCGCGGGTGGGGGCGCGGGTATGGATCGCCCGCATCATGATCACCTGGGGCATCACTTCCTCCGCGTTCATGTTCACCAACGACGTTCATTGGGGCGTTGTGGCTACGACCTTCAACTGCACCGATGCCGAGTTCACCTTTTATGTGCTGCGTTTCCTGCTCGGTGTCGCCGAGGCCGGCTTCTTTCCGGGCATCATCCTTTACATCACCTACTGGCTCCCAGGTCCAAGGCGTGCCAAGGCGGTGGCGCTGTTCATGACTGCGATCGCGATCGCCAATGTCGTCGGTTCACCGGTGTCGGGCGCGGTCATGCAATACATGGACGGCTACAACGGCTGGCGCGGCTGGCAGTGGTTGTTCCTGCTCGAGGGCATTCCGTCAGTGCTGATCGGCCTGCTGGTGTTCGTGTTACTTCCCCATGGCCCGAAGGATGCCAAGTGGCTGTCCCCCGCAGAACGCGAACTGGTCGCGCAGCGCCTGGCGGAAGACGATGCCAGCAAGCCAGAGACAGGGCGCAGGCACAGTTTCATGGACGCCTTCCGTGACGGCCGGGTCTGGGCGCTGTCGCTGGTCTACTTCTGCGGCGCGATCTGCTTATACGCGGTGACTTTCTGGATGCCCACCATCATTCAGGAACTCAGAATCGCCCAGAACGACTTTCTTGAGGTCGGACTAATCAGCATGATTCCCTGGGGCCTTGCAGCCGTAGCCATGGTTCTTTGGGGCGCGCACTCGGACCGCACAGGTGAGCGGCGTTGGCATGCGGCTGGCGGCCTCATTGTCAGTTTGGTCGGGCTGATCGGACTGGCGTTGGTCGGCAAGAACGTGGTGCCGGCCGTGATCGCACTCAGTCTGGTGACCGTCGGTACCCTGTCCTGGGTCGTGACCTTCTGGTCGCTCCCCACCCGTTTTCTGTCGGGCACTGCCGCGGCGGCAGGCATCGCTTGGATCAACTCGGTCGGCAATCTGGGCGGGCAATTCGGACCTGACCTGATCGGACGTGTCCGCATGGCAACCGGCGGTTCGAGCGCGGCGGCGTTCTATACGCTCGCAGCGTTGGCGCTGGTCGGCGTGGTGATCATTCTGTGGCTGCCCAAGAACAAGACTCCGGCGGCAGAGACGACGCGACCTTAAAGTTGTTCAGGTATCGCTTGGGCGCTCACTTCTTCACCGGCTTGTACCCCTGCCAAAGCCATTCCAGCGCGTGCGCCATCGTCGTCGCGATGACTTTACGATCGGTGTGCCCGGATTCCACGGAGTAAACGAACTGGTAGGCGTAGCCCTTGGCTTTCAACACGGCCGCCATGCGCTGATTCGCGATCACCCAATTGCGCATCCCCGCAGCAGCGCTAGTGGCGCCGTTGTCGTTTTGGCTGACATGCATCCAGATGCGGATCGGCTTCCGTGCGCTCTTCGGAATCAGGTTTTCGTGATACTCCCACGCGCCATGGGGCGAGTCGGGATTGTCGGGCGATTGGGCGTTGATGAAGGTGCCGGAATAGCTCAGCACGCGGCGATACCACTCGGGGTGAAACCAAGCCATGGTGAATGCCGCCGCGGCGCCCGAGCTTCCGCCCATCGTGGCGCGACCTTGGGGATCCTTCGTAAGCTTCACGCCGTAATTCTTCTCCACCAACGGCAGCACCTCCGCTTCGATGAACTCGGCATACTTCCCGGAAACTGTGTCGTATTCCAGGCCGCGCTCGCTGCCGCGTGAGTCGCCGCCACCGTTGTTCACCATGATCGCGACCATCGCGGGCAGCCGCTTGTCGGCAATCATGTTGTCGAGAATCGTCGGCAGCTGCTGATCGCGCGCGCCGTAGGCGTCCGCTGTAACGATGAAGGGCGCAGGCCTCCCGACCACATACTGCGCCGGAATATAAACGACGATCTCGCGCGTCGTCACCGCGCCGCGCATGCCGGTGCCGGGATAAAACTTGCTGTCGGCGGCGTTAATCGAGAAGCGCTCGATGCGACCCTTCGGCGCATCGGCGCTCGGCGTCTGCTCCGGGGCTGGGGTATAGGGCGGCTTGATGAGATAGTCGCCCTTACCGGCCTTCGGCGTGAGCAGCGGCAACTCCAGGAGCTTGGCGATTTCGGTGAGCTCGGCCGGCGTCGCGGGCGAGCCGCCGCGGCCGCCTCCCTGTGGAGCTGCGGCCGGTGCGCCAGGTGCAGGGGCTGCGTTCGCGGCGGAAGCGGCAGCGGGCGAAACTTGCGCGGCGGGCGTCTCGGCGCCAAACAGCGGAGCAGCAGCCCCAACGAGCACAAGCAACGCGACGCCGAGGGATAAGTTTTTATTTTCTGGGCACATTGGGCACTCTGAAGGATACGGAATTGGAAATGAGTGTTCGTTTGGCCTGTGGTCAGATCGACACAGGTTTGGAGTCTATCCGAATAATCCCGTGGGATTCAGGTGCGCTGCTGGCCTGCGCGCCGGCCGCGGCTGTCGCCGCCCGGCGCTGAATTCAAACCCTTTTCCCCTGACCTGCATCCAATCCTCCGATTGGGAAAAAAATGATACCGAACCGGAGGAACTTCTGATTGCGCAAGCCGCCAAGGGTGACCAGCGGGCGTTCGAGCGACTGTACCGCGCCCATGTTGATCGCGTGCACGGCCTGTGCCTGCGGATGATGCGCAATGTCGCCAGTGCCGAGGACTGCACGCAGCAGGCGTTCATCCAGGCGTGGACTGCCCTGCCGCGCTTCGAACTGCGCAGCTCCTTCGCAACCTGGCTGCATCGGATCGCCGTCAACGTGGTGCTGGGACAGCGCCGGTCGCGCTGGGACGAGCTGCCCCCGACGGCACAGGAACTGGACAGCGTCCCGATTACCTTCGACACGCCAATGGAAGTGGCTGAAATCGAGGCGGCCATCGAATCACTGCCGGAAGGTGCGCGCGACGTGCTGATCCTCTCGGGCATCTACGGTCATACGCATGCTGAAGTCGCCCAGATGCTGGGAGTGGCCGAAGGAACCTGCAAGGCGCAGCTGCATCGCGCACGGCAACTGCTGCGGGCACGACTGAGTCTGGAGGCAATGTCATGAGCATCAAGTCGCTGCGCGAGCTGCCGCAGACCGCGACGCCTGCGCGGGATCTGTGGCCACATATCGAGGCCCGGCTGCCGCCGCGGCGCCGATCCTGGGCAGTGCCGACGTCACTGGCGGCCGGCGTCTTGCTGGTCGCATTCGGATTCATCTTCGATTCACGGTTTCGCGATTCAGGAACCCCGGTGATTGCGCAGCAGGATCCCGGCGCGCTGGTGCGTACCGCGCTGATGTCCGATCCGGGTTATCAAATCGAGCGCAACGAGCTGCTGCGCACGCTGCCGGAAAAGCTCGAGCCCCTGCCACCTGAATCACAGCAGCGCGTCAGGGACAGCCTGCTGGCCGTGCAGACGGCCATGAAGGCCATTGATGCCGAGCTGGGTCGCGACTCCAGCAATGCTCTGCTGCAGGAGCTGCTAATCAGCACCCATCAGGAAGAAATGCGCGTATTGACTGCCGTCAGCGACGCTGATGGCCCTAAACAGGAGATCTGATCATGACCAGAAAATTCATGCTGCTTGCCGCAGCGATGTTGAGCGTCGCGGCTTCTGCCACCGATGCAGCCCAGTTCAGCAAGCAGGTGCCGGTAAGCCCCCAGGATCGGGTGAATGTGTCGAATGTTGCCGGGTTGGTGACGATCACAACCTGGGACCGTCGTGAAATCGATGTGCAGGGAGATTTGAATTCCGGGGTGGAACGCGTGGATGTGCGACATGAAGCCGGCAATGTCGATATCAAGGTGGTCGTGAAGGATGGCGACTGGTGGAACGGTCAGTCAGCGAAAGATACCGAGGCACGCTTGCAGATTCGCATACCCGCGGATGTGCAGCTTGACGTCAACACAGTCAGCGCATCGATCACGGTCAGCGGAGTGCGAGGAAGGTTGCGCCTGAAATCCGTCAGTGGCGACATTCGATCGACCATCCTGGGTCTTGACCTGGATGCGAAGTCGGTCAGCGGGAATGTGGAGCTGACGGGCAGCAACCCGCAGGCACGCGTGCGCGCCACCTCAGTCAGCGGAGATGTCGACCTGATCCAGGTCGGTGGCGATGTAGAGGCCCGCTCCACCAGTGGCGATCTGGATATTGAGTCGAAGGGTTCCGGCGATGTGCGTGGCAATACAGTATCCGGCCACATAGAACTTCGCGGGGTGCTGACCAGGGACGCGGAAATTGACCTGCAGTCGATAAGCGGTCGAGTGAGGGTTGCCGCCCAGGTGCCTGCCGGATACCGATATGACGTGTCATCCTTCAGTGGCAGCGTCCGCAATTGCTTTGGCTACAACGTTGAGCGCGCGGACACTCCGGGCAAAAACCGCATGAACGGTGTGCGGGGTGAGGGCAAGGGAAGCCTGCGCATAAAGAGCCACAGCGGCAACGTGGACCTTTGCGACAAATGACCAATGCGTCGGAGACGGATGGCGTCACGGACGGCTTCCAGCAATATGAGGGGTCTGGAGTTGGTCATGCCGCATACAACATTTCGTGCGACATAAAGGATTACAAATCCATGCAGCCGACATGCGAAGCAGCACGCGGCTCATGGATGCCGTTCGGCGTCAGATTGCATCGGTCATACCGCGGTGATACCATCGCGCAATGAAGGTTGCAATATCCGTTCCCGACGACGTATTTGAGGCCGGTGAGCATCTCGCTACCCAGCTAGGACTTTCTCGCAGCCAGCTCTATGCCGATGCATTGTCGGCGTACCTCAGCGAGAAGGGCGCGGCTGCCGTTACGGCCAAGCTCAATGCCATCTATTCCAAGGAATCGTCCAAGGTCGATCCGGCTTTTGCGTACCTTCAATTGCGTCGCCTTGCCGATGAAGCGTGGTGAGGTGTGGTGGGCGTCGCTTCCGGCGCCTACTGGGTCAGGACCGGGATTCAGGCGTCCTGTGGTCATTGTTCAGTCCAACCCGTTCAATCAGAGTCAAATATCCACCGTCATTGTGGCTGTGGTTACCTCCAATCTGAACATTGCAAATTCGCCCGGCAACGTTCGCGTCGGGAAATCTGAATCCGGACTCGCCAAGCCCTCTTCTGTAAATGTCTCGCAGCTCATCACAGTGGATCGCGAGCAGCTGACTCAGCGAGTGCGTGCGCTGCCAGCTGATGCAATGCATGAAATCGATGAGGGATTGAGGCTAGTGCTCGGAATCTGACGCCGAACTACCGCACGCAGCGATCTGAATCACCAAAAAGTAATGCACTATGAAGGCATCCGCGTCAGCAATTTCGGTTACCGCAACGGCAAAAATCCTGTTGTCACCGAGATGCTGCTGAGCTTTCTTGAGCACGACTCCCGACCCCTGCGGGCTTGAAGGCTTGCGGGAATACGGGGGTCTGATTCAGTATCCACAGGTCACCCTCCGCTTACGCCCCTCCTTGATCCGATTCTCCCTAAAATCCCGTTCCTACCAGTAGTCCAATGAAAGCGCGCAACTACACAGCCATCCTTGCGATGCTGGTTATCACGGTGCCGGTCTTTGCCCAGAACGCTCCGCCGCAGCCGAGCAAAGTCGTCGTTCCCCCCGGCACCCCAAACGTCATTCTCTGGCCCAACGGCGCTCCCGGATCTGAAGCACGCAAGAACGAGCCGGAACGAATTAACGGCGAGACCATCGACAACGTCCATAACCCGTCATTCACCGTATTCCTGCCCGCCAAGGGAAAGGCCACCGGCGTCGGTCTGATCCTCGCACCCGGCGGCGGACACAACAATTTGTACGTCATGCACGAAGGCATGAATGCGGCGCAAGTGCTCGCCGAAAAGGGAATCGCGACGTTCGTACTCAAGAACCGTCTGCAGAGTGGCGGCGCAGGATACAAGTTTGACGTTGAAGGATTGGCCGACATGGCACGCGCCATTCGCGTCGTGCGCAGCCGCGCCAACGAATGGGGCGTCGATCCGAAGAAGGTCGGCGCTGGCGGGTTCTCTGCCGGTGGAGAACTTGCAGAACTCGTCGCGATTCGCAATGACCCGGGTAAGCCGGATGCTGCTGATCCGGTCGAACGAGTCAGCTCGCGACCGGATTTCCAGGCACTGATTTATCCCGGGAAGAGCCAGCTCCTTCAGCCCACCGCCGAGTCACCGCCGGCATTCATGGCGGCTGGCTACGACGATCGCCCGGACATCTCGATCGGGCTGGCCGAGGCGTACCTGAGATTCAAGAAGGTTGGTGTTCAAGCCGAGCTGCACATGTACGCCCACACCGGCCACGGTTTCGGCATCCGCCCGGAACGCGCCGGACAGTCGCATCAGGAATGGACCACGCAATTAGTGTCGTTTCTCAAGCAAAGTGGAATGATCAAATAACCCGCGCAAATGCGCCCCTCTCCGCACCACCAGAAAAGGTCGTCATGAAGATCAAGTTCCCATCCATCGCTTTGGTGTCCGTGCTCGCGGCTTTCACGGCCGGTGCCCAGACGCCTTCCACTACTCCCGCTAATGCCACCCCTGCGCTTGCTGCACCCAAGGAAGATTTCAAACCCGCCTCTTCCAATTTGGCCGGCAAGGAATATCCCCAGGTGAACTCCGAGCGCCGCGTGCGCTATCGGGTCGTCGCGCCTCAGGCCACGAGTGTCAAAGTGGGCACTCTGGAACTGACCAAGGGTCCGGACGGAGCCTGGATGGGCACATCAGAGCCCAGGGACGAGGGCGGGCACTTCTACACTCTCAACATCGATGGGGCGGAAACGCCTGATCCCAATAGCATGACCGTAGGCGCGAATCGATTACGCAGCAATATCGAAATTCCCGCTGCCGATCAGGATTTCTACGCGCTCAGGAACGTACAGCATGGGCAGATGCGAGAGATCCGTTATTTCGCCAAGAGCAGCAACTCGACCCGGCGCGCCTACGTTTATACCCCGCCTGGCTACGACAAGGACGCAACGAAACGTTTTCCCGTCCTTTATCTGCAGCACGGGGCGGGCGAGGACGAGACCATGTGGGGCAC
>JBDSJD010000021.1:0-69087 GCA_039917615.1 Steroidobacteraceae bacterium
GAGAAGTCGTGCTTCGCGCCGTTCAAGCGGACTTGCCCCGTACGGATGCGCTTCGCGACCTTGCGGGCGCGCTCGAGATCTTTCGAGACCACGAAACCCGACAGGCCATACTGCGAGTCGTTCGCGATGCGGATGGCATCGTCTTCATCCTTGTACGGAATGATGACGAGCACTGGTCCGAAGATTTCTTCCTGCGCAATCACCATGTCATTGCGGACGTTTGCAAAGATGGTGGGCCTCGCGAAGTGGCCGGTAGCAAGGCCCGCAGGCTTGCCCGGCCCACCGGTCACCAGGGTCGCGCCTTCTTCGATGCCTTTCCTGATGTATGCCTGTACACGATCAAATTGCGCCTTGCTCACCAGGGGCCCCACCTTGACGCCCTCCTTGAGCGGATCGCCCACCACCGTTGCTTCCGCGGAGGCTTTTGCAAGCCGCACCACTTCGTCATGCAGTTGCTGCGGCACCAGCATGCGCGATGGACAGGCACAGGCCTGGCCGGAATTCATGAAGACCGCTTGCACGCCCTGCGGCACAAACGTGGCCAAGTCCGCATCGTCGAGCAGGAGGTTCGCCGACTTGCCGCCGAGTTCCTGCGCCACTCGCTTCACTGTGTGCGCGGCATTGCGGGCCACTTCGATGCCCGCCCGCGTCGAGCCTGTGAACGACACCATGTCGATGTCCTTGTGAGTGCTCAGTGCTACACCCACCGTCGGGCCATCGCCGTTGATCAGGTTGAACACGCCGGGCGGCACACCAGCGGCATCGAGCACTTCGGCGAAGATGATGGCATTAAGAGGCGCGAATTCGCTGGGCTTCAGCACCATCGTGCAGCCCGCCGCCAGGGCCGCGGCGACCTTGCAGCCGATCTGGTACAGCGGCCAGTTCCACGGAGTGATGAGGGCGCACACGCCCACGGCTTCGCGACGAACCAGGGTAGTGCCGAACTGGTGTTCGAACTGGTAGGTCTTGAGCACATTGATTGCCTGCGTGAAATGAACGGCACCGAGCGGCACCTGTGCATCGCGGGCCAGCCAGACCGGCGCGCCCACCTCGGCAATGACAGCACTGACCAGATCCGGCGCGCGCCGGTTGTATTCGGCGACGACGCGCTCAAGCAAGGCAATGCGCTCCGCGGGGGTCGTCTGCGAGAAGGAGTCGAAGGCGACGCGCGCTGCGGCCACCGCGCGATCGACATCGGCCTGGGCTCCCAAACTGATCTGTGCGATGACCTGTTCCGTCGCTGGATTCTCGACATCAAGCACTTTCGGAATGGCAGGCGGAGACCACTTACCGTTGATGTAAAAGAGTTTGGTATCGATCATTGCGCTGCAGATTCCCTGTCACGGAAAGACGGGAGGATATTCCATATGAAGCAGCGCGTGCGGCGTCGGCCCGGCGACGGCAAGCGGTGCAGCCGGCGGTACGCTGGACCATTGCTTCGCCTTGTGCCATGTTCCCCACCTCACGGGACCCGGACAAGATAAGGAACCTGCCATGCGATCCATCCGCAACATTACCGCCGCACTCGCTCTGCTCATCGCACTGCAGGCCGGCGCCGCGCAGCTGCAGGTGCAGGTCGCGCAGGGCCAGCTCGAAGGCACCGAGGAAGGGGGCATGCGCGTGTTTCGCGGCATTCCCTTCGCTGCACCGCCCATCAACGCGCTGCGCTGGCGCGAACCACAGCCGGCCGCTTCGTGGTCCGGTGTGCGCAAGGCCGACCAGTTCGGTTCGGCTTGCGCGCAGGGCCAGACCGGAGCGGACGGCAACCTCGGTCCGCGCATCAGCGAGGACTGCCTCTACCTGAACGTGTGGACGCCCGCGAAGGACGAGGAGAAGCTGCCCGTGCTGGTTTGGGTCTACGGCGGCGGCTTCGCCGGCGGGCGCACCTCCGACGCCCTGTTCGACGGGCAGCCACTGGCACGAAAAGGCGTGGTGTATGTCAGCGTTGCTTATCGCGTGGGCGTGATGGGCTTTCTCGCGCACCCGGAATTGAGCGCGGAAAATCGCCGGCTGCACGGGGTAGCAGCCTCGGGCAATTACGGCCTGCTGGACCTTGTGTCGAGCCTGCAGTGGATCAAGAAGAACATCGCGGCGTTCGGCGGTGATCCAAACAAGGTCACTATCTGGGGCGAATCGGCCGGTGCGATCGCCGTGAGCATGCTGGCGGTGGTGCCGCAGGCCAAAGGCCTGTTCCACGGCGTCATCTCCGACAGCGGTGGTTCGTTCGGCTCAACACGCACACCGACCGCCCCGGGCGAAAATGTGCCGCCACTGGCGATCGCTGAACAGGCCGGCGTCACGCTGGCAGGCAAGCTGGGCGTAACCACGCTCGACGCGATGCGCGCGAAGCCCACGGGTGAAGTGCAGGCCAAAGCGCGCGGCATCGGCAATATCGGTTGGCCCGTGCTCGACGGCTGGGTGCTCCCCGATGATCAGTACGTGCTGTATTCGAAGGGCAAATATCACGACACACCTGTTCTCGTCGGAATCAATTCCGACGAGGGCGCGAGCTTTTCGCGCACCGACGATCCGGCGCAATTCCAGTCCGATACGCGCAGCCGCTTTAGCGTGCACGCTGACCAGATCCTGAAGGCCTATCCGCCCGATGCCAAGGGTTCCATCAAGCAGGCCGCGCGCAACGTGATGCGCGAGGCCTCGTTCGGCTGGCAATCCTGGGTATGGGCCAAACTGCAGAGTGAACGCCGCGGCTCGCCGGTCTTCGTGTACTACATGGACCAGCGCCCGCCCTATGCCGCCGACTCGCGAAATGCCGACGTGGCAGGCGTGCCGCATGGCGCGGAGCTTCCCTATGTGTTCCAGCAGCTGAACCTCACAAAGCTGCCGTGGACGGATGCCGACCGGCGTATCGCCGATGCGATGGGAACCTACTGGACCAACTTCGCGAAGACCGGCAACCCCAACGGCGCGGGACTGCCGAGCTGGCCGGCGTTCACCAGCAAGGATTCGCAGCGCATGGTCTTCAAGGACAGCCCTCAGGCGAAGCCCTATGACAACCTCGCCCAACTGGAGGCGATGGACGCGTACTTCGCATGGCGGCGCACGCCCGAGGGCAAGCGCTTCGGCGAAAATGGCGGCACCGCCAATTCCGGGCCGCTGGGTCAGCGCTGAGAACGTGCAGTCGGCCGCTGGCGGGTCTGCCGACCCGCTAGTCGGCTTGACGAGCCCAAGAAACCGGAAATCAACAACTTAGACGATCCACACTCGTCTTTCCGTTGCGCTACGCCCGGGATTCGCCAAACGCCGCACATCGACCACGCAACTGCACGCCTAGCATTGCGTCATGAGGCAATCCCTGTCCGCGTTTTTGTTGCCGTTCATTCCGGTTGCCGCCCTGGCGGCGCATAGCTGGTGCGGGTCCGTCGAACCCGGCAAAGGCTTGCTGCTGCAACGACTCGGCGAGAAAGACCGCATGTGCGGGTGGATTCAGGCGCAGTACGACGGCGCGCACCGCTTCACGGCGAGTGTTCCTGGTAGTCGGGTCTGGATTGCTCGTCAGCTTGTGACCGGTCCAACGATGCTCAAAGCAGAGTCGTACTACGCCATCGTGATCGAAACACCCAAGTCTGAAGACTTCCGCTTGAGCTGGGATCAGCCATTGGGAGTGCCCATGGAGATACCCCCCTTCGTGTTGTTCAAGCCTGCTCCAAGGGCCGATCAGGAGTGCCTGCTGCCTGGTGAAGAGAAGTTTTGAGGCTTCCCTACGAATAGTTGAATTTGTACCGTTTGGTACGGCCAGTCATCGTTACCCGGCGTTTGCGTTCGGCACGCTTCAGGGTGTCGACCCACTTGGCCGCGTCTTCACTCTGCGTCGGTGTTGGCTTACCGGTCACTCCGTGTCGTATCCAGAGGTATGCCTGCATGATGCCGGCGTCCCTTTGACCCGTCCTGGTATACCAGGCAGCGGAGCCAGGCGGTGTGCCTGCGAGCGCGCTCGCCTGCTTGAAGGCGTCCAGATGGTTTACCGCCGCGCTTACCTGCTCCGGCGTGGCCCACGCCTTCACGCCTAACAGGCGCAGCGCTGTCCGTACGAAGACTCTTGCGTAGTCATCCTCGACAATCGCCTGCAAATCCGGTTTGAAGTCCGGCATGCATAAAGTGTCGCATAGAGAGGATAGAGAATTCCCGCCACATCCATGTAGGCCCCGCCCCACAACCGGGAAGGGTACGGGACTTCACCCCCTCCCCACCTGGCTCTAAGCTTCTGCCTATGCTGGATGCCATCTCTATTCGCTGTGCAATGCCGTTCGAGCGCGAAGCTCTTGAGGCGTTACAGCGACGCGCTTCGCTGGCCAACCCCGGAGATCGCGACGCAATACTGGCTCATCCGGACGCTATCGAGATTCCAACCCTTCAACTGGAATCTGGGCAGGTGTATGTCGCGGAGCGAGGGAATTCGATTGTTGGATTCGCAGCGATACTGCCGCGCGACGACGGAGATACAGAACTCGATGCGCTTTTCGTCGAGCCTGGCATGTGGCGCCAGGGAATCGGGAAACGACTGATCAAGCGCTGCGAAGATGCAGCACGATCGCTTGGTTCCGGCGCGTTGCGCGTTATTGGCAATCCACACACACGGGAATTCTATGTTGCCAGTGGCTTCAAGAGCATTGGGGTCTGCGCCACCCGCTTTGGCGAAGGAGTCGTATATCGAAGGACGCTTGATTGACTGCCCCAAATCCGCGCTTACATAGGACCGCGAGCCTCCAGATCGGGCATGAGCCCTGCCCGGCCTTGACCTCCACAAACGGGCGCCTGACTATGCTCACCGCGATTGTGGCCCAGTCCAGAAAGCGAATCCATTGTCCTTCGGAGGTTTGAAATGCGTAGTGTGAAACGGAATTTCCTGGCCGCCCTGCTGGGTGTGATCTCACTGTCGGTGATCGGCATGCCTGCACGGGCGCAGACGCCACAGCTGGAGGCAAACAAGAAGGTCGCGCAGGCGTTCTACGACGCCGCGATCAACAGGAAGAATTTCGAAGATGCCGTGAAGTACCTGGGTGCCCAGTACAAGCAGCACAATCCCACCGCCGCCGATGGTGCCGAAGGCCTCAAGGGCTTCATCGAGTTCCTGAAAATGCGTTTTCCGAACCAGCGCGGTGAGATCAAGCACGTGATCGCCGAAGGCGACCTGGTGGTGCTGCATGTGCACTCGACGCGCGGCGACGGCACGCCGGGCCGCGCGATCGTCGATATCTTCCGCCTGCAGAACGGCAAGATTGTAGAGCACTGGGATGTGATCCAGGATATCCCCGAGAAGGCTTCCAACAGCAACGGCATGTTCTAGGCGGTCGATGAGTCACTACGGGAAAGCTCGCTGGCGGCAGAACGGCGGACTGGCGGTGCTCGGTCTGTTGCCGGTGCTGGGCCTGTTCGCGGCAGATCGCGCCGCCGCGGCCCAGCCGCATGGCGTGATCGATGCCGCACTGATCCAGAAATACTGTGCGGGCTGCCACAACGACGAGCAGTGGAGCGGTGGCCTTTCCCTCGATGGTGTCGAGACCGCCCACATCGGCAACGACGCGGAAATGTGGGAGACCGTGGTGCGCAAGGTGCGCACCGGCATGATGCCGCCGGCCGGCGAGCCGCGCCCGCAGGGTGGCAAGTTGCAGGCTTTTGCCGCAGGGCTGGAGCGCGAGCTCGACAACGCAGCACGCGGCAAGTCGCAGCCCGGCCATCCGGGACTGCGCCGGCTTACGCGATTCGAATACGGCAACGTGATCCGCGACCTGCTGGGCTTGCAGGACAACGTCACGACCCTGCTGCCGCCTGACAACAACAGCGACGGCTTCGACACCAATGGCGAGACGCTGGGCAATTCACCCGCGCTGATCGAAGCCTATGTGAATGCCGCCGCCAAGCTCGCACGCCGCGCGGTGGGCGATCGTCAACCTGCAGTGGTGCAGGTGGACTACCGGCCGCCAACTGGCTGGTCGCAGGATCGCCACATCGACTCGCTGCCACTGGGCACGCGCGGCGGTTATAGCGTGCGCCACGAGTTCCCGGTGGACGGCGACTACGACCTGGTCATCTCGGTGGCCTCCGGTGGGCTCTTTGGCGGTACGGTAACCCGCGGCCGCCAGATCTACGTTGCGCTCGACAAGACGCCACTCACCACGCAGGAAGCGGACTCCCGCAAGTACCGCGTCCATGTGAAGGCCGGGCCACGCACTGTCACGGCGACGCTGGTTGATCAGGTGCGCAGCAAAGGCACCGACGACATTTATTCCATCGACAAGCTGCAGGGCGCAGTGACGGACATCACCATCACCGGCCCATTCAATGCCGCCGGTGCCGGCGATACACCGAGCCGGCGCAAGGTGTTCGTCTGCCGCCCTGCCACTACCAGCGACGAGGAAGGCTGCGCACGCCGCATTCTTTCCAGCCTCGCCGCGCAGGCTTATCGCGCACCAGTAAGCGCTACCGATCCGGCCGTCGATTCGTTAATGGGCTACTACCGCGAAGCGCGTGGCGCGGGCGATTTCGAGGATGGAATCGAGCAGGCGCTGGCGCGCCTGCTGGTGAATCCGCGCTTCCTGTTCCGCCTGGAGCAGGAGCCCGCAGGTCTGGCGCCAGGCGCGGTGTACCGCCTGCCAGATGTGGAGCTCGCATCGCGGTTGTCGTTCTTCCTGTGGAGCAGCATCCCCGATGCCGAGCTGCGGGACCTGGCCTCGCGCGGGCGGCTGCGAGATCCGAAAGTGCTTGAGAAGCAGGTAAAGCGCATGCTCGCCGACCCGCACTCGGATGCGCTGGTCACGAATTTCGCCGGCCAATGGCTGCGCCTGCGCGCGCTCGACAGCATTCCCGCCGATTCACAGGGTTTCGACGAGAACCTGCGCCAGTCGATGCTACGCGAGACACGCCTGCTGCTGTCGAGCGTGATGAGCGGCAACCGCAGCATCATCGAACTGCTCAATGCGCGTTACACCTTCCTTGATGAACCATTGGCGCGGCACTACGGTGTAGCGGATGTCAAAGGCAGCTACGTGCGGCGCGTCGAGCTGCCCGCGGGTACGCGAAGCGGGCTGCTCGGACAGGGCAGCATTCTCACCCTTACTTCGCTGCCCGAGCGCACCTCGCCGGTGGTGCGCGGCAAGTGGATCATGGAAAGCCTGATCGGCGCGCATGTGCCCGCGCCGCCAGCGGGCGTCGAAACCAATCTTGATCCGTCCCCTGGCCACGACCAGCCCACGACGCTGCGGCAGCGCCTGGAAATGCATCGCGCGCAGCCTCAGTGTGCGGCCTGCCACCGGATCATGGATCCGGTCGGTGTCTCGCTGGAGAATTTTGATCGTACGGGCCGGTGGCGCACGCAGGACAACGGCCTGCCCGTGGATTCTCGCAGCGAGCTTGTCGATGGCACACCGCTCAATGGTCCAGACGACCTGCGCGCCTGGCTCGTGAGTCACCCGGATGTGTTCGCCACGAATCTCGCCCAGAAGCTTTTGATCTACGCACTGGGCCGCAGCGTCGACCATCACGACATGCCCGCCGTGCGCGGCATAGTGCGCGCGGCTGCCGTTGATGACTACCAATTCGCGACGTTGGTGTTGGGCGTGGTGCAAAGTCAGCCCTTCCAGTACCGCAACACGAGTCCGGCACCTACCGCGCCGCCTTCTCCGCCTACGGCCCGCAACCGCTAACAGGGACCGCCATGCACTTCATCACCCGCAAGCATCTGTCACGTCGTGCACTGCTGCGCGGCGCCGGCGCCACACTGGCGCTGCCCCTGCTGGAATCGATGACGCCAGCCATGGCCGCGGCGGCCGCGCCGGTGCCGCGCTTCGCCTGCTTCTATGTGCCGCATGGCGTTACGCTGGCAAAATGGACGCCAGCCGCGACCGGCAAGGATTTCCCGCTGTCCGAGATCCTGCAGCCGCTCCAGCCGCACCATCGCTATTTGAATGTGATCAGCGGGCTGCGCCTGCCCTCCGCCTATGGCAGCGATGCCTCTGCTGAAGCCAATCACACGCGCTCGTCGGCCTGCTTCCTGAGCGGCGCGCAGCCGGTGCTGGGACCGCGTGCGCGGCTCGGCATCACAATGGATCAGGTGGCCGCTGCCGCGATCGGCGGCGACACGCCGCTGCCCTCGCTCGAACTTGGCATTGAAGGCCCGGCGTTCACCTGTGGCACCAACCTTTCCTGCGCGTATCGCAATTCGCTGGCGTGGCGCAACGTGAACACACCGCTGCCGATTGAAAACAACCCGCAGGCAGTATTCGAACGGCTGTTCGGAGACGGCGCCAGCGAAGCCCAGCGCAAGACGCGCCGAGCGCAGGCTCGCAGCCTGCTCGACACACTACGCACAGACATCGCCGCGCTGCAGAAGACGCTGCCCGCGGCCGACCGCGAGCGGCTTGGCGCTTACGTGGAAGACATCCGCGAGATCGAGCGCCGCATCAACAATGCGCAGAATCGCCCAAGTGTCCAGAGCGATGCACCCACGGGCGTACCAGCCAACTTCGACGACCACATCAAGCTGCAACTGGACCTGCTCGCCCTCGCCTGGCGGGCCGACGTCACCCGCATCGCCACGCTGCCGTTCGCGCAGGAAACCAGCGGTGCCACCTATCCCGCCAGCGGTCTGACGGATTCCTTCCATGGGCTGTCGCACCACTCGAACATCCAGGCCAACAAGGACCGCTTCGCGGTGATGAATCGCTACCACATCGGCATCCTCGGCTACTTCCTTGGCAAGCTGGCTGCCATCACCGACGGTGACGGCACACTGCTGGACCATTCGTTGGTGCTTTATGGCAGCGGCATCAGCGACGGTAACCAGCACGATCACGGGCCACTGCCCATCCTGCTGGCCGGTGGCGCCCGCGGCAGGGTGGCCGGCAACCGTCATCTGGTGGTGCCGACCGACACGCCACTGGCGAACCTGCAGCTATCCATCCTGCATAAGCTGGGCGTTGAAGCGCAGCAGTTTGCCGACAGCAACGGCGCGGTTGCGTTGTAGAGCATGCGCATGCGCACGACATTGCTGCTGTGGCTGGCGGCACCCGCTCTCGCCGCTGCTGCCGCTGCCTTCGCCGCAGCCGCCCCCTCCTCCGACGCGCTGCTGAGTGCGGCACGCGAAGGCCAAACGACGGCGGTCGAGGCTGCGCTGCGTGCTGGCGCCGATGCCAACGCGGCCGAGCCCGACGGCACGCGCGCACTGCATCTGGCGGTGGAGCGCAACGATGTGGTCGCCACGCGCGCGCTGCTGGCGCGCGGCGCCGATGTGCGCGCCGCCACCACGCTGCGCATCACGCCGCTGCTGTTGGCCTGCACCAACGGCAACGTGCAGATCGTGCAACTGCTGCTGGCTGCGAAGGCCGACCCGAACGGGCGCGACCTGGCTGGCGAAACCATGCTGATGGCCGCGGCGCGCGGCGGCAATGCCGCAGTGATCAGCGCGCTGCTGCAGGCCGGCGCCGAACGCGATGCGCGCGACGAGGAATATGCGCAAACCGCGTTGCACCTGGCCGCGCGCGCCGGCAACGTGGACGCAGCGCGCACTCTGATTCAGGCCGGCGCCGACGTGATGGCGCGCACTCGCGTCGGGCCAGAGCCGCCGTTTCGCCGCATCGGCGGCACTCAGGGCAAGGGCGTAGAGAAGTCCCCCAGCCCCCGAGGCGCAAGACCGGCGATTCCGGGCGGCAAGACGCCGCTGCATTACGCGGCGCGCGACGGACATCTTGAGATGGTGCGCCTGCTGCTCGACGCGGGCGCGGCCATTGATGATCGGGACCCGAACGCCATCACCCCGCTGCTGTTCGCGGCGAGCAATGATCGCATCGCGGTCGCAAAGCTCCTGATCGAACGTGGCGCCGACATTCAGGCCATCGACTGGTATGGACGCACCCCGCTTTATTCAGCGATTGATGTGCGCAACCGCGATTCCCCTGATCCCGACGCAGGCAGCCGCACCGACACAGCCGGCAACCTGGAACTGATCCGCTTGCTTCTCGAGAAGGGTGCCAAGCCGAACACGGGCATCCGCGAGATGCCGGTGGTGCGCTCGCATGTGTTACCGCTGGGCTCGCTGTCCTGGGTGGATTTCACCGGCGAGACGCCCTTCATCCGCGCCGCGCTGGCGGGCGACACGGTGGTGATGCGTGTGCTGCTGGAACACGGCGCCGACGCGAACCTCAAGACGACGCAGGGCACCACTGCCCTCGCCGCAGCGGCTGGCATGAACTGGACCGTGGCGCAGACCGTAACCTGGAGTCCCGCGGCGCTGCTCGAGGCCGTGCGCATCTGCCTTGAGGCCGGCAATGATGTAAACGCCGCCAACTCCAAGGGTTTGCGCGCCATCCATGCCGCGGCCAACCGCGGTTCGGGCGACATCATCGAGTACCTCGTGGCGCATGGCGCCGATCCGAACGCGAAGGATGGCGAAGGTCGTACGGCGATGGACTGGGCACAGGGCGTGTTCCTGGCCACACATCCACCCACCGCGCGCCCGGCCGCTATCGAGGCACTCCGGAAAATTGGTGCGGGCGCAAACGTGGCAATCGCACGGCCTCAATAGATAGTTGGACCCACCTCGGCCAACGCTCTTCCCAATCACGCTTTCGCATGCCCCACCCTTCGCCTACTGCCGCCTCTTCCCGCTACTCGCGGCGTGGCGTTCGCTTCGTTGTCCCAATGCTGGCCGCGCTGTTCGCAGCCTTCGCATCGGCCGAGGAACCGAGCCTCGCGAAATTTCGCAGCGAGATTCAGCCCGTGCTCGACAAATACTGCTTCGAGTGTCACGGCAACGGCGTGGGCAGGGGCGGCGTCACGCTCGATGAGTTCGAGACTTCCGCCGCGCTGCACGATCCACAGCTGTGGCTGCGCGCGCTGAAAAACATACGCGCCGGCATCATGCCGCCCGCCAGCCAGACGCCGCTGCCAGCCTCCGATGCCGCCAAGATCATGCAGTGGATCAAGCGCGACGGTTTCGGCATCGACCCCGCGAAGCCCGATCCCGGCCGTGTCACCGTACGCCGTCTCAATCGCGTCGAATACCGCAACACGGTCCGCGATCTCACCGGCGTCGATATCGACACGCAGAAGGAATTTCCCGCCGACGATACCGGCCACGGTTTCGACAACATCGCCGATGTTCTGACGTTGTCGCCCTTGCTGCTCGAAAAATATCTCGATGCCGCACAAAACGTGATCGCCAAGGCCGTGGTTGCGAAGCCGCGCATCGTCGCCGAGCGGTCGATCCTCGGCCGGCAATTCGCCACAGTTCGGGTCGATACCACGCTGCCCGAAGCTGCGAAACCCGCCGCAGCACCCGCTCCTGCCAATGCGCCTCCCTCTCGCGCACTCGCGGCCGGTGCACCTCCTGCTGTCGGCCAGCCACCGCCATTACCCGGCCGCGGACCACGCCCGCCGCCGCCGGCGACTCGTCCCGCCCCGACCGTGGAAGGCGATACCGTGGTGCTTTCTTATTACACGCCCGCCGTGGTGGCCGCGAAGCACCGCGTGGAGCAGGCCGGCAAATATCAGCTTGTCTTCGATCTCATCGCGCACGAAACGTTTGCGGACGATCTTTTCGATGTCAACAAGTGCAAGGTCATGGTTTCCGTCGATGGCCAGAAGCTGCTCGATCAGGAGTTCGTGCGTGAAGGCTACGGCAAGAAATTCGAATACACCTTCGAGCGCGAACTCACCGCCGGGGAGCATGAGATCTCCGTCGAGATGAAGCCGATTGGCCCGGAGACGCCGCAGTATCGCAAGCTTCGCATCCGCATCAATTCTGTCGTCGTGCGTGGCCCGATGGCAGCGAAGTTCTGGGCAAAGGCGCCGGGCTACGACAAATACTTTCTCCGCGATGTCCCCGCCGGCGCCGCCGAGCGACGCGCGTATGCCCGCGTGATTCTGGAGAAGTTCGCCAGCCGCGCGTTTCGGCGTCCGGTCGACCCGGTGACCCTCAAAAAACTCGTCGCTCTCGCCGAGAAGGTTTATTCGCAGCCCGTCAGCACCTTCGAAAGCGGCGTGATGCAATCGATGGTCGCGGTGCTCGCATCGCCCTCCTTTATATTCCGCGAAGATCGCGTGGAGCCGCTGAAGCCGGGTCAGGCGCATCCGTTGATCGACGAATACACCCTGGCGTCCCGGCTCTCGTATTTTTTCTGGTCTTCCATGCCGGATGAAGAGCTGCTGAAACTGGCCGCCGCCGGCCGCCTCCGCGCGAATCTACCGGCCCAGTTGACGCGTATGCTCGCCGATGCGCGCTCGCAGGAACTGGTGCGGAATTTCACCGGCCAGTGGCTCCAGGCCCGCGACATCGCCACGGTGCCGATCACGACGGAAGACGTTTTTCTCCGCGACCATCCGGACGCCGCGTATGAGGAAGCCCGGGAGATCGTCCGCCGCATCCTGCCCATCCCACGCGAACAGCGCACCGCAGAGGATGCCGCTGCTTTCCCGGCGGCATTCGCGATCGCCAACGAGTTCAACCGCCGCCCAAAGCCGCAGCTGACCGACGCGCTGCGCCGCGCCATGCAGCAGGAAACCGAGATGACCTTCGGGCACATCCTCAAGGAAGATCGCAGCTTCCTCGAGCTGCTCGAAAGCGATTACACGTTTCTCAACGAAGTCCTCGCGAAACACTACGGCATCGCTGAGGTCACCGGCCCGGAAATGCGCAAAGTCACACTTGCGCCCGACAGCCCTCGCGGTGGCGTACTCACCCAGGGCACGGTTCTCGCCGTGACTTCAAATCCTACGCGCACCTCGCCGGTGAAACGCGGGGTGCTCATCCTCGGAGCCATTCTCGGCACGCCTCCGGCGCCACCGCCGCCGAACATCCCCGCGCTTGAGGACGCCGCCACCGCCGCCGAATTGCGCACCATGAGCCTGCGCGACACGCTCGCCCTTCACGCCAAAAACCCCGTCTGCCACTCCTGCCACAGCCGGATGGATCCGCTCGGACTTGCGCTGGAAAACTTCAACGCCATGGGCGCTTGGCGCACCACCGACTCCGGCCAGCCAGTGCAGCCCGCGGGCAAACTGATCACCGGCGAATCGTTCACCAACGTCCGCGAGTTCAAACACATCCTCGCGACATCGCGCCGTCAGGATTTCTATTACGCTTTGAGCGAAAAGCTCCTCACTTACGCCCTCGGCCGAGGCGTCGAATACTACGATACGCCGACGCTGGATGAACTCGTGGCGCAGCTCGAAGCCTCCGGTGGCCGCCCTTCGGCGCTCTTGCATGCTATCGTGAACTCGGCACCTTTCCAGCAACGCCGCCTGGCACCCGCCTCACCATGAAGACAGCCACCGACAACGCCTTGTCCGCCTACCTCGCGGCGACGAACCGCCGGCACTTCCTGAAGGGCGTTGGCGCCTGCGTCGCACTGCCCGCGTTCAGCTCGCTGCTGCCGAGCCGTCTGCACGCCGCCACCGCCGCCGCCGCCGGGCTGGCCACGACTGCAACGGGCGCGCCGCTGCGCACGGCCTTCCTCTTCATTCCCAATGGCACCATTCCCTCGCGCTGGTGGCCGGAGGGCGGGCTCACCGATTTCAAGTTCAACCCCACGCTCGTTCCCCTCGAACCGCTGCGCAAACACGTGCAGGTGCTCGGTGGGCTCGACCATGCCAACGCCGAAGGCGGCCCCGATGGCGGCGGGGACCACGCGCGCGGCACCAGCGTCTTCCTCACCGGCGTGCGCCTCAACAAAAGCGAGACCGATATTCGCGCCGGCATTTCGATCGATCAGCTCATCGCCTCGCAGATCGGCCACCTCACCCGTTTCCCTTCGCTGGAGCTGACCTGCGACTTGAACCGCAAATCCTCGGGCTGCGACTCCAACTATTCCTGCGCCTATCAATTCAACGTCTCGTGGAAATCCCCCACGACGCCGATGAGCCCGGAAAATAACCCCCGCGCCGTTTTCGAGCGCCTCTTCGGCATGGGCGAACACGGCGAACGTTCCCAACAGGCCCAAAGCCGCCTGGTCGCGCGCCGCTCCGTACTCGATTTCGTGATGGACGACGCCAGGCGAATGCAGAACCGCCTGGGCACCACCGACCGCGAGAAACTCGATCAATATCTCAATGGCATCCGCGACGTCGAAGCCCGCATCCAGCGCGCTGAGCAATTCGGCCCCGGCCTCGATCCCTTGCAACCCACTCCGGCGGGCATTCCCCAGAGTCATGCCGAATACGTGGACCTCATGTATGACATGCTGGTGCTCGCCTTCCAGACGGACTCGACCCGGGTCGCGACGATGATGCTCGGCCACGATGGCGACAATCGCTCTTTCAGCCACATGGGCATCCCTGAAGGCCACCACGATCTTTCGCATCACCAGCACAATCCCGAGCGCATCGAGAAGGTCGCGCAGATTGATCGCTGGTATGCGGAGCGTTTGGCTGGCTTCCTCCGTCGGCTCGACGCCACACCGGATGTCGATGGCAAGTCGCTCCTGCACAACTCGCGCATCCTCTATGGTGCCGGCAATGCCGACGCCAACAGTCACACGCACGTCAATCTCCCGCTCATCCTTGCGGGCGGCGGTGGTGGCCTGCTAACGCCTGGCCGCTATGTGAAGCACGGCGATGCGAACGCCGGCAAGCCCCTGTCGAATCTTTTCCTTACCCTCGCCGATCAGGCAGGCGTGAAGAACCTTGCGCGCTTCGGCGATTCGACGGGGATGCTCGCCAACGTGTAAGCGCGGCCCGGCGCTTTGGTCCGTTGAGGTCAGCGCCATGGCGCACCAGGCCGCAGGCTGCAACTTTCGTCCCGCTGCCGGGTATGGCAGACAAGGCGGCAGGGCTCTGTGTAGATGCAAGTTCAGGGGACCAAGCAAGCAACTGATTTTGCAAGCTTTATGCGTGAGTACCAAGACATGGTGTTTTCCACGGCGGCGCGGCTGCTCGGTGATGACGCACAGGCCGAAGACATCTCCCAGAACGTGTTCCTAAAGGCTTACGAGCGCTTTGACGAGTTGCGGGACAATCCCACCACACCGGGTTGGCTGAAGACGGTGGCAACCAACATGTCCCTGAATCACCTTACCCGCTATCGCAAACGCTGGAGCTTCTTCGGCGACTTGCGCCGCAGTGAAGAGAAGGACTCCGACGAGGCGCCATCGGAACCCGAGTTCGCGGCACCGGACACGCTGCTGCATGAGATCGAGGCCGAGGAACAGCACGAACTGGTGGAGGCCGTGCTGCGACGCCTGCCAGACCATCAGCGTGTGCCACTGGTGCTGTTTCATTTCGGCGACGTGCCCTATGCCGACATCGCTGCACAACTGAAGGTATCACTGGCAAAGATCAAGGCAGACATTCATCGCGGCCGCCTGGCATTGCTGAAGAGTCTTACGGAGGCGGGCAACGATTGTGCATAACGAACACGACAATCTGAAAGCTGCTGAACTTCTCGTTGCGCAGCGCCTGCGCAACGTGCCGCTACGGCGTGCACCCGCATCGCTGCAAGCGAATGTCATGGCGGCAATTGCGGCCGGCACGCTGCAGCCGGGCAAGGTCGGCCATCCGGCGCCCTGGTATAGGGGCGACTTTCGTCGATGGCCGTCGCAAGTACAAATTCTGTTCGCACTGGGATGTGTGGCACTGGCCTGGTTGCTGACGCAGCCGCTGACGGGAGTCACCAACGCGGCACCCGCGCTGCTGGCTGGCGACGAGCTGCGGTCATCCTGGTCGGTGATGCAAGCCGTGGCCACGGTCATTGCGTCCCTGGCTGACTCATTGCCCGCGCTATTGCGGGCAATGCCCACGACTCTGCTGATGATAGTCGCCAGCATGGCTGTCACAGCGTATTCGCTCCTGGTCGGTGCCAGCGCCCTTGTCTACCGCTCGATTCGCAGGTAATTTCATGAACACTCCATTTCGACACTGGCTTGCGTCAACTGCCGCTGCGCTGATCCTGAGCAGCGCAGCCCTCAGCACAGATGTGTATTCAGCGGAGGCCGTTGCTGCAGCGGAAGCCGTTGCTCCAGCGGAGGCGACTGACCCCTTCTCATCCGATGAGTATCGCCGGCCCCGTTCCAGGAACGGCATTGTTGCCTTTTCCAACGACGCAGTTCTGAAGAGCGGCGAGACCGCCGATGAAGTGGTCGCCATCTTTGGCAACGCCAGCAGCGATGGCACTGTGCAGCGCGAACTCGTGGCAATTCTTGGTGATGCAAGAGTCACGGGGCCTGTCGGTCGTGAAGTAGTTGCGGTGTTTGGCAATGTTTACATCAACAGCACCGTAGATCGGGAAGTCGTCGCAGTCATGGGCAACGTCGAACTCGGGCCGGAAGCGCGGATCGGCAGGGATGTTGTAGCCGTAGGTGGCACGCTCAAGCGCGACCCGGCCGCAATCATCAATGGTTCAACGCAGATCATTTCCCTGGGGCCGTTCGACACGCTGGAGGGCTTCAAGATCTGGCTCAGGCGTTGTGCGTTGCTTGGCCGACCGCTAGCACTGGACGCCGGACTGGGCTGGGCCTGGGGAATAGCCGCTGGCTTTCTGGCTCTCTATTTACTGCTTGGCTTTGCGGCACCGGCCGCCATACAGCAATGTGTGACGACTCTGGAGCAGAGACCGGGCAGATCCCTGCTCGCAGCATTGATCGCAGTGCCTGTGGTACCGATGCTTTCCCTGTTGTTGGTCATGACCATCGTCGGAATCGTCGCAATTCCATTTATTGGTGTGGCCCTGCTCTGCGCGAGTGTGTTTGGAAAAGCCGTGATGCTGGCCTGGATCGGTCGGCGCATCACCAAGCCGATCGCAGCCATGTCTCACGCAGACGCAGCCACTGAGGACGGTCCATCAATTTCTCAAAGCGACTCCTGGTCAGTGCCGCTCGCAGTATTGATCGGCGGCGCCATCGTTACCGTCCTGTACCTGGTACCCGTACTGGGTTTCGTGGTGTACAAGCTGCTAGGCTTCGTCGGCCTCGGCGCAGTGCTGTACACATTGCTGGCATCCTGGCAATCATCACGTGCCAGCAAGATCGGCACCAGTGGCACTGCTGTCGATACGAACGCCCCTGGCGCAACTGCGCAAGGCATGGCGATGCCGATTGATGCAACCGGCGATGCCACCGCGACACCGGCGGCATCCGTCGCGAGCCAGCCCATCGCTCATGCTGGCATGCCCCGCGCGGGGTTCTTGTTGCGCATGGCGGCATTGGCCCTGGATCTCGTGCTGGTGCTGGTGCTCACACACCTTGTCACCAGCCCGTTTGGCGTCGGGACTCCTTGGATGAGCACACTGCTACTCTGGACTGCTGTTTATGGTGCACTCATGTGGAGGCTAAAGGGCACCACCATTGGCGGCAGCATCTGCGGCCTACAACTGGTGAGACAGGATGGCAGGGCGATCGACTGGGGCACGGCCATCATGCGTGCACTTGGCTGCTTCCTGTCACTGATTGTGGGGGGCCTGGGCTTTATCTGGATTGCGTTCGACAAGGATCAGCAGGCTTGGCACGACAAGGTTGCCGGTACGGTGGTGGTGCGTGCCCCAAAAGGCGTGCCGATTATGTGAGCACCCGTTCTGGCCGCCCCATCGTGTAAGGTACGCGCTATTGAAGCGGCACCTGCGGCCGCAGGAGTCGCGCCCTGAAGATCACGAAGATCTCGACCTACCTGGTCCCGCCCCGCTGGCTGTTCGTAAAAATCGAAACCGACGAGGGCATCAGCGGATGGGGTGAGCCGGTGCTCGAGGGGCGTGCCCATACGGTGGCCGCGCTGGTCAACGAGCTATCGGACTACTTGATCGGCAAGGATCCCTCACCCATCGAGGACCACTGGACCGTGCTCTACCGCGGCGGGTTCTACCGCGGCGGCGGGCTGCACATGAGCGCCCTCTCCGGCATTGATCAGGCGCTTTGGGACATCAAGGGCAAGATGCATGGCGTGCCCGTCTACAAGCTTCTCGGCGGACCAGTGCGCGACAAGATTCGGGTCTACTCCTGGGTGGACGGGGCCGATCCGGCCACCGTCGCGCGGGAAGCACAGGGTGCGGTCGCCAACGGCTACACGGCGCTGAAGATGACCGGCACCGACGCCCTCAGCTACATCGACACGCACGGCAAAATCGACGCGGTGGTGGCCAAGGTCGGCGCCGTGCGCGCCGCCGTCGGCTCCGAGGTCGGGATCGGCATCGACTTCCACGGGCGGGTTACCAAGCCGATGGTCAAGGCGCTGTTCCGCGAGCTCGAGCCATTCAAGCCGATGTTCATCGAGGAGCCACTGCTGAGCGAGCACGCCGATGCCCTGCGCGACGTCGCAGCCTGGACCTCGATTCCGATCGCGCTCGGCGAGCGCCTGTTCTCGCGCTGGGACTTCAAGCCGATCCTGGCGGCCGGCTACGTCGACATCATCCAACCGGATCCCTCGCACGCCGGCGGCATCACCGAGACGCGCAAGATCGCGGCCATGGCCGAGTGCCATGACGTTGCCGTGGCGCTGCATTGTCCGCTCGGTCCCATCGCCCTCGCCACCTGCCTGCAGCTCGACGCCGTCTGCTACAACGCCGCGATTCAGGAGCAGGCGCTGCGCATCCAGTACAACCAGAACAACGAACTTGTGAGCTACCTGCGCAACCCCGAGATCTTCCGTTACGTCGATGGCTTCGTGAACATTCCGACCGGCCCAGGCCTTGGCGTCGAGATCGACGAGGAGTACCTGGCGAAACGTCAGGCCGAGGGACACCGTTGGCGCAACCCGATCTGGCGCCACGACGACGGGAGCTTCGCAGAATGGTGACGCCAGCCGCGGCGACCGCCGAGCGGCCGACGCGTCGCCGGTTCTTCATCACCGGCCTGTTGTTCGTGACGGTGGTGATCAACTATTTAGATCGCACCAATCTCGCGATCGCAGCGCCCGCTCTCCAGGAATTTCTGCGTATCGACTCCGTCGGCATGGGATATATCTTTTCGGCGTTCGCCTGGACCTACAGCGCCGCTCAGATCCCGGTCGGCGGGGTGGTCGATCGTTTCAACCCGCGCATCCTCTATCCGATTCTCATTGTGTTGTGGTCGCTGGCGACGATCAGCTTCGGGCTGGCGGCTGGCCTTGTTTCGCTGGTGTTGCTGCGCATGGCGGTGGGGCTGTTCGAGGCGCCTTCGTATCCGCTGAACAACCGCATCGCCACCACCTGGTTCGGTGAGCGCGAGCGCGCCTCGTGCATCGCGATCTATACCTCCGGACAGTGGGTGGGGCTGGCATTCCTCGCTCCCGTGCTGGCGGGGATCTCAGTGAGCCTCGGCTGGCAGATGGTCTTCGTGATCACCGGCGTCATCGGCCTTGTGTGGGCGGCAGTCTGGTACCTCTCATATCGCGAGCCAAAGGACTTCCCGGGCATCAACCAGGCAGAGATCGATCTAATCGCCTCAAGCGGCGGATTGCCCGATCTCAGCGAGCGCGCCAAGGCGCGGACTGCCGCACGCCCCGGGACCCCCTGGAGCGATCTGGCGATTGTGCTCGGGCGGCGGAAGCTCTGGGGCATCTACCTCGGCCAGTTCGGCCTGGGCTCGACGAGCATCTTCTTCCTCACCTGGTTCCCGACGTACCTGGTGAAGTACAAGCACATGGACTACATCAAGGCCGGCTTCGCTGCGTCCCTGCCGTTCCTGGGCGGTTTCGTCGGCATACTCTGCGCGGGCTTCCTCTCGGATTGGCTGGTCCGGCGCGGCGCGAGCCTGGGCACTGCGCGCAAGACGCCGATCATTGGCGGCTTGCTCCTGTCGACCGTGATGATCGGCGCGAACTTCACCGACGACCCGACGCTTGTCGTGATGTTCATGACGATCGCCTTCTTCGCTAACGGTCTCGCCTCCATCACGTGGTCCCTGGTCTCCTCGGTCGCGCCCGAGCGACTGATCGGGCTGACGGGAGGGGCGTTCAACTTCATCGGCGGCCTGGCCGGCATCAGCGTTCCTATCGCCATCGGCTACCTGGCAAAGGGCGAGAGCTTCGCGCCAGCGCTGACACTGGTCGTGCTCCTCGCCTTGATGGGCGCGTGCTCGTACATCTTTCTCGTCGGCAAGGTCGAGCGCGTCTCGGACTGAAATAGCCGCACCGTCGACCGCCGCGCGGAAGCCGACGGTTACGAAGCTGCAAGCGCGCCTATTTCTTCTCCGTCTCGGGCGGTGTGGTGTGTTCCTGCAGGCTGTCCTTGGTAGCAGCCTTCATGCCCTTGAAGAGCTTCAGACTCGGGCCAGTCGTGTCGACGTAGGACCGAAGTTTCTGCGTGAGCTTGTCGATCTCCTTCGTCCGCGCCTCGTCCTCGTAGGCGATGAACTCCAGCGTGTAGTCGCTATAAATCTTCAATCCCAAGGCGGGGCCATGCGTGATCCCGGTGCTCGGGGTGGTCGGATCAATGAAGCCGTCGTAGACAAATGGCCTCTTCGGGTCCTGAGGGTTCTCGATGATGCAGCGCGTGTAGATCCGCTTCTCAGGGTGCTGAATCACCTCGATGAACCATTTGTAGGCGGCAAAGCCCTGGATCAGCTGGAAAGCACCGAGCGTCGTCTTGAAATATTTGCTCTGCGCGGGCCGCGGCTCGGTGACGTTGTTGCCCTCGCGGTAGGTGCCGATGACCAGTTCCATCGGCGCGGACTTCTGGGCGGCTACCAGCGGAGTCGCGGCAACGAACAGCAGCAACATGCCGGCAAGGGTCGATTTCATTTTCATGATCCACCGTACTGCTTTGACAAATCGGCACCAATGAATGTCAACAGGCCCTTGACTAGGGCTCCTTTGATACCCTGGTAAACAGCAGCGGAACTGCCAAGAGTGATGAGATAAACTCGATTGGATTCCCGTTCATTCCGATGAATTTACCACAGGATCAAGGCGGTGATCATTCCCGCCTACGCCGCCAGCTACTCCGAGACTCACTGCAAGAGCACTCTGATGTGATCCTGCTGCTCGCGCTGCTGCCAGTGTTGCTGGTGAGTTTCCCGCGAAAGACTGCATGAATGCCGGGACAATTCAGCCAGTACGCTGGCTGGGGAATGTCAGCCGTGCGATGCGCCAGTCGAGCGCGCGCCATCGCCGCTTCGCCAGAGCACGCAGCAGGATGCTGAGCCCCAGCCAGAAGGCGGCAGCCAGGCTCAGTTGCAATGACGACACATCGACTTTCGGCTGGACGAATACCATCTGCACGAAGAACAGCAGCACCAGCCCGATGCACAGGCAAACGTCGATCAGGTTCGGCGTGCGCGTCAGCGACATTCCGCAATAGTAAGCGGCTACCCATGCGGGCAACTGCGCTGCGGCGAACAGCAGCAGGGACCTCGCGAAATCCGGAGCCCGCAATAGCGTAAAGCACCCGACGATTGCGGCCGTGAGCAACAGTGACCATAGGGTTGCCGCGAGGCCGTTGCGCTCCGCCATCGCGAACAGGCTCATGCGGTCGGAGCCCGCGCGCAGCCAGAGAAGCCGCGCGCGTCGCGCACTCATGTACGCCAGCTGGGCGCCCAATGTCGCGCCGAATACCAGTACGAACTCCATGCCCGGCACACGACCGGCCCGCGCGCGAGCGCTTCCTGTGCCCATCACCGCGAAGAAGAGAAAGATCACGGCTAGCCAGACGGTGTTTGTGATCGCATAGCGCAAGGGGGAGGATGCGCCCAGCAGGAGAAGGCTTCCCGCACGTTGCGGGGAAAGCGCGCTCCGAGAGAAGTCCAGCAGCGAAGACACCATTCCTGCCGGTGTGCTCTCGAAGTTCTGGCTCGAACGATCGCCAAACCAGCGCGGTGTGCGGAAGGCATCTGCCCGCATGTACCAGACTGTGAACAGCAGCCAGAAAGCCAGCGCCAACAGGAACCAGGTGAATGGGCCTGGCAGGTCGAGAGCCGCTTGGGAGGAGTGGATGAGCAATGGTGGCACGATGAAAATCGGCAAAATGGCGAGGAACGAAAACGCCCTTGAGCCGCTCGCTACGAACACGATGCCCCACAGCAGGGCCATGACGGACCAGCTCACCGCGAATACATGGGCCGGAAGTGGGCTGCGGGGAATCGGCGCAAAGCCTGCGGACTGGGTGGCGAACTGCCCCAGCAATACGGGCAGTGCGATAAGGGCTGCGAGCGCCGTAATGGCCAGCATCGAAGCCGAGAGCATCGTTGCTCTTCCACGGGGACGCAGGTGCAGCATCGAGCGCGAGGAGGCGAACCGCAGTGCCGCCCCCCCTGAAAGCGCCGGCACAAACGCGATGATGATGGCGCCCGCCATGCCCACCATCGCATAGATGTGAATGTCCTGCGGCTCCTGCTCAAATGCGCCGAACCCCATTGCGCCGAGCAGAAACACTGCGCCCAGCAAAACGATCCAGCTTTGCAATGGAATGATCGACCAGCAAAAGCCTTGCGCAATCCGCAGCACGGTCTTCATGCATGGATCTCCAGGAAGATGTCTTCGAGGCCCAGCCCTTCACTTTCTATGTGCGCTTCCATGCGGGCCGCTGCGGCCTGCAGGTCTGCCTCGCCGAGGTCGCGCACGGTTACGGTGGCAGTCATGTTGTCCGGCGCGCGTCGCGACGACAGCACGCCGCGCAATCCGAGCTCTGAGGGCAGGGGCCGGCGCGCGCGGATGTGCAGGCGACGCACGGACTGTTTCAGATTGTCGGTTTCTCCATCCCACAGCAGCCGCCCGTCCTTGATGATCCAGATGCGGTTGGCGACGCGCTCGAGATCGGAAACGATATGCGTGGAGAAGATCACGGCGCGCTGCGCGTCACCGGCGACTTCCAGCAATTGCTGCAGGAAACGCCGCCGCGCCAGCGGATCGAGGCTGGCCACGGGCTCATCGAGCACCAGCAGATCGGGCCTATTGCCGAGCGCGAGCAGCGTGGAGAGTTTCTGCCGCTCACCGCCTGACAGCACATTGGCGCGGCGATCCAGCGGCACCTCCCATTCACGCGCGAGGCGATCGACCAATGCCGAATCCCAGGTGGAATAGAAGCTGCTCGTCAGGGAGATCTGGTGTGTGCCAGTGAGCGTGGGCAGCAGTTCATCCTGCTGCGGCACGAAGCCGATGCGCATTTTCACGGCCTCGGACAGGTTGCGGCAGTCTTCGCCGAAGATGCGCGCACTGCCGGAGGCCGGCGGCGAGAACCCCAGCATGGTTTCGAGCAATGTCGTCTTCCCGGCGCCGTTTTTGCCGATGACACCGACGACATCGCCGGGGCGCACCTCGGTGGTGATGCCCTGCAGGACGCTGCGTCCCTTGATGGCCCAGTGCAGAGCCTGGATGCTGACCGCCGATTCACTCATGACTTCTCTCCCAAGTTCTTCCTGAGCTGCGCGATGACTTCTTCATCCGAAAGCTCCAGCTGCCGCGCCGCGAGGGCGAGGGCTTCGAGCTGTGGTTCTATTTGCCTGAGCTTCGCGGCGACGCTGGATTGATTGCGGCGCAGAGCCGCGACCCGCATCGGTTTGCCGCGATGACGTTCGAGGAGGCCTTCGGATTCGAGCAGGCTGTAGGCCTTCGAGATCGTCATCGGATGCACGGTGTGCTCGTGCGCCATCTCGCGCACCGAAGGCAGCTCGGCGCCCGGCAGCAGCTGCCCGCCAGCCACCAGCCGCCGCACCTGATCAATGAGCTGCTGGTAGATCGGCACGCTTGCGTGGGGGTTCAGTATGAACATTTCGCGACCATGTGTACTAGTACAATAGGACACATGGGCCGAGCGTGCAAGCGCTGCGGCTTTATGGGGAACGGGCTTTATGTCCGCCCGTAGACAGGCTCCAGCAGGCTGAGTCGATCCACCTGGCGCATCGAATTACCCCGGTCAACTCCCAGAATCCTTTTGTGGTCACGTCGCAGCGCCCGCAGTCGCCTGAAACCCTTCCGCCGTGGATGGCCAGCCCTGATCTGCCCGCCGCAGCACCAGGAAGGCGGAATGCGACCTTGAAACAGGCCAGGCGCAAACCCCGTCGTTCACTTCACTTCCTCCCACTTGGCGGTCGGCACAGATAAAGACATATAACCCCAGACGTCCACCTCATCCAGTCACGCAAGACACTTTGGAAATACCTGTCTGCGCCGCATTTTCAATTGAATACAACGGATAAAACAGAAGGCATAGCCTTATGCGCCTGCTCAACATTTTCACAACCCTGGCGTGCAGCGTTGTTCTTGCTGCCACTGCTGCTGAAACGGCTCCGCCGAACACATTGACAGCAGCCGAAAAGGCCGCTGCCTGGAAACTCTTGTGGGATGGCAAAACATCTGTCGGATGGAGAACGCCGACATCAGAGCAGTTTCCGGTGCGCGGTTGGTCAATGACGAATGGCGCCCTTTCGGTGCTTCCAACTAACGGCGGCGAATCGGGCGGTGGTGGCGACATCATCACCACGGAGAAATTCTCGCGGTTCGAATTGACGGTGGACTTCAAAATCACCGAGGGCGCGAACAGCGGCATAAAGTATCTTGTTCAACCGAATATCTCGCCCATCGACAAGAACACGGGCGAGCCTACCGACATCGGGTCGGCCATCGGACCGGAATATCAGGTCCTGGACGATTTGCGTCATCCGGATGCAAAGGCGGGGCGAAACGGGAATCGCACTCTTGGCTCGCTTTACGATGTGATGCCCGCTGCCGCGACGAAGAAGCCAAACCCCATCGGCGAGTGGAACACTGCACGCATTGTAGTGAACGGAAACCACGTCGAACACTGGCTGAATGGAGAACTTGTTCTGGAATACGAGCGCGGCTCAGCGGCATTCCGCAAAGAAGTAGCAGCAAGCAAATTCAAGAACATTCCCAACTTTGGCGAGTGGGCTGATGGCCACATTCTTCTGCAGGATCATGGGAACATGGTCTCCTACCGCAGTATCAAGATTCGCGTCCTACCCGCGAAATAACTTTAATTTCGATAGCCGACTTCAACCTATGACAAATCATTCTCTCAAAACCACTTCACCGGCCTCGAAGGGCCGCCGCTCCTTTTTCAAAGGTGCACTCGCCTCGGGCGCGCTTGCAACATTCTCACCAAACATCGTGCTCGGCGCTGCTGGCCAAAAGGTTCGCCTCGCCTGCATCGGCATCGGAAATCGTGGTGCCGAAGACGTTCGATCCATGAATGCCACCGGCCTTGCGACCGTAGTGGCGCTTTGCGACACGGACATGGGTGCACCACATACACAGCAGGTCATGCAGATGTTTCCGGACGTCCCGCGATTTCAGGATTTCCGGAAATTGTTCGACAAGATGGCCAATGGCATCGACGCCGTATGTGTTGCGGTTCCGGATTTGTCCCACTTCCCGATCTGCATGCTCGCAATGTCACTCGGCAAGCATGTGTATGTCGAGAAGCCGATGGCGCTCACGTTCCGACAGATTGAGCTGATGATGGCAGCGGAAAGGAAATATGGAGTCGCCTGCCAGATGGGCAACCAGGGACATTCCGCAGGGAACTACTTTCAATTCAAGGCATGGACCGACGCTGGCATCATCAAGAACGTCACCAGGATCACCGCGTTCATGAATAGCGCCCGACGTTGGCACGGAATGAAAGTGGATGGCTATCCGCCTGAACAGCCGGTGCCGTCAACGCTCGATTGGGATTGCTGGCTCACAACCGCGAAGCAACACGCCTATAACAAGGCCTATATGAATGGCGAATGGCGTTCGTGGTTTGATTTCGGCAATGGAGCGCTCGGTGATTGGGGCGCGCACATTTTCGACACCGCACACGAGTTTCTCAATCTGGGCTTGCCCACGGAAGTGGAGCCGAAGCTGGAAGGTTGGAACCCATTGATCTTTCCTCAGGCGTCCACGCTTGCGTTCCGTTTTCCAAGGAGAGGTTCGCAGCCACCAGTGGAATTGACCTGGTACGACGGCGTTAAAAACCTGCCTCCATTGCCGGCCAATTTTGGTAGCGGGATTGTTGACCCCAACATTCCACCACCATCCACCGGCACGATCGACACTCAGACGCTTGCGCCGGGTAAAGTCATCTACGGTGAAGGACTTACTTTCAAGGGAGGCACTCATGGTTCAACGCTGCAAATCATGGGAGGCGAACGAGCGAGGGACGTTCAGACCAGCCTGCCAAACGTCCAGAGCAGCCCATCGAACCACGCGGAAAACTTCCTGAAGGCGGCGAAGGGCGAGGAGAAAACCCGCTCCAATTTTGCGGTGGCTGGCCCATTGTGCCAGGCCATGGCCATCGGCATCATCGCCCAGCGTGTGAATGCGAAAGTGGAATTCGACTCCGTGAAGAGGCAGATCACAAATCACAAAGTCGCGAACGAATTACTTGGTGGCGTTCCTCCGCGGCGGAATTGGGAGCAATACTACAAATTGTGAGTCCGCCATTTTCCGATTGGCAGCCACTGCTCATTGCAGGTCTTCAAGCTCTTGCACGGGCCTGATTTCGATCTCGCTCGGTCCTGACATCGGGTTGGGGCAGCGCTTTCCCCAGGCGACCGCCTCTGCCATGTCCTTGACCTCCCATAGCCAGAAGCCGGCAACCTGTTCGCGGGCTGGGTCGAAGGGTCCATCGATGACCCTGCGGCTGGAACCATCGAACGCAATACGCTTCCCTTGCGAGGAAGGCGTGAGACCGTCGCAGTCGCCGGGCTGCAGGATGCCGGCCTTTATCAGCTCGTCATTGAACTTGCCCATCGCCTCCATCGATTTCTTCATCTCGGCCGTCAGAACGAAACCCTTTTCGCTTTCCTCGGTAGCCTTTACCAACACGATGACTCGCATTGCATTCTCCTTGTCGTCATTCCGCAGCGCATAGCCTTCGATACGCATTCCAGTGGCGCACAGCGCGCCGCTGATCCCCTGCCTGCTGCCACAGCAGGGCCAGGTTGTGGTGTGCATCGCTGAAGTCCGGATCCAGCTCGATCACACGCCCGTAGACGGAAATGGCTTCCTCGGTGCGCCCGAGATCTTCCAGCGCAACGGCCTGGTTGTAGAGGACATTCACGTCCCCCTGGTCGCCGCGATAGAGGTTCAGGGCTTCGCTGATGCGCCCTTGCAGGTGCAGCAGCCGACCCAGATTGGCGCGGGCGCCACTGTGTGAATGTCTGGCAATGCATGCACCGTAGGCTTTCACCGCCGCGTCAAGGTCGGTCTCTTCCAGTTCCAGCGCGGCCGAAAATTCCCGCTCGCATTCGTCGCCTGCGGTCTCATTCGTTTCGCCTGCGGTTGTGTCGACGATCTGCACCGTTTCGCCGTCCCTGCGTACCTCAAAGGACAGCAACAACTGTCCGGACAGCGCATCACGCTTCTTGCCGGCTTCCTGCACCACGACGCGCCCACCTGCGGCCGTCACCGATAGCCCCCCCGCCGGCAGCTTGATCGGAAGCTGCGAACGCAGTGTGCGCAGCGCTTCGCCCACGCGGCGCGCAGCAATACCGGCAGACAGCAGATGGCGAGCCGTGCGCAGCACGATCAGATCGTGGAAGGAAAAACGCAGCGCGCCACGTGCTCCCTTGGCCGGCGACACATACCTGGCCCGCACCATTGATCGAAGCGAGCGCACCGGAATGCGGGCCAGCCGCGATACTTCGGCCGTCCCGAACTGCTGCATTTCAGGCACCCCGGGATGCGCGCTTCGATCTACCTGCAGCGGCGGTTACCCGCTTCGGAGGTTTGCGGGCTGCCGGCTGCGCCTTCGCAGCGTCTTTGTTTCGCAGGCTTCGCTGCAGAATCTCCATGAGATCGACCACGTTCCCACCCACGGGGCCGCGATCGTCCTCCGGGCTCTCGAAGCTGGAAATCTCTTTGCCGCTCTTGATCTTCTTGTCGATGGCCGCCTCGACCCTGGCGCGGAATTCATCGTGGAACTGATTCGGATCAAAACGCTTGGCGGTGGTCTGCTCGATCAAGGCTTTGGCGAGCTTCAGTTCAGCGGCGGAAAGTTCCGGCGCGTCCGGCATGCCGAGTTCCTTGAGGCTGCGGATTTCGTCCTTGAAAAAAAGCTGGTGCATGGCCATGCCGGTTTCCAGGGGACGTATCAGCACCACGTACTCCCGTCCGCGGGCCGCCCAGCGTCCCACCGCGCAAAGCTTCGACTGACGCATCGCTTCGTTCAGCAGAGCATAGGGCTTGCCGCCGTGCTTGGAGGGCGCCAGCAAATAGGTCCGGTCGAAATAGATTGGGTCGATGGTTTCCAGTGGCACGAATTCGGCGATGTCCACCGACTTCGATCCTGCCTCCTCCAGCGCCTTGATCTCCTCGGGCTTGAACATGACATAGCGATCCTTCTCATATTCGTAACCCTTGACCATCTCCGAGCGTTCGACCACTTCTCCGTCCAGCGCGCAGATGTACTGCTGCTTCACGCGCGCGCCATCCTTGGCGTGGAGAAGATTGAAGGAGATGCGCTTGGCAGCAACCTCGGTGGAATAGATATCCACCGGAATGCTAACCAGGCCGAATGAGATGGTCACCGAGGCAAAGGATCGCGCCGCCATGATGGAGTCCTCCGTATGCCCCGAAGATACTCTTGGGCAAAGTGGCGTCGTATCAGCGTGGGACTACAGAAACATCTGCGATTCGCTGTCAGACGGCGCACCGCCGACCTGCTGGGCCCGCGAGCGTGGACTTGAGACCGGCTAGCCCGGATGTATCGGCGACTGAATCAGGTGTGTTTTATTCATGAGGCCAGCTCCCGAAGCAAGGGCTCAACTCCGAGCACGGACGCCCAGCGGTTATCCGATTGAGCAAGATGCTCTAAATCGATCCAGCGTGGTGATCTGTGGTGACTCAGTCAATCTAGCAAATTGATAGATGACCCTAACCCGTTGAGTTAATGGCGCGCCTGGAGAGATTCGAACTCCCGACCTTCTGGTTCGTAGCCAGACGCTCTATCCAACTGAGCTACAGGCGCGTGGGGAGCGGCATTCTAGGGGCCTGCGGCGACAACGGCAAGGCAAAATGGCGTCGCCAGGCCTGCCAGCGCCCTCCACACGCCGCGCCCGGGTCAAGCGCTCGCGACACTCGCAGGCTCTGGGATCGGCGTCACGCTGACCGCTACAGAGAGCAGCTGACTGGCGGTGCCCAACACCACGCCGCGCAGCGGCGACACATCCCGAAACTCCCGCCCCCACCCCAAAGTAATGAACTCGACATCCGCAATCTTGCCGTTGGTTGGATCGAAGGCTACCCAGCCCAGGGTTGGACAGTGTGCACAAACCCAGGCGTGCGAGGCATCCGCGCCGGTGAGCTTGGTGCCATCGGCGCGCGACCGGTTCAGCACATACCCACTGACATAGCGGGCAGGAATGCCAAGCGTGCGCAGGCACGACAGCATCAGGTGCGCATAGTCCTGGCAGACACCACGCTTGAGCTCGAGCACTTCTTCCACACTGGTCGAGATGGTGGTGGCCTTGGGGTCGTAGACGAATTCCTTGCGGATACGCTGGGTGAGATCCAGCAGCGCCGCAAGCCAGGGGCGGCCGGGCGTGAAGCTGGGCGCGGCATAGGCACGCGCGCTGGCAAGCAATGGTACGGCCGGCGATGGAATACGGTAGCTCTCGACTTCCAGATCGGTGCCGGGGCCCCACTCGCCCTTCACGGCCAGCGATTCTTCCCAAGGCGGTGAAGCTGCGTCGGGCGACGGCGCATAACGCGACACGATGACTTCGGACTCGGCGCGCACGGTCAGCGCATGGTGAGGCTCATCGACAAACAGGCTGATCATGTAGTTGCCGAAGTAGTCGATGCTTACGTTGCGCTCGATGGACGCTGGCCTGATATCGAGCTGATGTGAAACCACTTTCTGCCAGCTGGTCTCGCGCGGACTCAGGTGCGCGATCTGCCGGCTGCTGGTCACCAGCGACGAGTACTTGTAACCCGTCTCGTGCACCACGCGATAACGAAGCGAGTCGGCCGTCATCACACCCTCAGCGACGACCAGGTGCGCGCCTGGCCAACATTGAAGAATCGCTGCGTGAGTCGATCGTTCAGCTGCAGCGCGGCATTGCGCAGGCCGCTGATGGTGTTGCGCAGCTCTTCGCTCTCCGGGTTCAGGTGCCGGCCGCGATCCATGTCTGTGAGGAACCGTACATGCTCGCGCAGCAATTCGGCGCCGCAGGGGCCGTATTCCTTCTGCAAAACTTCCAGATATCCGAGCACACCCTTCGCCTGGAACAGAACGGACCGCGGATTGCTGGCATCGACCACGATCAGATCGAGCACGGGTAGCCACTCGGGACTGACCATGTAACGCGCGCGGTAGGTGACCGCGGAATCCGAAAGACGCAGCAGCCAGGTGAGCCCGGCGGTGCCGTCATGCAGGAACGCGCACTGCAGTGCGGCGCACTGGAAAACAAGCCGTTCCAGACGCCGACCGATCGACATGAAGCGCCAGGCGTTGTCGCGCGTCATGCCATCGAGCGCAAAGCCGGAAAGCGTCATCAACCGCAGTGTGACCATGTCGAGCCATTCCAGCGCGGTGCTCACTTCCTGCACATCGCTGTCGGGAATATCCTGCAGCACATTGTTCAGCACGCGCCAGTTGTCCAACGACATGCGCTCGCGCAGATGAAAGGCCACCTGCTGCAATGACTTGAGGTTGACAGGCAGGCTGCCGGGTTCTTCCTGAGACAGGGTCGCAGTGAGCAGCGCCTGCTCGACATCCTCGTCGTCACCGATCAGGCCGGTTTGCCGCGCGAGTTCTTCCAGCGGTTGCTGGGCATTCTCTTCGTCGTCGCTGTCCTGCAGTTTCAGGCCCAGCGTCTGGCGCAGCAGGCGCGCCATGTCGTCGCAACGTTCCTGGTAACGACCCAGCCAGTAGAGATTCTCGGCAAGTCGCGATGGCAGGCCCGCGGGCGCGCGCACCAGATCCGCAGGCGTGACGGTGGTGCGCAGCAGCGTGAAGCTGGCATCCACCTGCCCCGGCGACATCACCCAGGTGTCTTTCGAACCCCCACCGCGCTGCATGGTGACCACACGCGCGGATGCGCTGCTCGCGACGCGGGTGAGTCCACCTGGCATCACCATGTAGCCGGCTGGCGTAGCTACTGCAAACACGCGCAGACCGACGCCGCGTGGCTCCACGAGCAGTTCCGCGTTGCGCGACAACACCGGGGCCTGCGACACATGCACCAGTTCCTGCGCCACGAAGGCTTCGGGTCTGGCTTCCAGTCGCTTTTTGAATTCCGCCAGCCCCTTGGCATCCAGGTCGTGACCGAAGATGACATCAAAGTTGTTCGCCGGATCGGCGGGCTTGAACACCAGACGGTCCACGCGTTTGAGTGCATCGGCAAGTGCCGCGGGCTCGCCGCACCACCAGGTGCCGATCGAAGGCATCTGCAACTCCTGGCCAAGCAGGCGCTCGGCTATACGCGGCAGGAACCCGAGTAGAGTGCCCGACTCGAGAACACCGGAACCCAGAGCATTGGCAATGAGCACCGAGCCGCGGCGCGCACAATCGGTAAGCCCCGCGACCCCGAGAGCCGAATCGCTGCGTAACTCCAGCGGGTCGCAGTATGAACCGTCTTGACGACGCATGATGGCGTGCACGCGCCGCAGACCACCGATGGTCTTCAGCCACACCTTGCCATCACGCACCGTGAGATCGCCGCCTTCCACCAGTGGAAAGCCGAGATAGCGCGACAGCAACGTATGTTCGAAATAGGTCTCGTTGTATGGGCCCGGAGTCAGCAGCACCACCAGCGGCGCGCCGTCGCCCTTGGGCGCATAGTGCAGCAGCGAGTCGCGCATGGTGGCGAAGAAGCGGGCCAGATGCTGGATGCGCAGGTCGCGATAAAGATGCGGGAAGGTGCGCGACACGATCAACCGGTTTTCAAGCGCATAGCCAGCGCCTGAGGCGGCCTGTGTGCGATCGGCCATTACCCACCAGCGGCCATCTGGCGAGCGCGCCAGATCGGCGGCATACACATGCAGATGCGTCTTGCCTGGCACCTGCGCCTTGCAAGCGGGGCGCAGGAAACTGCTGTGCCCATACACCAGCGGCGCCGGGATCAGCCCTTCGCGCAGCAACTCCTGCGGGCCATAGATATCACCCAGGATTGCGTTGAGCAGCCAGGCGCGCTGCCTGATGCCGGACTCGATCTGCGACCATTCGTGCGTATCGATGATCAGCGGCAGTACGTCGAGGTCCCACGGGCGGTCCTGGCCCTTCGGGTCCGCATAGACATTGTAGGTGACGCCGCTGTCGCGGATCTGCCGTTCGGCAGCCGCACGCATGGCGCCGATATCCGACACGGAAGCCAGCGTAAGCTCTGAATACAACTTTGACCAGGGCTCACGCGGCCGGCCCGGAGCGGCAAACAGCTCGTCGTAACGTCCTTGCGGATTGGGGTAACTGAGCAACATGGGAGGTGCGCAGTCTACTACGTGCCACCCTGCCGCAAATCCAGAGTGAGGGGGTGATCCGGGTTTGGCTGAGGCAGCCCCACCTTCGCAATGCCCGGTGTGTGGCCAATGCGGAAGAAGCGCGCCAGCCGGCGGGCTTCTGCCTCGTAGGCGTTCACGGGGAAAGTCACATAAGCACGACCGCCAGGGTGGGAAACATGGTAACGCGCGCCGCCCAGCGAGCGATCCATCCAGGTATCCACCAGATCGAAGGTGAGGGGCGCGTGCACGCCGATCGACGGATGCAGGTTCGATGGCAGCCACCAGCCGCGATAGCGGACACCGGCAACGTATTCACCCACGGTGCCCGTGGGATGCAGTGGCAGGCGCATGCCGTTGCAGGTGAGCGCATGCCGTGAATCCACCATGCCGCGCACCTTCACCTGCAGGCGTTCCAGCGAGAAGTCCACGTAACGCACATTGCCACCGGGAGTGCCCTGCTCGCCCAGCACATGCCAGGGTTCCAGTGCGGAGCGCAATTCCACATCCACATTGCGGGTGACGAAATCGCCCAGCTTGGGGAAACGGAACTCGAAATGCGGTGCGAACCACGCCGCCGGCATTTCGAAGCCGCTGGCGCCAAGATCAGTAAGCACGTCCTGGAAATCCTCGTGCACGAAATGCGGCAGCAGGAATCGGTCATGCAGCTCGGTGCCCCAGCGCTGCAGTGTTTTCGGCTGATAGGGTTTGTTCCAGAAATGCGCGATCAGGCCACGCAGCAGCAGCTGCTGCGCCAGGCTCATGCGCGCATGCGGCGGCATTTCGAAGGCGCGCAATTCCAGCAGGCCCAGGCGCCCGGCGCCACCTTCCGGCGTAAACAGCTTGTCGATGCAGAACTCGGCGCGGTGCGTATTGCCGGTGACATCCACCAGCACATTGCGCAGAGCGCGGTCCACCTGCCACGGCGCGTCTTTCAGCGCGCCCTGGCCCTGCATGCGTTTGAGCTCGCGCAAGGCGAGCTCCAGTTCGTAGACGGAGTCATTGCGCGCTTCATCCACCCGCGGCGCCTGGCTGGTCGGCCCGATGTACTGCCCCGAAAAGAAATAGGACAACGAGGGATGGTTGTGCCAGTACGCGATCATGCTGGCGAGCAGATCCGGGCGACGCAGGAACGGCGAATCGCCTGGAGTAGCGCCGCCGAGCACGAAGTGATTGCCGCCGCCGGTGCCGGTATGCCGGCCATCAAGCTGGAATTTCTCGGAGGCCAGACGCGTGTGGTGTGCGGCGTCGTAGAGGAACTCGGTCTGCTCGGTGAGTTCACTCCAGCTGGCGACCGGGTGAACATTTACCTCGATCACACCAGGATCAGGGGTTACACGCAGCACCGTGAGGCGCGGATCCCGCGGTGGCTCGTAGCCTTCGATCACAATAGGTATGGACTGCGCCTTCGCCGTGGCCTCGATGGCTGCCAGCAACTCCAGGTAGTCTTCAAGCGCGGTGGTCGGCGGCATGAAGATGTGCAGACGTCCATCGCGCACCTGCGCGCACAGCGCGGTGCGGGGAATCGCGTTGGCGGATTCGAATTTTTCGGGCGCGCGGGAAGTGGCTTCGGCAGCGTTCGCTTTGGAACTGGATCCCTTGCCTTGCTTGCGGGGATCATCGAGGGGCACTGCCCCTTCGGCTTGATTGAGCACTGCCTGCTGCAGCACGCGATACGCCGGCAGTGGCGGAAACTGCTGCGACTGATCGGGCATGTGTACCCAGGGATAATCCGTTGCTTCCACCCAGGGCTGCGAATCCAGCGGCAGGCGGTATCCCATTGGCGAATCGCCCGGTGTCAGGTAGCAACGGCCATCGCGCAGGAACCAGGAGCCAGTCTGCCAGCTGGCGCCTGGAAGAGGCTTACACACCGGCAGCACATGACCCACGACGGAAGCGAGCCGCCCCGAGAACACCTGGCGCAACCGCTCTCTTTCCAGCGGGTCGTCGAGCCGCGAATCGAAGGGATCGACATTCGCCGGCAGGCGTCGTTCGCGCCAGAGGTAGTACCAGATGTCTTCGTACGCGGGAAACTGGTAGCTGGCATCGAGCCCCAGGCGCGCGGCCACTGCGGCGAGGAAAGCCTGCCCCTGTGCGGCGTTGGCGCCATATGACCTGGCTTCGGCTGCATACAGATCCGGGTTCGACCAAAGTGGCTCGCCATCACGACGCCAGAACACATTGAGGGACCAGCGCGGCAGCTGTTCGCCCGGATACCACTTGCCCTGCCCGGTGTGCAGCAGACCATCCGGTGCATAGCGCGTTTTCAGCGGTTTCAGTAGCTCGCCGGCGAGCCGCCGCTTGTCCGGCCCCATCGCATCGGTGTTCCATTCCGCGCCGTCACGATCATCGATGGATACAAACGTGGGCTCGCCACCGTGTGTCAGGCGCACGTCGCCGGCCACCAATTGCGCATCGATGCGCTGCCCGAGCGCGTTGATGTCCTGCCATTGTTCTTCGGTATAGGGAAAAGTGACGCGCGGTGCTTCCCAGATGCGCTGCACGCTCATCTCGTGCCCGAACCACACCTCGCTCTTGTCGACGCCACCGCTGATCGGCGCGGCGGATCCCGGTGCTGGCGAACACGCGAGCGGAATGTGACCCTCGCCCGCGAGCAACCCTGAAGTGGGATCGAAACCGATCCAGCCGGCGCCGGGGAGATACACCTCGCACCAGGCATGCAGGTCAGTGAAGTCTTTCTCCGGTCCGGACGGGCCGTCGAGGGATTTCACATCCGCGGTCAGCTGGATCAGATATCCCGACACAAAGCGCGCGGCAAAACCCAGATGTCGCAGCAGTTGCACCAGCAGCCAGCTTGAATCCCTGCACGAACCCGACCCCTTGATCAGCGTTTCTTCCGGCGTCTGCACACCGGGTTCCATGCGGATCAGGTAGCTGATCTGCTTGTTCAGCTGCCGGTTCAGGTCGACGAGGAAGTCGATGGTGCGCCGGGGCGTGACATCGACACCGGCGAGAAAGGCGCTGAATTCAGTGCCTGGCGCCAACCGCCGCATGAAGGGCATCAGCTCGAAACGGTCTTCCAGCGTGTACGCGAACGGAAAATTCTCCGCATATGGTTCGACGAAGAAATCGAATGGATCAAACACCGCCATCTCGGCGACCAGATCCACCTCGACGCGAAACTCGCGCGTCGGCTGCTGGAACACCAGCCGCGCCAGATAGTTCGCCTGCCCGTCCTGCTGCCAGTTGAGGAAATGCTTGCCCGGCTCGACGCGCATGGAATAGGCAAGAATGCGCGTGCGGCTGTGCGGCGCGGGACGCAGGCGCACCACCTGCGGACCGAGGTTTACCAGTCGGTCATAGCGGTAGTGCGTGACATGATTCAGGGCAACATGGATGGACATGCAGGTCGATGCTCCAGCGGATCGTTACGCCAGTGCGTCCGCTGCGACTTCCCGCTGGTGCAGGTGGAAGTACTCGCGGGCGATGGCATCGTGAACATGTGCCAGGTCGCCCTGCACGGCGTCGAGGAATTCGTGCTGGTTCGACAGGCGCAGAGCTTCGGTCGAAACCCGGTCCGTGCGACGTCGCGCAGGCCGCAGCGCGCGCAGCGGATCCATGTTGTGGGGTAGCTCGGCGAGATGGGTTTCGATGGCATCCAGACAATACACGACCGAACGCGGGAAATGCCGGTCGGCGACGAGATAGCGCAGCACCCGGTCGCTGGTGATGCCGCCATCGCCGCTGCCCGCGGTCGCGGCATGGCGCCGGTACATCTGCAGTCCCGACAATGAGTTGAGCACGCCCACCCAGATCAGCCCCATCTCCGCGTCAACACCGGCTTGGTTGGGCAGCAGGATCGCCGAGTGGATGTCGAGGATGCGAGTGGTCATGTCGGCCCGCTCGATATGCTCACCCAGCCCGATGAACTGGTAGGCCACATCATGGCTCATGCAATTTGCCAGCACGCCGGACACCGAATGCCGGTCGTAGATCATCTCTTCGAGCATCTGCCGACGGTCCTTGCGCCCGAGGCCCGCATGCGAATAGCGGCGCGACGCCAGGTAAATGGAGTTCACGCATTCCCACAGGTCGCGTGGCAACACATCGCGCATGGTGCGGCAGTTCTCGCGCGCGAAGCGAATGCAGGATTGGATGGACCCGGGGTTGCGCTGCGATGCCATCAGGAAATCCACCACGCTGCCCTCGTCCGGCTCCGCGTAATTCTGCTGGAAGAGTTTGTCGAGACCGACGATGCGCGTGAGCGCCTTCCAACCAAAGGATGCGCCCTGCGGCAGATCCAGCAGCAACTGTTGCGTAGCGTTGATCAGGCGCGCCGTGTTCTCGGCTCGCTCCAGGTAACGCGCCATCCAATAAAGACTCTCGGCAGAACGCGACAGCATCAGTAGGGTTCTCCGACAATCCAGGTGTCCTTGCTGCCACCGCCCTGGGAGGAATTGACCACCAGCGATCCTTCGCGTAGCGCCACGCGCGTGAGGCCGCCGGTGGTCACATACATTCCATGCGACTGCAGCACGAAGGGCCGCATGTCCAGGTGTCGGGGCGCGATGTCGTCGCCGTCCCAGGTCGGCGCGGTGGAAAGCTGCAGCGTGGGCTGCGCCATGTAGCTGCGTGGATCGGCCCGCACGCGCGCGGCGCATTCATCGCGCTCGGCTTGTGTGGACTTCGGGCCGATCAGCAGGCCATAACCTCCCGACTCGTTGGCTGGCTTGACCACCAGCTTGTCGAGATTGGCCAGCACATAGCCGCGGTCCTTTTCGTCCATGCAGAGGTAGCTCGGTACATTGGGCAGAATAGGATCCTGGTCCAGGTAGTACTTGATGATCTTCGGCACGAAGGTGTAGACGACCTTGTCATCCGCCACGCCTGCGCCGGGCGCATTCGCGATGGCCACATTGCCCTTCGCCCAGGCCCGCATCAGTCCGGGCACCCCGAGCGCCGAATCGCTGCGGAACACATCCGGATCCAGGAAGTCATCGTCGATTCGCCGGTAGATCACATCGACACGTCGCAGTCCGGCGATGGTCTTCATGTAAACCACATCATCCGACCCCACCAGCAGGTCGGTGCCCTGCACCAGCTGCGCGCCGGTCTGCTGGGCGAGGTAACTGTGCTCGAAATAGGCGGAGTTGAAGATGCCCGGCGTCAGCAGCACGATGACTGGTCGTTCATTCACGCGCGGCGACAGCGCAGCCATCATGTCGTAGAGCGCGGCCGTGTACGAATCCACCGGCAGGATGCGGCAAGCGCTGAACAAATCCGGGAAGGCTGACTTCATCAGCATGCGGTTCTCGAGCATGTACGAAACACCCGAGGGAACGCGCAGATTGTCTTCCAGTACGTAAACCGTACCATCGACATCCCGCACCAGATCAGTGCCGCAGATATTTGCCCACACCCCAAAAGGGGGCGAAATGCCGCGGCACTGCTTGCGGAAATTGCGCGAACTGGCCAGCAGTTCGCCCGGAAAGACCCCATCCCTGACGATCCGCTGCGCGTTGTAGAGATCGTCTATAAAGAGATTGAGCGCGGTCAGGCGCTGGCGCAGACCACGGTCGATGTGGCGCCACTCGCTTTCGGGCATGACGCGGGGAATCGGGTCGAAAGGCCACGCTCGATCGATGTTTTCGCCATCGCTGTACGTCGTAAAGGAGATCCCCATGGTCACGATGGCTGCGTCGATCGCGGCACGACGCTGGCGCATCTCGCCGGCATCGAGGGTCGAAAGGTATCTGCACAGCGCACTGGCGGCCGGACGGGGCTCGCCCTGGCTATCCACCAGTTCGTCGAAGACATCCAGCGGCCGATACCGTTCCGTTCCGAATTTCATGATTGCTCACGTTGATTGTGCCTTTGAGGAGCAAGAACCGTGCCTTTGCCAGGTGGCGGGTGCCGTAAAATGGTGCGCAGATGAGCACCGCCCCAACACTGCCCTTACTCACAGTTGCCGTGGCCCAGAAGCTCGCAGCTGCACGGCAACGGGGCGACGAGCGAATCACGCTGTCGCTGGATCTGGGCAAGACCACCGTCACTGTCGAACCCGGCGCCGACAACTGGCTGTGGCAACGAATGCGCTACCCCTATCCCGAAAAGATCAAGGCACGCACGGTGTACGGCTGGAATGGAACCGGCTTCGAGCCGGTGTCGCGCTTTGCAGGCTCGTTGATCAAGCTCGTGCCCACCGACTGGGGACCACCGACGTTTGAAATCGATGGCATCAAGATGCTGCCGACCGCGAAGGTTTCACCCTTCGAGGACGCGCGACGCAAGGTTGCGCTGATCGCACCGCGCGGCAAGCGCGTGCTCGACTGCTGCGGCGGGCTGGGTTATTTCGCGCACTGGTGCCTCACGGACATGGCGACCGAAGTTCACTCCTTCGAAAAGAACGACAGCGTGCTGTGGCTGCGCACGATCAATCCCTGGTCGCCGCGTGTGAATCCGCGGTTGAGATTGCAGCATGCCGATGTCACCGAGCAGATCGCAGCGCTGCCCGCACGATCATACGATGCCATCCTGCATGACCCACCCCGCTTCGGTATTGCCGGGGAACTGTACTCGCAGTCGTTCTACGATGAGCTGGCGCGCGTGATCACCCCCGGCGGCCTGCTGTTCCACTACACCGGCACGCCCAACAAACTGACCAGCGGCCGTGATGTGCCGAAGGAAGTAAAACGGCGGCTGCAGAAAGCGGGCTTTCTCTCCAGCATCGACGGCGACGGCGTGCTGGCGCGCCGCGTTGTAATTGCGCCGCGGCGCTGAGCGTTTATTGCGCCGCGGCCTCGGCTGCAACCCGTGCCTCATCGGCAGTTTTCTGAGCCTCCTCCACATCTGACTTTGCCTTGTCGAGCTGCTTTTTTGCGTCGCTGGCCTGCTCAGCCGATGCCGCTCCATTGACTGCCGCAGCGCCACCAGTACCGACCAGTCCGCAGCCGGCGAGCAACCCTGCTGCAATCATGGCAGACATAATATGTTCTACACGTTTCAACATCGTTGATTGCTCCAGCGCAAACCAGCCTTGAGATGAGTATGCACTCCTTCGGAAGCCGCAGGCGGTATCGCGAGCACGCGGTGCTTACATATTTCGCCTTGCAGTGCAGCGAGGCGATCCACGTGTAATTGCTGGCGATGAACAAGTTCGCCAGAATGCTCGCAGCACCTGTCACCGATGGATACTCACATATGAGCAGTGACGCGCAGGCTACGCCGCTGATGCAGCCAGAGGTCGAGGCGATTCCATCGAAATACCGTGCAGGTGCCGCGCAGCAACTGGCGGCACTGCGCCTGCAGGCCCGGCTCGTGGAGGATTTCGTCGTGGCACACGACCTCGACCCTGCGCCCTTGTCCAGCCCGTGAATTCAAGAAGCGCGCACGAAACCGCAGTGCGCGTGCAAACGCGCGAGACCAGCGCCGAAGCGCTGATCCAGGGTGTTCTGCATCGCATCCGGAAAATGGACCCGCTGCTGAATTGCTTCACCACGGTGCTGGATGAAAAGGCCATGGAGGATGCGCGCACAATCGATCGCAGGCTCGCGGCCGGCGAGCGCTTGGGGCCACTGGCTGGCGTGCCATTCGGAGTGAAGGACCTGTTCGATGTGGCCGGGGTCGTGACGCGGGCAGGGTCGAAGATCCTGGCCGGCAATGCACCAGCCAGAACCGACGCCATTCTTGTGCAGCGTCTGAAGCGCGCTGGCGCCGTGCTCGTCGGTTGCCAGAACATGGACGAGTTCGCGTATGGTTTCACCATCGAGAATGCCCACTACGGCGCGACGCGCAATCGCATGATCCCGAGCGGGTAGCGGGCGGATCTTCCGGCGGATCCGCAGCCTCCGTGGCAGCCGGATTGCTGCCGCTGAGTCTTGGGTCGGACACCAATGGTTCCATTCGTGTACCCGCGTCGTTCTGAGGCATCTTCGGACTCAAGCCTACCTTCGGGCGTCTGCCTCGCACCGGCACGTTTCCGTTTGTGGATGATCTGGATCACCTGGGTCCATTCGCTGGCAATGTGCAGGATCTGGCGCTGGCCTATGACCTGATGCAGGGCCACGATGCCGGTGATCGCGCCTGTGCTGCGCGCATGGTGGATCCGGTCAGCTCAAGTCTGGCTCAGGGCGTCGAGGGAATCAGGGCCGGCGTGCTGCTGGAATGGTTCGAGGCCGGCGCAAGCGATGAAGCCTTGGCTGCGGTTGAAACCGTGGCGCGCGCCCTGGGCGTGTAAGGCCAGTGGTGTTGCCCGAGGCGCGACGTGCGCGCGCGGCAGCGTTCTGCATTACCAGCGCCAGCGGCGCGCAACTGCACCGGCAACGACTGCACACCCGACCGCAGGATTTCGATCCAGTAACGCGCGACCGGTTTTATGCAGGGCTGAGGCTGCCCGCCACGGTGGCAATACAGGCACAGCGACTCCGGCGCTGGTTTGCGGCCGCGGCTTCTGAACTCTTCAGGCACGTGGATGTGCTGCTGGCACCGGCGACCCCAGGCACCGCGCCACTCATCGGACAAAAGACCATCATGCTCGGTGACACCGAAGTGTCCACGCGGCAGAACATCGGCGTTTACACGCAGCCCATCAGCTTCATCGGACTTCCAGTGGTTGCCGTGCCGGTATGGACAGCGTCGCGTCTGCCAATCGGCGTGCAGGTGATCGCGCCGCCCTGGCAGGAGGGTCTGGCACTGCGAGTTGCGGCACAACTTGAACGCACCGGCGTCTGCACGGTCCGCAAGACCGACGCATAATCACGGCCTGACCGCAACGATCTGACTGCGTTACCCCCCTTGCGAGTTTGGTGCGCGCCAGCCGCGCTCGAAGGGTAGTCGCCAAGCGTGCGGCGCGACCAGCTGGTGCACTGCATTGGGTCCCCAGCTGCCAGGTGCGTAGGTGCGCACCGGCGGAGGTGAGTCCAGCAGCGGCTGGGAAACTTCCCACAGGCGTTCGATACCTTCGGCGGTGGTGAACAGCGTGTGATCGCCGCGCATCGCATCCAGGATCAGACGCTCGTAGGCTTCCAACACATCGCCGATCAAGCCGGTGTCGTTCATTGCAAACTGCAGACTGAGCTTGTCGAGCTTCATGCCCGGTCCGGGCCGCTTGCCATAGAAAGACAGCGACATCTTCGAAGCGTCCGCCAGGTCGAAGGTCAGATGGTCCGGACCATGCGCGCCAACACCTGAATCTGCGGGGAACATGCTCTTGGGTGGCTCACGGAATGCAATCGAGATGATGCGCTGTCCCTCGGCCATGCGCTTGCCGGTGCGCAGGTAGAACGGCACACCCGCCCAGCGCCAGTTGTCGATGGAGCAACGCAGCGCGATGAATGTCTCGGTGTCGGATTCGGCGCTGACGCCCTCTTCAGCCCGATAGCCGATGTACTGTCCGCGCACGACGTCCGCCGGCTGAATGGGCAGTATGCTGCGGAACACCTTGTTCTTTTCTTCGCTGATGGGCTTTGGCGCGAGATGCGTCGGCGCTTCCATGGCCATGAAGCCCAGGATCTGGAACAGATGGGTCACCACCATGTCGCGGTAGGCGCCGGTCTGTTCATAGAAGCCGACGCGCTTGCCGAGGCCGAGCGTCTCCGGCACATCGATCTGCACATGATCGATGAAGTTGCGGTTCCAGATCGGTTCGAACAGGCCATTGGCGAAGCGGAATGCCAGGATGTTCTGGGCCGGCTCCTTGCCCAGGAAATGATCGATGCGAAATATCTGCTCTTCGCTGAATACCTCGTGCAGCCGGCTGTTCAATTCCACCGCGCTGGCAAGGTCAGTGCCGAAGGGTTTTTCCATGATGATGCGTGAGCGTTCGACCAGTCCAGCCTCGCCCAGCATTCGCACTGCCGGCAGTGCGGCGTTGGGCGGCACGCTCAGGTAGTGCAGGCGGCGGCACTCGCCGCCGATGGAAAGCTCCGCGCGTTCCACCGCTGCCTTCAATGCCGCAGGCCCTGCGGACAAAGGCACGTAGTCAAGATTGCCGGCAAACTGGTTCCAGTCGGCATCGCTGCACTTGCGCGCACCGAATTCAGTCAGCGCGGCGCGCGCCACGGCCCGAAAGCCTTCCGCATCCATGTCGTCCAGCGAGACGCCGATGATCCTGCAGGAAGGAATGAAGCCGGCAGTGGCCAGATGCGCGAGCCCCGGCAACAGCTTGCGGCGCGACAGATCGCCGGTGGCGCCAAACAGAATCACGACCTGCGGAAAACGGGGACCTACGTCGGCGGCTGGCTTAGCCATGGATCATGATCCTTAAGGAGTGATGTTTGAATTCACCGCGGTAGTCCATGCAAGTTTGACGCCATATTGCCATCTGCGTGGCACTCATTCTTCAACGTCGTAGATCGGAGTCTCGAGCAGCGACTCCTGGCGGTTTTGATTTGCCTCCCGTTTCAGGCTGGCGACATCCGCAAGATAGTCGCCCAGGTCCATGCTGGGGGCAACGCGCATCAGTGAGGGATACACCTTCGGACCCAGCTCCACCCTGTTGACGGTGCGCGGATCAAGCTGCAGATCGACCAGCCACCACACACCGCTGCAGATCAGCGGCGCCAGTAAAGACAGCAGCAGCGAAGCAGGACGCCGGAAGTGTGTGGCGTAGTGCAGGTGCAAGTAAGCGGCCGCCATGGCCACGCAGGCCGCGAGAGACGCCAGGGCGATCCACAGCCAGCTTCGCTGTGTGGCAAAAGCAGCAAGCAGATATAGCCAGTAGCCCCAGGCACACAGGCCCACGCAGAAGGCAGCAATCGCCATGTGAATGCGCAGCTGCCAGGCGCCCGCAGTGAGCCGCGACACCAGCGCCCACACACCCACCCACACGGCGAGAAAGCACAGTGCGACCAGCTCCGCGATGAGCACACGTGGCGCCAGCCGCTCCGGTGCGAATGTCCATTGCAGAAACGCTGCAAAGGCGAAACACAGCAACAGGCCCGCAGCCGCAAACAGTGTGCGGTGCCGGTGCAGCAGGTCGCGGCGGAAATGACGTTCGGGCGACACTGCAGCATCCAGAGTTCGCAACAGTACGCGGGTCCGCCCGATGTGCAGCTCGCCCTTCGCGATGGTCACTCCCGCCGAGGGATCGATGCGGCGTCCGGCGACGCGCGTGCCGTTGCGTGTTCCCAGATCCTGCACCCGCACCCGACCGTCCGGCAGCAGGGTCAGCAAGGCGTGCTCAGCCGCCGCGTAAGCATCGTCGATCACCACATCGCAGCTCAGACTCCTGCCAATGCGGCATTGACCACCAACGCCGCTCACGCGATGCCGGATCTGCACATGGCCGTGCACGTCAAGCACCTCCACCAGCATTACGGCATCCATCGCATCGCCTCCAGAAAGCGCCGCACGAATTGCATGCCGGGTTCAAACCCCACGCCGCCCAGATCCAGCTGGCTGACCACCGCACTCTGCGTGCTGTTGATGCTGGTCACGGTGACGGCGATGTCATAAAGGCCCGAGAACAGGCGGTATTGCCGGGCGCAGGTCGTAACACGTGCGTCGAAGCCGTCCAGTGATACCAGCGCATCCCTGCAGGCGAACGGCGCCAGGTTCAGCGCTGACCCAAAGCGCTGGTAGCTCACGGCCATGCGGTTCACGCGCTGCGCGAACTGCAGGGGATGCAGTTCCTGGGCACGCACGACGCGATGCTGAAACCGGATGCTACCCACAGCAAGGTCGCGCTGCACCAGCAGGCCGGCGCGCGCCTCGCAGCCAATGGCTTCTATCCGCAATCGCTCACTGGATTCACTGGCGCCAGTCGTGTTGCATTCGATGGCCGGCACCATTCGGGTGGGCAATTTGAAGCCGAAAACCGTCTGTGTCGCTGCGGGCTGGGTGCCCGGCTCCAGCACACTGGCTTCGTGTACCAGTGCCTGCACCGTCACCATTCCACGCGCCTGCCGGGCGCTGAGTGTCTTGGCGAGCGGCGCCTGCGCTCGCGCCAGCAGCGGCTCGATATGCCGCGCCGGAACGACAAAGCCCACCAGCTGGCGGTCCGCGAAGACGGAAACATTCACACCGAATACGCCACCACCAGCATCCAGCGCCGGACCACCTGACATGCCACCGTTGATCGCACCGGTGTAGTGAATGCGTTGATCGAAACCAGTGTCCACCAGGCCGTTGGCAACACCTTCCGTGATGGTCAGGCCAAGGTTCAAGGGGAAGCCGATCGAGTAGGCACGGGCGCCCGGTGAAGGAATCCGGGTGCGCAACGGCAGGGGTGACAGTTTCAGATTGTCAGCCTTCACGATCGCAAGGTCATTGCGTACATCGACACCATACACCTGCAGCTGGCCGGTGCGGTTGTCGGAAGTAACGTACTCGAGCCGGTACTGGCGCGGATGCAGCACCGCGTCGGAAACCACGTGATAGTTGGTGACGATCGCGCCATCCGCATTGACGGCAAACCCGCTGCCGTGGAACGCGCTGGTTTCCGCACCACCGAAGAAGCCACGAATCTGCACCACCGAATCCCGCGCGCGATCCAGGCGGACGCGCGCTGCATTGGAGACCGGCAGGTCCGCCAGATCAGGCTCCGGTTGGATGGCGGGGGGATGGTCTTCGCCGGTTTTCTTTTCGGAGACCGCAGCGGCGCCCGCTGTGCAGCAGATCAGGCAGATCGCAAGCCCAATGCCGGAACACAGGCGAAGCGTGGGTTGGGTCATGCCTTGGAGATTAGCGTAATGTATGGCCAACTCACACCGACGGCACCTGCAACGGAGCATTTCCATGAAAATCGGCGCAACGCTTCTGGCCGCAATGTTCGTCACCGCGATCCTGCCTGGCTCGTCCACTCCGGCCAGCGCCGCCACACCGGCAGCGCAGAGCTGCCCGGCGTTCCTGAACCAGGATTTCCGGAAACTGCACTCCTCGCAAAGCGTGAACCTGTGCAAAGCCTATGCAGGCCGGCCGATGCTGATAGTCAACACGGCCAGCCATTGCGGGTTCACTCCGCAGTTCAAAGGTCTTGAAGCGGTGCACGCGAAATACAAGGATCGTGGCCTCGTGGTAGTGGGCTTTTCGTCGGATGACTTCAACCAGGAAGACAAGGATGAAGCCAAGGCGGCCGACACCTGCTTCCTGAACTACGGTGTGACCTTCACCATGCTGGCGCCGCAGCACGTAAAGGGACCGGAGGCCAATGGCGTGTTCAAGGAACTGGCGCGGCAAACCACGGCGCCAGCCTGGAACTTCAACAAGTACTTCGTCCAGCCAGATGGCAAGGTTGTGCAGTACTTCGACAGCAAGGTGACTCCGGAATCAGAGCAGTTCACGGCTGCTGTCGAGAAAATCCTCAAGTAGACGAGATCCGCGCCGCCACCGCATTCACGCTCATCGCAGATGGGTCTCACGCGCAATCGCGATCTGCGCGATGGCAAGGCGATTTGGGCGCACTACCCTGCACCCGCAGTGCGTGGCACGCGCCTGCAACGCTCAGTGAGCGCGGACGTGGTAGTGATCGGCGCCGGCATCAGTGGCGCCATGATTGCGCAGTCGCTGGCTGCAACGGGAATGCGCACGCTGATCGTGGATCGTCGCAGGCAGGCCATCCTGGGTTCCACCGCCGCCAGCACTGCACTGCTGCAGTTCGAACTGGATTCGCCTCTGGTGAAAATGCGCGCTGCAATTGGTCCGCGCAGGGCCGAACGGGTCTGGATTGCTTCCAGAGAGGCCGTGAATGAACTGCGCACCCGCACACACCGGCTTGGAATCAATGCAGATCTGCAGAACCGGCCGTCGCTGTATCTCTGCGGAAATGTGCTGGATGCCAAAGGACTGAAGCGCGAGGCTGTTGCCAGACAACGCATCGGCCTGCCCAGCGAATACCTGGACCGGCCTACGCTCCGGCATCATTTTGGAATTGATCGTGACGCCGCGCTGCTCAGTCATGGCAACGCTGAGGCGAACCCGGTCGCGCTGACGGCCGGCTACCTGCGACAGGCGCTTCGCGACGGAGCGCGTTTTCACGCCCCACATGAAGTCATCGGGATCGAAAGCGGCAGGCAGGGAACGACCCTGCTGACCGATGATGGCCTGGAACTGCAGGCGCGCCATGTCGTGATGTGTACCGGCTACGAACTGGCGAAAATCGTGCCGCCAAATGGCAGCAAGGTGCGCTCCACCTGGGCCCTTGCAACGCGGCCCCAGCCCGCTGCGCTGTGGCCTCAGAGGGCATTGATCTGGGAAGCCTCTGATCCCTACCTGTACATGCGAACCACGCCAGACGGACGCGTCATCTGCGGCGGAGAAGACGAAAGCTTCGCGGCCGAGGACAAGCGCAACGCACTGACGCCTGCGAAGACAAAGCGTCTTGAGAAGAAGTTGCACCGCATGTTTCCCCTGCTCGACTCCAGTGCATCCGTAGCATGGACAGGTAGCTTCGCAGACAGCGAAAACGGGATGCCTACCATCGGCGCCGTCCCGGGGTTCCCGCGTTGCCATGCCGTAATGGGCTATGGCGGCAATGGCATTACGTTCTCCATGCTCGCAACCCAGGTCATCACGGCCGCGATACTGGGAAGAAAACAGCTCGCGGCGGCGTCCCTCTTCCGGTTTCCATAACGCGAGGCAACTCGGTGTCTCCCCGACACTGGCATCAAGCAGGCTCCTCTTGCTCGCTGCCCGTAGACAGATCACACTCGCCCGCCAATATTCACACAAGTAGAAAGAGGAGCAACCCGTGAACGGGGTCAGGCTGTCACGAGTAAGCAAACGCTTCGGCGATGTCCCGGTCATCGACACTCTCTCGCTCGAAATCGATTCCGGTGAGTTCGTGGTATTCCTCGGGCCTTCCGGCTGCGGCAAGTCCACGCTGTTGCGGATGATCGCCGGCCTCGAGTCCCTCGACGAGGGCGAGATCCTGGTTGATGGAATGCGGGTGGATCTTCTGCCACCTGGCGCGCGCAACGTCGCGATGGTGTTTCAGCAGTATGCCCTCTACCCGCACATGACGGTGCGCGAGAACCTCGTCTTCGGGCTGCGCAACGCACGGGTTGCTGCGGACGAGATCGAGCGCCGGATCGAAGCGGCGGCAAAGCGTCTGGAAATCACCGAACTGCTGGGGCGCAGGCCCGGCCAGCTGTCGGGCGGCCAACGCCAGCGCGCAGCGATCGCACGGGCCATCGTAAAGAAGCCGGCGCTGTTCCTGTTCGACGAACCACTTTCCAACCTGGATGCCGCCCTGCGCGCGCGTACCCGAATTGAACTTGCCGAACTGCATCAGCAGCTCGGCACGACGATGATCTTCGTTACCCACGATCAGGTCGAGGCGATGACGCTGGCCAGCCGGATCGTGGTGATGAACAGTCGCCGGATCGAGCAGATCGGCACGCCGATGGAGATCTATCGTCGCCCGGCCACCCGCTTCGTCGCAGGTTTCGTCGGCACGCCGCGGATCAACCTGGTTCCGGTGCAGGTTCACGAGGCTGATGGAATGGCGCTCGCAACACTGCCAGGCGGCGCCACAATCAAGACGGGTGTGGCTTTTTCCTCGCTTCCTTCCGAACCGAACATGACGCTGGGCCTGCGGGCGGAGGTAGTCCGGATCGCCGAATCCGCGAACCGCAATGCCGGAGGCACGGCGCGGGTCGTAGAACGCCTGGGTGACCGCACTCTCGTTCATGTCGCACTGCCGGATGGCACCCTGCTCACCGCCGAGGATCGCGGCAACTCCACGGTTCAGGCGGGTCAGTCAGTGGGTCTTAATGTGGACGGCAGTGCGGCACATTTTTTTGCCGCTGACGGCACGGGCTACCACAGCGAGGCGCGCTGATGGCTGAGGGATCAGGCCTGCGCCGCGCTGCGACCTGGGACCGCTGGTCCGGCGCGCTGTTCGTTGCCCCCTATTGCGCATTTTTCGTGCTGATGCTGGTGATCCCGCTGGGCCTCGGAATTCATCTTGCAATGACACGCGGCGATCTGTTCGGCATCGATGAGTTCGTCGGCTTCGACAACTTCGCAAGGTTGTTCGCCGATCCGGTGTTCCTGCGGACGGTGTGGAACACCATCTATTTCGTGCTGTTGACTGTTCCGGCCATGACCCTGACGGGCCTGGCGCTCGCGCTGGTGCTCAATCACACGTCGCGCTGGGCCGCGATCCTGCGGGCTATCTTCTTCGCCTCCACCGTATTGTCCGTCACCGTGGTCGCGCTGATCTGGCGGCTGGTACTGATCCCCGAAGGCGGCCTCGCGGGCGTGGTCGCCAGGGCCATTGGCGAACAGCCGATAGCGTTCCTCAGCGAACAGGCCCTTGCCATGCCCGCCGTCGCGGTGACGACCATCTGGTGGGGACTCGGACTGCCGATGGTGCTGTTCCTGGCCGCCTTGCAACAGATTCCGCGCGACCTCTACGAAGCGGCCGCGCTCGACCGGGCGTCGAAGATGCGCATGTTGTTTTCGATCACGCTGCCTTCTATCCGGCGAACGATCGCACTGGTGCTGGTTATCGAGATCATCCTGCAGTTCCAGCTGTTCGGCCAGGCACACCTGATGACCGGCGGCGGCCCCAACAATTCCACCCGCCCGATCGTGCTGTTCATCTATCAAACCGGTTGGAAGCAGTGGCAACTCGGGTATGCCGCCGCCGCGGCGCAGGTGCTTTTCGTGATGATCGCACTAGCGGCCATGGCGCAGTACTACATCACGTCCCGCAAGGACAAGGCATGAGCCTGGCTGCCGTCCACAAGCCTCCACGCACCGCCATTGTGCTGGTGACGCTCGCCGCCGTATTCATGCTGGCGCCGATGCTGTGGGTGTTGATATTGAGTTTCAAGGACAACACAGCGCTCATGGCGGATACCGGCTCCGCCTTCCTGCCACCGTGGACGATAGCCAACTACCGGAGCATTGTCGGGGAAGGTCAGGTCTTCACCTGGCTGATGAACAGCGTGATCGTTTCACTCGCCATGACCGCCGGCGTTCTGATGCTTTCGTCGCTGGCGGCCTATGGCTTTGCCAGGCTGGAATTCCCCGGTCGCAAGTTGCTGTTCGTGATCGTTCTCTTTGGGCTTGCCATCCCGGAGCAGGCCGTGATCATCGGACGTCACCAGATGTTCAGCGCCGCGTCACTGCACAACACCTATGCTGCGCTGGTGCTGCCCGGCCTTTCCATGCCGTTCGGTGTTTTCCTGATGACGCAGTATTTCCGCGCCATTCCGAAAGAGATCGACGAAGCCGCCCTGCTCGACGGGGCTTCGCGGCTGCGGATCTTCTGGCGGATACTGTTGCCGCTCACGATCCCGGCGCAGGCGACGCTGGGTATCTTCACGTTTTTCCATGCGTGGAACGATTACTGGTGGCCGCTGATCAGCGCGACCAACAGGGACATGGTGACACTGACCGTCGGCATCGCCGCGACACAGGTGAACTTTGCGCAGTCCGAAGGGCTGGGCTTCCTGATGGCGCAGGCGGTGTTCGCCGGCGTGCCGACATTGCTGGTCTATCTTGTTTTCCAGAAGTACATCGTACGCGCCGTAGCCGGAGCGGCCGGGCAATGAGATATCTGCTGGCGCTTCTGCCGCTCGCCATGCTGTCGGCCTGTGGGAAGCCGGAGGCACGCACGGAACTTACCATCCAGCGCTTTTTTGGCGCCTGCCAGGCCGAGTTCGGCACGCTCGCGGACCCCGCCAAGGCCGAAGGCGAATGCGGGATCATCACCGCAATGATCAATCAGTTCGAGGCTGCGAATCCCGACATCAAGGTCGTCGAAAATACGGTCTTCTGGCCGGGCTACGACCAGCTAACCGCCCAGCTCGCAGCCAACGGCCCACCGGATCTGGTCACCATGCACAGCTCTGCGATCCCGGATTACGAGGCACGGGGACTGCTGGAACCGCTCGATGCAGATCTTGCCGCAGTCGGCATCACCCCCGACCAGTTCACGGCCGCCGCGCGGGTCGGCGTCATGGTCGACGGCAAGACCATGGGCCTGCCGATCGACGTGTGGGCGCCACTGTGGCACGTGAACATGAATCTGTTCCGCCAAGCCGGACTGGTTGCGAACGACCAGCCAGTGCTCCCCACAAGTCCGGAGGAGTTCTTCGCCCAGGCCGCACAGTTCCAAGAGCGCACGGGAAAACCTTATCTCGTCCAGATCAGCACCAAGGACTCTTCCGGACCGATGCGGATCTTTTATGTGTGGATGCTGCAGCAGGGCGCACCGCTGTTCAGGGACGCACGCCACGCCAATTTCGACAGTCCCGCAGCCCGGCGCGCGCTCAGTTTCATGAAAGACCTTTACCAGCGCGGCTACAGCGCCAAGAACCTTGACTATGCCAGCGCCGTATCGACGTTCCTCAAGGGTGAAGGTGGGATCCTGGTCGATGGAACCTGGATGGTCGGAAAATTCGATGCCTTCGCGCACGATGCGACCAGCCCCCTGTACCGCGGCTACGCCGTGCGGTCTTTCCCGTTCCTGTTCGAAGGCAGGCGCGTCGCGCTGGTGGACGGTCACAACTGGGTGATGCCTACCGATGCAAAACGGACCGCGCGCGAGCGCGAGGCCGCGCAGCGGTTCTTGAAATACTTCGCCGCCAATGATTTCCAATGGGCACGCACCGGCCACTTTCCTGCCTACAAGTCGATCATCGAAAGTGCCCAGTGGCAGCAGCTGCCGCATCGCGGGGATATCGCTACAATCACGCAGATCGGCGAGCCATTGCCCAAGTATGTCCGGCGTCAGTCGGCCATCGAGTACGTCGTGGGGGAAGAAGTCTCTGCGGCCTACACCGGAGCCAAACCCGTGGATCGCGCGCTGACCGACATGCAGCGGCGCGCCAACGAGATTCTGCAGAGTTACTGACCAGGGAGCATAAGTGCAAAAGGCTAGCATCATCGCCGACCGCGAATTCATCATCGACGAACTGGATCGACGCGTCTTCGGCTCTTTCGTGGAGCATCTGGGCCGCTGCATCTATGGCGGCATTTACGAACCCGGCCACGCAACAGCCGATGAGCACGGGTTTCGCGGGGATGTGCTTGCGCTCACCCGGGAACTGGGCGTCTCCGTCATGCGCTACCCCGGTGGCAATTTCGTCTCCGGCTACAACTGGCGGGACGGCGTAGGTCCTAAAGAGCAACGGCCGGTCAGGCTCGATCTCGCGTGGTTTTCGACCGAGACCAATCAGTTCGGCACGAACGAGTTCATCATCTGGTGCCGCAAGGCCGGGATAGAGCCGATGATGGCCGTGAATCTCGGCACGGCCGGGCCCGACGAGGCACGCCAGCTGGTTGAGTACTGCAACCACGCAGGTGGAACCGAATATTCGGATCTGCGCATCGCCCACGGGTATCCAGAACCGCATGACATCAAGTTCTGGTGCCTTGGCAACGAGATGGATGGTCCCTGGCAAATCTGCCACAAGACCGCAGAGGAATACGCCCGTACAGCGCTGGAGGCCGCCAAGGTCATGCGTTGGACTTCGCAGGGTCTCACCCTCGCCGCCTGCGGATCATCGAGCCGGGAGATGGCCACCTATGGCGCGTGGGAATACGAAGTACTTGATCACTGCTTCGAAGCGGTGGATTTCATTTCGCTGCACCAGTACTTCCTCAATCGCGAAGACGACATCGCTCGATTCTTCACGCACCTGGACAAGCTCGACAATTTCATCACGGGAGTCGCCGCCATTGCCGACGCGGTGGCCGCCAAGCGGCGCAGCCGCAAGCGGATCATGTTGTCGATGGATGAATGGAACGTCTGGTACAAGGCCCGCTCTCCTGTGGATGTCGCCAAGCCCGGCTGGCCCCAGGCGCCGAAATTGCTGGAAGAGATTTACAATTTCGAGGATGCACTGGTCGTGGGCGGCGCTCTGATCACGCTGATCAATCATGCCGACCGCGTGAAAACCGCCTGCCTCGCCCAGCTCGTCAATGTGATCGGTGCAATCATGACCGAGACCGGCGGTCCGGCCTGGCGCCAGACGATTTTTCACCCCTTTGCGCAGGCGTCACGGCTGGCGCGCGGCAATGTGTTGCGGCTGGTCACAAACTGCGGCACGTTTGCCGCAGGCGAAATCGACAATGCGCCGTTGCTGCTGGCCACTGCTGTCCACGATCCCGCCAGTGGCGCGGTGTCGGTCTTTGCCCTGAACCGTTCGCGTGAATCCATGTCTCTGTCTGCTGACCTGCGTGGGTTCGGTTCGCTGGTCATCGCAGAGAGCTTCGAGCTCAAGCACGCTGACCTCAAGGCCACCAATACCCGGCAGTCGCCGGATGAGGTAACGCCGGTGAAGCATCCTGCGTGTGAAGTGTCGGCATCTGGCCTGGAAGCCACGCTCAAGCCGTTGTCGTGGAATGTCTTTGCCCTGAAAGCCGGGTGACAAACGCAACTTGATTCATTCTGATGTCAGTGGTGGGCCTTCCACCTCGTAGCCAAGCCCCTTTAACTTCGCGACGTACCCATTCGCACCCACCACCTCGCGGATGGAAAGGACTGCGAAGGTCGACTTGTTTCTGTCCAGCGCCTTGCGCACAGCGGCGATCCAGTCACGTTCCGCCTGTGCCTTGGCCTGCGCCTCCAACCGATTGTATTCGTTGTCCAGTTGCTTCATGCGCGCAGCGGTGGCGGAGTCGCCAGCCGTGATCGACGCTTCGAACATGCTGTCGCATTCGCTGCCCATCTCGGGCTGCAGGTGCAGATGGCGCAACGCCTCGACGTCGCCCTTCGCCCAGGCATTCGCGCGCAGTTTCAGCTGTTCGACGTCCGACTCCAGGCGATCGAGACTACGTGTGAAGCACTCGACGTCAGCCACATCGCGCATGGTGGTGAGCCCGGCGCGGATATCGGCCGACTTCGTTTTCATCTTTGGTTCCACATCGCGCAGGCTGCGCACGCGCACCTTGTGCTTTTTTGCGGCAGATTTGACGATGACTTCCACGACAGGCCCATCCGTCAACCGGTTCTTGCTGTAAGCCTTGTCGCGCAGTTCGTCGATTGCAATCGCCGGGCGAAGCCGTTCGACTGCGTCTCCCGGACCGATATATTTCTCTCGCAGCAGTCGCCACTTTCCCCATGTAGCTGCAGGCAACACGTCCCTCAGAGTCTTGTGGTCTGGAAGATAGAAAGATTTGATGATTGCCGGCACCAGCGTAAGCACGCGAAAGAAGCCGATGCCCGGATTAACCCCAACGGAAGCCGGCAGAATCACTTCCTGCGATTCGGCGATGCGCCCCTCGACATTCCGCGAACGCCATATCAGGCCCTTGGGGAGCGGGGTATAGGTACCCAGCACCCACATCACATGATCACCCTTTGAAACCTTCCATAGACCAGGTCCCGGGTGCTCGCCGGTCACCACAACGGTTTCCAGTTCGTCGATTTGCTCCTCTCCGGATAGTGCAACACCAGACAGGCACATCAATATGCCAGCGGCAATGCACGCGAACGCGGCCTTCGTAGCTTTCATGGTCAGGGCATTTCCTTTGACTTGGGGCCGTAGCTATAGGTGACGCGACTATTGCTTTTGATACTGACGTTGATGTCGGAGGACGTACCGTTACCCATCCGCACCTCGATTGGCCCAGCCGCGTCCATCATCCAGGTGCCGTTACTTTCGAGGATCTGGGCCGCCTTCACTGCCCTCATGCGCAGTGATACCACCGGCGCTTGCAGTGCTCGCACTGTCAGCAGCTCGACGCCTCGCGCGTCGATGCTGGTCAGCGTCGGCGCTTCGATTCTCAACACGGCTCCGGCTGCGTCTGGCCCACCCTTGATGCGAAGCAGTCCTCCCTTGTTCCACTCTGCGCCGACGTTCATGGCCTTGCCCGCAGCCGGCGTCACGCTCACCTTGTATTGCTGCGCACCGACGACTTCAACGGTATACATGCCCTCCACCTCGACCCGCGAAAATTCGAGTACGTCCCCCAAGTCCACTAACTGCGACGCATTTGCTTGAGATTCGACATCGCCACTTGCGACAACCGTCAGCCCCAGCGACATCAAGCTGCGCACCCATTGGGGTGAGTCGACATCCACCGCGGATGCATAGATACGGGTTGCGCCCGCAACCAGCACCGGCACCCCAAGCATCGCGAGCACGGTATTACGGATGTAGCGTTTACCTTGGTTCATGGCCATTGCTTCCTGAGTTTGCTTTGGATGCTCGCCATTCCCCATGAATCCGGGTGATGTCATCTGGCCCCATACCCAACTGCGCCATGCGGGCGAATACCTCCGGGAGCACCTCCTCAATGAACTGTAGTCGCTTCAGTTCGAGGGTGATCGCGAGTGCGTTGTTGGTGAAGAAATAGCCCACGCCGCGCTGCGTGGAGAGGATGTTGTTGTCCAGCAGGTAACCCAAGCCCTTGATCACGGTATTCGGATTCACAGAGGTCGTGACCGCCAGGTCTTTCAATGCTGGCAGCTTTTCGCCATCGCGCCACTCACCCTTCAGCAGCCCTCCGGTGATGTAGTCCGCGACCTGCAGGTAGATGGGGTAGTTGGGCTTAAACTCCATCCGATGCCTCGTGATCGCGCAGACAGACATAGGCGACGTAAAACATCCAACCGCATAATCCGACGACGAACGCGACGTTCATCCACGAGACGGCGAACCTGGGCATCAACTCCAAAGGCAAAGGCGTGATGTTTTCGAATTGGGTCCAGGAGAACAGATCCGGAAAGAACATCCGTTCCGCCGCGTTTTCCACCAGCGTCAGCGCGAGAACCAACCCCAGCAGAAATAGTATGGTTTTGAGAAAGGCGTGCGTGCGGAAGCAGATCCCCCCGGTGAGCGTGACCAAATGAGCCAGCATGTACCAAAGTACCAGCGATTTAGTCTGCGCCGTAAACGGCGAGAATGGGGGTTGGCGAATCTCCCAATACATCATCACCAGCTGCTTGCCGACGATATCAAACGCCATGAACGCCAGTGTGCCGTACAGCACGAACAGCGGGCCAGTCAGCAAAAAGCGGCTCATCAGGCGTTCGAAGCTGGATACGGGCAGCATCAGGTACTGATACCGATCAAGCGGGTGATGCATGTCCTGAAAGGCAACGCCCGTGAGCAGCAGGCCCGCTCCGATCAGATAGCATCCGAACAAGACATGCTGCACACCCTGTGCTTGATCGGACACTCGGCCGGCTCTGAACAGATAGACGAGCATCGTCAGTCCGAATAGGGCAACCGTGGTGTATAGCACCGGCCGCATGATACGCAACGCATCGTTCTGGATGACACGGCCGAATCTTCGCGGGGAAAACTGGATCATGCTGCCTCCCTGCGGAGCAGCTCACGAATCTTTGCGGGGCCAGTTATTGCCAGACCAAATAACATCTCAAGATCGAGGCGGCTTCCCTCCCCGTTCTCATTTCGCCGGATGACCTTGAAGCCTTCGAGCGATCTCTCCGAGTACAATGCGTCCGCAGGTTGCTTCTGCTCTACGGTTGTCTGCAGCTGCGACTCCAGGGTTTCGACTGTCTCGTGCAACAGGACCTCTCCCTGAGCCAGCACCATCACCGAATCGATCAAACCTTGCAGGTCGTATGACTGATGCGTTGAGATCAGGAAGCTGCGCCCAGGATCGAAGTGATCGATCAGCAGCCGCCGAAACTGGGTCTTGCTCGGGATATCGAGTCCGTTGGTAGGTTCGTCGAGGATCAGCAGTCGAGCCTGCGTAGCCAGGCCAAAGGCGAGCAGGAACTTCTTCTTTTGCCCCTGCGACAGTGTGCTCAGCTTCTGCTGGTGCGGGATCTGCAGTTCACCCAGGAGACGATGGAACATCGGGTAATCGAAGCGCGGGTACAGTCCGCCATATCGCCTTGCATATGATGCCGGCTGAAGTGCCGGTAGCTGGAACTCTTCCGGCAGCAGGAATACTTCTGCCAGAAATGCCGGGTTACGCTGCCGGGGCTCACGGTCCAGCACCCTACAGTGGCCGCTCTGCGGGAAGCTCAATCCTGCTATCAGCCTCAGTAGGGTGCTCTTGCCCGCGCCGTTGGCGCCAAGCAGGCCGCAGATCGTTCCGGCCGGCAGGTGCAGGTTGAGGTTTGAGAACAGTGTTTCGCCACGGCGGGAGTAGCGAAAGCCCAGGTTTTTCACATCGATCATGCAGGCTCCGAATGCGGCCGGACGATTCCGCAGGGAGACATTACTACTTTACTATCTTACTAGTAAAGTCGCTGCTCGAACCTTTCCCCAAGGGCTGTGCCTTCTGCCCGGCAGGCTCGCACCGGACTGACCCGCGTCGGGGTGTTGACCCATTGCTTGCTGATCAGGAAGTCCGGCGAATTGGGCGTCACCAAATGGATCAGCGGAATGATCAGCGCGGAGCCCAGCGTGAACAACGTGTTCCCTGTGCAACGCGCCACCATGAACATGCGCGCAAGATTCCGCCAACGCGACGCCAGCCGATAGGCGATGGCCACAAGATCCCGCGCTATACCCGCCCGCTGCGTTGACGTTGGCGGTGGGCACCCTTACCGTGTCATGCAACAGGGAGAGTGCAGCATGGATTGGTGGCAGACTTGACGGAATATGTTGTTGCTCTGCGCGACGTGGGTCGCGGCGACGTCGCCCGCGTAGGCGGCAAGAATTCATCCCTGGGCGAAATGCTGCGCTCGTTGTCGCAGCTGGGTGTGGATGTGCCAGATGGCTTCGCCACCACGGCCGATGCCTACCGCGCGTTTGTCGGCCAGAAGGAACTGGACGAACGCATCCACGCCGCGCTGGACGGGCTCGATGTGGACGATGTCGAGCAGCTTGCGCAGATCGGCGCGCGTATCCGTCAGTGGATCATCGAAACGCCGCTCCCGGCTGCGCTGGAGGCTGCAATTGTTGATGCACTAGAGAAGATGAGCGAAGGCCGCGAGATAGCGGTGGCCGTGCGTTCTTCGGCAACCGCCGAGGATCTGCCCGAGGCCTCGTTCGCCGGCCAGCAGGAGACCCTGCTGAACGTGCGTGGGATCCAGGCGGTGCTGGCGGCGGTCCATGAGGTCTTCGCTTCGCTGTTCAACGACCGTGCAATCTCCTACCGCGTGCATCAGCGCTTCGATCACCGTGACGTGGCGCTGTCGGTGGGCGTGCAGCACATGGTGCGCAGCGATGTGGGTGCAAGCGGCGTGATGTTCACGCTCGATACCGACTCGGGCTTCCGCGACGTCGTGTTCCTGACCAGCTCCTGGGGCCTGGGTGAGATGGTGGTACAGGGCGCGGTGAATCCGGATGAGTTCTATCTTTACAAGCCCGCGCTGAAGGCGGGCCGAAGCGCGGTAGTGCGGCGTAACCTCGGCGCGAAGGCGCTGCGCATGGTGTATGCGCGGCCCGGTTCAGGCGAGCGCGTGCGCACCGAAGACGTGCCGCAAGCCGATCGCAATCGCTTCTCGCTGACGGACGAGGAAGCGACGCGGCTGGCGCAGCAGGCCCTGCTCATCGAGGCCCACTATGGCTGTCCCATGGACATCGAGTGGGGCAAGGATGGGCAGACCGGGCGCCTGTACATCCTGCAGGCGCGGCCCGAGACGGTGCAGAGCCGCAAAGGGCCAACGCTGCAGCGATTCAGTCTCAAGGGACGTGCCCCCGTGCTGTCAGAGGGTCGCGCCATAGGCCAGAAAATCGGCGCCGGGCGCGCACGCGTTGTCAGCAGCCTGCGTGACATCGCCAGTGTGCAGAAGGGTGATGTGCTCGTGGCCGACATGACGGACCCGGACTGGGAGCCGGTAATGAAACGGGCCGCCGCGATCGTGACGAACCGGGGCGGCCGCACCTGTCATGCGGCGATCATCGCGCGTGAGCTTGGCGTGCCGGCCGTGGTGGGCTGCGGGGATGCCACGCGCACCATCCGTGACGGGATGCTGGTGACGGTCTCCTGCGCCGAGGGCGAGACTGGGCATGTGTACGAGGGCATCCTCGATTGGGAAGAGCAGCGGCTGGAACTGCAGAGCCTGCCCGAGCCACCCGTGAAGATCATGATGAACCTGGGCAATCCTGATCTGGCCTTCGGAGTCTCGATGCTGCCGCACCGCGGCGTGGGCCTGGCACGCCTGGAGTTCATCATCAACCGGATGATCGGTGTGCATCCGCGCGCGCTGCTGGAGTTCGACTCGCTCGAGCCCGACGTGAAGGCGCGCGTTGCCGCGCGCATCGCGGGCTATGCCAATCCCAAGGAATTCTTCGTGGCGCGGCTCGCCGAGGGCGTGTCACAGATCGCCGCGGCCTTCGCGCCTCAAATGGTGATCGTGCGACTGTCGGACTTCAAGTCGAACGAATACGCCAATCTCATCGGCGGTCAACGCTACGAGCCGCACGAAGAGAACCCGATGCTGGGATTCCGCGGCGCTTCGCGCTACGTGGATCCGACCTTCCAGCCCTGCTTCGACATGGAATGCCAGGCCATCCGTCGTGTGCGCGAGGACATTGGACTTACCAATGTGCATGTGATGGTGCCGTTTGTGCGCACCGTGGCCGAGGCGCGCGCCGTGACGACGCTGCTTGCCGAACGCGGTCTGCAGCGCGGGCAGGCGGGCCTGAAGATCATCATGATGTGCGAGATTCCCTCGAACGCGCTGCTGGCCGAACAGTTCCTGGAGTACTTCGACGGCATGTCGATCGGTTCCAACGACCTCACCCAGCTCACTCTGGGTCTTGATCGCGATTCGGCGATCGTGTCGGGACTGTTTGACGAGCGCGACGCGGCCGTGAAGATGCTTATTTCGCGCGCCATCGAGGCCTGCCGCAGCGCGGGCAAATATGTGGGCATCTGCGGCCAGGGCCCGTCCGACCATCCAGACTTTGCCGACTGGCTCGTGGATCAGGGCATCGAGAGTCTGTCGCTGAATCCGGATACGGTGCTGGAGACTTGGTTACGCCTCGCACAGCGGCATCCGGCGTGATCGAGCGGACGATCTGCTTTGTCTCGGATCGCACTGGAGTGACCGCCGAGACGCTGGGTCATAGCCTGCTGACACAGTTCGGAGAGCACCATGCGCGCACCGTGACGATGCCCTTCGTAAGCAATCACAAGGACGCTCATGGCGTGGTGACACGCATCAACGAGATGGCCCGCCGCGACGGCGCACGGCCGATTGTGCTCTCGACGCTGGTCGATGACGACATCCGCTCCATCGTGCGGCAGGCGAATGCATTCTTTCTCGACTTCTTCGATGCCTGCCTCGCGCCCCTGGAGGCAGAGCTCGGGCGGCAGTCGGCGCATGTGGCGGGACATGGCATGAAGGAGCTGGGCGCAGATCCTGCGCACTCCGAACGCATCGACGCGACCAACTTCGCGCTTGCCAACGACGATGGCGCGGGGCAGCGCGACTACCGCACCGCCGATGTGATCCTCATCGGCGTATCACGTTCGGGCAAGACGCCCACCTCGCTTTACATGGCCATGCAGTACGGGATCCGCACCGCAAACGTGCCGCTGCTGGAAGAGGACTTCGAGCAGCGCGCGCTGCCGCGGGATCTGCGACCGCACCGTGAGAAGATTTTCGGTCTGACGATCAGCCCGGAGCGGCTGCAGCAGATCCGGCAGGAGCGGCGGCCCGGCAGCCGCTATGCGTCGCTGGCGCAGGTGGAGTTCGAGGTACGCAATGCGCTGGATCTCATGAACAGAAACCAGATCCAGCATATCGATGTCACGGAGAGCAGCGTGGAGGAGATTGCCAGCCGGATCCTGGACCAGATGAAGCTGGAGCGGCATATCAGGGCGTAGGCGCCTCACCCATAAAATAAAGCCCCGCGGTAGCGGGGCTTTATCGAACACGCCGCCTTGCGACGCACGTGCTTGGTTGATCAGACAGTCCGATTGCGGCGCCGGGCCAAGCCAAGCCCGATCAGCCCCATACCCAGCAGACCCAGAGTCGCCGGCTCCGGAATCGCGGTCAGGCGAACGACGAAATCGTCATGGTTGTCGTCATCCTTGGTGTTGCCCGGCATGGTGCCGCCACCGTCGTCCAGGAACAGCCATACGGTGTTGCCGACGGTATTCAACGTGTCCGCGAAACTCACGAAGTAGCTGGGCCTCATGGTACCAGGGGCGGAATTGACGGCATTCTGTGTCGTACCGTTCGTCACAGTGCGCTCCGCAACAGGGATGTCAGGATTGCTGGTGTTGAAATTGAAGTCGAGCAGGCCCGAATCCGTGGTCGAGAAATTCGGGAAAAACACGGTGGCAGGATCAAGCGGCCCGCGGAAGCTGGTTCCCGGTGAGAATCCGAAAGAGACGGCGTTGTAATTGAGAAAGTTTGTGTAACCCGCTTCGCGACCATAAATCTCGATCGTGACGTTAGACGTGCCCACCCCGGCCAGTGCAGGATCTGTGGTAAACAGTCCGCCGTTCGTCAGGTAAAGCGTTGATCCGTAGTAGCCTTGAATGCCATTGTTGCCAAAGAACCCCGCATTATTGGAATAGAACTCGTTGACCTGAAGTCCAAGACCGATAGTGCCTGCGACACCAGTTGGAACGGCAAAAGCTGACATGGCACCCAGAGCAGACACGGTCAGCGCCCCGCACAGATAAAGATTCTTCATTTTCATGATGATCTCCAGCAGGGGACAAGAACCTGCTTTTGACTTATTACTAAGCAATCGCCGTGCCACAATCACAAACTCGTTACTTATCCAAGATGTAGCTAATTGCCGACGGTCGGTCGCCTTGACAACCGTAAAATTACTCGACAGAAAGAAGGCTTTCGTGTAGGGGAGCACCTACACGAGCTGATGCTGATGGCCGCTATCAATTTCCAGGGAGCAGGTGCGAGGCTGGCCACGGATGTCGTGAACGCGTTTCTAAGTGCCGCGCGACCCGAGATCAGAAGCTCGGCGATCTCATCGGCAACGAACACTCGCCGCTTTCGGCGGCGCTGACTCTGCGGATCAGTCGGCCACGCAGGCGAAGCTGCTGGCCTGATTGATGTCACCCTTGCCGTCATAGCGCGGCCAACGCGGGAACTCGCACAGTGGGCGCGTGAAGCGCACCTGTCCGCTGCGCGGCTCGCGCTTGCTGGTCAGCAGGTTGCCCGGCGCCTTCTTCGCTTCCACCCACTGCATCATCGTCGCCAGCAGGTCGGTGCTGTCGGCGCCAGCACCGCCGCCGCAGTGCGCCACGCCTGGCGCGATGTACAACCGTGAATTCGCGCTGGCCGCCGGCGTTCCTGCGGCGGCGACCACATCGGCCCAGGTGCGGACGGTGTCCCGATGCGAAATGATGGGATCTTCGGCGCCGTGCCAGACAATGAGCTTACCGCCGTCGCGCAGGTACTGCGCCAGCCCGCTCACCGACGCACTGAACTGGTAGCGATCTTCGATGGCGGCGCGGATCCGCGGCAGTTCGCGCGCGTCTACACCGCCGGCCGGCGCGGACCACTGCGGATCTGCATAGACCACGTAGCGCAAATGCCCCAACCCGAATCTGCCATAGATGGCGGCGCCAGCGGCCAGGTCGCCGAAGCCGAGTCCCGAGTAGGACACGGTGCCATCGGCGCGCAGCTGGTCGGACCACAGCGTCCGCAGCGCCTCGATCTGCGGCGGCGTCAGGCCGACACTCGCCGGCACATCGCGAGCCGGATCGAGCTTGCACGCCTGCCAGTTCGACACGATGCCGTCACGCGCGCCATCGAGCACATCGCATTTCGCAACCGCCGCCGCATGCACGGCCGCGAACTTCGCGTTGTCTGGCAGCGAGAGCAGGCCGAAGCGCGTCATTGCCGGGATGATGCCCAGCATGTTCAGCGTTGGCGCCATGGCGACGACACCATCGAACTCGGTGCCGTACTTCGCCGCCGCATTCAGCGCGCCGCGCCCGCCGTTGGAACATCCTTCGTAATAAGAATGCGCAGGCGCCGCGCCGTAATAAGCCTGCGTCACCGCCTTGCCGAAACGCGTGGCAGTGAGAATCGCGGCATGCGCATAACGCTCGGTGGCGCGCGGATCGTTCAGCAGCGCTGCACCGCTTGGGTCGCGATGCCCGCCATTGTTGGCACCCTGCGCAGCCCCTAGCTGCAGTGCCGCGGGGGCACTTGCCGCGGGTGCGATGGCACCATCGAAGCCGCCACCGCCGCGCTGCACATAACCACCGCGCCATTGCGCCGGCAGCCGCACTTCCATGTCGTGGTCGGTGCCTGCTTCGTGGCCGGATACCTTGCAGTACGCAGGCAGCGCTCCAGCGGCGGGCGCCTCCTCCGCGGCGGTGATCGTCACGTTGTAGAACTCGCGCCCACGCAGGGACGCACAGCTTGCACGGGGCGCGCGCGCAGTTGTTCTCGCTGGTTCGCTCGCCAACAAGTTGGCGCTCAGAGCCGCAGCGACCAGCGGGAAAGTCCATCGACAAGCGACAGGAACGGGGAATGTTTTCATGGCTCTAAACTACTGCGTCGAGAGCCCCGGCGGTAGCGATTTCCGAAAGAACGAATGAGGTAGTCGCGGGAATATTCCTACAGCAGTAATCAGTCAACCGGAGTCAGCCGGGGTCTGCAGGCCATACGCCAATGTCAATCGAGCAATGACGCCGGAACGTTACCGCCGCTTTCTTTCAGCTTCCGCATTACCTGCTTGTGCAACCAGATATTCATCGCAGCGGAATCGCTGGTGTTGCCGGTGTACCCCAGCTCGTTCGCCAGTGCCTTGCGGTTTTCCAGACTGGAATCGATGTCCAGAAGTTTCAGCAAATCAACGATCGACGTGCGCCAGTTGAGCTTCTGGTCGGTCTTCGACTCGTAGCCCTTCATGACCGCCTCCATGTCGACAGGAGCCTGAGGGGGAACCGCAGCTGAGGGCGCGCCAGGCGCGCGGGGAGCGGTAGTCGCTGGTGCCGGCGCAGACGTCGGCCCCGTAGCGGAAGGCTTGCGACCGAAGATTGCCGTTTTGATCCTTTCAAAGATGCTCATGCGTTGCTCCCCTTTAGTTTCTTGACCGATAAGTGTCGCGCAGATCCCTTACCTCATCGTGATTGGCAATCACTCCGCGGTATTGGCGCTCGATCAGATCCCGCAGATCCGCCGGAAGATCTTCCTCGAGAGCTTCCTTGTAGACCTTCTTGGCGTAGTCCTCACCCCGCTCGGTCTCTGCCAGGATTGCAGCCGTATCGTGCCCGGTGACTGCCGCCTTCACTTCGACCCAGCCGCGATGTATAGCCCCTGACACGCTACCGCCGTCCTCAACATCGCCCCCCATCATCCTGAGTTGCTCGGCAAGTTCACGCGCTGCTTCAGCACAATGACGACCCTGCCTCAGAAACGCGCTCTTCAGCTGGGGATCGGTCACCTCTTCGGCAGACTTGTTGAACCCCTTCTCGCCATCCCTGGAGGTTTCCATCAGCTCGTTTAGCACTGCCTTGATTCGCTTGTCCATCGCCGCTCTCCGGATGCTGAGTGTGTGCGTCAGATGCTAGGGCAGTTTGATCGCTTGCCGGCAGGCGAAATGGATGGAACGCCTGTAGGATTAACGGAACTCGAGCTTTGACTATGTGCTGACTCGATTCTTCGCGGCAGGGATCGCCATCATCCTCTTCAGTTCCTGGAACTCGGGTCGGTGTCCCCGACCACCACCTGTACTGCCTCACGCTTGCACTCCTGCGTATACTTCCTTCGACTTCACAGGAAGCAATCGTGGAATCAAAGGCGAAGGAAGAAGCGGTCGTGGTGACGGGCTCCAGGGAGCTGAGCCGGCCGCGCGACGTGCGCTTCTGGATCGCCGTCACGCTCCTCCTCGCCGGCAGCGCCGCCTTCGGCTTTATCGCCGCGCAGGTCAAGACCGATGCCCCGATCATGAGGCAGGATCTGCAGGTGTCGGTCTGGCTGCACACGCACGGCAGCGCACTCTTCACGGCGTTGTTCCTCGCGGTAACCCAGGTTCATTCCACGATCGGCATCGCGATCATGTACCTCCTCGTGGCTTACCTCCTGTGGCGCCGCAAGGAGCGCTACTGGCTCCTCTCGCTTACGCTCGCAGTGCCCGGCGGGATGCTCGTGAACAACATCGTGAAGCACCTCTTCAACCGCGCGCGGCCGGTCTGGGAGGATCCGATCCTCACGCTCACCTCCACGAGCTTCCCGAGCGGCCATACTTCGGCGGCCACCCTCTTCTATGGCTTCATTGCTGCGTACGTGGCTTACCGGGTGAAGAGCAGCAACTTCACGCGCGCCCTTTTTGTGTTCGTCGCCATCGTCATGGTGGCGCTGGTCGGGTTCTCACGCATCTACCTCGGCGTGCACTTCCTCTCCGACATCCTCGGCGCGATCAGCCTCAGTATGGTCTGGCTGGTCATCTGCCTCGTGGGCGTGCGTGCCCTTGCACGGGTGCGCGGAGCGCCCAGCTGATGGCGGAGGCGATTCCGGTCATCGTCAACGCCAACGCGGGACTCCATGCCGACGCCGGGCGCGTCGACAAGATCACCGCGGCTTTCGCCGCCGCAGGTGCGGAAGTGCGCATCATCCTGTGCCAGGCCGCGGACCTCAAGGCGAACATCGCCAAGGAGGCCGGCACCGGATCCATCGTCGTCGCCGCGGGCGGCGACGGCACGGTGAGCACGGTCGCGGCGATCGTCGCGGGTACGGGCGGGACGCTCGGCGTGCTTCCCATGGGCACTCTCAACCATTTCGCCAAGGATCTAGGCGTGCCCCTCGAGCTCGAGGCCGCCGTCGCCTGCATCCTGGCGGGCCATACGATCGAGGTGGACCTGGCGGAGGTGAACGGGCACACCTTCATCAATAACTCGAGCATCGGCCTGTACCCGAAGATCGTCCGCATTCGCGAGGCGAAGCGCAAGCGCGAGCACATGGGCAAGTGGCGCGCTCTCTATCATGCGACCGTCGCGGTGCTGCGCCGCCATTCGCGCATGCGTCTGCGCCTTGAGCTGGACGACAAGGTCGAGGACCGCCGCGCGCCCATCGTCATCATCGGCAACAACGCGTACAACGCGGAGGGTTTTGCCGCGGGCAGGCGCGAGCGCCTCGACAAGGGGGTATTGAGCATCTACGTCACGCAGCGCAAGGGGCCGTGGGCACTCATCGGTCTGGGCATGCGCGCGCTCGCGGGGCGCCTGGACAACGCCGAAGGTTTCGAGGCGCTCACCGCGCACAAGCTACGGATCGAGACCGGGCGGCGTCGCATTCCCGTGGCCACCGATGGCGAGGTGCAAGTGATGGAAACGCCGCTCGAATACCGGATCCGCCCCCGGGCGCTGCGGGTGATCGCGCCCGCCCCGCAACGCAACCCGCCACCTGAGGAAGCCACCGCGACTTAAGATTCGGGAACCGCGCTGATTCCTTCGCGGCACACCCCGACGTCGATTCAACCGCTCTCGTTCCCCATCCGCGCCACCCGATGGCGATACTCGTTCACGTTATTGCCGCGGATGCTTGATTCCCGCGTGCCGTTGTTGGTGCCGACCTTGCTGTCGGCGCCAGTCACGGGTTTCGCATCGACCGTTGTTTCCCGTTCGAACGCGTGCGACTTGTCGGTGTTGCGGTAGTAGCGATACAGAACCCAGTACAAGCCCGCGCTACCGCCGGGACCCAGCAGAAGCAATGCCAGACCACCGTTGTCACTCATGAGGTCCGAGCCAGGATCCAGATTGCGATGCTTTCCAGGAAGGAGCCGGCCGTGAGCGCGGCCAGCAGCAGCTTCCACTGTTGAATGGGCACGCTGCCCATGGTTTCGCCGGTCCGTCCGTTCACGGCGATATAGTGCAACATTCCCTTGCGCGTCTGCTGATACGAGTACAGCCACACCGGCAGATACATCGACACCCAACGCGAGCCGAGCACCTTCAGCCCCTCCTGCTCCCAACGCACGCCACGGTCGTAGCGCTGCACCGAGTTCTCGACCTGCGAGCGCGCGATCGACAACAGCTGATCGTCGAGGCGCGGCTGCAGTAGCACCACATTGAGATCGCGTTTCTCCGAGGAGCAGTCCCGCAGGTACGACGCATTCCACTTCACCGCGTTCTTCGTATCGAACGGGAGGATGGTGTTGATGATATTGTTCGTGTTGCTGCTCGTGTCAAGGTTGCCGCGTTCGCGTGATGATTCCAGCGGCAGGTCGTCTACCGTGAAGTCCACGTGGCGATCGACCTTGTAGACGTCGGCATCGTAGTAAGTCACCTGGTTCTTGCCAGTGCCGCGCGTGTATTTCCGGGTCTGGATTTCGCCTTGGCCGGCGATGTCGGCGCTGGCCTTGCTGTCCACGATCATGTACGGCAGGTAGACCGGGATGACGTTCTCGGGCGTGAACTCCTCCTTGAACGCCTTGAGCGCGAAGAAGCTGCGTTTGCCGACGAACTGGCGGATGCGCGCGACTGCATCGTCCTTGCGGATGTGAAAAGGCAGCACCGCGTCCGGCACCGCGCCGTTCGGCACCTGCTCGTTGATGCCGAACACGTGGCGACACCAGTGGCAGCGCGCTGTCATCTCGCTCTCCATGTTGATCGTTACCTCGGCGCCGCAGCCGGTGCACTTGAAGGTACGCAGGACGGCCGCATCGACCTCAATGTCGCGAGCGCCTGAAGCAACAGTTGTACCCTCCAGTCTGTCGAGACCTTCGCCAAAGCCGAACTCCTCTTCGACCCGGTCGCCGTGCCACTCGTGGCGGCAGAACGCGCAAATCAGGATGTCAGTGCCGGGCTTCTGGCGGATGTCCGTCGCAGCACACCTTGGACACCGGTTGTTTCCGTCCTTGAGTTCCCTGGCCGTCGTATCGATGGCGACAGGATCCGGCTTCTCCAGCTCGTCGCGGATGGGCGGCGGAAGATTGCGCGGATCGACGCCAAGCTCGCCGGGCGCCGGCGGCACGTCCCGCGGCGATCCGGGACCCGTGAACTTCGGAGTGTTCGATTCCGACACGCCAGTAATCTACAGACCCAACGCCTTTGCCTTGAGCGCGTCGTAATCGGCCTGCGTGATCAGGCCGAGGTCGAGCATTTCCTTCGCCTTCTTGAGTTTCGCGACCGGGTCATCGGCCGCTGGCGCGGCGGGCTGCTGCATGCCAGCCACGCCCATCATGCCCGTCGCCATGCCGAGCCCCACGAGTCCGGCGGCACCGCTGGTCTCGCCGGCCGACTGGACGCCCTGCGCGACGCTGGCTTGCAGATTGGAGTTGCCACGCGAGCCCATCAGCGCATCGGCACGCTGCACGGTCTTCAGCAGTTCCCGGGTGTTCGGGTCATATTCGATGGAGACGATCGCCACCTTGACGATCGCGAGTCCGCGATCAGAGCGCCACTTGTAGTTGGTCTCCACCGCCTCGGTCAGGCTCTGGGCGAAACCGACAGAGTCCTGCTGCAGCTTCGTGATCCGATTTCCTTTGGATGGGTCGTTGGTATAGAGGCTGAACGCCGGCGCCAGCGAGCCCACTACTTCATTGAACAGCTGGCCGGCCACGGCATTGTCCATGTCCGTGAAGTCGAATACCTGGCCCGGCTGCAGATACGAAGCCGGCACGAAGCTCTTCACGAACAGGATCGGGTCGACAATCTTCAGCGTGTAGGAGCCGCGGGTCACCGCGCCCACCTGCGTGCGCAGGAATCCGTCGTCCCAATAGATCTCGGACTGCGTGCCAAACCGATTGTCCGGCAACTCCTTCAGCGATACGAAGAATGCTGCCTGCTGCGAGCCGGGCTGCCCCCCGAACTTGAAGCGCTCCCAGCTTTGCCTGATCAGAGATTGCGTCCAGTTGTCGCCGGCGAAGATCGACTTCGAATTGATGTCATTGGACTGCCAGATGTATCCGCCCGGCTCGGAGGCGAAACCCGTGATTCCGCCGTCCTGGAACAGCAGCAGTCCGTAGCCTTCCGGAACGACGATCTTCGAACCGTTCGTGATGATGTTCGACGAGCCCTTGCTGTTGGACCCGCGCCCGGCGTTGGTGCCCTGCGGTACGGCGGCGAACAGCGCCGCGGTGCCCGGCAGACCCGAGGGAACTGTATAGAAGTCTTTCCATTGGTCGGCCAGCATGCCGCCGATCGAACCAGACACCGCCTGAATCAGACCCATGACGATCCTCGCGTTTGCAGCAGGGCAGGAAGCCAGCAGGGCTCAACTATACAACGAGTGGATCGAGGGCCAGCAAGCTTGTGGAGTACCGGCAGTTCCGCAGTCTGGTGAGTAGGGCAATTGCCACTTCGAGGCACCCCCCAGTCCGGCCCCCTGATGCGGGTACGCAAGATCAATAACTCGACGTAGATATCCCAAGACTTTTCTTCAAAGTCGACTCAAGCTATCGCCAGCCAGTAACCATCCCCCGGCAAAGCCGGGGGCTTTCAAGATGTGAGCCGCTCAAAGCGGCTATGCGGGGTCGCTGACGCGGCCCCGTACTCTTCGGGCCATCACATGATGGCCCATCATCGCAACAAGTTCAGCTGTTCCAAACGCCGATCCTCCTGCTCCTGATTGCGGATGTAGTTCCGTATCACCTCTTCGTCTCGACCTACGGTCGAAACGAAGTATCCGCGCGCCCAAAAGTGCTGGCCCACAAAGTTGCGCTTGCGCTCCCCGTATACCCTCGCCAAATGAATCGCGCTCTTGCCCTTGATATACCCCACGACCTGCGACACCGCATACTTCGGTGGAATCGATATCATCATGTGCACATGATCCGGCATCAGATGACCCTCTTCGATCCGGCACTCTTTCTGCTCGGCCAACCGGTGTAGCACCTCCCCCAAATATCGTCGCAGCTGTTCGTACAGTGTCTTGCGGCGGCACTTTGGGATAAACACCACGTGGTACTTGCACTCCCATTTACTGTGATTTAGCGTCTTCGCGTCGTCCATCCTGATTCTCCTCTTGCGTGTGCTTGGCGGCTCACGCGGGGGAGTTTCAGTGATGGACTTCCGGAACTGTCAAACTTCTACTGCCACCCCGGCATAGCCGGGGGGTCTCCTGATTTTGGCTAG
>JBDSJD010000022.1:0-6217 GCA_039917615.1 Steroidobacteraceae bacterium
TGTGGTTCGTGTACTCACCGGACCGCAAGGGCAAGCACCCACAAGATCACTTGGCGAAGTTTTGCGGGACGCTGCAGGCCGACGGGTATGCCGGGTTCAATGGCCTGTATGAGCGGGCAGAAAACCCGCTGATCGAGGCAGCCTGCTGGGCGCATGCGCGGCGCAAGTACTACGATGTGCACGAGGCCACGCAGTCACCGCTGGCGCTGGAAGCGATGCAACGGATCGGTGAGCTTTATGGCATCGAGGAGCAAATCCGCGGCCAGCTGCCGGATCTGAGAAAGCAGGTGCGCCAGACCCATGCCGGACCCAAGCTCGATGCGCTGCACGCTTGGCTGCATGGAACGCTCACCCAGGTATCGAAGAAATCAGAACTATCTGGTGCCATCCGTTACACGCTCTCGCGCTGGGCAGCGCTCACGCGGTATCGCGACGACGGCCACCTTGAAATCGACAACAACGCGGCCGAGCGCGCCCTGCGCGCCGTGGCGTTGGGCAGGAAGAACTATCTCTTTGCAGGCTCGGACGCCGGCGGCGAGCGCGCCGCGGCGATCTACTCGCTGGTCGGCTCCGCCAAGCTCAACGGCCTGGACCCGGAAGCTTATCTGCGGCACGTGCTCGAACGCATTGCCGATCATGCGATCAACGCCATTGCAGAACTGTTGCCGTGGAATGTCGCTGCCACGCTGGCTGAGACCGAGCAGAAGAAAGCAGCCTGATCAACTCAGCTATGGCAAGGTGCCCTGACCGGACGCTTACCATAGGTGTGTGTGGCGCAGTTTTTGACCAACGTGTTGAGCGTCATGGAATAAAGCTGCGCACACCGCGCTCTTGCCGGCGACTCGGAACCGCGCAGGCGCAGTACGCGGGGTTGCGGCGGCGCTACTTCGGCTCGCTGTGATCGGCGGTGAACCCGATGCCGCGGCGCTTGGGCGCTGCTGGGTTCATGAGGCCGCGGATGGCCGAGAGCATGGCGGCGATGGCGTCATCGTGTGAGGTGAGCTTCTTCTCGATGCGCGCTTCGAGCTGGTCCAGGCGCTTGGCCAGTTCCTTGTTGGAGCTGAGCAGTTCGCACAGCTGCACGAATGCGCGCACGACATAGATGCTCATCTCGACGGCCTGGGGGCTGTTGAGGACGGTGGCGGCCATGATGGCGCCGTGCTCGGTGAACGCGAACGGCGGAAAGCGTGGATCGCGGTGCTTTTGGGAACCGGTCCCAGACTGTGACCGGTTCAAGGCCTCGATCTCGGCGCGATTGAGCTGGAATCGGAAGTCTTCCGGGAATCGCTCGGCGTTGCGCTTGATGGCCTGGTTCAGGGCTTTGGTGGTGACGGGCCGCTATAGAAGAGAGCGAGTCCGGGCAGGGTCATGAACAGCACCAGCGCGGTGGCGGCGAGCATCCACGCGGTATCGGCACCGCTCAATACTGGTGTTGTCACTACGACCCCCCTTTAGGATGTATATAAGGACAGTCGGATTATGCCGAAAGGCAAATAAGTTGGTAACACCAACTAACCAGGTGACTGCCAGAATGCCCCGCAACGCCGAGCTGCTGCTGCCGAAAATGGTGACCGTGCTGCGCGAGGGCTACAGCTTCGCCCTGCTGCGCGCCGACGCAGTCGCCGCTGTCACCGTGGCCATCGTGGCGCTGCCGTTGTCGATGGCCATCGCCATCGCCTCCGGCGTGGGACCTGAGCGCGGTCTGTACGCCGCGATCATCGGCGGCTTCCTGATTTCGCTGCTCGGCGGCAGCCGCTTCCAGATTGGCGGACCCGCCGGCGCATTCATAGTGCTGGTGGCGACCACCGTAGCCAGGCATGGAATCGACGGCCTGCTGCTGGTCACCGCGATGTCCGGCGCAGTGATGATGCTGGCCGGCGTGCTGCGTATCGGCAGCTATGTGCGGCTGATTCCACATGCCGTTGTGGTGGGGTTCACCGCAGCGATCGCGGTGGTCATCTTCGCAAGCCAGCTGCACGATCTCTTCGGTTTGCATCTGGCCGGCTCCGAGCCACCCGCCTTCATGCCAAAGTTGCGGGCATTGTGGCAAGCCGTCGGCTCCTTCAATCTGTCGGCCGCTGCCATCGCTCTGGTCACCGTGGCCGGCATCGTCGCGCTGCGGCGTTATGCGCCGCGTGCGCCGAGTCTGCTCATCGTCGTGACCGGCGCCGCCGTGCTGGTGGTGCTGCTCGGCGTGCCGATAGAAACCATCGGTTCGCGTTTCGGTAACATCCCGCACACTCTGCCGGCGCCGTCGCTGCCGGATGTGTCCTGGCAGCGCCTGCTGACGCTGCTGCCTCTGGCCATGACCTTTGCCCTGCTGGGCGCAATCGAGAGCCTGTTGTCAGCAGTCGTGGCAGATGGCATGACCGGCCGGCAACATCGTTCCAACAGCGAGCTCATCGCGCAGGGCGTAGCCAACATCGCCACCGCGTGCTTCGGCGGCCTTTGCGTTACCGGCACCATCGCGCGCACGGCGACCAATGTGCGTGCCGGCGCGCGCACACCGGTGGCGGGCATGCTGCACGCCGTGATGCTGCTGCTGTTCATGATGGTGGCCGCGCCGCTGGTGGCCTATGTGCCGCTGGCTGCACTGGCCGGCGTGCTGGTAACAGTGGCCTGGAACATGATCGATCGACCGGCGATTGCCGCCATGTCGCGCAACGCGCGCGCCGACCTGCTGGTACTGCTGGTCACCTTGCTGCTGACGCTGCTACACGACCTGATGCTCGGCATAGCGGCCGGCACCTTGCTCGCATATGCCATGCGGCTGCTGCGCCGCTGACGCGTTCAGGCTGCAGCGTTCATCAGCAGCAATACGCGTTCCGGCAGGCCTGCCACAATCGGCTGCAGAGCCTCGGCTTCCAGGCCAAGTGATCGCAGCAAGGGCTCGCGCGCCACGCTGAATTGCCGTGGCTCGGCGGGATAGGTGAAATTCGCTTCGATCGCCAGCTGGATCCCGAGGTGCACCAGTGTCGTCAGCTCCTTCACCGGGCCCGGAGCGGTGTTCGGGTCATCATGATGCAGCGCGGCCAGTGAAATCGATGGCGGCAATTTCCAGTCGTCGAACACCACCTGTGCGCAGCGGGCATGGGGTATTTTCACCAGCGACTTCTCCAGCCCCTGTATGTCTGCGTCGGGTTGCTCGCGCAGCGCCTTGATCAGGGCTGCCACGCCTTCGCCATCCAGGCGTTCCTGTATCGGCACACCGAAGTCATGTAGCAGTGCGGCCATGAAGGCTTCCGCGGCGGAACCATGGCCGCTGATTTTTGCCAGTTGTTCGGCGGCGAAAGCGCTCGCCACGCAGTGGTTGACCAGGGCGCGGGGGTCGATGGCGCCAAACTGGGTGCGGCTCGCAATGCTGCGATCCAGGCAGGCAGCAGCAGCGATACCGCGCACCGCGTCCAGACCCAGCACCATCAATGCGCGATCCAGCGTTGCGATGTTGCGGGCCTGACCGTAATAGGCGGAGTTGGCGACTTTCAGCACCCGCGCGGCCAGCCCCGGCTCGCGCAGGATCAGGTCGGCAATCTGCCGCGAATCGAGATCTGGGTCACAAAGTGCGGCCAGGATGCGATGTGCCGTCTGCGCGCCGCCGCCGAGTACACCCATGGCCGAAGCCGCTTTGACGATGTCCGCGTTGGAGATCTCCATTCTGGCGAGAAACCTATCACAGAAAGACCGGTGGCGACTGCGTCTCAGGGAAACCCCTGCCGTTACAGCGGAGACATGTCTTTTACCAATCCCCTCAAGATGCAGGACGTGCGAGCCACGCTGCGACAGCGAAGTCGCGCCGGGCTCGAAGCGGCAGCGGTTCTGTTTGTTGCGGGAGCCGGCGTCGGCATTGGTTTCACAAATGGCGGCAATGAGCTGGGCGCCGGACGCCTGGTCAGCCTGGTCGTCGTCGGTCTGATGGCGCTGCTGGTCGCCGTGCTGGCCTATCGCGGACGCTGTGGTGGCTATCTCGTGGCCAAGGCAATGGCCGACCACCAGGAGCGACTCACCGCAATAGTCGAAGGCACCGGGGTGGGTCTGTGGGAGCTGCACCTCGCCAGCAACTGTGTGTACGGCAGCGAACGCTGGGCGCAGATGTTCGGGTTGGCGCGCGACTGCAATGCGCCCATGCTCGTCGCCGAGTGGCGCCGCATGGTGCATCCGGACGACCTGCCGGTCATGGAAAGCGAGATGGTTGAATGCATCCGCCGCAAGGACTACGTATTCCAGCTCGAATTTCGCGCCCGTCATACGCAAGGTCATTGGGTATGGATGATGTCGCGCGGCACGGTGACAGACTGGGCGGCCGATGGGTCGCCGCTGCGCGTCGTCGGCACGCAGCGGGATATCACCGAGCGCAAGACCGCGGAGTTCGCCCTGGAAGAAAGCGAGCGCAAGTTCCGTTCGCTGTTCGAGCGTTCGCCCGTGGGCATCGCTTTGTCCGACTACAAGACACGGCGCTTCCTGCAGGTGAACGACGCCTTTCTGCAGCCCTGCGGCTATTCACGCGAGGAATTGCTCGAGATGAGCTACGACGCCGTGGCGGTGCGCAGTGACGCTGGCCCACTGAACCAACCCATCGGCCAGCGCGAGCGCCTGTTCCGGCGCAAGGACGGCAAGCTGTATCCGGTCATGATCTCGGGCGTCCGCATGACAGATGCAAGCGGCGCGGATGTGGTCTGGTCGATGGTGCAGGATATTTCCGACCGCAAGGCGGTGGAGCTTGAGCTGGCTGCCGCGGCACGGCGTGACCGGCTGACCGGACTTGCCAATCGTGCGCTGTTCCTCGAGCGGTTGCAGGAAGCCGTGTGTCGTGTGCGCGATGGCAGCCAGCACATGTTTGCGGTGCTGTTCCTGGACTTCGACCGCTTCAAGATCGTCAACGATGCCATGGGGCATCAGGCCGGTGATGAGCTGCTGGTGCAGATTGCCGGCCGCTTGCGCAATTCGCTGCGCAATTCGGCTGCCAGGGCGGGCAAGGAAGCGGACAACCAGATCGCGCGTTTTGGCGGCGACGAATTCCTGATGCTGATCAACGATATCGAAAAGGCGCAGGACGCAGCCGCCATCGCCGAGCGGGTGCTGAACGTGCTGGCGAAGCCGTACAACATCGACGGTCGCGAGGTTCACTCCACTGCCAGCATCGGCATCGTCACCAGCGACCACTGCCTGGAAGGCGCCGAGACCATCATCCGCAATGCGGATGTCGCCATGTACGAGGCGAAGCGTGCCGGGCGTGCCTGTTCAGTATTCTTCAACGACGCGATGCACACACGCCTGTCGCGCAAGCTGCTGATCGAGACCAACCTGCGCAAGGCGCTGGGCACCAGCCAGTTGTCGCTGGTGTACCAGCCCATAGTCGAACTGGACAGCGGCAGGCGCAACTCGGTGGAGGCACTGCTCCGCTGGCACCACCCGACCCTCGGGCACGTGTCGCCATCAGAGTTCGTGCCGATAGCCGAAGAGTCCGGACTCATCATCCAGGTGGGTGAGTGGGTGATGCGGGAAAGCTGCGCTGCGCTGGCCCGCTGGCAGCAGGCTGATCCGGAGCGGGCGCCGCAGATAGTCAGCGTCAACGTGTCGCGTGCGGAACTGGCGCAGGGCGCGCGGCTGCTCAGATGTGTGCGCGAGTGCCTCGCTGCTGCCGGGCTGCCACCGGAAAGCCTGCAGCTGGAGGTCACCGAACGTGAAGTCATGCGCGATCCCGCCGCTTCGCTGGCGCTGATGCACCAGCTGCGCAGTGCCGGCGTGCGCCTGGCGATGGACGATTTTGGCACCGGCACCTCGTCGCTGGGCTGCCTGCGCGACTATCCCTTCGACGTCATCAAGATCGATCGCTCATTTGTAACGGACCTTGCCGCGGGACCAGACACCCTGGCGGTCATCCACGCCACCATCACGCTGGTGGAGAACCTGGGCAAGTGCAGCGTGGCCGAAGGGGTGGAAACAGCCGAGCAGCTGGCGATCCTGCAGTCGCTGGGCTGCCATTATGCGCAGGGCTACTTCCTGGGCTATCCATTGCCTGAATCCGAACTGGTCGAAACCGCACGCACGGTACTCCTGCCACGTCTACGCATGGCCTGACGGCGGGCGCCAGCTGCGCTCGCAATCGTCAGTCGCCGAGCCGTATCAGCAGCACATCGATGTCCGCGGCGCGCAGCTGGCGCCGCGCCGCGTTCAGCTTCGCAAGATCCCGCATCGGCCCGATACGCACGCGATGCCG
>JBDSJD010000023.1:0-64802 GCA_039917615.1 Steroidobacteraceae bacterium
ACGTATTGCTACGCCTGCTACCGCTCGACTTGCATGTGTTAAGCACGCCGCCAGCGTTCAATCTGAGCCAGGATCAAACTCTTCACTTGAAGCTTTTGAACTTTCAACTAAAAAGAGTGAACTCAAACCCATTGCTGGACTTTTTGGTCACTCGGTCATTGACACCAAAGTGCATGACGCGAGTCCCCACACAAATTACCTGCCGAATTTTTAAATAGCACCGAGTCGCTGGGACACGGGGATTCGCCCTTCCCTTTCGGGGTCAGGCGGGGGGCGGAAGTATAGCGGCAAGCCGCTCTCCGTCAACCCTGTTAAATGTCTTTTTTCTCGCCGTCGTTGCGGGGCATTTTGTGCACCGCAGTCGTCGTCGAGGGCGCGCAGTATAGCCAGCGATGCTGCCCTGTCAACGATCTTTCACAAAGCGCTGAAAAAGCCTGGAAAACGCCGCCCGCGAGGGTTGCGGCGACGTTCGCCAGCAGGCTGCAAGGTCACTCCGGCGGAGAGACCTGTACCCGCGCAAACTTCCGCGAGCCCAGCTGCAGGATGTATTCAGCGCCTGGCGTCAGGCGCATTTCACGATCCACTGTCTTGTTGCCATCAATCCGCACTGCGCCTTCCTGGATCTTGCGGTTCGCCTCGGAATTGCTGGCGGCAAGGCCGGCCTCTTTGAGCGCTGCGGCAAGCTTCAGGCCGCCGGCGTCACTGCTGCCCAGGAACTGCAGCGGCAGGTCTGTGGGCTGGGTTTTCTGCGTGAAACGGGCGATAAAGGTCTCGCGGGCAGTCGTTGCTGCAGTGCGATCATGGAAGCGCGCCACGATCTCTTCTGCCAGCTCGAATTTGATGTCGCGCGGGTTGCGGCCCGCCGCCACCCCCTTCTTGAGGGCTTCCAGGTCCGCCAACGGCCGGAAACTCAGCAACTCGAAATAGCGCCACATGAGGTTGTCGGAGATCGACATCAACTTGCCGAACTGCGCGTCTGCGTCTTCGGCGATGCCTACGTAGTTGCCGAGGGATTTGGACATCTTGTTGACGCCGTCGAGACCCTCGAGCAGCGGCATGGTGATCACCACCTGCGGCTCCTGCCCGTATTGCTCCTGCAGGTTGCGGCCCACAAGCAGGTTGAATTTCTGGTCGGTCCCGCCGAGTTCGACATCTGCCTTCATCGCCACCGAGTCATACCCCTGCACCAGCGGGTACAGGAATTCATGCAAGGCGATTGACTGGTTCGACTTGAAGCGCTTGGTGAAGTCGTCGCGCTCGAGCATGCGCGCCACCGTATGTTTTGCGGCGATTTCGATGAGGCCGGAAGCGGGCATCGAACCGAACCAGCGTGAGTTGAAGTCGACACGCGTCTTGCTCGCATCAAGGATCTTGAACACCTGCTTTTCGTAGGTGATCGCGTTGGCTTTGATGGCATCGGGCGTCAGACGCGGTCGCGTGGCATTGCGACCGGTGGGGTCGCCGATCATGCCGGTGAAATCCCCGATCAGGAACACCACTTCGTGACCAAACTGCTGGAATTGCCGCATCTTGTTCAGCAGCACGGTGTGCCCCAGATGCAGATCCGGCGCCGTGGGGTCGAAGCCGGCCTTGATGACCAGCGGGCGGTCTTTCGTAAGCTTGCGGACCAGATCCGCTGCGGTGAGTACTTCCTGAGTGCCGCGCGCGAGTTCCGCGTACTGTCCGGCGAGGGGGCCGGAAAGCTCCGGCGTGCTGTCTTTGTCGGTCATGTTGCGACCCAAGAATAGCCGAAGGCAGTAAGAGTCGTGCTGCCAGTCGCAATTTCGGCTTTTTACGGGTGCCGAGCAATTGACCGTTCGCGCATCATTACGCTAGTTTCCCTGGATTATTATGTAACAGGCTGATCTGGTGACAGTTTCCCGAATCTCCTCCCCCCCTTCCAGAGCTCGCGGTAACTTTGTGCCGCTGCGTGGGCTGCAGTTGCTGTGCTGCGCCGCCGTGGCCGCCGTGGGTCTGCACATATCTTTCGGCCTCGGGCAGCGCACGGACCCCGCGCGGGTGGCGATCAGCGCCTTCGAAACAGCGCGCCAGGGCGAATCGCCTGTCGATACCGCCCTGCAGGCAGCCCGCGCCGGACTGTCGGAAATCAAGGTGGTGGTCAAACGCAACGACACGCTGGACCAGATCTTCCGGCGGCTTGAGTTCTCTCTGTCGGACCTGGCCAATATCCGTGCCCTGGATGCGGCGCGGCACGCGCTGGACCGGTTGCGACCTGGCGACCTGCTCACTTTCTTCATTCGGGGTGAACAACTGGTGGCCCTGGTGCGCCCGGTTTCACTGAGCCAGACCCTCCGCGTGGAACGCAACGACACCGACCAGTTCGTGGCCAGTGTCGAAGAAGTGCCGCTGCAGAAGAATGTAGTTACCGCGTCGGGAACGATCGAATCATCATTTTATGCGGCCAGCGCTGAGGCGGGTCTGCGTGTCGCCACGATCATGGCTCTGGAAGAACAAGTGTTCCAGTGGGACATCAATTTCTTCAGTCTGCCCGCGGGAGATTCCTTCACGGTGATCTACGAACACCTGGAACGCGACGGCGTAGTGGTCGCGGATGGTGACGTGCTGGCAGCTGACTTTGTCAATGACGGCAAGCTTGTCCGCGCGGTGCGCTACGTAAACGCCGAAGGCAAGGCGGGATTCTATACCCCGGAAGGCATCAGCGTGCGCAAGGCCTTCCTCAAGGCGCCGCTACTGTTCTCGCGCATCAGCTCGGGTTTCAATCCGAACCGCAGGCATCCGGTGCTGAACACCATCCGCGCGCACCGCGGGGTGGACTACGCCGCGCCCTCCGGAACGGAAGTACGCGCGGTCAGCGCGGGCCGTGTGCAGTTCCGCGGCGTGAAAGGCGGCTTCGGCAATGTGGTCGAGATCGCGCATTCCAAAAAAATCCTTACGCGATATGGACACCTGTCGCGATTTGCCAAGAATGCTGCGGCGGGTTCGAAGGTCGAGCAGGGAGAGATCATCGGCTACGTTGGCAGCACCGGCCTTGCCACCGGCCCGCACCTGCACTTCGAATTCATGAAGGGCGGCGTGTATGTGGATCCGCAGGAGGCCATCCGTAGCGGCGAAGCGGGGCCGCAGGTGCCGGCGTCGGAGCGCGACGAATTTGCGCTGCAGACCGCGCCGCTGCTGGCCCAGCTGGATGCGCGCCGGGCCGCAACCGGCGCGGCGCTGGTAGCGCGCTAAACAGCGAGCAGACCACATGCCTCTCTATGCCGGCCTGATCTCCGGCACCAGCATGGACGGCGTGGAAGCCGTGCTGCTCGATATCGGGCAGGAGCGCTTTGCAATCGCCGGTGCGCTGCATGTGGACTATCCGCCGGCGCTGGCGCTGCGGTTGAAGAGTGCGGTGGCCCATCCCGAGGCCTGCAATCTGGATGAACTCGGCTCCCTTGATGCACAGGTGGGCGAGGTTTTCGCCGGGGCCGCCGTGCAGCTGATGGATGACGCTGGTATCGATGCGGCGCAGGTGCGCGCCATCGGTAGCCATGGGCAGACGCTGTTGCATCGACCGATGGCTACCCCGTCCTTCACCCTACAGATCGGCGATGCCAACCGTATTGCCGAGCGCACCGGCATCGACGTGGTGGCAGACTTCCGGCGCCGCGACATGGCCGCAGGGGGCGAGGCCGCACCACTGGTGCCCGCATTCCACGCGGCAGCATTCGCGGTTCCAGGAGCGGCATGTGTGGTGGTCAATATCGGTGGCATCTCGAACATCACGGTGCTGGGTGCGGATGGCAGCGTGTCGGGCTTCGATACCGGGCCCGGCAATTGCCTGATGGACCTGTGGGCGACCGAACACCTGGGTATGCCGTTCGACAGGGATGGCGCCCTGGCAGCGCGCGGGCAGGTGCATGCACCCCTGTTGCAGTTGCTGCTGCAGGAGCCATACCTGCAGCGTCGCCCCCCGAAAAGCACCGGCCGCGAACTGTTTCAGCGCGACTGGATGCAGCGCGCACTCGATGTGCATCCCGCCGGCATTGCAGATGTACAGGCCACACTGAACGAATACACCGCCGCCACCATTGCCGCCGCGATTCGGCAATTCACCGATGTACAGCCGCACGAATTGCTGGTCTGCGGTGGCGGCGCCTGCAACGCGGAGCTGATGCGCCGACTGCAGCTGCAGTTGCCGAAGGCTCGGGTGCAGAGCACCGCCGCCCGCGGCATCGCCCCACAACATGTTGAGGCTGCGCTGTTCGCGTGGCTGGCACATCGGTTCATCGTCGGGTTGCCCGGCAACCTTGTTGCCGTGACCGGCGCGCGCGGGCCGCGAGTGCTCGGGGCACTGCATCGCGGCGCTGTCACAGGAACGTAATGTTCGTGCCACAGCATGCGCCGTCAACCATGGACCTGTTCATCAACCGCGAGCTGTCTTTGCTGGAGTTCAACCAGCGGGTTCTGGCACTTGCCATGGACACGAAGCTGCCGCTGCTGGAGAGGCTGCGTTTTCTTTGCATTTCCTCCAGCAATCTCGATGAGTTCTTCGAGATCAGGGTGGCTGGCCTCAAGCAGCTGGAAGATCTCGGCACACCGATCAACAGTCCGGATCGCACGCCAGTCGAAGAGCAGCTGGCTGCGATTCAGCAGCGCGCGGCGCGACTGATAGCCGACCAGTACACCTGCCTGAACCACCAGTTGCTGCCGGAGTTGCATGCCAATGGCGTGCGTCTGCAGACCCGCGACACCTGGTCGGCGCCGGACCGCGCCTGGCTCGAGCAGCATTTCCACAATGAGGTGGAGCCGGTGCTGAGCCCGATGGGTTTGGATCCGGCGCGGCCGTTTCCGCGCATTCAGAATAAGAGCCTGAACTTCGTTGTATGTCTCAAGGGCAAAGATGCATTCGGCCGTGACACGGACCTGGCTGTGGTGCAGGTGCCACGCTCGCTGCCGCGCGTGGTGCGCGTGCCCAAGGCCGACGGCGGCATCGCACTGGTACTGCTGTCGAACATCGTCGCCGAGTTTATGGCCCTGCTGTTCCCTGGCATGGAAGTGAACGGCTGTTACCCGTTCCGGGTTACCCGCAACAGTGACCTGTTCGTCGACGAAGAAGAAATCGACGACCTCAGGCGGGCGCTCGAGGGCGAACTCGCACACCGCCGCTATGGGGCCGCCGTGCGGCTGGAGACCTCCACCGATTGCCCCGAAGGCGTGGCGGACTTCCTGTTGCAGCACTTCTCGCTCGAGCGCCAGGATCTGTACCGCGTGCCGGGGCCAGTGAACCTGAACCGGTTGTCGGTTATCTACGAGCTGGTCATGCGCGCCGATCTGAAATATCCACCGTTCGCGCCAACGCTGCCACCGGCAGCGCTCGGCACCGATCAGTTCGATCTGCTGCGCTCCCGTGATGTGCTGCTACAGCATCCCTTCCACAGTCTTGCGCCGGTGATGGATTTCCTGCGGCAGGCTGCGTCGGATCCACAGGTGCTGGCGATCAAGCAGACGCTGTACCGGACTGGCTCTGATTCGCCAATCGTCGACGCCCTGGTGGCTGCTGCGCACAATGGCAAGGATGTCACCGCAATTATCGAGCTGCGCGCCCGCTTTGACGAGGAAGCCAATATTGGCCTCGCCAATCGTCTGCAGGAAGCGGGCGTGCACGTGGTGTACGGCGTGGTGGGCTACAAGACGCATGCAAAGATGCTGCTGGTGGTACGGCGGGAGAGTGAAGGCCTGCGGCGTTACTGCCACCTGGGCACGGGCAACTATCACCACAAGACCGCGCGCGCCTACACCGACTACGGACTACTCACGGCCAACGAATCCATCGGGCTCGATGTGCATGAGATCTTCCTGCAGCTGACCAGCCTCACGCGCACGCCGAAACTGCGGCAGTTGCTGCAGTCGCCGTTCACCATGCACGAGCGGCTGCTGCAGATGATCGGCGAGCAGGGTGGGCGGGCGCGCGATGGCAGCACCGGCCGCATCGTGGCGCGCATGAATGCTTTGACCGAGCCGCAGGTTATCGAAGCCCTGTACGACGCTTCCCGCGCTGGCGCACAGATTGATCTGATCGTGCGGGGCACCTGCGCGTTGCGGCCCGGCGTGATCGGCGTTTCGGAGAATATCCGCGTACGCTCGATTGTCGGGCGCTTTCTGGAACACCCACGGGTGTGGTGCTTTGGTGAAGGGCCAAAGGCGCACTTGTATTGCAGCAGCGCGGACTGGATGGAGCGCAATCTTTTCCGCCGCGTGGAGGTGGCGTTTCCGATACTGGATCCGGCGCTGCACGCATCCATTCGCGCTGACCTTGATCTGTATCTGACCGACACCGCCGACGCCTGGCTACTGCAGACGGACGGCACCTATCGGCATGCCGATGCGGGCGCGAATCCGCCCTTGTCGGCGCAGGAAACCCTGCTGCAACGCTGCAGCGAGATCAGGACGTAAGCACTCGCAGTCTGGCTGAGCAAGCAACCGGCCGCGTTTTCAGGCGGTATACACTCGTAGCCGAAGTCCCTGCGCGCGCAGATGATCGATCTCGTCGTTGAGGTCCGCGGCGGTCAACGGATGGTCGCGGAACGAGCGCACCCCAAAGCGCAGTTCCAGCGTGCGCGGTCGGCCTACCAGCGCCACTTCGGGTATCGGCGTGTCGCTGCGGTCACGATGCAGCAATACCGCAAGACGCAGGATCAGCATGAGATACAAGCCGCGGGAATCCCACGGCGGGATGAGATCCTCGGTGCCATCCATCGACAGCTTGCGGCGATGTGCGCCCACCAGTCGCGCCAGCAGGGTCTGCTCTTCGCGTGCGAAGCCTGGCATGTCGGCATTCTCAAGCAGATAGGCGCCGTGGCGATGGTAGCCGCTGTGGGCCACATCGAGCCCGATCTCGTGCAGGCGGCAGGCCCAGACCAGCGCAAGCTCCGCCAGTGGCTCCTGCAACTGCCAGCTTTCCTGCACCTGCGCCAGCAGCCGCAGCGCGGTTTCTTCCACCCGCGCTGCCTGGGCCACGTCAACGTGGTAGCGCAACTGCATCGACTTCACGGTGCGCTCGCGGGCGTCTTCGTCGGTGTAACGGCCGATCATGTCGTAGAGCAGGCCCTCGCGCATCGCGCCCTCGCTCCAGCGCATCTGTTCGATCTTGAGCTGCGAGAACACTGCGCCAAGGATGGCCACGCCGCCGGCGAACACATTGCGACGCTCGGGTGTGACCGCCTGCAGTGGAATGGCGTCTGTGCGCCCTGCTTCGCACAACTTCTCGATGATGGCATCCACGCCGGCGCGCGTGATCACGGTGGCCTTGGGATCAATCTCGCGGCAGGCATCCAGGATTGAACGTACGCTGCCGGAACTGCCGGCAGCGGATTCCCAGCCGAGTTTGACGAAGGTCGCCTGCACCGGTTCAAGCTGCTGCTTTCCCATCAGCACCGCGCGATCAAAGCGTTTTGCCGACAGTTTGCCGTCGCCGAAGAACCGCGCGCTCATGCCCACGCAGCCGAGATTGACGCTTTCCAGTTCAAGTGGTTCGGCGCCGCGGCCCACGATGAGCTCCGTGCTGCCGCCACCGATATCCACGACCAGCCGGTTGCCTGCTTCCTGCGGCAGGAATTGCGACACACCGGAATAGATCAGTCTGGCTTCTTCGCGGCCCGCAATGATCTCGACCGGATGGCCCAGTGCCTCGCGGGCACGTTCGAGAAATGCCTGCTTGCGCCGCGCGCGCCGCAGTGCGCTGGTGCCTACCACGCGCACGGTATCGGCGTGCATGTCGGAGATTCTCTGCCCGAAGCGTTTGAGACAGGCCAGCGCGCGCGCGGCAACATCCTTGTCGAGGCGCCCGTCGTCATCGAGCCCCGCGCCAAGTTGCACCATCTCGCGCAAGCGATCGATGACGACCAGCTGGCCGTCGCGATATTGCGCGACAACCATGTGAAAACTGTTGGAACCCAGATCGACCGCAGCCAGCACATCCGGCAAGCGGGCGCGGCGACTCACGCGGCTCTCAGGCGGCGAATGATGATCCGCAGCCGCAGGTCGTGGACGCGTGGGGATTGCGGATCACGAACTGGGCGCCTTCCAGCCCCTCGCGGTAGTCGATTTCTGCACCGCTGAGATATTGGTAGCTCATGGGATCGACCAGCAGCTTCACCCCAAGCTTCTCTACCTGGGTGTCGCCTTCTTCGCTGTTCTCGTCGAATTCAAAGCCGTATTGCATGCCGGAGCAGCCGCCGCCCTGCACGTAGACACGCAGCATCAGCGCCGGATTGCCTTCGTCGCGGATCAGTTCGGCGACCTTGGCCGCTGCCGCATCGGTAAAAATGATGTTTTCGTCACTCATGAGCCGGCCTCGCTGCCTGTCAGCTTGATCAGTTTACCCTTGATGTGGGCCCCGGCGGCCATTTCAATCGTGCCGTAGTGCAGATTGCCCTCGACCCGGGCCCTGGGGCCCAGTACCACGCGCCCGCGGGCCTGGATATCGCCAAGCACGGTGCCATGCAACTCCACCATGTGGGCCACGACCGACCCCTCGACGACGGCGGTCTCGCTGATGACCAAGCGAGATGCAGCATCTGAAGCCGCCCGGACATTGCCGGCCACGGCGCCCTCCAGATGCAGGCCGCCGCTGAACTGCAAATCGCCCTGGATGCGGGTGCTGGCGCTGACAAGCGTATCGATCAGCGGCCCGGATTTTTGCTGTCGCCGGAACATGGATGCGGTCAATTGTCCACGGTCCAGGTGAAGGATGTGCGCACCGGGTTCACGCCTTTGCGTGTCGGGGTGATCTCAACCGATGTGCGGGCGGGAGTGAAGCCGGCCGGCAGCTGGAGGGGCACCTCGATGCTCTGGGAGTAGCGATAGTTGAACGACAGCTCGCCGTTCTCGACAGCCGACACCGACGACAGGTCCAGGTTTACAGGCGTCGCGGCGGTGGTGCCTTCGAAAGTCATGCGGATGCGACCGTTGATGGAATCTTCGCGCCCCAGTGGCCGCCCCAACACCATCCGCAGCAGATATTTGCCCGGCGCCGCACCGCGTGTGACGCGAAACTGCTGGATCTTCAGCACAGCATCCCGGGTGTTGTCACCGGCGACGCTGCGATAGAACGCCAGATCTCTGGTGGCCTGCGCCACCTGTGCCTGCAGTTCGCCAATGGTACGGGCGAGTTCGGTGCGCTCGCGGATCTGTGCAATGCGCTCCGTTGCCTGCGCCGCGAACTGCAGGCGCAGGCGGCGATTCTCCGCTTCGAGCGTTCCGATCTGTTCGCGCATTTGCGAGTGATCCAGGCGTGCCGCGCGACCATCGAAGCCGGCGTTGCTGTGCCCCCATTCGAAAGCAATGAACAGCGCCATGCACGCCAACGCGGCAGTTGCCAACACCAGCAACAGCCGGCGCAGAGGTGCGTGGGCGCGCACAACCAGACGTGGGGTGGGTGCCATGGAAGTAAGGACTGTGTCTAGCCGGATCGCGACGAGGGCCCGGCGGTAGGAGCGTCCCTGCGGCGGGTATGACGCAGCCACCAGGTCGGATAGGGCGGCAGCCCTTCTGGGCGGGCGAGCGGCGCCAGCTCATGCAGCGCCTTTACATAGACGGGACGCTTGAAATAGATGACCTCCTTGACTGGCTGCCAGTAATCGACCCAGCGCCAGCGGTCGAATTCTGGTTGCCCAGTGGCGTCGAGACGGATGCCGGATTCCGCGGCGGACAGGCGCAGCAGGAACCAGCGCTGTTTCTGGCCTACACAAACCGGCCGCTGGCCGTGGCGCACATAGCGTTCCGGCAGGCGGTACCGCAGCCAGTGCTCCGTGCTGCCGAGCAGCTCCACGTCGGCAGCACCCAGCCCGACTTCTTCGTGCAGCTCCCTGAACAGTGACTCTTCCGCCGATTCGCCCTGCCGCATGCCACCCTGCGGGAACTGCCAGCCTTTGCCGCCGGTGCGCCGCCCGAGGAACAACTGGCCGGCGTCGCCCATCAATACGATGCCGACATTGGCCCGGAATCCGTCGCGATCGATCACGTCGCTCATGACAGTCCTTTTACCCGTCCCGCCGCATCCGCATCAAGGCAGCGCGTCAAGCACGCCGTTAGCCCCACTTGGCAACCTGTTCGCGGCGATCCTTGAGATATGCCAGCCCCTGCTCCATGAGACCACGGAACGTCGTGAAATCGCGGGTCAGCACTGCTGCGCGCAGACGCTCAACTGCCTGTGACAGCGCCTGTAGCGACTCCGCGCCGTAATCGTTCAGGGCCTGAATCTCGTAATAGAGCTCCGGACTTTCTTCGGAAACGTTGGTGGCAACATCCAGCTGCGCATCGAAGGTGGTGCTGGACATGCGGGCGAGCTTCGGTGCTGTCTCACCGCTTTCCGCAAGTGCCGTGAAGAACGCGATATTCAGCGCATGCGAGAGTCCCAGCACATAGGCGACGAGGCGGTCGTGCTCTTCGAGACTCATCACCACCTGTTCGGCCATGGTAGGCGCGAACAGCGCCCGCGCTGCCGTCAACGCTGCGGCCGAACCCAGATCGATGAAGATCACATGGCGCCCGGAAAGCAGCTCTGTGTGCGGGCCGAACATCGGATGCAGCGAGGTTACTTTCACGCCGGCAGCCATTAGTGCATGCAGGCCACCGCGCAGCGGCGACTTCAACGAGCCGAGGTCGAACACCACGCCCGTCGGCCTTCGCAAGGCGAGCTCATTGAGAATCACGCCGCTTGCGCCCAGTGGGGTCGCGACCACGATGAAATCGAAACTATTGAGATCCGGCAGGGCGCGCCAGTCCGTGACCACGGGGATACCGGCGACCCCGCCGGCCGGATCGGCCACCTGCACATCAAAGCCCTGCGAGAGCAGGAACTGGCTGAACCAGCCGCCCATCTTGCCGGCACCGCCAATGACCAGCGCGCGGCGGCCGCTGCCCGCGCCATGGGCTGCCACGCTCACCTGCTCCTGCGTGGTGAGCGACGAGCGGATCAGCAGCCGCAGGACTTTTTCGGCCAGATCGCCCGGCAAACCAAGCTGCTCGGCGCGCCGGCGCACACCAAGAACCACTTCGCGCTCACGCTGGTAGTCACGCGTGGGATAACCCGTGGCGCGTTTTGCTGCCGCTACTTCGCGTGCTATCGCCTGGCGCCTGGCAATCAATCCCAGCAGCTCGCCATCGAGCTGGTCCAGCTGCTGGCGCAGCTCTTCTAGAGTCATGAGTTCCTCAGACCTTTATGCAGGTAGACTTTGTTCCATGGTACCTGAACAGTCCCTGCCAGAGACCTTGCCCGCCGAGCCTCTCGCATTGGCTGCTGCGTGGCTTGCGGAAGCCAGCCGTTGCCGCGAGCAGCCCAATCCCGATGCCATGGTGCTGGCCACCTGCAGCAGCGATGGCAGGCCAGCGGCGCGGGTGGTGCTGTGCAAGGAAATCGATGCCGCCTCCGGAGCCGTGCGCTTCGTGAGCAACTACAACTCGCGCAAGGGGCAGGAACTGGCAGCCAATCCCCGCGCCGCGCTGCTGTTTCACTGGGATCACCTGCATCGCCAGCTGCGGATGGAGGGAGTGGTCCAGAAAGCCGCCGCAGCGGACAGTGATCGCTATTTTTCCACCAGACGCCGCGACAGCCAGCTGGGTGCGCATGCCAGCGAGCAGAGCATGCCCCTGGGGTCCGCGGCAGCGCTGCGCGCACAACTGGAGGCCGTTCGGGTGCGTTATCCGGAAGGCAACGCGGTGCCCCGTCCTGCTCACTGGGGTGTGTACGTAATGTGGGTTGATACCGTCGAGCTGTGGGTTGAAGGCGTCGCACGGCTGCATGACCGGGCAATCTGGACGCGCGCCTTTGCGGCCTCAGACAGCATCACGCCAGCCTTCGGACCCTGGTCCAGCAATAGACTGCAGCCATGAAGGGGAATCATCTGTTGTCGGGGCGCGCGGTCGTGGTCTGTTACCTGGTTGCGTTCTGGTCAGGCTTCTTTGTCATGGGGGTTGAACTGCTGGGCGGTCGCCTGCTTGCGCCAAACTTCGGCAGCAGCGTCTATGTGTGGGGCGCGCTGATCACGATCTTCATGCTGGCCTTGTCGCTGGGGTATCTGGCCGGCGGCCGCTTCTCCCAGCGCAATCCGAGCATGGCGAAGCTGGGCATGCTGCTGGCAGCCGCCGCATTGACTACGCTGCCGGTATTGCCTTTGTCCGGCGTTACGCTGGAAGACCTCGCCATTGCCATTCCGGATCCACGCTTCGGTTCGCTGGCTGCCGCAGCGATGCTGTTCTTCGTGCCCACCTTCTTCGGCGGCATGGTGTCGCCGTATTGCGTGCGGCTGCTCGTGGATTCGGAAGAGTCTTCGGGGCGGCGCGCGGGACAACTATATTTCGTCTCCACATTCGGCAGCGCCGCCGGCACGATCCTGACTTCGTTCTATCTGGTGCTCTGGCTGGAATTGAACACCATCCTCATCGCAATGATCGCCATCTCCTGCGTACTGGCCACATTGGCCGGCGCAATCAAGGGAAACAAGACATGAAGAACTGCATTGGATTGATGGCTGCCGCCCTGCTGCTGGTTGCGCCTGCCGCACTGGCCCAGGAGAAGCTGGTGCATTCCGAGCGCTCGCAGTACCGCGAGGTGCTGGTATATGAGACCAACGGCGAACGCTGCATGTGCTTCACACGCAGCTGCCGTATCGGCCGACAGTCCTGCATCAACCTGGCGGATCCACATCGCTTTGCGCTCAACTACACCCGCATGATGATGGGAGGCACATTTCTCATGGGTGATGCCCCCAAAAGCATCCTCATCATCGGTCTAGGCGGCGGTTCCATTCCCACCGCATTGCGCGAATTGCTGCCCACTGCCCAGATCGACGTGGTGGAGATCGATCCTGCAGTCACCCGTGTCGCTCGCAAATACTTCGGCTTCAAGGACGGACCAAAGTTGAAGGTCTATGAAGTGGACGGACGCGTGTATGTAAAACGCGCGGCGCGTGAGGGCAAGAAGTATGACCTCGTGATGCTTGATGCTTTCGATCACGAATACATTCCCGAGCATCTGCTGACACGCGAATTTCTGACCGAAGTGAAGTCGATACTTTCGCCAACAGGCGTTCTGGTCGGCAATACCTTTTCATCCAGCAAGCTCTACGATCACGAATCGACAACCTACGCCGCCGTGTTCGGCAAATTCTTCAACCTCAAAGCCGCCAACCGCGTGGTCGTGGCGCGGCCGGCGGGATTGCCCAGCGAGGACCAGCTGCGTCTCAAGGCGCTGGAGTATGAGCTGGCGCTGCGCAGCTTCGGCGTCGACCTCCGGGATGTGCTGCCGATGTTCAGCACGGCGCCCGACTGGGATACCAAGGCGCGGGTGCTGACGGACCAGTATTCGCCAGCCAATCTGCTGAACCGATAGGATGATGCTCGTCAAGATTGTGTCGCACATGCGCTACGGCCACAGGAGTTCATGACCATGACCAAGTCGGGAACAGAAAAATTCTTCGCTGACTTGAGGGCAGCCATCGAGAACGCCGAGGCACTGCTGAAATCCACCGCGGGAGACATCAGTGACGCCCGTGAAAAGGCGCGCGACAAGCTGCGGGAAGCCAGCGAAGGTATCCGCGAAATCGAGCGGGGCCTGCTGACTGATGCGGCGGCCCGAGCGAAGGCCGCCAATGACTACGTCCACGAGAATCCATGGCCATCGATTGCATTAGCGGCCGGAGTTGCCTTTGCTCTAGGCCTGCTGCTGAGCCGGCGCCGATGACACTCGCAAGTCGCTGGCACGCCCTGCTCGATTCGTTGCACACCGCCGCCGGCACGGGGCTCGACTTCGTGCAGACGCGCGTCCAGTTGTTCGGCGTCGAACTTGAACAGGAACTGCGGCGCGCGCGCAGTCTGGTCATCCAGGCCATAGGCGTCCTGCTGCTTGCCGTCCTCGCGGCAGGTTTTGTCGGTATCGCGCTGATCGTGTTCTTCTGGGACAGTCACCGCGAGCTCGTGGCAATCCTCGTGGCGGCGTTTTTTGCAGTCGCTGCCGCGCTGGCGGCCGCCATGCTGAAGCGGTCGGTGGATGCCAAGCCGCGGCCATTCGATTCCACACTCGACGTTCTTAAACGCGACTTCGACGCCCTGCGGAACCGCAGGTGAACGAACGCATGCAGGCCCTGGAGCAGCGGCGCCTGGATCTGGTCGCCAGGAGCCACCTGCAGCGGCAGGAGCTGATTGCATACGGTGCCGTCGCACGCGACGCGATGAGCCGCCTACAGCTGGTTCTGCAGGTCGCCAGGGGCGCAGCGCACATTCGACGCCTCTGGAGCCGTTTCAGTCACACCTGAGATGGCGTGGCTACGAGGCCCCGTCACTTGAAAGGCAGCGATGCATTCGATCTCGCTGCGCCTCCTCATCGTGCTCTGTGACCGCAATCACGGCGCCGAACATGCTGCATAGCATTTAATACTGCGGACACTCCGGGCACCGCCGGTCTTCGAACCCGCACCTGGAGTAGCTCTGCACATGCCCCAGTCCGATTCCCCCCTTCTTGCGACACAGGACGCCGGCCGCGACCTGCCAGAGCCGTTGACCACAGTGGCAGAACTGCGTGCGCAATTGCTGACACCGCATCCGCCGCATCGGCAGAAGATTGGTCAACTGCTGCTCGAAGCCGGCGCGATACGCGACACCGGCCTCCAGCGCATCCTGACGCCGCAGTCCGAACCTTCAGACATGAAGGTCGGCAGGCGGCTGTTGCAAGCGCGCGAAATTGACGAGGAGAGTCTTTACCGGGCACTGAGCGCACAGATCGGTGTTCCCTACGTAAAGCTCGGGGATTTCGTCGCGGATCCCGGCGCACTGGCTGCGCTGCCCGCGCACCTCGCGCGGGAACACCATGTGCTCCCACTGATGTTTCACGGCGAACGCCTGGTTATCGCCACCGACGATCCGGCCGACACCAACAAGGCTTCCTTGATCCGCTTCCGCTGCCAGATGCCGCTGGAGGCCGTCCTCGCTAACCCGCACGACCTGGAAACGGCAATCGCGCTGCATTATCCGGCGATGGGTGATGTGACCCTCGAGGCCGAAGCCGCCCAGCACCTGGGACAGTCGACGACCGAGTCGCCCGCCGGCACAGCGATCGAACAGCTGGCGCAAGAGAAGCCGATCGTCAGGCTGGTACACACCCTGCTGGCCGATGCCGTGCTGCGGCGCGCGTCCGACATCCACATCCGCCCGCTCGAGAAGAACGGCGAAGCACACTACCGCATCGATGGCGCCCTGCTCAGGGTCGGTGAACTGCACCGCAACCTGCTGCCCGGCGTGGTGGCAAGGATCAAGGTGCTCGCCCAAATGGACCTCGCGGAACACCGCATGCCGCAGGACGGCGCCATCCGCTTTCGCGCGCCATCCGGGCAGGTAGACATGCGTGTGTCCATCATGCCGACCGTGCACGGCGAGAACGTGGTGATCCGCATCCTGGATCCACGTATGGGACTGCGCCGACTGGAGGACGTCGGATTCTCTGCCACCGATGGCAAGCGGTTCGGGCAACTCATCAATCGCAACCAGGGACTCGTGCTGGTCACGGGACCCACCGGCTGCGGCAAGACTACAACCCTATATGCGGCCCTGCATACCCTGAACACGGGCGAGTTCCACATCATCACGGTTGAGAATCCGGTCGAATACCGCATCGACGGCCTGGTGCAGGTGCAGGTGAATCCTGCCCTCCACCTCGACTTCGCCAGCGTGCTGCGCAATATTCTCCGCCACGATCCGGACATCATATTGATCGGCGAAGTGCGTGACGCGGAGACGGCGAAGATCGCGATCGAGAGCGCGCTGACAGGACATCTGGTGTTGTCGACCCTGCACACCAATGGCGCAGCGCAGACCGTGAACCGACTGGTCGAGATTGGCGTCCCGTCATACCTGGTCAACGCCACGCTCGCGGGTGTACTTGCTCAGCGGCTGGTGCGCCGCAACTGCGAGCACTGCCGGGTTGCGGAGGAAGTGAGTGCGGAGATCCGGGAAAGTCTGGCGGTCGGCAAGGACGAGAAATTCTGGCGCGGCCACGGATGTCCGGAATGCTCGGGTACCGGCACTCGCGGACGGGTCGCGGTATACGAACTGCTTGAGATGAGCGCCGCGCTGTGCAAACTGGTAGTGGCCGGTGCGGGATACCGGGACATCGAAGCCCAGGCGGTCGCCGAGGGCATGGTGCGACTCACCGATCAGGCCCTGGGTCTGGCTCGCACGGGGCAGATCTCCTTGGCAGAAGTCTTCCGGGTCCGGCTGGACTAGGCCGACACGGCCCGCATCAATCCCGGTGCAGTGGAGGCACGGCCCGCTCGTTGGAGCAGCTGGCGCGGACTGATCAGCGGAAGTCGCGCTGATAAATTATCATCCCGCCTCCATTCAACGGAGCATGGGATGCGCCGAATTCACCTGCCAATTCTGATACTCACAGCATTCTGTACTGGCTGCGCGCACACCATTCCGGATCATGTGGACATCACCTGGCTGTCTATCGCCAACATGCACTTTGCGGTGGGCGAGCAGCAGGTGCTGGCGGACGGTTACATCACGCGGCTGCCAGCGAATCTGTTCCATGGTGGTGGCGGCGGATTCGCGGCGACCGATATGGCAATGCGCCCCGACGAGGATGCCGTGCGCGAGGTCTTCGAAGCCATTGGCGGCAAAGAAGCCGTCAAACTGCTGCTGACCGGACACAGTCACTGGGACCACACCTTCGATACGGCGACCTGGGCAAAGCTGTCCGGTGCGCCCATCATCGGCTCGCCCACCAGTTGCCTGCAGGTGCGCGCGGCTGGCATTGGCGCGCATCGCTGCACAGCGATATACGGTGGCGAGAAATTCACGCTGGCGCCGGGCGTCGAGATGTACGTCATCCGCTGGAACCACAGCGGCAATTCCACGCTGAATCCCGAGCAACACGATCCGGTGGAACTCACGGCCGTGCCGATGCCTGATGCTGCTGGCGGACTGCGCGCCGGTGTGGCCGAGGATTTTCCCAATGGCGGCGGCACTCGCGCCTACCTTTTTTCAGTGCGCGGAGCACAGGGCAAGAGTTTCAGCTGGCTGTTCCAGGATTCGGCCAGCGCGGTCGATCTGCGCGATCCTGTGAAAGTCGATGGCCGCGATTTCGGCGCACCGCTCGATAACCTGCGTGCCGCCATGCGCGCCGCCGGTCTCGAATCCGTTGACCTGTGGATCGCCACCGGCGGAAGAGCTGTCGCCGAACTGGTGTTGCCCGTGCTCAAGCCCAGGAACTACCTGCCGGTGCATTGGGACGGATTGTTCGGCAAATTCAAGGCAGGCCCGGCGCAGCCGTTCGCGGATCCCACCCTCGCCGCTTTGCTGCAGCAAAGCGGAACGAATCTTCTGGTGCCCCGGCAATACATGGATCGCTGGCGGCTCGATGCCGCCGGCATCCGCGCAGTGGACAACTCTGTCGTCAAGCGCCGCCTGGGATTCGATCCCTGATGTCCGCGACCGAGGAGCGCGCGTACGCCAGGGTAACGCTGCGCCTGTTGCCGTTTCTTGGTCTGTGCTACCTCATCGCCTATCTGGACCGCGTCAACGTTGGTTTCGCGAAGCTGCACATGCTCACGGACCTTGGCATGTCCGAGGCGGCCTACGGGTTTGGCGCGGGCATCTTCTTCATCGGCTACTTCCTGTTCGAAGTCCCCAGCAACCTGGCACTGCACCGCGTGGGTGCGCGCATGTGGATAGCCCGCATCATGATGACCTGGGGCATCATCTCCGGCGCCATGGCATTCGTCGAACCGCTGGCGCGGGCCACGGGTCTCGAAGTCAAGACCGTCTTCTATTCCCTGCGCTTCCTGCTTGGTGCAGCCGAGGCCGGGTTCTTTCCCGGCGTGCTGCTGTACCTGAACTACTGGTATCCGTCGCACCGGCAGAGCCGCGTGATCGCGCTGCTGCTGATGGCCCAGCCATTCGCGTTCGTTTTCGGCGCGCCGCTCTCGGGCGCCATCATGGAAAGCCTCGCGGGCGTGCGCGGCCTGCACGACTGGCAATGGATGTTCCTCATCGAAGCCGTCCCGGCCCTGGTGCTGGGCATCGCAGTGCTGTTCTACCTGGACAACCGCATCGACGACGCGGCATGGCTGGCGCCGGACCAGAAACTCCTGCTCAAGGAGCGGCTGGCAAGCGAGGCCGCCGCCAAGGGCGACTACCCGCTGCGTAAATTATTCGCGATTCCGGCAATGTGGCTGTTCACAGTGATTCTGTTCTGCATCGTGACGGGCGTGTATGGCATCAACTTCTGGCTGCCGACGATCATCCGCGAGACGGGCATCGAGTCCGTGCTGGTCATCGGCGGCATTACTGCGGCGTGTTATTTCAGCAGCGCCGTGATTTCCGTACTGGCGACGCGACGCGCGGAGCGCCGCGATCAGAAGCGCTGGCACGCGGCGGGCGCCGCGATTCTCGGCGGTGTGTGCCTGGCGCTAAGTGCCGTATGGACCGACAGCACCGTGATCACCGCAGTGCTGCTGTCGCTGGCCACCAGCGGCGCGCTGGTAGCCACGGCACTGTTCTGGAGTTTCCCGGGTTCGATGTTGACTGGCGCGGGCATCGCCGCTGGCCTCGCCGCCATCAATTCCTTCGGCAACCTGGGCGGCTTCGTCGGGCCGTATTTGCTGGGACTGCTGACCGACTGGTTCGGCAGCCGCACCGTCGGCGTCGGCGTGCTCGGTGGCTTCATGGCCTGCGGCGGCGTGCTGATCGCGCTGGGCTGTCGCAGCTACGGATTGCGCGTTACTTCCGCCGCACCAGCAGCCGCTGCAGCAGGCAGAACAGCAGCAGCAACGCGCCGATGACAATTCGCGTCCACCATGAACTCAAGGTGCCGTCGAATGCGATCAGAGTCTGGATCAGCCCGAGCACCAGCACGCCGAACAGGGTGCCCAGCACCTGACCGCTGCCACCGGTGAGCAGCGTGCCGCCGATCACCACCGCGGCGATTGCATCCAGCTCCAGCCCCGTGGCATGCAGGCTGTAACCGCTTAGCGTGTAAACGGAGTACAGCACGCCCGCCAGCGCCGCGCAGAATCCGCTCAGCGCGTACACGCGCACCAGTGTTGATGACACCGGCAGGCCCATCAGTGCCGCCGAATGTTCGCTGCCGCCGATGGCGTACACGGTGCGACCGAACTGCGTGCCGCGCGCCACCACCGCGCCCACAACCACGACCACAAGTGCCGCCACTGCGCCGATCGACAGCGACGCTGCGCCAATCACCGGCAGGCGCAGGCCGGCGAGCGCCGTCTGGAAGCCGTGATTGATGCCGATTGAATCGACGCTGATCAAAGTGGCCGCACCGCGCGCCAGGAACATGCCGGCCAGCGTCACCACGAACGGCTGCAGGCGGTAACGCTGGATCATGAGGCCCATGACCGTGCCGAAACACGTGCCCGCAGCCAGCGCGAGAAGCATCGCGGCGAGAGGATGCCAGCCGTGACGTTCAACCAAGCTCGCCAGCAGCACCGTCGTGAACGCCACCACCGCACCCACTGACAGGTCGATGCCTCCGGTGAGGATCACGAAGGTCATGCCCACTGCGATCACCAGCAGGAAGGCATTGTCGATCAGCAGATTCAGGAATACCTGCGGCGCCAGAAAGCCGTCGTAGAGCACCCCGCCGATCAGCGACATCAACACGAACAACGCTATCGTCGCCGCCAGCGACAGCGCGGCGGGATCGCGCGCGCGCCGCGCCATCCGCATTCGCAGCGTAGCGGCCGCAGCTGCGGTGCTCATGGCTGCTTCGCCGGCGCCCGGCGCAGCAATGAAGCCCGTCGCAGCAGCGCTTGCATCTGCAGGTGGAACCGCGGCGCCTGCAGCAGCAGCACGGTTGCCACCAGCAAAGCCTTCACCACCAGATTCACCTGAGAAGGCACACCAATGCTGTAGATGGTGGTGGTCAGCGCCTGGATGATCAGGGCGCCGATCAGGCTGCCCGCCAGGCTGAAACGCCCACCGGTCAACGCGCTGCCGCCCAGGGCCACGGCGAGGATGGCGTCGAGTTCAAGCATCTGCCCGGCGTTGTTGGCATCTGCACTGGCCACGTTAGAGCTGACCAGCAGCCCTGCCAGACCCGCGCTTGCTCCGCAGAATACGTATAGGGCCGGCGTGATGGCGCGGGCGCGCACGCCAGCCATGTGCGCGGCCAACGGGTTGTGGCCGATGGCCCGCACGAACAAACCCAGAGCAGTGCGGCCGAGCAGCAGTTGCAGAGCGGTGAACACCGCCGCCACCACGAACAGCGCGAAGGGCACGCCAAACAGAAAGCCATTGCCCAGAAACGCGTACGGGGCGTAATAGATGGTAAGGATCTGGCCATCACTGATGAGCTGCGCCAGCCCGCGGCCCGCCACCATCAGGATCAACGTTGCGACGATGGGTTGCATGCCGGCCTTGACCACCAGCAATCCATTCCACAAGCCGCACAGTGCAGCCGCACCCAGTGCCGCGCCGATGGCTGCGAACAGCGGCAGCAGCCCGCCGGCGCCGCCTGCCTGCAGACGCGCGATGGTCCACGCCGCGACTGTGGCAGCGATTGCAAGCACCGCACCAACGGAAATATCGAGCCCGCGCACTGCGATCACCATCGTCATGCCCAGCGAGACCAGCGCCAGCGGCGCTGCACGGTTGGCGATGTCGACGAGGTTGCCGTACAGATGCCCGTCGCGCCATTGCAGCGCGAGGAAGCCCGGATTAAACAGTCCGTTGGCCACCAGCAGCAGTGCCAGCGCCGCCAGCGGCCAGAACAGCGGATGGGCTACCAGGCGTCGCATCAGGTATTGCCTGCGATCAGTTCGAGCACCTGCCCGCCATCACTGCCAGCCGGCAGTTCACCGGCCTTGCGCCGGTCGCGCAGCACCACGATCCGGTCGCTGAGGCGCGTCAGCTCTTCGAGCTCGGCCGAGATGAACAGCACCGCCATGCCCTGCCGCGCAAGCCGTAGGATCTCGTTCATGATTTCCTGCCTGGCCGCGATGTCGATGCCACGCGTGGGCTCATCGAGAATCAGCAAGCGCGGCGTCGTGGCCAACCAGCGCGCCAGCACCACCTTCTGCTGGTTGCCGCCGGAGAGCGCGCCCACTGGCGTCTCGATGTCGAGCGCCTTGATGCCCAGCAGCGCGACGAATTCGCGCGCCAGCGCCTGCTGTCTGGCTGGCGACAGCGCACGCCACCAGCCGCTGCGCGCCTGTAGCGCGAGCACGATGTTCTCGCGCACCGACAGGCCGGCGACGATGCCCTCGGTCTTGCGCTCCTCGGGGCACAGCGCCAGCCCGAGCGCGATGGCATCGGCAGGATCATGCAGTTCGACCGCTTCTCCGGCGACGCGCAGCTCGCCTGCGTCGGCACGGTCCAGTCCGAACAGCAACCTTGCGAACTCCGTGCGACCGGAACCCAGCAACCCGCCCAGGCCGAGCACTTCGCCCGCGCGCACACCCAGGTCAATCGGCTCGAGCGCACCGCGAAGAGCCAGGCCCCGCGCTTCGAGCACGAACGGCGCGTCGCTCGGCGCGGCATGCGTCTGTTCACGGGCGACCGATGTCGCCACCTCGCGCCCCACCATGGCCATTACCAGTGCGGACTGCGGCAGTTCGGCTGTCAGGTATTCGCCCACCGGCGCGCCGTTGCGCAGCACGGTGATGCGATCGGACACCGCATACACCTGGTCGAGGAAATGCGTAACGAAAAGGATGGCCATGCCGCCTTCGCGCAGCCGCCGCATCACCGCGAACAGCTCGCGTACCTCGTTCTGGTCGAGACTGGAGGTGGGCTCGTCCAGGATCAACACACGGGCCGACACGCCGAGCGCACGCGCGATGGCCACCATCTGCTGCACGGCCACCGGATAGCTGCCCAGCAACTGGTCGACGTCGATCTGCAGATGCAACCCGGCCAGCAGTGCGCGTGCATCCGCGCGCATTTTCGTGCGGTCGATCAGCCCGCTCCAACGGTGGCGGGGATAGCGCCCCGCGTACAGGTTCTCGGCCACCGACAGGTTGGGACACAGGTTCACTTCCTGGTAGACGGTGCTGATGCCCTCGTGCTGCGCCTGCAGCGGCGTGGCCGGCGCGATGACGCGGCCGTCCAGCACGATCTGCCCGACGTCGGGCGACTCGACGCCGGTCAGCAGCTTGATCAGCGTGGACTTGCCGGCGCCGTTCTGCCCCATCAGTGCGTGGATCTCGCCAGCGCGCAGCGTAAGGCCCGCGCCGTCCAGCGCCACGGTGGCGCCGAAGCGCTTGCCGAGACCTTCGGCGCGCAACACCTCGGCGCTCATTGCCCGCAATCCGCTTCAGTACTTGCGGTTTGGCAGCTCGGCGGCGGCCTGTTCGCGCGTGAACACACCCTCGTCAACCACCACGCGTTTTGCCACCGGCGTGCCGGCGTGCACTGCGCGGATCAGTTGCGCGAGCTGCGGGCCGAGCATCGGGTTGCACTCCACCGTGGCGTTGAGCTTGCCGGCCGCCATGGCCTCGAACGCGCCACGCACACCATCGATGGAAACGATGTGGATGTCCTCGCCGGGTTTCAATCCCGCCTCCTCGATAGCCTGGATCGCACCGATGGCCATGTCGTCGTTGTGCGCGAACAGCACGTCGATCTTTTTCTTGCCCTCGGCCTTGATGAAGGCCTCCATCACTTCCTTGCCCTTCGCGCGCGTGAAGTCGCCGCTTTGCGAACGCACGACTTCGAAGCGCGCATCCTGGCCGATCACTTCACGAAAGCCCTGCGCGCGGTCGTTGGCGGGCGCCGAACCCACTGTGCCCTGGAGTTCCACCACGCGGATGGGTGCGCTGCGTCCCGCGCTGCTCTGGATCAGCCAGCGCGCGGCACGGCGCCCTTCCTCGACAAAATCCGACCCGATAAACGTGACGAACAGCGAATCATCGGCAACCTTTACGGCCCGGTCCGTGAGCACCACGGGAATGCCGGCCGCCTTTGCTTCCTGCAGCACTGTGTCCCAGCCGGTTTCCACCACGGGCGAGAAGGCGATCACGTCCACGCGCTGCGCGATGTACGAGCGCAATGCCTTGATCTGGTTCTCCTGCTTCTGCTGGCCATCGGAGAACTTGAGCTGGAATTCAGGTGCGGCCAGCGATTCCTTGACGGAGCGGGTATTGGCCGTACGCCACTCGCTCTCGGCGCCAACCTGGCTGAATCCCACGGTGATAGAGCCATCGTCCGCGCCCTTGCTGCCGCCCGAACACCCTGCCAGCGCCGCAGCGCACAGCATTGTCATCCACACCGAATTCCTGGCCATCTGCATTCCCCCTGTCTCGAATAGTGAGTCTGGTAAATCCTGGCGCTACAGCACGCGCACGCCACCAGGCGCGAAGTCCGCTGGCGCCGTTTGCAGCACGTTGCGCAATGGAGCGCCGAGCGCAGGCAGGTCGATCTCGAACACATCGCCCGACTGCGCGCGGATGCCGTCTGCGAAACTCAGCGTGCCGGTGCCGAAAAAGTGCAGATGCACATCACCCGGCCGACGATGAGCGGCGTATTTGAAATGGTGATATTCCAGGTTTGCAAGCGAGTGGCACATGTTGGCCTCGCCGGTGAGGAAGGGTTTCTCCCACAGTACCGCGCCATCGCGCAGGATACGGCTGGCGCCACGCAGGTCGCGTGGCAGCGGGCCGGTGCGCAGTTCCGGGCCGATCGCGCAGACGCGCAGCTTGGAGTGCGCGAGATACAGGTAATTACTGCGTTCGGTGACGTGGTCGGAGAACTCATTGCCAAGCGAGTACCCGAGCCGGCGCGGGGTGCCGTCCGCGCCGATCAGGTACAGGCCGACCAGTTCCGGCTCCTCGCCGCCGTCCAGCGCGAACTGCGGCGATTCCAGCGCCGCGCCCGGATGAGCCACGATGCTGCCAGTGCCCTTGTAGAACCATTCCGGCTGCGCACCTACCTGCCCCACTGGCGGGTTGCCGCCTTCGACTCCCCACTGGAACATGCGCATTGAGTCGGTCAGCGTTCCTTCCTGCGCCTGTTGCTGCAGTTTCTGGTGCATGGCATCGCGCGCCGCCGCGCTGCCCAGGTGGGTCAGGCCCGTGCCGGAGACCATGCAATGCGCCGGGTCCGGATGATGCAACGGCGAGCGCACGCGCCCCGCATTGAGTAGTTCGGCATAGTCGCGCCAATTCGCGCCAGGCGTTGCCGCCGCCTGATGCGCAAGCGAAACCTCGGCAACGATGGCGCGGGTCGCCAGTTCCCAGGTACCCGTTACGTCGTCGAGCACGCGCACGCGGACTCCCGCCTCGTCGATCACGCCGACGCGGATCTCCCCGGAATCCAGCTCCAGCTGGATCAGCCGCATCGCGTCGCTTGGCATGGCGCTCAAAATACTCCCCTCCACTGTGATCGCCCATCCGGTGTGGTCGCTACCTTAGCCGAACAACCGCCGCGAATCATGTACCCATCTTGTTCGTGTTTGCCGCGGCGTGAGCCGACCGATGCGCGGGCAGATATCGGTCGCGGCTTTTTGATACTTTTACGGCATGACTCACTCCCCCAAACCGCCCCGTCGCAGCCGCCAATGGTTTGGTCGCGACGGCAAACAGGGCTTTTACTACCGCAGCTGGCTCAAGGGGCTGGGATTGCCGCACGACCTGTTCGACGGCCGGCCGGTGATCGGCATCTGCAACACCTGGTCCGAACTTACGCCTTGCAACAGTTCCTTCCGCGAGCTGGCCGAACATGTGAAGCGCGGCGTGTATGAAGGCGGCGGCCTGCCGCTGGAGTTCCCGGTGATGTCACTGGGCGAGACGCAGATGCGGCCCACAGCGATGCTGTTCCGCAACCTCGCCAGCATGGATGTAGAGGAATCCATTCGCGCCAATCCCGTGGATGGTGTTGTGCTGTTGATGGGCTGCGACAAAACCACGCCGTCGCTGCTGATGGGCGCGGCCAGCGTCGATTTGCCCACCATCGGCGTGTCCGGCGGCCCGTCGCTGTCGGGCAACTGGCGCGGCAAGCCGGTGGGCTCGGGCACAGGCGTGATCGAGATGTCGGAGATGGTCCGAGCCGGAACGCTGAGTCAGACTGAGTTCACCGAGGCCGAGGCCTGCATGCAGCGCTCGCGCGGCAGCTGCATGACCATGGGCACTGCCTCGACGATGGCGAGCCTGGTCGAGGCGTTGGGCATGTCATTGCCGGAAAACGCCGCGATTCCGGCGGTGGATTCGCGCCGCATGCGCCTGGCGCATCTGTCGGGTCGCCGCATCGTCGAGATGGTGCGCGAGGATCTGCGCATGTCGAAGATCCTTACGCCCGCCGCCTTCGCCAACGCGATCCGCGCCAATGCCGCCATCGGCGGCTCCACCAATGCGGTGATCCACCTGCTCGCGCTCGCCGGGCGGCTTGGCGTGCCGTTGACGCTTGAGGACTGGGACCGCATCGGCTCGCAACTGCCCTGCCTTGTCAACCTGAAGCCATCCGGCCAATACCTCATGGAGGATTTCTATTACGCCGGCGGGTTGCCAGCGGTGCTGCGCGAGATCACCGCGCATCTGGATCTGGACGCGCTGACCGTCAACGGCCGCACGCTCGGACAGAACATCGCCGACGCGCCCTGCTGGAACCGCGATGTGATCCGTCCGCTGGCCGAACCGCTCAGGGCCAACGCGGGCATCGCCGTGCTGCGCGGCAACCTGGCGCCCGACGGCGCGGTGATCAAGCCTTCGGCCGCCTCGCCACAGCTGCTGCGGCATCGCGGCCGCGCCGTGGTGTTCGAAAGCATCGAGGACTTCAAGTCGCGCATCGATGATGAAGCACTGGACATCGACGAGACCTGCGTGATGGTGCTGAAAAACTGCGGCCCCCGCGGGTATCCGGGCATGGCCGAAGTGGGCAACATGCCGCTGCCGCCGAAGCTGCTGCGCCGTGGCATCACAGATCTGGTGCGCATCTCCGATGCGCGGATGAGTGGCACTGCGTATGGCACGGTAGTGCTGCATGTCTCGCCGGAAGCGGCGGCCGGCGGTCCACTGGCGCTGGTGCGCGAAGGCGATTTCATCGAGCTGGATGTGCCGGACCGGCGCCTGCATCTGGACGTATCCGAAGCGGAACTGTCACAGCGCCGCGCTGGATGGCAGCCACTGCCTGCACCGGCACGCGGCTGGGCGAAGCTTTATGTAGATCACGTGCAGCAGGCTCATCTTGGCGCCGACCTCGACTTCCTCGTCGGCGGCAGCGGCGACAGCGTCACGCGCGATTCTCACTAATTCCGTTGACCAGCCATAGGCAACCAGGAGCATGTCGGTGATTCGAAAGTTTGGTGTGCTCGAAGATGGCAGCAGCGTCCAGGCCATCGCCCTGGGCGAGCCGGAGGGTCTTCAGATAGAGGTGCTGACTTACGGAGCCATCCTGCACCGGCTCAGTTTTCCAGTTGCAGGACTGCGGCGTGAACTCATCCTCTCGCTGGATCAACTTCAGGATTACGAGCGCGATCGCGGTTATGTGGGTCCTGTGGTGGGACGCTTCGGCAACCGCATCGCGCAGGGACGATTTTCGATCGACGGCAGCGGCCACCAGCTCACCCAGAACGAGAACGGCAACCATCTGCACGGTGGCGTGCGAGGTGTCGGCAAACGGCTCTGGCGTCTGTTGGATTCATCTCCCACCCAGGTGACACTGGGTCTGCACTCACCGGAAGGCGAGGAAGGATACCCGGGCAATCTGGACATCGAGCTCGCGCTCGCCTTGCGGCCAGATGCGTTGCAGATGCAGTTCACCGCGCGCACCGATGCGGCGACGCCTGTGAACCTGACCGCCCATCCCTTTTTCAACCTCGGCGGTGCGGCCAGCGAGCACTGGCTGCGCATTCCAGCGTCACGCTATTTGCCCGTGGGCGCCGGGTTGATTCCCACGGGCGAGATGGCATCTGTCGAGGGCACGCCTTTCGATTTCCGCTCCAGCCGCAAAGTTGCTCCGCCTTCGCTTCAATCGCATCCGCAACTGTCGCTGGGCGGCGGCTACGATCATTGCTGGGTGCTCGACGCAGATGCCGACTGCCATGGCGAATTGCGCTCGCCGCAAGGGGATGTCTCTCTCATGTTTCGTGGCGATGGACCAGGAATGCAGTTCTACGGTGGCCAGTTCCTGTCGCGGTTCCACCCGGCGATTGGCACCGGCATGATTCTCGAACCGCAGGGCCTGCCCGACGCGCCCAATCACCCGACATTCCCGAGCGCCATCCTGCGTCCCGGAGAAACTTATCGCGCGCGCATCGAGTATCTGGTGAGCACACATGCCGTTTGATCCGCGCATAATGGTCAGAGACAGTTTCAGGGGACTCGTCATGCGCCTTGTATATCGCCCGTTGATCATCATGTTGATCGGCAGCCTGACGCTGCCCTTGGCATGGGCTGCACAGCCGCAAGTGCCCGACACACCGGGCACTGGTCGATTTCCCGCGATGAAGGAAGAGACCGCCTCGCTCCCCAGCAACGTGCTGTACCGACCCGCGAATATTGCTGCGATGGGCAGCACGAAACTGGGCGTCTATGTGTTCGGCAATGGTGCCTGCGTGAACGACGGCGCCAGCTCCCGCCTGCATCTGCTGGAAGTGGCCTCGCATGGCTATCTCGCCTTCGCACCGGGGCGCATCCTCTCCGGCCCTGGCGCCAAGGCAACACCGCCAGGTCAGCCGGCCCAGTCGAGCGTGAAGTCCAGCTACAAGGACATGCTCGCAGCGATCGACTGGGCCGTGGCACAGAATGCGGATCCGAAAAGCCCGTATTTCCTGCGGATCGACACCAAGGCCATTGCAGCGTCGGGCTCCAGTTGCGGCGGCGCGCAGGCTATGCGTGTAGCGGCTGACCCGCGCGTGAAGACGCTGGTGATGATGAACAGCGGTCTGTTCGGCGACGACGAGAACACCATCATCCCTGAGATGGATGTACGCAAGTCCGCTCTGAAGGCGCTGCATACCCCCACGCTCTACGTGATGGGCGGCGAAACCGATATAGCCTACAACCACGCGATGGATGATTTCAGGCGCATCGAACACGTGCCCGTGATGATGGCCAACCTGTTGGGCGTGGGCCATGGGGGATCCTATTGGCAGCCCAATGGCGGCAAGGCGGCCACCGTCGTGGTGGCTTGGCTCGACTGGCAGCTGCGCGGCGACGCGGGCGCCGCACGCACCTTTGTCGGCGCCGATTGCGGGCTCTGCAGGGACAAAGCCTGGTCGGTGGAAAAGAAGCGCATCGACTGAGCGGTGCCGCAGCGGATTGCGCTGCGCGCAAGCACCTGCTTGATCAATCGCGCAGCGGGACGCCCCGGGTTTCCCGCACCAGCACCAGGCCAATCACAAACGTGGCCGAGGCCACGATGACCGGATACCACAGGCCGCTGTAGATATTGCCGGTCTGCGCGACGATCGCAAAGGCCGTAGTTGGCAGCAGCCCGCCGAACCAACCGTTGCCAATATGGTATGGCAGGGACATGGAGCTATAGCGAATGCGCGTGGGGAACATTTCCACCAGCATCGCAGCGATCGGGCCGTAGACCATCGTCACATAGATGACCAGCAGCGCCAGTATCGCGACCACCAGAGGCTTGTTGATCTGCGCGGGCTCCGCCTTTGTTGGATAGCCAGCGGACTTCAGAGCGGCGGCAACTTCGCTCTTGAACGCCACCTCGCGTGCGGTGAGATCTGCTCCCGTCAGAGCCTTCGCATCGTGGGCAGCGATGCTGCGCTCACCAATCTGGATACGGGCGAGGCCCTTGGCATCGATGCTCTCATAGTTCACGGAAGCATTGGCCAGAGCCTGTTTTGCCACATCGCAGGAACTGGTGAACTTCGTGGCGCCGGTGGGGTTGAACTGGAACGAACACTCGCTTGCATCCGCATACAAGGTCACAGGGGCCGACTTAAGCGCGGCGGCAAGCTGGGGATTTCCCGCAACTGTCAGCGCCTTGAACAGCGGGAAATAAGTGAGCGCCGCCAGCAGGCAGCCGGCAAGGATGATTGGCTTGCGGCCGATGCGGTCTGACAGTGCACCGAATACAAGGAAGAACGGCGTACCCAGGATCAGCGCCAGTGCGATCAACAGGTTCGCCTGCGCAGCGTCGATCTTCAGGGTCTGAGTCAGGAAGAACAGCGCGTAGAACTGCCCCGTGTACCACACCACCGCCTGCCCCGCCGTGAGGCCGAACAGAGCGATCAGCACGATTTTCAGGTTCGACCACTGGCCGAAGGATTCGCGCAGTGGTGCGCGTGAGGTGCGACCTTCAGCCTTCATCTGCTTGAACAGCGGCGATTCTTCCATCGACATGCGGATCCAGACACTCAAGCCCAGCAGCACCGACGAGAGCAGGAACGGCACGCGCCAGCCCCAGGCCTGAAATTCTTCCTCGCCCAGCACCGTGCGCGTGCCGAGTATCACCATGAGCGACAGGAGCAAGCCCATGGTGGCGGTTGTCTGGATCCAGGCCGTGTACGCGCCGCGCTTGTCCGGCGGCGAATGCTCTGCAACGAAGGTGGCCGCACCCCCGTATTCGCCGCCGAGCGCGAGTCCCTGCAGCAGGCGCAACGCGATCAAAAGCACTGGCGCCAGCACGCCCAGCGTTCCGTATCCGGGCAGCACACCGACCAGGAAGGTCGACGCGCCCATGATCACAATGGTCACGAGGAAGGTGTGCTTGCGCCCCACCATGTCGCCCAGCCGGCCGAACACCAGCGCACCGAAGGGCCGCACGATGAACCCTGCTGCGAAGGCCAGCAGCGCGAAGATGAAACCCGATGTGGGGTCGAGCGCAGTGAAAAACTGCTTGGCGATGATCGCCGCGAGCGAACCGTAGAGATAGAAGTCGTACCACTCGAACACGGTGCCAAGCGACGAAGCGAGCACGACCTTGCGTTGCGAACCGGATAGCCTCATGGCGTGGTGGATTCCCTGATTGGTTTTTGGGTTATTCTCTGTCCCGATGGTAGCGCCAAAACCCGCATTTCGCTCCGTGCTGAAAGTGCACCTGTTCCTGCCGGCCATGCTGGTGCAGGGCCTGTTGTGTGCCACGGCACAGGCCGCGGACTGGTCCATCACACCGCTGAAGCGCGGCGGAATCTACGCGGCTGGTGAAAATGCGGGCTGGACCGTCAAGCCTGAAGCCAGCGCTGCCGGCAACCCTTACCGCTTCGAATTGCGCTACACCAATCTGGGCGATCGGGACGATCACGGAGGGACGGAACTGGAAACGGCAGGCCAGACCATCCTTGTCAAAGATTCCCGGCCAGGCATGGTATTTCTGGCGATCAATGGCCGCAGCGGCCCGCCACAGGTGGCCGGACTTGCAGTTAGTCCGCGACAAATTGCGCCGTCAATACCAGCTCCGCGCGATTTCGACCGCTTCTGGAACAAGAAGATCCGGCAGGCGCAGAAAGTGCCGCTGGCCGCGGAGCTTAAATCAGGCACCAGCGCCCAGCCAGGCGTGGAGTACTTCACACTGCGCATGAACCATAGCGATGGGGGCTACATTCATGGGCAGCTGGCAAAGCCCGCACACGACGGCAAGTTCCCCGCGCTGGTGATCTTTCAGTGGGCGGGGCGACCTTACCCATTGCAGCAGCAATGGGTCACCGAGCGCGCCGCGCAAGGCTGGCTGGTACTCAACATCGAACCGCACGATGTGCTGCCTGATCAACCGCAGGCCTACTATGACGCCCTGCCGGACGAGCTCAAAAATTATCAGACCATCGGCCGCGACGACCGTAACCGCAACTACTTTCTGCGCATGTACCTGGGCGACTATCGCGCGGTGAACTATCTCGCAAGCCGCCCGGACTGGAATGGCGAAACGCTGGTGGCGATGGGCACCAGCATGGGCGGCCAGCAGAGCATCTGCACTGCGGCGCTCAACAGCAGAGTGACCGCATTGATAGCGCATGTGCCATCCGGTGCCGACGCGCTGGGGCCACTGCATGGCCGCGCTTCGGGATATCCCAACTGGCCTGCGGACAACAAGGCCGTGCAGCGCACGGCGCCCTACTTCGACACAGTGAACTGTGCGTCGCGGGTGAAGGTGCCGGCGCTGATATCGATGGGGTTCCTGGACACGGTCGCCCCACCAATGGGCATTTGGGCGATGTTCAACCAGCTGCGCGGCCCGAAGGAAGTGGCGCCGCTGGTGGATGCCGCCCACAACAACCAGTCGACGGCGGAGCAGCAGGCAGCGTACACACGCCGCGCCGAAGCGTGGCTTGAGCAGCTGCGCAATGGGCGACCACCACTGCCGCCCATGAGCCGTGCGGAACCACGGACGGATGCCAATTTCCAGAAGGCGCATGAACAGCTGCTGGTGAAAAAGACCCAGGGGCGCATCGATGTGTATTTCATCGGCGATTCGATCACGCGACGCTGGGGCACGAGCGACGCGCAGTACAGCGCCTTGTTGGCGAACTGGAACCAGAACTTCCATGGCTGGAATGCAGGGGATTTCGGCTGGGGTGGCGATCGTATCCAGAACATTTTGTGGCGACTGGACAATGGCGAGCTGACGGATGTGAATCCGAAGGTCATCGTCATCATGGCCGGCACCAACAACCTGAGCGCACTCCCAGCCGCGGGAAACGAGCCGGAGCTCGCTGCGGAAATCGCGGCTGGCATCCATGCCATCGTGCAGCGCGCGAAAACACTCGCGCCGCGCGCCACCATCGTGCTGATGGGCATCGCGCCGCGCAACGACAACATGGCCTACATGCCGGTGATTACCCAGACCAATGCTTTGCTGGCAAAACTCGCGAACGGTCGCTCGATCCGCTTCCTTAATCTCAACGACAAACTGGCGGACGCCACGGGCAAGCTGCTTCCCGGCATGACCGATAGAGACATGCTGCACCTGGCGCTCCCCGCTTACCAGATTTGGGCCGACGCATTGCGGCCGGTGCTGACTTCCTTGCTGGGGCCACCGGCTTCGACGGACAGCGCGCCGCCGCCCAGTAAAGACGTTACGACACCGCGCAACTGAAATGGGCGCCTTCGTAATACACCACGCACTGTCGGTGTCTTGCGGTCGTCCTAGGCGTCAGAATGCGATCTGTTCACGGACCGCATCGTGCAGCAGGCCATTGGTCGCGAGCACGCTGGTGGTGCCCAGGCCAATGGCCCGCCCCGACAGATCCGTGAACTGCCCACCGGCTTCGCCAACAATCACCGACAGCGCTGCAATGTCCAGTATGTTCACGTCTGACTCAATGACCACATCCAGCGCACCACGCGCCAACAGATGGTAGTGAACGAAGTCGCCATAGCCGCGCACGCGATTGACCTTCTGCACCAGCGCCCCGAGGTTGTGCCACTGCGGGCGTGCGGCCAGCGTCTTGAGGTTTCCCGTGGAAAGGATGGTCTCATCGAGCGCACGCCTGGCGCTGACCCGGATGCGCTGGCCGTTGAGCCAGGCGCCACCACCGCGTTCTGCCCAGGCCAATTCGCCATACGCGCAGGCGGAAGAAACGCCTAGCACGAGCTCGCCGTGGCGCAGCAGCGCGATCTGCGTGGAGAAGAATGGCGTGTCGCGTACGAAGGACTTCGTGCCATCCAGCGGATCCACCAACCAGATGTTCTCTGCCTGCATGGCGTGCTGGCCCGTTTCCTCACCATAGAAGCCATAATCCGGAAAATGCCGCGACAGCACGGCGTGGATCGCGGCTTCGGCGCGTCGGTCGGCTTCGGTTACGGGCGACCGGTCGCTCTTGATCTCCACCGCAAGATTGCTGCGGAACAGCGGCGCGATTACCGCATCGGCGGCTCGTGCGGCTTCGAGCGCGGCCTGCAGCTGCGGTGAACTGGGTTGACTTGCAGATTCCATTGCGCGCTACGTTGACACAAGGCACCGGCCTCGCGCCACCCTTTGCCAGCGTCTGCTAGAGTTGCGCGCTCATGGGCAACCGACTCAGCAAGATTATTACCCGCACCGGTGATGATGGCACCACCGGCCTTGGCGACGGCAGCCGCGTGCCCAAGGACAGCGCGCGCATCGAAGCCATCGGCACCATCGACGAACTCAACAGCGCCATCGGCCTGCTGCGCTCGCTGCCCGACCTGCCACCGCCGGTGTCGAAGCTGCTGCTACGCGTGCAACACGATCTGTTTGACCTGGGCGGCGAACTCGCCGTGCCGGGTTACAGCGTACTGACTGAGATCCATGTCACGGCGCTGGAAGATTCAGTGGAAGAATTCAATGCGCAATTGCCGCCGCTGAAGGAGTTCATCCTGCCCGGCGGTTCGGAAACGGCGGCGCGCTGCCACCTGGCCCGCACCATCGCACGCCGCGCGGAACGCCGCTGCTGGACTCTGGCACAGGCCGAGAACACGCGCGGCATTGCGCTCATCTATCTGAATCGTCTGTCCGATCTGTTGTTCGTGCTGGCACGGACGCTGGCCCGTCATGAAGGACGCGAAGAAGTCCTGTGGGATCGCACCCGCCTGGAATAGTTGCGCGCTTTCAATCGCGCAAGCGCGCCCAGTCGAATGCAGCGCCCGGATCCGTCTTGCGACCCGGCGCGATATCGCTGTGTCCCACCAGTCGCGTTGGCGACAAAGACGGGTAGGCCTCAAGCAGTGCCTGCAGCACCTGCCGCGCGGCGTCATACTGCGCGTCTTCAAAGAAAACCTCGTCGGTGCCTTCCAGCTCTATTCCGATTGAAAAATCATTGCAGGCCGTACGTCCCTCGTACTGCGATGCGCCAGCATGCCAGGCACGGCGATGAAAGGGCACGAACTGCACGATCTCGCCATCGCGACGCACCAGCAAATGTGCCGATACGCGCGCGCTGTGTATGGTCGCGAAATACGGATGCTCATCCGGCGGCAGATGGCCGTTGAACAGCTTTTCGATCCAGGGACCACCAAACTCCCCGGGCGGCAAGCTGATGTTGTGGATCACCAGCAGGTCCGAAGCAAGGCCATCCGGCCGCGCATCGTGATGCGGGCTCAGCACCTGCCGCACGCCTTCCAGCAGACCCGTTGCCACATGGACACGCAGGCTCATGCGCGCATTCCCGCAGCTTGCCGGCATGGCAGCGCAGTGATAAAACCAGCCGGCCAGCGTGTTTCGAAAACAGCAATCATGGGAGAAGAATAATGCCAATCAGCAAGCGTCTGGGTGCGGAGTTTCTGGGCACCTTCTGGCTGGTGCTGGGTGGGTGTGGCAGTGCGGTGCTGGCGGCGGCATACCCTGGACTGGGCATCGGCTTTGCCGGCGTTGCGCTCGCCTTCGGCCTAACCGTGCTTACCATGGCCTATGCCATCGGGCCGATATCCGGTTGCCATCTGAATCCTGCGGTGTCTGCGGGCCTCGTGGTCGCGGGTCGATTCAAGGTTTCAGAACTTGGGCCCTATGTGGTCGCCCAGGTGCTGGGGGCGATCGCTGCCGCGTTCCTACTGCAATTTATCGCCAGCGGCGCGCCCGGCTTCGACTTGGCCGGCGGTCTGGCATCGAATGGTTATGGTGAACACTCACCGGGCAACTACACTTTGCAATCAGCGCTGGCGGTTGAAGTCGTCATGACATTCTTCTTCCTGCTGATCATTCTCGGCGCCACCGACAAGCGCGCGCCGGCTGGTTTCGCGCCGATCGCCATCGGTCTGGGTCTGACGCTGATCCACCTGATCAGCATCCCGGTGACCAATACCTCGGTGAACCCAGCGCGCAGCACCGGTCCTGCGCTGGTGGTCCAGGGCTGGGCATTGAACCAACTGTGGTTGTTCTGGGTCGCGCCGATAGTCGGCGCCGCGCTCGCTGGTCTGGTGTATCGGTGGCTGGGTAGCGACAAGCAGACTTGACTTTCTCGCGGGAACCTAACCGTTCCCATCATGTCTGTCCTGTACCTCGATACGAGGTACAGGAGTTTTGATGCGCAACCGAGTTCTTTGCCCGCAGCATCACACCACAACATGATGCCGCGACGGCATGCGACGCAATCTACGGCAACGCATCATCGCGGGCGCGCTGGCACTGCTGGCCCAAGCTGGCCTCATCGCATGGATCAGCCAGGCACGTGTGAATCGTGTCGAGCATGAAGCAGACTCGTCATATCTGATTTTCATCGAACCCCTGCAGAAGCCGGTTACTGCGCCAGTGCGCACGCGCGCACGCGCAAGCATCCCAATCACGATGCCCGCCGTGATACCGAGTAGCGATACGCTTGACCCCATGAAGCCTATCGAATCCAACCGTGCCATCACGGTAACACCGGAATCGGATCCTCCGATGGACTGGTACCGGGACATCGAAAAAAGTGCGCGTAGCGCAGCGGAGAAGTTGGGAGAGCTTGCGCTGCATGGCGAGCTGCTGGACTCGAAGCCGCGCGTCCTGGAACTGCCCGCGGATGTCGGGGATGAATTGGCTCCCGTTACCGCAACGCGCCTCGATAACGGTGACCTGGTCACCACACATCGGATCAATGACAAACTGACAGTGGTCTGTGTTCATGAACACATTCCTCTGACCCGGCACTTCGACATCGGGGCCCGGCAGCGGGCACCGAACTGCCGCAAAATAGGGACGCCCAACCGCGATGCAATATTCGACGATATCAAGCCAGGCAATCTGCGAAAGCCGCTGCCTTTACCGCGCCTCCCGCAGACCGACGACAAGCGCTAGCGGTGCCCTTCGTTCAGCGCCGGGGCAGCTGCTGCGGTCGCGCCCTTCTGCTGCTCTGCATACGCCTGACGTGCGATCGAGATCACGTGGTCGACATTCTGCTGATTGATCAGTTCGAGCGGCGAGTAATGCGTCTTGCCGAAATCGCGGCCGGAAGTCAGCCAGGAGCCCGGTTCACTTTCCACGGCCAGCAGCCGGTTCCGGTCGAGCGTGCCTGCGGGCACGAGCGCGGCGCGGCTCTCTGCGCTGTCTGGCGCCTGCTTGCATCCGGCCAGCCCCGCAGCCAACACAGCAGCCAGGGCCGCGCTCGCTAGAAGAAACTTCGAATTGCTCATGATCCCCCCAGGGACCTCGCGGCTTGTAGGATCATTATGCCCGCATGATCAACCCATCCGACAATCCGCCGCCCCTTCCCGTCCGCGATCTCGCGGCGGTCTGGCACCCCTGCACGCAGATGAAGGACCACGAGCGCGAGATTCCGCTCATCGCCATACGCCGTGGCCAGGGCGTATGGCTGGAGGATCTGGACGGAAAGCGCTATCTCGACGCCATCAGTTCCTGGTGGGTGAACCTGTTCGGCCATGCCAACCCCACCATCAGTGCCGCCGTAACACGGCAGCTGACGGAGCTGGAACATGTGATCTTCGCCGGCTTCACCCACGAGCCGGCTGTGGATGTGGCAGAGGCGTTGATCCGTCTTGCCCCGCCGGGGCTGGCGCGCTGCTTCTTCGCCGACAATGGCTCGGCCGCGGTGGAAGTCGCCGTGAAGATGTGTTTTCATTTCTGGCGCAACAGCGGCAAGCCAGGCAAGCAACGATTTATCACGCTGGCAAACAGCTATCACGGCGAGACACTTGGCGCGCTGGCCGTAGGCAACGTCGCGCTTTACAAGGACATCTACGCGCCACTGTTGATGGATGTGATCACCGCGCCCTCACCCGATTGCTACGCGCGTGAAGCCGGGGAATCAACCGAGAGCCATTCGCGCCGCATGTTCGCGCCGATGCGCGAGCTGCTGGAACGACACGCGCATGAAGCCGCGGCGGTGATCGTCGAACCGCTGGTGCAATGCGCCGGGAACATGCGCATGTATCACCCGGTGTACCTGCGCCTGCTGCGGGAAGCCTGCGATGAATTCGATGTACACCTGATTGCCGATGAAATCGCCGTAGGGTTCGGGCGCACAGGCACGTTGTTCGCCTGCGAACAGGCCGGGATCACCCCGGACTTCCTGTGCCTCTCCAAAGGACTGACGGGGGGCTATCTGCCTTTGTCCGCGGTACTGACCACCGCCGCCGTGTACGACGCGTTTTACGATGAATACGCGAACCTGAATGCATTCCTGCATTCACACAGCTATACGGGCAATCCGCTGGCCTGTGCAGCGGCCCGCGCCACCCTTGGCATCTTCGACAGCACTCCAGTAATCGAACGCAACCGCGAACTTGCAGCGCATATGGCCAAGGCGACCGCGGCGCTGGCGGACCACCCACATGTAGCCGAGGTGCGCCAGCAGGGAATGATCCTGGCCATCGAAATGGTGAAGCACCGTGACAGCCGCGAGCCCTATGACTTTCGCGAACGGCGCGGCCTCAGGCTTTACCGGCATGCATTGCAGCGTGGCGCCCTGCTCCGGCCCATCGGCAATGTCGTGTACTTCATGCCGCCCTACGTCATCACACCCCAGGAGATCGACCTGCTCGCCGACATCGCGCGCACCGGCATCGATGCAGCCACATGCGATTGACGCGAATCTTTGTGGATGCACCGATGGTCACTGGTGCCAGCCTGATCCTGCAACCAGGCCCTGCCAGCCACGTCACCAGGGTGCTCCGAATGCAGACCGGCGAGAGCCTGCGCGCGTTCAATGGTCACGGCGGTGAGTTCGACGCCAACATTGAATCGATCCGGCGTGACGCAGTGACGCTACGCATTGGCACCCACCAGACTATTGAACGTGAATCTCCACTGCACATCACGCTGCTTCAGGGCATTGCCCGCGGCGAGAAGATGGATCTGATCCTGCAGAAGGCCACGGAGCTGGGCGTTGCAGCAGTCGTACCAGTGACCACTGCGCGCAGCACTGTGCGGCTGGATGAAGAGGCGGCGCACCGCAAGCACGCCCACTGGCTGGGCGTGCTGATCGGCGCCTGTGAGCAATGCGGCCGCAATCGGATCCCGACGATTGCGGCACCTTCGGGCCTCGCCACGGTGGTCGGTGGTAGTCAGGCACAGCTGAAGCTGCTGCTGGAACCGGAGCCTGAGGCAGGAGCTTTGCGAACGCTTCTTGCGCGAGTCTTGAGGAGTGAGGCGCAGCACCTTTCGGTTTGCATGCTGGTAGGCCCAGAGGGTGGCCTGGATCCGCATGAGGTGTTGTCGGCGAAGCAGGCCGGATTCCTCCCCTGCCGACTGGGCCCCCGTGTGCTGCGCACCGAAACTGCGGCGCTGACCGCGCTTGCAGCCTTGCAGGTACTCGCAGGTGACCTCACCTAGCGTTCAGCAGCTGATCAATATTTAGATCAGTATGGAATTCAAATGAAACAAATGTACAAAACAGTAGCCTTGGTCCTACTGTGGGCGCTCCGCGCTCCCATCACGCACGCGGCGGAACGCAGGCAGCTCGACATCTACTTCATCGACGTCGAAGGCGGCCAGTCCACGCTCATCGTGACGCCGGAGAAAGAGACGCTGCTCATCGATGCGGGTTGGGCCGGGCAAGGTGGCTTCGAGTCGCGGCCTGGAGATCCTGCCAGCGCGCGGGATCCAGGTCGCATCGTGGCGGCGATGCGCGACGCCGGGGTCACGCGGATAGACTACCTACTGGTCACGCATTTTCATCGCGACCACATTGGCGGCATCCCAGAACTCGCCCAGCTCGTGCCAATTGGAACCTACATCGATCACGGCAGTGCCTATCCGCCAGAGGACCGCGCCAAACCAAACCTGGTGGATGCGCTGGATGCAGCGGCCTATGACGACTACCTGCCAGTTCGCGCGCGCGGCCGCCAACTGCAGCCGAAACCCGGCGACCGACTGCCCCTGAAGGGCGTGCGTGCGGTGGTCGTCAGCGCCGACCGATCAATTCTTCGACGAGCACTGCCTGAAGCTGGGGAACGCAATGCGGCGTGCGCTGCGGCGCCACAGACGACCAGCTATCCCGGAGACGAGAACCTGCGATCAACGGGCGTTGTGCTCAACTTTGGGAAGTTCCGCTTCCTTGATGTCGGCGACCTGAATTCGCAGCCGTTGTTCGATCTGGTGTGCCCGAGGGACCGTATCGGCGCAATTGACGTGTATCTCTTTGCGCACCATGGCGGCGCAGACGCGGCGGAGCCGGCGACACTGGCTGCATTCCAGCCGCGCGCCGTAATCGTCAACAATGGATCCCGCAAGGGCGGGCGACTCGCAGCAATGCAGATGCTGCACGCAGCGCCAACGGTCGACAGCTGGCAGCTTCACGTTTCGGGTGAGGTTGGTGCGCCGAATACGCCGCTGGAGCGCATCGCGAACCTCGACGATGCATCGGCTCATTGGTTGAAGGTGGCAGCCAAGGCGGATGGTTCCTTTACTATCACCAACTCTCGCACGGGTTCAGCGAAGGATTACGCTGCCCGTTGAGTGCCAGTGAATTGGTGCGCGCCGGCATGGCTGGGTCCGTGCCTTGGTCTGTATCCGCTACGACGAGTTTGCAGCCGCCAGGCAGATCACGCCAATAACGATGCAGAATGCACCGGTGATACGGCTCCAGCCGGCCTGCTCCTTGAGCAATCGACTACCAAAATAGGCACCTACCAGCGTTGCGAGTTCGCGCGCCGGGGCGACGTGGCTGATGGGGGCGATAGTCATGGCCCAAAGCACCAGGATGTACCCTAGTGGCCCAAGCGCACCCACAACGAGAGCTTGGCGTCCAAATTCGCGAATTTCCTGACGCAGCTGTGTGGAATTGCTCAGCGCGCGCGGCGCAAGCACGAGAGCCCGAAAGAGATTGCCGCTGTAGTCCACCACAATGGGCGAAAGTGCCAGGTACTTGACTGCCCAGCCGTCATTCAATGTGTAGGCGGCGACACAGGTTCCCGTAACCAAACCCCAAAAGATGCCGGCACGCGGTGAATGCGTCCGCTGCCTTGCAAGGTCCGCGACAAGCGCAATGCCGCTGACCACGAGCAATACTCCGAGCAAGGGTATCCAACCGGGTCGCTCTCCCAACAACCACGCTGCCCCCGCAAAAGACAGCAAGGGTCCCGTGCCGCGGGCTATTGGATACACCAGCGATAGGTCGCCGGCGCGATATCCCGCCTGGAGCGATAGAGAGTAGGCCAGGTGCAGCAGGGCGGTGGCGGCCAGAGCGACCCATGGTTGTGGGCCCGAAGGCCAAGGCGTGCGGGCCAATACCCAAAGTGCTGGGCCGGTCCATAGCAGCAAAGAGGCCATGGAGTACAACCAGACAAAGTGGGTTGACCGCGACGCCGTCTTCGCCACCAGGTTCCAGCTCGCATGCGTAAATGCGGCTAGGAGTACGGCGAGCAACGCGGCAAGCGGCATCAACTATCCATCGGGGCGGAGTGGAGCAACACCGGCGGAGTCGCTGTTCAATTATAGTGGCAAATCATGGGCCTGCGGAGGCAGTGAAAATCAAAGGAGACCAGTGTGGCAATAGTTCTTTACTACCATCCGTTCTCGCGTGCAGCCAATGTGGTCTGGATGCTTGAGGAAGTCGGCGTCGACTATCAGCTGCGCTGGGTGGACATCATGGCCGGCGGGCAGAAATCGCCAGAACTGCTGACAATGAACCCAATGGGCAAGCTGCCAACCCTTACCGACGGTGAAACTGTGGTCACCGAGAGCGCCGCAATAGCGCTTTACCTCGGCGACCGCTACGCGGCCGGCCGCCTGGCGCCGGCGCTCGACGACCCAGCGCGCGGCACATACCTGCGCTGGGCATTCTTCACCCCATCAGTGATGGAGCCTGCCGCCGCTGCGCGTACTTCGGGCGGTGAGTTCAACGTCCGCGCTGTGGGTTGGGGCAACTACGACGACATGCTCGCATCCATTGATTTGGCGCTCGCGAAGGGACCCTACCTGCTGGGCGAGCGCTTCTCGATGGCAGACGCCATCTTTGGTGGCACGCTGCGCTACTTCTTGCTGTTCAAGATGATTGATCCGAAGCCGACACTCACCGATTACGTCGCGCGTCTGGAAGCGCGACCGGCGTTCCAGCGCAGCAGCTCCAAGAATGAGGCGCTGATGGCCGAGCACGGCCTCAAGCACTGACCGACGGCGTCTCGAACTGGCATTCGCTCCTTGCAGTCACTCAGTGGGCTGATCGCACCGCTGAATGACGGACCGCATGCACTCAACCCTTCAACTTCGGCTGCATCCCGGTAATCCCGCACCGTCGCTTTGCATTCCGGGTCGTCGCTCATCGTACGATCCGGAAGCAGAAGGACGGCCTCCTGCACGATTATCTCAAGCCGCTATTTTTGGTCGGCGCGGACATAGTGGTCGAACAGCCTCAGCCCTCGAGATCCTCATCCGGCAGCTTCTCCGTCTCGCTCGCGATCATCGCTTCCAGCCGATCCAGATCCGGCACCACCGGTGTTTCGTCCAGCAGTTGCACCTGACAGACAATCGGGCTGTCGTCGGCAAAACTTCGGCTGGCGTCGATCTTCACGAACTCAGGACTGATGCGCACCAGCTGCGGAAAGCCCTGCGACAGGATGGCGATGTAACCGGCTTCCACCTCTCCGGACACGGCATTCAGCACCACCACGCGCGAGCGCTGAGTGGGCGGCGCGACGTCTTCGCCGCAGCAGCCTTCGAACGACACCATCGGCACCTTCCGACCGTTCCAGCTGATCACGCCCAGATGCCAGGGCGGCGCGCCGGTCATTTCCTGCGGTGTCTGATAGCCCACGACTTCAGCGACGCAGCCACGGGGCACTAGCAGCCGCTCCTTGTCGAGCGGCACCATCAGTCCATAGATTTCTGCGGGGCGGTCCTGCACGTTACATCCTGGAAAGTTCCTGCTAATTCGCGCCAGCGGCCGAACGATTACTGGCGCGCCCTACCAGTGGCGCGATGGCTTCGAGCAGCTGGCTTTCCTGGTAAGGCTTGCCGAGATATTCGTCGACGCCAAGTTCCAGGGCGCGGGCACGATGTTTCTCGCCCACACGCGAGGTGATCATGATGATCGGCACGCCGCGCAACCGCTCGCTGCTTCGCATGTGCGCAGCCACGTCGTAACCATCCATGCGTGGCATTTCGATATCGAGCAGCACCACATCAGGCACATGCTCTTCCATGACAGCCAGCGCATCCATGCCGTCGCGCGCCGTCAGCACGCGCATGCCATTGCGCTCCAGCAACCGCTGCGTCACGCGGCGCACGGTGATGGAATCGTCCACCACCAGCGCGACGACGCGGCGATCGGGCTTCTCGCGCGGCACGGCAGACTGCGCGCGACTGCGCCAGCCCGCGCGCACCAGTGCGCCAATGTCCAGGATGACGACGATGCGTCCATCACCCAGGATCGTGGCGCCTGACACGCCGCGAATCGATGCGATCTGCGGGCCAACCGGCTTGACGACGATTTCACGGCTGCCAATCAGCTCCTCGGCGACAAGACCCGTGGAAAGTTCTCCCGCGCGTACCAACACCACTGGCAAGGTCGGCTCGTCGTCGGGCAGAACACCCGCCTCCATGCCGACAAAACTTCCCAGATGCTGGAAGCGATACTTGTGGCCGCCATAAGTATAAGACGGCACTTCGCTCTGCATGTGCTGCAGGATCTCGGCGCGCGAGAGGCGCACCACACTCTCCACAGTGGGCAGCGGCAGCGCATAGTACTCATCGGCAATGCGCACGATCAGCGCGTGACTGACAGCCAGCGTGAACGGCAGGCGTATGGTGAAACGCGACCCTTGACCGGTCGTGGTTTCCATGTGCAGCGCGCCGCCCAATTTCTTGACCTCGGTGGCTACCACGTCCATACCTACGCCGCGACCGGCAGCCTGCGTCAGGTTCTCGGCCGTGGAGAATCCCGGCTCGAGAATCAGCTGCATCGCTTCTTCGTCGGTCAGCGCCTGATCGGGACGAATCAGCCCCAGCGATATCGCCTTGACGCGGATCGCGTCGATGTTCATGCCGGCACCGTCGTCACGGACTTCGACAATAACCTCGGCGCCCTCGCGGCGCAGGTTCAGATGTATCTGGCCTGTTTCCGGCTTGCCCGTTGCAAAACGCTGCTGGGGTGTTTCAATGCCGTGCACCACGGCGTTGCGCAGCAGATGCTCGAATGGCGGCAGCATGCGCTCCAGTACCTGCCGGTCGAGTTCGCCGGACGCGCCATCGACCACAAGTTCGGCCTTCTTGCCGGTGTCGGTTGCCGCCTGGCGGACAATGCGCGACAGGCGCTGCACATGCCGCTGGAACGAAACCATGCGGGTGCGCATGAGCCCGTTCTGCATCTCGGTGATCGTGCGCCCCTGCTGCTGCAACAGGTTCTGCGTCTCGCCGGTCAACGATTCCAGCAATGCCTGGATACTGGCAACGTCGCTGGCGGTTTCTGCCAATGCCCGCGAAAACTGCTGGATAGATGAATAGCGGTCAAGCTCCAGCGGATCAAAATCAGCACGCGGCCCGGTCTCGGTTTCGTGCCGGTGCAGGATCTGCGCCTCGGTCTCGATTTCCAGCTTGCTGAGCTGTTCCTTCAGGCGTGTCACGGTGCGCGACAGCTCGCCCAGGTTGAATTCCACCGAACCCAGCTGCTGTTCAACGCGCGAGCGTGCAATGCTGACTTCGCCGGCCTGGTTCAGCAGTTGATTGAGAAGCTCGGCATCCACACGCGCCATCTCGGCACGCTCGACGGGCTGGACGGGTTCACGCCCAGGCGGCACCGCGGCAGAAGCCAGCAATTGCGCAAACGCTGGCGGGCGCTCGGGTGGTGCGATTACCGGCACCTCCAACAGCGAAGGGGCAGCGACCACTTCCAGTTCCATAGTGGGCGCAGAGTGGAATGATGGCGCTGCCACCGGCAGGTCGATCACATTCGACACTGGCGGTTCGAATTGCGCCACGGGCTCTTCAACAGGCCCAAGCGGTGAGTCACCGCCAGTGAGGCTGCGCACCTGCGCCAGTAGCGCTGGCACCTGGGCGACAGGCCGGCTGCCTGCCAGCTGGTCACGCATGTGCCCCAATGCATCGAGCGAACTCTGCAGCGCGTCGCGCGCCTGCCGGCTCGGCGGCACAGTGCCAAGTTCGATGCCAATGATCAGTGATTCAAGCTCATGTGCAAGGTCGCCCATCGCCGCCACACCGGCCATGCGTGCGCCACCCTTGATGGTGTGCAGCGGACGCTTGAGCGCCTCAAACTCCTCCGGACGAGGCTCGGTAAGGCTGATGCCCTGGAACGAGATCTGCGATTCCTCCAGCAATTCCGTGGCTTCTTCACTGAAGATCGCCGCGATCTCCGGGTCGTAATCCACTTCGGCAGCCGATGGCGCCACCTGCTCGTTGGTCCCAGTAATCTCCGTGGCACTTGCACTGATGCGTCGCTCCAGGGCCGACTCGGCCTGTGCGATGCCCGCCAGCAGCCGGTCGTGAGATACGAAGTACCCCGTGCTCTCGTCAAGATTTCGGCTGACGCTTTCCATCTCCGTCATGGACTCTGCAATGAGTTCGAGGTCCTGGCTGACCAGGCCCACACCGCTGTCGAACGCCTTGCGCAACCAGTGATTCAGGGGTTCGGCCAAGCGTATGCCGTGACGGGCCTCAGCCATCTTGGAACTGCCGGACAGCGTATGGCACGCACGGTACACCGGCTCGGGTAGCAGGTACGGCGGGTTGAATCCGCGCGCCTTGGCAAGCCACTCACGCACCGTGGCCACATGACTGTCGGTCTCGCGCGCATAAATGTCGCGCAGCGTGGGCTCTGGGTCCGGTTCGGGCAGATGCGGCGGCACAGGCGGCTCTGCTACCTGGAGCGACACCGGCGAGGGCACGATGGCCGGCAGGGCCGCGATGAGTGTTGAGGCGCCACTTGCCGCCGGCTCAAGCGCCTTGCCCGCTGCCAGTGCGTGGGCACGCGCCGACAGGCCTCGGATATCCGCCGCTGCAGGTGTTCCGCGTGCAAGTTGGTCGATCAGTTGCGGCAGCACCGACACCGCTTCACGCAGGGTCTGCAAAATTGGCGGCGAGCGCGTCAGTGTCTTGTCGAGCAACCGGTTCAGAAGATTCTCGACGGACCAGGCGAACTCGGCCAACGCGGAGGCACCAACCACCCGCCCGCTGCCCTTCAAGGTATGGAATGCGCGGCGCGATGCGATCAGCGCCTCTTCATTGGCCGGATCCTGATCCCAGGCCGGCATCTGTCGTGTGATCTTGGCCAACTCCTCGCGTGCTTCTTCCAGGAACAGCGCAATCAGCTCGGGATCCGGGACCTCCGACAGCACAGACTTGCCGAACACTGGCAACACCGGTGCCGTCGTCGCGATCACAGATGACGCGGACTGCGGAGTGTCGAGCACCAGCGTGCCGGTGTGCTGCTTTTCCGCCAGCGGCGGCACGGTCGGCACTTCGCGCAACGGCTGGGCATCCACGGCCGTGAGCGCAATATCGGCATTATCGAGCATGTACCAGGGGTCGGAGCGCCCTGCCTGCAGCGTCTCCATGTAGTACTCGATGCTCACAATGGCATCGGCAAGGCGTTCCAGTGCGTGCGGCGCCAAGCCCGGCCCGCCCTGCTGCATCACGGTTTTCAGGTGCCCGGTGACGCGTTCCATGCACTGCACGGCGCGCGTTTTTCCGAGCATCACAAGACCTGCCTGAAGGCCTTGCATGAGATCCAGCCAGTTGTCGAAGCCGGCGCCATCCAGGGTGCCAACGACGTTTTGCGTGATGTATTCCTTGACGCGTGCGAGATTCACCACGCATTCACGCAACACCGCCGACTGCACATGCTGAAAGTCGATATCGACCGCGGGCTCGCCGACCACGTGACTGCGCGGCAGGATCATGCCGATCAGTTCATCGTCGAGACGGTCTTCCACCTGGATCAGCGCCGCGGCGATGTCGACGAGCGCCGATTCGCTGGGTCGCTCATTGGAAGCAACCATGGCTTCGAGACGGATGATCTCGGCCTGCACCTTCGCGCGCTGTTCGCCGAGACCCAGCACACCCAGCGTGTCGCCGATCTTGCGCAACAGTTCGACCTGCGGGCCGAGTTCGTCGGGGGCGGCGCCGCCACGACGCACGAAGATATCGAGCACATCCTTGATCTTGGCGAGGTCTTCACGAATGGCGGCGGCCACCGTCTGCATCAGCTTGATGGAAGGCGCCGACAGGTTCTCGCGTTCCTGCTCGATGTTCTCGTCCACCGGCAGCAGCTCCCCGAGACGGAAGGAGTTGCGCACCGCGGTAACGCGCGGCCCGCCGGATGTGGCGCGGGCTATGTAATAGAGCAGGTTGTTCAGCAGTTCGACCGGCGGATGCTGCGCATACAACGCCTCACCTTGTTCGTAAAGCCGCTTGATCTCGCGGTCGGCAAGGCCAAGCATCCGCTTCACCGACACGCCACCTTCCAGGCCGCGCTCGCGCAATGCCTCGATCAGCGCACCCACCACCCACCACAACTGGAACAGCGCCTGCGTCGTAGCCACCTTTTCAAAACGGGACGCGACTGCAGATATTCCCTCGAGATGGTGATCGACCCGCTCGCCACGGATCCAGCCGACGAGCCCAGTCTGGAAGCGCGCGCGCAGCTTGCGCGCCCACTGCACCACCGACAGGACTTCACCACTTTCCGGCAGCTGCGGCGCGGGCTGCTGGTCCGAACGCAGATTGAGCGACAGCAGCGTGCCTTCCGACAGCAAGGGACTGCCCCGCACCGCCCGCATGTCGTTCAGCAGTGGCAGCAGCACCAGCGCCATGTCACGCCCGCCGGCCAGCACCCGGTCCAGATAGCCGGGCAGCTGCACGATGGCGCGCATTAATGCATCAAGTGCTTCAGCCTGGTTCTTGCGCGCATCGACGGTGGATTCGAGATAGGCGCACACCTCGTGCATCTCTTCGGCCAGCAGCGCCGCGCCATGGATCTCCATGACGCGCAGCACACCCTGCACCTGCTGCAGTTCACTGCGGCAGCGCTGCATCAGCGATGCGTTGTCGCCCTGCTCGACGAACGCCTCCAGCGCCACGCGAGCCTCGTTGAGCGAGGCCATGATTTCCCGCGCCACCGCGTCCAGCGTCTGGCTTGCGACCTGCGGCGTCAGATCGGTCGCCTTCTCAGCCATTCAAGTCACCCGACGCGCGCCGGAAAGTACCAGTGGCATCCGGATCAAGCTCGGGAGTGCTCCGCGAACGCAGCGCTGCAGCAGACGCCGCGGCCGCAGCATCCGGCAGACGGAAGCCGGCCACCGACTTGCGCAGCGCAGCGGACAGCTGCGCCAGCTTCGCGATGGCGTCCGAGGTGCTGCTGGTGGCATCTGCCGTCTGCGAACTGATCTCGCGCAGCACCTGCATGTTGCGCGCGACGCTCTGCGAAGACTGCGTCTGATTGCGCGAGCTGGCCGAGATGTTCTGCACCAGGCTTGCGATCTGGTTCGACACATGCTCGATCTTTTCGAGCGCGGAGCCGGCATTCTCGGCGAGCGTCGCGCCGCCGACCACATCAGCCGTGCTGCGCTCCATCGACACTACCGCACCATTGGTGTCGGTCTGGATGGCACGCACCAGCGCGTCGATCTGCTTGGTGGCATTGGTGGCACGCTCGGCCAGTCGCTGCACTTCGTCGGCCACTACAGCAAAGCCGCGGCCTGCCTCGCCGGCCATCGACGCCTGGATTGAAGCGTTCAACGCCAGGATGTTGGTCTGCTCCGCCAGATCATTGATCAGCTCGACGATATTGCCGATTTCCTGCGAGCTTTCACCCAGGCGCTTGATGCGCTTCGAGGTCTCCTGGATGGTTTCGCGGATTGCATTCATGCCCTCGATGGTGCGGCGCACGGCGTCTCCACCCTTGTGCGCGATGTCCACCGAATGGCGCGCCACATCGGCGGCACGCTCCGCATTGCCCGACACCTCTTCAATGGAACCAGCCATTGCCCCGATTGATTCGGTTGCCGAGGCGATTTGGCGCGACTGTGCGCTGGAGGATTTCGCCAGGTGCTGGGCCAGCGCCTGCGTCTGCCGAGCGGCGCCGTCCACCTGAACTGACGACTGGTTGATTGTCGTGACCAGGCCGCGCAGCGATTCAACCGCAATGTTCACCGAGTCGGCGATGGCGCCAGTGATGTCCTCAGTTACCGTGGCTGTAGCGGTGAGGTCGCCCTGCCCAAGACCCGCGATTTCATCAAGCAATCGCAGAATGGCGCTTTGGTTGCGTTCGCTCTCGTCCTGCTGCACTTCGACCGCCAGCTGCGCCGCGGCCGTTTCATTGACGGCGGCACGGGTGGAGAGGAACAACAAAACCAGCGGCACCAGCGCAAACAGCGCCAGACCGCCAGCCAGAATCGCGAGCTGATTGCCGGAATAAATTGCGAGTCCGCCAGCTGCCAGCAGCAACAGAATGGCTAGCGTCAGGCACACCACAGTGCGCATTGAATTGGAACTGTCAGGCTGCGGCATCCAGGAACCCCGGGTTTTCGACCAGCAGGCGCAGACTCAGTACCGGCCAGGCTTCTCCGCCACGCCTGAATGCCCCTGCAACATATTTTTCACAACGCACGATGGTGGGTGGCGCATTGCCGCTGAACTCGCCATCGGTGAAGCGCCGGAAGCCCAGCACTTCGTCAATCATGAGACCAGCCGGCACATCGCGATGGTTCACCACCAGCAGCCGCGTATTGCGGGTCAGTGGCGTAGCGCCGCTGCCCAGGTACTGACGCAGGTCGATGACCGGCAGCAATGCACCACGCACATTGGCGAGACCCTTCACCCAGTTCCTGGCGCCCGGCACACGGGTGAGCTGGCTCGGGTAGGTAAGCACTTCGCGCATTTCCTCGCGGGCTACCAGATAGGCCTCGCCGGCCATGCGCCAGGCGACACCCACCCACTCCCGGTCAGCATTGGCAGCTTCACTGGGCTCTGCCGAAACCGCGCGGCCACGGCGATCCAGCGCGACCAGCAGGTCGTATGGCTTGTCGCGTAGCGCTCGAATCAAGGAACTGGCGTCCACCGCACTGCCCTTAAGCTGCAAGCGTGGCTTGGGCTTTCTGCACCAGCAGATCGGCAGTGACTGGCTTGACCATGTAATCGACCGCGCCTTGGCGCAGGCCCCACACGCGATCGGTCGCCAGACCCTTGGAAGTGACCATTACGATGGGGATGGTGCGCGTGCCCGGATCGTTCACGATGGCGCGCGTTGCCTGATAGCCATTCATGCCCGGCATGACGATGTCCATGAAGATCAGATCGGGATGCATCTCGCGGGCGAGCCGCACACCATCCTGACCATTGCCCGCCGTGGCCGTCTGGTAGCCACTTTTTTCGAGCGCCTTTTTCATGACGTGCACTTCGGTGGGAGAGTCGTCGACAATGAGTATGAGAGCCACTTTCCTATCTCCCAATGTGCGTTTCGATCGCACCCAGAAGCTCTTCCTTGGTGAACGGCTTGGTCAGATAGTGCTCGGAACCGACGATGCGGCCCCGGGCGCGATCAAAAAGCCCATCCTTGGAAGACAGCATGATGACGGGTATGTTGCGGAACACCTTGTTGTGCTTGATCAGCGCGCAGGTCTGGTAGCCATCCAGACGCGGCATCATGATGTCGACGAAGACGATGTCCGGCTGGTGATCGGCGATCTTGGCCAGTGCGTCGAACCCGTCGATGGCGGTGAAAACCTCGCAGCCCTCCTTGGCCAGCAGGGTCTCGGCGGTGCGCCGGATGGTCTTGCTGTCGTCGATGACAAGGACCTTCAGGCCCTTGAAGCTGGCGTTCTCATCGGACACGGTCATTGCGCTCCCGGCCTGGATCATGGCGTCTGGAATCCTGATTCTTTTAACATATCGGCCTACCCCTCGCCATGCCACGGGTCCAGACAGATTCTGACAGTGGGATAACATGGCGCATTGAACTGGCACACGTTTCGGAAGACCGGTAAATGTCGCACCCCCCCAGGCTGGCCGTAGTGATGGATCCGATCGCGGACATCAAATACGCCAAGGACACCAGCCTCGCCATGCTGCAGGCGGCGCAACACCGCGGTTACGAGCTGAGGTACTTCGAACAGGCGGATTTGTACCTGCGCGATGGCGTGGCGCGTGGCCGGGGCCGCGCGCTCACCGTCATGGCAGATCCCGCCAGGTGGTTCACGCTGGGCCCGGCCGAGGACGGGCCGCTGGGCGATTTCGACGTCATCCTGATGCGCAAGGATCCGCCGTTCGACCTGGAGTTCATCTACACCACCTACATCCTGGAGCGCGCCGAACTGGCCGGTGCGTTGGTGGTGAACCGTCCGCAGGGCCTGCGCGACATGAACGAGAAGGTCTATACCGCCTGGTATCCGCAATTGTGCGCGCCCACCCTTGTGACCCGTGATATGCGCGCGATGGCGCAGTTCGCGCAGGAGTTCGAGCGCGTCGTGGTCAAACCCCTGCATGGCATGGGTGGGCGCTCGATCTTCGTGGTCGACCGGCAGGACAAGAACCTGAACGTGGTGTTCGAAACACTCACCGAATATGGTTCGCGCTTTGCAATCGTGCAGAAATACCTGCCGGAAATCGTTTCGAGCGGCGATTCACGCGTGCTCGTCATCGATGGAGTGCCCGCTCCCTACGCGCTGGCGCGCATGCCCTCGGCCACCGACAACCGCGGCAACCTGGCTGCGGGGGCCACGGGCGTCGCCCGCCCACTGAATGACCGGGATCGCGAACTCGTGGCGGCGATTGGCCCGCAGCTGGCCGAACGCGGCATGCTGTTCGTGGGGCTGGATGTGATCGGCGGCTGCATAACGGAGATCAACGTGACGAGCCCGACGGGCGTGCGCGAAATCGACAAGCAGTTCGGCACCGATATCGCCGCACTGCTCATCGATGCCATAGACAAGCGGCTTGCGGCGCGCCGCTGACGCATGCCCACCAGCGCCGAAACACTGGCCCCGCCTGTGCGACTGTCCCGCCGCCGCACCGACGGCATGGAAGGCCGGCAGGCGCGCGACCGGCTGATGACCACGTTGGTGCTGGCCGGAACGCTGCATGGCCTGGTCATCCTCGGCGTGTCGTTCAGCCCCCCCGCCAGCCGTGGCGACGGCGCAAGCCAGGGTCTGGAAGTGCTGCTGGTGTCCGACGAATTGCCTGAGGCACGCAGCAATGACAGCGCCACCTATCTCGCACAGCGCACCCAGACGGGCTCGGGCAACACCCGCGAACGCCTGCCCGCCCAGTTGCCCTCTTTGGCGCAGCCCGAAGCGGCCGCCGCGTCGGCGCGGCAATCTGGCAGCGCTGACCCGCAGTTGCTCACCACCACGGCGGCCAGCCGCACTCGCATACAGATAAGTGCGCTGCCGGATCCCGCGACCGCGCAGGTTTCACCGGCGCTACAGCAGCCCGCCGAGCCGCAACCGGCCGCCGACGAGACGCTGCGTCTGCGTGGCGAGTCCCGCGATGAGCTCTACGTCACCGCCGATACGCGGGCTTCCCGCCTGGCCCCCTATCTGGATGGCTGGCGGCGCCGGGTGGAGCGCGTTGGCACAATCAATTATCCCTCCGCAGCGCAGCGGCGGGGCCTGTCGGGAAATCCGGTCATCGAAGTAGCGCTGCAGCGCGATGGGAAGCTTCAGTCGGCGCGCATACAGACTTCCAGCGGCTACCCGGAGATTGATGCTGCTGCGCTGGCGATTTTGCGGCTGGCGAGCCCGTTTGAGCCGTTCCCGCCGGAGCTGGCGCGGGATTACCGGACGTTGCGGTTTGCGTATGAGTGGCGGTTTGAGGGAAGAGGGGGAGTGGCTGGGGTGGTTGGCATTCCTTGAGAGGTGCCGCACGGGGTGGTTATCGTTCCTTGAGAGGTGACCTACACACCCCCATACTCCAATCATGTCCAAAGAAGGCTCACTGACCAATCAGCTGCTGGTGGCCATGCCAGGGATGGACGACCCGCAGTTTGCGCAGACCGTCACGCTGATCTGCGAGCACGGCGACAAGGGCGCGCTGGGCATCGTGCTGAACAAGCCGCTGTCCATGCGCCTGTCTGAGGTGCTGACGCAGATGAAGCTGCCCGCGCAGAGCGAGACCATCGCGGCGAAAATCGTGCTCAGCGGCGGACCCGTGCACCAGGACCGTGGCTTCGTGCTGCACCGCCCGGGTGGCAACTGGGAATCCACGCACAAGATCTCCGACAGCATCCAGGTGACCACCAGCCGCGACGTGCTGGCCGCCATGGCGCGCGGCGAAGGGCCGGAAAACGCGTTCATCGCCCTGGGCTACGCACAGTGGGACGCGGGCCAACTGGAACAGGAACTGAAGGAAAACGCCTGGCTGACATTGCCGGTAAATGAGGCGGTGCTGTTCGACTTGCCTTATGAAGACCGGTGGATGGCTGCGTGGCGTTCGCTGGGTGTGGACGTAACTACCGTCGCTCCAAGTGCTGGCCACGCATGATGCCTTGCGGGTGAAGGCGCAGATTATCCTGGGATTTGATTTCGGCTTGAAACGCATTGGGCTGGCGGCCGGCGATACCGTCACCCGCACCGCCGCACCGTTGACCACCCTGGCCCATCACGCCGACGCACCGGACTGGCCCGCCATCCTGGCGCAGGTGAAAGCGCTCGGACCTGACCTGCTGGTGGTCGGCGCCCCTTATAATGACGATGGTTCCCCCGGACGCATTGCCGGACTGGCAGATGCCTTCGCCGCGCAGCTGGCCGAGCGCTGCGGGCTGGAGGTTGCGCGTGTCGATGAACGTTATTCGTCGACGGCGGCGCACAGCCTACTGCGCGAGCAGCGCGCTTCTGGGCAGCGCCGCAGGGTGGTTCGCAAGGGTGACCTCGACAGCGCAGCAGCGGCCGTGATGCTGCAGAGCTGGCTCGAACAGCAGCGCGATCAACGCATTGAAGGAGTTTCATGACCCAGCAGCGGCGCGCGGACGGCAGCCTCAGGCACCTGCTCACCCTGGAAGGTCTGTCGCGCCCTGAGCTTGAAGCGCTGCTGGAACGCGCGCAACACTTCGCGCGCCAGGCCGGCGAACCCGCAGCGCAATCAAATGCGCTGACCGGACTTACGATCGCCAACATCTTCACCGAACCATCGACACGCACGCGCGTGTCGTTCGAACTGGCCGCCAAGCGGCTCGGTGCAGATGTGGTGAACCTCGAGATGCAGCTGTCCTCGCGGGTAAAGGGCGAAAGCATGCTCGACACTGTGTTCACGCTCGAGGCCCTGCATGTGGATGTGTTCGTGCTGCGCGATGCGGAAGTCGGCGTACCTGGCATGGTGGCGGCAAGCGTTGCGTCACATGTGAGCGTGCTGTCTGCCGGCGAAGCGCATGTCTCACACCCCACGCAGGGATTGCTCGATGCACTCACCGTGCTGCAAAAGAAGGGCCGCTGCGACGGCCTTGCGATTGCAATTGTCGGCGACATTCGCCACTCGCGCGTGGCGCGGTCGGCCTGCCACGCCTTCCAGACGCTGGGTGTGCGCGACTTGCGCATCATCGCGCCGCAGTCATTGATGCCGGACAACACCGAATTCGTTGGCTGCGCGCGCTCGCACGACATTGCCCGGGGGATCGCCGGTTGCGATGTCGTGATGATGCTGCGCATCCAGAAGGAACGCTTCGACGACGCTGCGATTCCGGCTGGCGATGACTACTTCCGCGAGTTCGGTCTGACCAGCGAACGCCTGAAAAACGCCAAGCCCGATGCCATCGTGATGCACCCGCAACCTATGAACCGCGGTGTGGAGATCGAATCGATGGTTGCCGACGGGCCGCAGTCGGTCATCCGGCTGCAGGTCGCCAATGGCGTGGCGGTACGCATGGCCGCGCTTGAAATACTGACGGCGCCCATGGCCGCACGGCAGGCGCGTTGAGCATGGACGGCAACAATTCGCGGCGACACGCGCATCGCGGTACCATCTTCGTCGAGGACGGGCGCATCCTGTCGCAGGAGAGTTTTCCCGGCCTGCAGTTCGTATTGCGTCTCGCAGCGCCGCTGTGTGCTGCGCGCGCCACCGCTGGCAGCTTTGTGCATGTCGCCGTGGATCCTTCCATCCCGATGCGCCGGCCACTGTCGATCATGCGTGTGGATCGCGCCGCCGGCTGGATCGAGCTGCTCTTCAAGATTCACGGCCATGGCCTGCAGCACCTCGCAGCAAGGCGTGTCGGCGAGACCGTCAACCTCATGGGCCCCATCGGCCAGGGCTTTGTGCCACACCGCGACCGGCCACGCGCGCTGCTGCTCGGTGGCGGCGTGGGCATTCCACCGATAGTGTTCCTGGCCGAGACACTGCGCGAGCATGGCAAGGAAGAGTTCCAACCCTTTGCCATCCTCGGTTCCGAGTTGCCCTTTCCGTTTCGGGCGCGCCCCTCGACCATCGTTGTGCCCGGCATGCCGGATGGTGTGATCGCGTGCATGCCGCTGCTCGAGGAGTGGGGAGTAAGCAGCCGCCTGACCTCAAAGTCAGGCTTTCCAGGCTGCTTCGATGGCCACGTAACCGACCTCGCCCGCCTGTGGCTGCAGCAACTGGACGCAGCCACGCGCGCACAGGTGGAGATCTTCACCTGCGGCCCGACGCCGATGCTGCGTGCGGTCACCGCACTGGCCCGGGAGTTCGAAGTGGCCTGCCAGGCTTCGCTGGAGGAATACATGGCCTGCGCGGTCGGCGGCTGCGCCGGCTGCACAGTTGAAGTACAGACGCCGACCGGCCCGGCAATGAAGCGGGTCTGTGTGGACGGGCCGGTATTTGACGCGCATACGGTATTCGTCGATAACGCTGCATAACGGCAATAAACGGGGCAGGTCATGATCAACAACAGGTTCAGGAATCTTGGCGCGACGCTGGCTCTGGCTAGCACGCTTCTCACCACTGCTGTGATTGCGGGCGAAGCTGCGGCACCTGCTGCTGCCCCCACGGCAGCGCCATACGTCATGCCGGCCAACATACCGGATTACATCCGCGCGGCAGTCCAGTCGAAGGACCGGCCAGCAGCGGCCACTGCCCGTGATGCCCTGCGCAAACCGGCCGAAACGCTGGCGCTGTCGGGCGTGAAACCCGGTGATCGCGTCATCGAGTTTGCATCGTTCGGCCAGTATTACACCTCGCTGTTGTCCGAAATCGTCGGGCCGAAGGGCATCGTCTACATGTACGACCTCCCTTATTTAGAAGCGCGCACCGCGCCCGCCAGCAAGGCCTTCGTCGCTGCGCATCCGAACGCGCGCTTTGAAGTCGGCGACTTCAACGCGGTCGAGCTGCCGCAGAACATCGATGGCGTATTCATCGTGCTGTACTACCACGACCTGCCGATCAACAAGCTCGACACCGCCAAGTTCAATGCACGCGTCTTCAAGGCGCTGAAGCCAGGCGGCGTGTACTTCATTGTGGACCACAATGCGGCACCTGGTTCAGGCATGCGCGACACCGAGAAGCTGCATCGCATTGATCCGGCGGTCATCAAGCAGGAAGTGACGCAGGCGGGATTTGAGCTGGTGGAAGAGAGCAAGCTGCTGGCGAACCCCGCTGACGACCATACGAAAGGCGTCTCGTTCGCCCCGGGATCGCGTGGCACGACGGATCAGTCGGTATTCAAGTTCCGCAAGCCGGCAAAGTAGGTCCAATCACGCCAGGAGTCACGGCTGCGCGCGACGCCAGTCGGCGCCGCGCCAGCGCACCAGCGCGACTTCGCGTAACCACACCACCAGTGCGAATTGCGCGGCGACGATTTCCCAGTGGGGTTGTGTGCTGCCAGTGAACAAGGGTTGCGCGAGGCCGTAGTACCATCCCGCGGCGACACACAGTACGGCGAGCGGATCGAGCAGCGAACGCTGATGCTGCTGCATCAAGCCGAACCAGGCGGCCGCCAGCCCAGGCATGATCATCGTCAGCAGCAGTACGATCCCGGCAATCCCAAGCCGGGCGTTGCAACCAACCAGAGCACCATGCCTACCACCAGGAACGGCAGTGCAATGGCCAGCACCACCCGCAACATCTGCCGCTCGCACCATCCATGCAACTCCAGCCGGCGACGCCCGCCCACCAGCCACAGGCCGCGCGATCGGGCTGCAATTGTGTTGCTGACAGCACCAATGGCGATAGCGCACAGTGAGAGGGTGCCGAACATCATGGCATTGACCGCACGCGCAGTGCCGTCCGGATCAATCATCCAGTGCACAAGCCATTGCACCGCGACCAGACCAGTCGCAGCCAGGCCCCACTGCATGCCGATGCGCGCTGGCGTGCTGGCGCCAAGCAACCAGCGCGTCATCGCCTGTTCACGCGATAGCGTTGCCGCAGTACTTACCGCCTGGATGCTACCCTGCTGTCGGCCGGTGCCGGCCCAAGCCGAGCGACTCACCTGCTGCGTGCGCATGTACCAGACGCCGAACACGAGCCAGGTTACAGCCACCATCGCCAGACCGACGGGACCTGCGAGCAGTCGCGGGGTGTTATCGATCTGCAGCAGTCGCAGGGCAACATCGGGCAGCTGCCACGCGACGATCACCACCAGGCCCCAGATCGGCGCGCGGCTGGCGATGAAGACGGCGATCAGGCACTGCGTGGCTAAAGACAGCGTCAGCACAAACATAAGCAGATTAGCTTCGAAGTCAGGCCTGAATTTCGGCGGCGCGCGCATGAACGAGAAGTAGTAGGCAGCGATCCAGACCAGCGTTGCGAGCAACGTGATGCCAAGCGTTCCGGTCAGCAGTCTCGCCCGGGCGTGCGGCAGCAGCATCAGTGTCCGGCGTGACGAGAGCATGCGCAACCCGGCGCCGCCGGTCAGCAGGGGAACCACGACCATCAGCGCCACACCAAGGAAGGTGGTGGGCACGCTGGACCCAGGCAGGTTGAAAGGAAGCTGGAAAAACAGGCCCGCACATAACAGCAATCCACCCAACACCGTCATTCCGCGCTGGAACGGCAGCATCCAGAAGCCGATGCGCAGCAACTGGATGAAGGTCCTCATGCGTTCACCTCGAGGAAGATATCCTCAAGCCCAAGCGCCTCCACTTCCATGGAAGTGCCGGTCAGCGCTTCGAACTCGCCCTGGCGCGCCGGGTGCCAGTCGCGAACGATGACACTGGCATTGCGGCCGTCGATGCGGCAGTGCAGCTGTCCAGGCAACGCCAGTTGCAATGGCAGGTCGTGTTCGGCGTGCAGGTGCAGCCGCACAACGGACTCCTTCAACTGGTCGAGCTCCCCCTGCCAGGCCATCTCGCCTTCGCGCATGATCCACAGGTGGCTGGCCACCCGCTCGATATCGCTGACGATGTGGGATGAATAGAGGACGGTGCGGTCGGCATCGGCGGCGATCTCGAGAATGGTCAACATGAACTGCCGTCTCGCCACCGGATCAAGCCCGGAAGCCGGCTCATCCATCACCAGGAATTCGGGGCGATGCCCCAAGGCCAGCAGCGTTGCAATCTTCTGCCGCTCGCCACCTGAAAGCACACCGGCGCGCCGGGCAAGCGGCACCTCCCATTGTCGCGCGAGGCGCTGAACAAGCGCGTGGTCCCAATGCTGGTGGAACGAGGCCGTCAACGCCAGGTGCTGCTCGCCGGTCATGAGAGGAATGAGATCGTCCTGCTGCGGCACAAAGCCGATGCGGGCCTTGCACGCGGCCGACATGCGCGCGCCCTCTTCCCCGAATACGCGGCAATAGCCCGCATCGGGAATTGCAAAGCCCAGGATCAGTTCGATCAGCGTCGATTTGCCGGCGCCATTCTTGCCGAGCAGGCCGATCACCTGGCCCTTGGAGGCCGCAGCTGTACATCCTTTCAGGATCTGGCGGCCACCCAGCACCTTCAAGAGGGAGTGAATTTCCAGCACGGACTCACTCGACATTGCTCTTCTCCCAGATCTTTCTCATCAGCAACTCCAGATCCTGGCGGGACAGTTCCAGCTGCCGCGCGGACAGCACCAGGTGGTGAATCTGCGGCTCGATTTGCCGCAGGCGATTGGCGAGCGGGTCCGCGCTGCGGCGACGCGCGGCTACGGTCATGGGCTTGCCCCGATTTCGTTCGAGTAATCCTTCCGCTTCCAGCAGCGCATAGGCCTTGGAGATGGTCATTGGATTTACGGCGGACTGCAGCGCGAGATCGCGAACCGACGGCAATTCCGCGCCAGGCGGTAGCTGTCCGCCCGCAATCAGCCGACGGACCTGCTCGACCAGCTGGCGATAAATGGGAACGCCGGATTGCGGATGCAGCGTGAACAAGGTTACGGGTTAATTGCCATGTGTATTATTACACTAATACACATGGCCGGTGCGGTCAAGCGTTGTGCTGCCGAGGCGCGCTAGTTTCGCCCTATCGCCTTGCGGCAATCATCGGCAGTGCTCTTGCCATAAATCGTAAACGGCCCCTTGCCGGACGTGGCCCGATATTCCCAGGGTGCGTGTACCGTTGCGGCAGCCCAGAGACCGGCGCGTTCGCGACGGGCGCGGGCTTCAAGCGAACACTGTTCACGATCACTGCGCCGCATGTAGCGGCGATACGCCCAGGCGTGTCCCACCTGCACCAATGCGCGATTGATGTTGCGGTCCTGCAGGTAGACGACCGCAACCATGCGCTCGTACCGATCCTGTGAAACGGGTTGGAGCAGCACCTGCTGATCCAGCAGTTGCGACGTCAGCCAGGCAGTTGCAGCGATGCCGCCTGGCTGCGTACTTTCGGGCGCGTCAATCCCATGCAAGCGCACGCGAATGGGTCCGCTGGCGAGCAGCACACCAATGGTGTCGCCGTCGATCACGCGAGTAACTTTGCCGGCAAGTACTGCATCCGGACCCTGGCCCCGACTCGCCGCGTGCGCGGGCATCGCACTGATCAGCAACAGCCAGATGAGACCTCGCCAACACCATACCGCGCATTGGTTTGCATGACTTGCGGGCCTGGGACAAACGCGCGGTCGCAAGCAGTAGCTCAGCGCCGGTCCTCGTAGTGATATCCGACGCTGTAGACCGAGTGGATGAACTCCTCGTGGGGCACCACGTCGGCGATCTTGCGGCGCAGCTTCTTGATGTGGCTGTCGACGGTGCGATCGGCCACGATCCTCTCATCCCGATACATCGCATCCATGAGTTGGTCGCGCGAGAAGATGCGCCCTGGCTGATTGGCCAACACGCTGAGCAGCTTGAATTCCACTGCCGTCAGATCCAGCGGCCGGCCATCGAGTGTGGCGCGCCAGCCGGACTCATCCAGCGTAAGACCGCCCGCCTTCGGCGCCGCGGAGCGCGCCCGCCGTGTGCGTCTCAGTACTGTGGCAACGCGCGCCACCACTTCGCGCGGGCTGAACGGTTTGCAGATGTAGTCGTCGGCGCCAAGCTCCAGGCCCAGCAGGCGATCGATCTCTTCGACACGCGCGGTGACCATGATGATGGCGGCATCGGAGAAAGTGCGCAGCTCGCGGCACAACTCCAGCCCGCTCCTGCCCGGCAGCATTACATCAAGCAGGATCAAATCTACCGGGTTGCTGCGCACCCATGGCTCGACTTCATCGCCCCGTGCAAGCCGGTGCGTCACATAGCCCTGCTGCCGCAGGTAATCGCGTAGCACTTCTGCGATCTTGTCTTCGTCTTCGACGACAAGAATGATTGCGGCCGGTTCGCTCATGATTTACGCACGCGTTATGAAAGTGGTAGCCAGATGCTCCAGCACAGGCCACCCAGGGAACTGTGGCTGGCCTGCATGCGGCCGCCGTGGGCGTCGATTATTGCCTTGACGATGGCAAGTCCGAGCCCACTGCCGCCACTCATTCTGGCGCGCGATTCATCAACTCGATACAGCCGGTCTGTCAGGCGGTGCAGATCCTGGTCGCCGACGCCTGGCGGCGAGTCTTCCCAATCGATGCGTGCATTCACACCCTCGCTAACGGCGCGAATGACCAGCCTGCCTGGTGATTCGGTATAGCGCAGCGTGTTCTGCAGGAGGTTACCGAATACTTGCGCGAGCCGGTCCGAGTCGGCATTTACCACGATGGACTGGTCCAGATGCGTTTGCACCTGCACGCCTTTCTCCTCGATCGCAGAGTGTCCGGCTGCCAATGCGTCTTCGATGATTTCAGTGAGATCTGCCCGCTCCTTGCGGCAGGTCAGTGCGCCAAGATCCGACAGGGACAGCAGCCGCAGATCCTCGACCAGCCGCGTCAGCTGATGCACTTCCTGCGCCACCGACGCCATGCTGCCTTGAGTAAGCGGCCGCACGCCATCCTGCATTGCCTCCACCTCGGCACGCAGCGAGGTCAGCGGTGTGCGCAGTTCATGTGCGATGTCGGCGATCCACTGTTGCCGGCCGCGCTGCGCGGCTTCCAGCGCCTGCGCCAGATGGTTGAAATCACCCGCGAGGCGCGCCAGCTCATCGTGGCCGCGCGCGGGAATGCGCGTGGCGTAATCGCCACGCGCCAGCGCGGTGGCACCGTGACCCAACGCGCGCAGGCGACGCGATAACCAGTGCGAGATCAGCGCGGCATTCAGCAGCACTGCCGCGAGCATGCCCAGCGCGATGACGCCATAGCTCCACGACTGCTGCTTGGCGAAATAAGACTCCAGCGTTTGCACCTGCTGCAATCTGGGTATGTAGCCCAGATATCCCACCGTTGAGTCATCAACCATGATGGGCAGTTTTACCGCCTGAGCGATCATGGCTGCGTCGCTGCGAGGTACGGGAATCACCACCTTGCTGTCCGCGTCCATCAGCATCAGGCGCCAGTCGAAGGTAATCGGCTGCACAACTGGATTTTCTTGACGGGGAAAGTTGCCGTCCCGGGGAAAATTGCGCGGCTCCCTTGGAGCACTGCGATCATCCTGCGACGGCTGACCCTGCTCACCACGGGGCTGATTGCGCTCATCGCGCGAGAAAATTCGCGCCCGCCATCCGAACACCTGGCCCACCATCGCGCCCCATTCTTCGCGGTCTTGTTCCAGCCACTCCCAGCTGCCATGTTGCCGGTAGCCATCTGCCAGACTCGTGATCATGGGGTCAAGCCGAACTTCCTCGGACTTCCTGACATAGTCAACGAATTCCCTTTCGAAGCTCCAGCTGTAAATCAGGTAGACGGCCACGACCAGCACCAAGTTGGCGATGGCGATGGCAAGGAACAATTTGACGCCAAGGTTGTCTAGCCTACGGCGCAGACGGCCCGTAAGAGGCTGCGGCGGGCTGGAATCCTCGTGGCTCATGGCTGCAATCTCATTGCAACTAACTTAAGGGGTGAAAGAGGAAACTTTGTGAAGGGAGATTCCACATTCTTTCCACACTCGCCGGTCATTCTGCGCTGCGTCCAGGGGCAAATGCACCTGGCATATCCACAATGTTTGCCGTGATGGAAACTCGCATATGAACGACACCACGACCGCCTCTCCGCCCACCGCCCCGCGCCGCCGCAAGTCCCATGGCGGGCTGATCTTCGCCATCGTGGTGGTACTCGCCGCAGGCGGCTGGTACGGATGGCACAAATACAAGGCCAATGCCAACAAAGAAGGCGAATACCTCACTGCGACGGTGACCACCGGCAGCATCGAAGACCTGGTCACCTCCACCGGTACGCTGCAACCGCGCGACTACGTGGATGTGGGTGCGCAGGTTTCGGGCCAGATCGAAGATTTGTTTGTGGAAGTGGGCGATTCGGTGAAGAAGGGCCAGGAGCTCGCGAAGATAGACGCCACTACGTCGGAGGCCCGTGTTGAAGCCCAAAAGGCCCAGTTGGAAAGCGCGAAGAACACCCTGTTGTCGCAGATAGAGTCACTTGAAAAGGCAAAGCGGGATTTCGACCGTCAGACCAATCTTTTCGCGCAGGACGCCACGACAAAACAAGCGGTCCTCGACGCCCAAACTACCTATGAGAACGCCAAACGCAGCAAAGTGAACTCCGAGCTTTCGATCAAGCAGCAGGAAGCCACCATGCGCATCGACGCGAAAAACCTCGCGTACACCTCGATCGTGGCGCCGATCGACGGCACCGTGATGAGCATCGCCGTCAAATTGGGTCAGACCGTCAACGCCACGCAGAACGTGCCGAATGTCATGCGTATCGCCAACCTGGAAACGATGACGGTGCAGTCGGAAGTATCCGAGGCGGATATATCGAAGCTCTATACTGGCATTCCTGTCTACTTCACCACGCTGGGCGGCAACAGCAAGCGCTGGCAGGGCAATCTCAAGCGCATCGAACCCACCCCGAAAGTGCAGAACAGCGTGGTGCTCTACAACGCACTGTTCGATGTGCAGAACGATGGCAACACCCTGATGCCGTCCATGACCGCACAAGTCTTCTTCATCAGCGCCCAGGCTAGGGATGTATTGATAGTCCCGATGGCTGCGCTGCAACAGGGTCAACAGATTGCGCGTGAACAGGCCAAAGAGAAGGAGAAAAATGCCGCTGCGAAAACCGCTGGCGCGCCTGGCGCCTCCACCCCCACTGCGGCAGGGACGCGTGATGGAACTGGCGCTCCGGCTCCGGCTACTACGGGTCCAGCAGCGCCAGCAGCAGCCGCCCCCGGCGATGTCGCGGCGAATGGCGATCCAGCCAACAGGCGGGGCGGCGGCGCACAGGGGAATCGACCTGGTGGCGGCCAAGGTTTGCGTGCGGGACAGCCCGGCGGCGGCTTCGGCGGGCAGCGCGGGGGCGGCACCGGCGAGCCAGGCGCCAATGGCCAACGCCGCGGTTTCAATCCCCAGAACATGTCGCCTGAACAGATCGAACAATTCCGTCGCATGCGCGAGCAGGGTGGCGGCGGCTTCGGCGGGCCGCGCCCGGGCGGCGACGTCGCAAGGGGTGCTGGTGCGGGCGGAGCGCCGCGCGCCGTGCAGCAGCGCCGCGGTACCGTGGCCGTAAAGAAAGCCGATGGCACGCTTGAGCTGCGCCAGGTTGTGGTCGGCGTCAACGACCGCGTGCTGGGGCAGGTGCTCTCCGGCCTCAAGGAAGGCGAGGAAGTCGTGGTGGGCAGGCGCGAGTCTGAAGCCGCGGCTGCAGCCCGTCCCGCCAACGCCAATCAGAACTTCAATCAGAACCGTGGCGCCCAAGGCGGGTTCTCGGGCGGCGGCGGCGGCGGCTTCCAAGGCGGCGGCGGCAGGCCCTTCTGATGAGCGAGCAGGCAAGCCACGACCCCACCGTTCCCGTCATCGAACTGCGTGGGGTCACCAAAACCTACTTCAACGGCGACCTGGCGACCGAGGTGCTGCACGGCATAGATCTCAAGATCTACCCGGGCGAGTTCCTGGCCATCATGGGGGCGTCCGGTTCCGGCAAGTCGACGATGATGAACATCCTTGGCTGCCTGGACAGGCCCACGACCGGCGAATACCTCTTCAAGGGTCGGGATGTCTCGGATTTCGACCGTGATGAACTGTCCGACCTGCGGCGCGAATCCTTCGGCTTCGTGTTCCAGAGCTACAACCTGATCGGCGGCAGCACCGCGGCCGAGAACGTCGAAGTGCCGGCCATGTATGCCGGCGTCGAACTGCATCAGCGCCACGAGCGTTCGCGCGAGCTGCTAACGCGCCTGGGCCTGGCAGAACGGGTCTACTTCCTGCCCAATCAGCTGTCTGGCGGACAGCAGCAACGTGTGTCCATTTCGCGTGCGCTGATGAATGGCGGCGAAATCATCCTCGCCGACGAACCCACGGGCGCGCTGGACAGCAAGAGCGGCATCGACGTGATGAAACTGCTCGACGAACTGTCCGAGCAAGGACACACCGTCATCCTCATCACCCACGCCAGGGAAGTCGCCGACCACGCGCGCCGCGTGATCGAGATCCGCGACGGCAACATCGTCGCCGACCCGGGGCCCACCATCTCGAAAACGGCACCCCCCGTGCGCAGCTGGACGGCCAGACGCGGGCGCATGAGCCAGATCGCCACCGGCTTCGAGTCGGCGAAGAGCGCGCTGCGTGCCCTGCGGCACAACATGTTGCGGTCCATCCTGACATTGCTTGGCATCGTGATCGGCGTGGCATCGGTGATCACGATGCTTGCCATCGGCGATGGCGCGAAGAAGCAGGTCATGGAGACCATCGGCTCGTTCGGCACCAATCTGCTGAATGTCAATGCCGGCTCAAACAACAACCAGCGCGGCAGCGATCGCGGTTCTGCCAGCCTCACGCTCGAAGACATCGAAGCCATAAACGGTCTCAATAACGTCATCGCCGCGATTCCCTACCAGCAAAGCTCCAAGACATTCCGCTTCAAGGATCGGGACATCAGGGCATCCACGATCGGCACATCAGAAAAGTTTCCGGAAGTGCGAACCTGGCCCATTGCACAGGGCACGTTTTTTACGGACGACGACGACAAAGCTTATGCGGCGGTTGCCGTGCTGGGGCGCACCGTCGCCGACGCGCTGTTTCCAGACGGTGAAAACCCGCTGGGCGAATACATCCTGATGGACAACCTGAGCTTCCAGGTCATCGGCGTGCTGTCGCGCAAAGGCTCTTCGCCACAAGGCGACGACCAGGACGAAACGGTCATCATTCCGTATCTCACCAATTCACTGCGCGTAACCGGGCAGCGTTTTGTCAGCCGCATCCAGGTGGCGGCCAAGGAAGTGAGCCAGATCCAGCAGACCCAGTTCGATATCGAGGATCTGTTGACCAAACGCCATGGCCAGGTCGATTTCCGCATCTTCAATACGGGCGCGATGATCGACAGGCAGGTAGAGAGCCAGGACACCATGACCATCATGCTGGGATCCATCGCCGCAATCTCGCTGCTGGTGGGCGGCATCGGCGTGATGAACATCATGCTGGTGAGCGTCACCGAACGCACGCGCGAGATCGGCATCCGCATGGCCACCGGCGCGCGCACCGGCGCCATCATGCAGCAGTTCCTGATCGAGGCACTGGTGGTGTCATTGATCGGCGGCGCCATCGGCGTGATGGTGGGACTCGGGGCGGCGGCATTGGTGGGCCATTTCTTCCCCAGGACGCCGATCGCCTACACCCTCTTCCCGATCCTGCTTGCCTTCGGCTCGACCTTTGCCATCGGTTTGATTTTCGGTTTCCTGCCCGCGCGCAAGGCGGCCTATCTTGATCCCGTCGTTGCGCTGCAATCGGAGTGATGTC
>JBDSJD010000024.1:0-158937 GCA_039917615.1 Steroidobacteraceae bacterium
ACTTGTTGCGATGATGGGCCATCATGTGATGGCCCGAAGAGTACGGGGCCGCGTCAGCGACCCCGCATAGCCGCTTTGAGCGGCTCACATCTTGAAAGCCCCCGGCTTTGCCGGGGGATGGTTACTCGCCGCCCTGCGCAATCTGGCACGCAACCGCCTGCACGCGGTCATCAACATCCTGGGTCTCTCCGCTGCATTCGCGGCAGCGCTGTTGATCGGCATCTACGTCCATCATGAGCGCAGTTTCGAGCGCTTCATGCCAGGCCATGCCGACGTATACCGGCTATCTGCTGCTTTGCTGAAGGGCGGGGCTGCCGCTAACGGCACCGATGACCTTCGCGGTCCGGTGGCGGAGGAACTGCGGAGCTACTTCCCGCAAATCCAGGCAATCGCAGAATTGCGCAACACCTTCGGCAACGTGAGTCTGCGCCGTGGTTCGGTGGAATCGCTGGAGCCGACTTTTGCCTGGGCAGATCCGAAGGCCTTCGATGTGCTGCCATTCCCGGTGGTGGCTGGCGATGCGCGTGCTGCTCTGGCGCGTCCGGATGGTTTGGTGCTCACGCGCCGCATGGCACGCAAGTACTTCGGGAAAGACCTGCCAATGGGAGAAACCATTGAAGTCTATCGGGAATACACGCTGCGCGTGATGGCGGTGCTGGAAGACTTGCCGTCGAGCACCCATCTTGCCACGGAGATCTTCGGCTCGACGCTTGCGTTGCCGCCAGTGCCGCCTGGCATGGTCTATCGTACCTACGTCTACTTGCGGCTCGCACCGGGTGCTTCGCCTGCGCTATTGCGGGCAGCGTTGCCAGCCTTTCTTGACCGGAATTCCTCAGCGCCGGTGTCGGGCGGCAAGTCGAGTAGCCTGTTAGAGCTGCAACTGATACCCATAGCGGATATCCACCTGCGTCCCGCTGGCGCGCTGAACATGAAACCTGCGGGCGATCCGCTCCTGCTCAACGCGCTCACAGTGGTGGGTGGGCTGATTCTGTTGGTGGCGATCATCAATTTCATCAACCTGATGACGGTCCGTGCCGCACGCCGCGGTGTCGAAGTCGGGATCCGCAAAGCGGCCGGAGCGCACCCCTCTGACATCCTGATGCAATTCGTCGGTGAGGCGATGGTGCACGCCTTCATCGCCTTGCTGATTGCCGCCGCCGCCGGGGAATTACTTATGCCCCACCTTAACGCCTTCGTCGACCGCCAGATGCGATTCAACTATCTCCAGTTACCTGTGGCCGCGGGCCTGCTGTTTGCAACTGCTGGCATCGGCGCACTCGCCGGACTCTATCCGGCGTTGGTGGTGTCGCGGTTCAACCCGGCCATGGTGCTCAAGGGCGGCGGTCTGCCGGGATTGGGGTCGGGTCAGTTGCGCCAAATGCTGGTGCTGCTTCAGTTCGCTATCCTCATCGGACTTGTACTCGCAACAGGTGTGGTCCATCTGCAGACCCGCTTCGGGCTTAACCAGGGGCTGCGCTTCGACACGGACCAGCTGCTGATGATCAATGTGCCCGCTTCGCAATGCGAGCACTCGGCATTCACCGACGCAGTGCGCGCGTTGCCCGGCGTGCTCGGCACCGCCTGCGACAGCGACATTCTCGGTAATTACGGCAGCCAACAGTATCGGGGATCTGGTCGCGAGGTCACGCTGCAGAACAGCTCGATCGGCCCTGGGTTGTTCGAACTCATGGGTCTTGCTCCCGTCGCCGGACGTTTCTACGCGCGCGACCGGGAAGGCGATGTGTTCCCATCCAACCCAGGAGATCGATCACTCTCTGTCGCGTATCCCACGGTGATCAACGAAACCGCCGCGCGGACGCTGGGCTATTCCGATCCATCCGCGGCTTTAGGTCAAACTTTTGCCAGCATCAGCGGCGCGCGTGCCGGCACGCGGCGCGAGATCATCGGCGTGGTGCCGGACTTCGCGCGCGATTCCGTGCGCATGGTTATCGCGCCCGTCATTTATGACAATAGCGGCGGCTATCGGCTGGAAGTCAAACTGCGCCACGACCGCGTGGCCGAAACGCTGGGGTCAATCGACAGGCTGTGGAAGCAGCATTCGCCGCTGCCGGCGCCGGTCTCGCGGCGCTTCTATGACCAGTATGTGCAGGAGCGATATAGCGAACTTGCCCGTCAGGGCTGGCTGTTCTCAATATTCGCCACGCTCGCCCTGCTGCTTGCCGGCGTGGGCCTGTTCGGTCTCGCATCGTTCGTGTCCGAGCGGCGCACGAAGGAGATTGGTGTGCGCAAGGCGCTGGGTGCGAATACCGCGGATGTATTCCGGTTACTGCTGTGGCAGTTCGCGAGGCCCGTGGCTTGGGCCAACCTGATCGCGTGGCCGCTGGCTGCCTGGGCCATGCAGCGCTGGCTCGCCGGCTTTGCGTATCATATCAACCTGCCGTTGTGGCTGTTCCCGTTCGCTGCACTGCTGGCGCTGCTGATCGCGCTGGCAACCGTAGCTGTGCATACGCTGCGTGTTGCCGCGGCAAGGCCTGTGGTCGCGCTGCGCTGTGAGTGAATGGAGCGGGTGATGGGAATCGAACCCACGTTAGCAGCTTGGGAAGCTGCAGTTCTACCATTGAACTACACCCGCGGCGCGCTCAATTCTATCCAAACGTCTTGTACAGATTGTAAGCGCTGATGCAGCTGATCAGCACGCCTACCAGGATCAGCAGGAATCGCGTCTTGATGTGCCGCGTGATGTAGGCAGCAAAAGGCGCAGCGAACATGCCGCCAACCACGAGCCCGCCCACCACCAGCCAGACGCTGTCATCCAGAATGGAAAAAAACGCCGCCGACACCGCGACAGTAAGAAAGAACTCGGCGAAGTTCACCGACCCGATGGTGGTGCGCGGGTCGTGGCCCGCACCCACCAGCGAAGTGGTGACGATGGGTCCCCAGCCGCCGCCGCCGGTGGTGTCCATGAAACTGCCGAGCAGCGCCAGCGGCACGACCTTCGCCGGGCTCACGTCGGTGCGCACCAGGATGATCCGCCGGAATGCCTTGCTCAATACATACAGCCCCATCAAAAGCAGGTAGCCACTGATCCAGGGTTTGAGCACGCTGCCATCGATGCTGTTGAGGACATAGGTACCGATCAAGCCGCCGGTCACGGCAGGAATCACCAAACTCAGGAACAGCTTCTTGTTCACGTTGCCCATGCGCAGGTGCGAGACGCCGGAAATGCCGGTCGTGAATACCTCCGCAAGATGCGTGGCGCCGCTGGCCATGATCGGCGTGGCGCCTACCGCAAGCAGGAAGCTGCTGGCGGTCACGCCATAAGCCATGCCCAGCGCCCCATCAATCACCTGTGCCACAAAGCCCACGCCAGCCGCTGACCAGAACATCGGATCGTGGAAGGTCTGCACCAGGATCTCGCTGCCGCTGCGCTCATGCTTACCCACGAACAACTGGTAGAGGAAGTACGCCACCAGCGCGAGCAGCATCGTCATCACCAGATAAGTAAACACCTGCATCAACGGCGCCTTGCCGGGGCGGGCAACCTCTTCCTCCACGGGCGGCAGGCCGAGTTCCGCGTGTTCGCGCTCGACCTCTTCATCCGTAATGCCGGTGCGAGGGGATTCCATGGGAGGCGGGAGGATCCGCTATTCACCCGATCAGCTCAACCTATCTATTGTTGCTCCCGGCGCATAAGACGCGGGTTTGCTGATAACAGCGCTGTAATATGCACGGGCGGGGCATGGGGTCCGTACAATTGCCGGTGCAGTAGCCTGTCGGTTTGGGCGCGGCAGACACAACAACATAAGGGAGAGGGATCCCATGAACAGCTTTGCATTACTGCAGGCGCTGGTATTCGAGCCAAAGAAAGCCTTCGCTGCGCTTGCGGAACGGCCGCGCTTCCTGTTTCCGCTGCTGCTGCTGCTGGTGGTAACGGTTGGAATCACGGTCTGGTATTACCGCGTGGTCGACATCGAGTGGATGACCTATCAGCAAATGCGCAACAGCGGATTTGCCAAGGCTCTTACCGACGCCCAGATTACAGCGCAGGCAAAGCAGGCGGCGGAGCATCCGGGGCGGGGCGCAGTCTTCGCTGCGATAGCCGTTGTGTTTTACGTGGTCATCGTCCGTCTCCTGGAGGCGCTTTATTACCTGCTGGCCGGAAAGCTCACGAATGTGCAGCGCAGTTACAAGCAATGGCTATCGCTGGCATGCTGGAGCAGCCTGCCGTCGGTACTGAGCGTCATACCAACGGCGATCGTGCTCTACACCACCACCACGACACAGATTGACCAGGGAGCGCTGCAACCACTTTCGCTGAATTCTCTGCTGTTCCAGCGGGCTCCTGGCGAACCCGGTTATACGCTGCTGGCCAGTATCAATCTGTTTCAGCTCCTCGGGTTGTTGCTGGCGGCGTTGGGCGTGCGCTTGTGGTCCGGGCGCTCATGGTTGTTCAGCGTTGTATTCACGGTGTTGCCGTGGGCGCTGATTTTCGGAATCTGGGCATGGTTCGCAATGGGACGTTCATGACAAGCGGCAAGAAGATCCTGCTGGTGGTCGTGGCACTGGCGGTGCTAGTGGCCGTGCCTCTGGCCATGCACAGCAAGCGCGGCGGTGACGTGAAGCAGGTGCAGGTGGAAAAGGTCGAAGCGCGCATCATCTCGCCGACGATCCTGGCGTCGGGCAGCCTCATCTACCAGACCGAGATCCGCATCATGTCCGAGGTCATGGGCAGGGTGAAGGAACTGTTCGTGAAGGAAGGCGAACAGGTGGAAAAGGGCCACCTGCTGCTGCGGCTGGACCCGGCCACTGTGCAGGCGCAGGTGGACCGGCTGGAAGCGGGGCTGCAGCAGTCGCGACTCAACATCGAGAGGGCACGAGTTTCGGCCGCAACGGCTGAGACCAAATGGAGCCGCTACCAGAAGCTGCGTGAATCAGGCGTGATCGATGCCAACACCTACGATGAAGTGCGCTCGCAGCGCGACCAGTCGAAGGTGGAGCTCGACAGCACTTTGGCGCAGACGCGCCAGACAGAGGCCTCATTGAAAGAGGCGCGGGGGCAATTGGCCAAGACCGAGTTGCGCGCGCCGATCTCCGGTCGCCTGACTGCCGTGAAGATCAAGATTGGCGAGACCGCCGTGCCCAGCGCCACCAGCATCGCCGGCTCCGACCTCCTGGTGATTGCCGACACAACCAATCTCTACGCCGAAGTAAACGTCAACGAAACCGACGTGGCGCGTGTGGTGCCCGGTCAGGAAGCGCGCATTGTTCCCGCCGCTTTCCCGGACAAGGCGTGGAAGGGCACGGTTGAAACCGTCGCCGTGTCACCGGTGCAGGTGCAAGGCCAGGGCAAGAGCTATCTGGTGAAGATCCGCCTGACCAAGTCCGACGAACTCCAGTTCCACACCGGCATGAGCTGCCGTGCGGAGATCGTGACCCGCGGCACCGATGCCACACCGGTCATCGCGGTGCCGGTGCAGGCCCTGCAATACGAAGAAGCGAAGGAACGCGACGAAGTTGCCAAGTCCAGCATTTTTGTGATGGTCGACGGCAAGGCGCGCAAGCACGATGTGGACGCTGGCGTGGCCGATGACACCTACGTCGCCATTACAAAAGGTGTGGAGGCGGGCGCACAGATCATCACCGGTCCGTCGAAGGTGCTGCGATTCCTGCGCGAAGGTGATCGCGTGAGTCCTGTGGCTGCCGACGCGGACGCGTCAGGCGGCAAGACGGCGGTGAAAAAGGAATCCCCAGCCCCCGCCGCGAAGCCGTGATCGAGCTTTCGCACATTTCCAAGCGCTACCAGCTGGGTGGCCAGGAATACCCGGCGCTCGACGACGTGTCCTTGTCGATAGCGCGCAATGAATTCCTGGCGCTGACCGGCGCTTCCGGCTCTGGCAAGTCCACCATGATGAATGTACTGGGCTGCCTGGATACGCCCACCAGTGGCAACTACACCCTCGATGGTGAAGAAGTCGCCGGACTCGACGATGAGCAACTGGCCTCCGTGCGCAATCGAAAGATCGGCTTCGTGTTCCAGAACTTCTATCTGATGCCGCGCATGACGGCACTCGACAACGTGGCGCAGCCACTGATCTATCGCGGCATCGGGCCAGCCAAGCGGCGCGAGCATGCGCGCATGGCGCTGGAGCGGGTTGGCCTTGGCGATCGCACGTTGCATCGACCCAACGAGATGTCAGGCGGCCAGCGCCAGCGCGTCGCCGTTGCGCGGGCATTGGTTGGACATCCCGAGCTGCTGCTGGCGGATGAGCCCACAGGCAATCTCGATAGCCGCACGGCAAAGGAGATCCTGGACCTGTTCAGGCAGCTGCACGATGAAGGCCAGACCGTGGTGATCGTGACGCACGATCCCGGTGTTGCAGCCTCCTGCAGGCGCCTGGTCCGGCTGCACGACGGGAAAATCGCTGAGGACCGTGATGTCTGAGCTGATCGACGACGCCGGCGCTTCGCGCCGCCTGATTTATGCGCTGCAGGAATGTCTGCGTTCGGCGCTTGGCAGCATCATGGCGCATCGACTGCGCAGCTTCCTCACCATGCTCGGCATCATCATCGGCGTAGCTTCGGTCATCTGCGTCATCGCACTGGTGCAGGGGCTGTCCAGTTCCATTACCGATCAATTCGCGGGCCTGGGCTCCACCACGCTGACGCTGCAGGCGGAGACGCCCATCGCCGACCGGCTGCGTGGCAAGGTGAACAGGTTGCGCCTTACCGACGTGGATGAACTGCGCTTCCGCATGGATGGCATTTCCCACATCACTCCGGTTGTTCCCGTGTCGGTGGGACAGGCTTCCTACGGCGATCGCACCGCCGGCGGTCAGTTCATGGGCACGACACAGAGCCTGCAGGACGTGCAACAGCTCTTTCCGCGCACGGGGCGTTTCATCACCAAGAGCGACGACGACAGCCGGCGTCGCGTGGTGGTGCTCGGCGAACAGATCCGCAAGGATCTGGAGCTGCCCGAAAAACCGGAAGGCACGTTCATACAGATCGGCCGCGAATGGTTCAAGGTGATCGGCGTAATGGAGTCGCGCGGCATGGTGTTCGGCCAGAACCTCGACAAGTTTCTGCTGATGCCGTACCAGACGGCGCTGTCATTCGCGAGCGCGCAGGTGAGGCCGGATTTTTCCATAACCTTTATCGTCAATGACCCGGACGCAGTCCAGAACGTGCGCCAGCGCGTAACGTCGCTGATTCGCCGCGCGCATGGCATCCAGAAGGACCAGCCCGACGATTTTCTCGTGCAGGCTTCCGACTCGTTCCTCAAGACCTTCGAGCAGATCACCGGCACGATTACGGCAGTCGTCGCGGGCGTAGTCGGCATCTCGCTGCTGGTCGGCGGCATCGGCATCATGAACATCATGCTGGTGTCAGTTACTGAACGTACGCGCGAGATCGGCATTGCCAAGGCGCTGGGCGCGCCACGCCGCTTCATCATGCTGCAATTCCTGATTGAGGCAATGGTGCTTGCCGTGATCGGCGGTCTCATCGGCATGCTGTTCGGCTTCGGTCTTGCCTACGGCGTGGCCGCGATCATTCCCAATTTTCCGCCGCCGGCCGTGCCCTGGTGGGCAGTGGCCGGTGCATGCCTGTTCTCCACGCTCATCGGCATGGTGTTTGGCATCCTCCCGGCCAGCAAGGCGGCCAATCTTGTCCCAATAGACGCCTTGCGGTACGAGTAGCGGTTACCTCCCGATTCAGGTCCCATAGACGCCCTGCGTTACGAATAGTTCGCACCAGATGCGGAGCTTCACTGGGCCCGCGTGACTGTGCTGTAATGCCGCGCCCAAGGGTTTGCGGTATTCCTATGCAGATTTCCCTCGGCCAGGGTCGCCTGGTTGCCTCGTTCTTTCTCGCGCTGCTGTGTCTTGTCACCCAGCCGCAGGCGTTTGCGCGTACACAGGACGCGAACTTCATCCGCTTGAACTCCACCGTCAGCGCCGACGTGCCCAGGCGCGTGAGTGGCGATCTGCTGCTCGCCACCGATGGCAACATCTATTTCACGTCCACCACTGGCGGCTTGGGCGAGGGCTTCGTCGGCAAGCTGGCCACGGATGGAACCATCAGCACACTGCATGCGTTTGCGACCACGGGCGGCGCGGGCCAGGAGCCTTTTGACGGCGTCATCCAGGCCAATGACGGTAATCTCTATGGCACCACTTTCCTTGGCGGCGTCCAGGGAGGTGGCACGGTATTCCGCTTGACGCTCGCCGGCGAACTCACATTGTTGCGCTCGCTTGGCGCGAGTTCCAAAGATGCCTCGCTGCCCTACACCGGTGTTGTCCAGGCCAGTGACAACAATCTTTATGGCACAACACTGCGCGGTGGTGACAACGACAAGGGAACCATCTTCCGGATCAGTCTGGATGGCAGCAACTTCGCGATCCTTCATCACTTCACTGGCGCCGATGGCGAGAATCCGGAAGGGCGGCTGATCGTCGGCACCAATGGCGAGCTCTATGGCACCACGCTGCAAGGTGGACCTGCCAATCGCGGCACGATCTACCGGATTTCAGTCGGTGGCATTTTCAATTCGATGTACTCCTTCCCGGCGCTGTCGGCCTTCAACTCCATCGGCATCGCGGTCAACGCCACTGGCGCAAACCCCCGCGCAGGATTACTGCTGGCCGCCGATGGCAACTACTACGGCACGACTTACCAGGGTGGTCCGGGTGGCAATGGCACGGTATTCGCCATGACGCCCGCTGGCGTGGTCTCGGTGTTCCATGCCTTTACCGGCCCGCCGCTGGATGGGGGCTCGCCGCTCGCTGGTGTGGTGCAGGATGCGGCCGGAAATTTCTATGGCACCTCGCAGACTGGTGGCTACCTGGATTTGGGCAGCGCGTGGCGCATCAGCAGCAGCGGCCAGTTCCGTCTGCTGCACGGTTTCGTCGAGTCGCCGATAGATGTCGCCAATCCGCGCACGGGTCTGCTATTGGCAAACGGCGGCGCCTATGGCGGGGCGTACACCGAAAGTGCTGGCACCCTCTTCAAGCTTGACCTCGGCACCAATGGCGTGCTGCCGATTGAGCTTTCGGTTTCACCGGAGGAACTTACCTGCGTCAGCGCGGTGGCGGGCGAATGCGGTGTCAGTGCCACGATCACCTGGTCGTCCCCGACGGCGGCCAGCTGTACCGCGACTGGCGACTGGACCAATGGCGCCACCACGACTTCTGGCACCCAGACGCGGACATTGACTGTCGCGGCCAATTATCATTACGCGCTGAGCTGCACCGACGGCGCGGGGGTTGTGCGAAATGCGTTCACCGCCCTTGCTGTCAAGGCTCCACCCCTTCAATCCGTGGATGGCGGCGGCGGTGCCGGCGCCTTGTCGGTGCCGTTACTTCTGCTCCTTGCGGCGCTCTTGTCCAGAAAGTACCTCAGGGAGATTTTCACTGCATGTCCGTAGTCACTGCCACCAGCGGCGAGATCCGCGCGCTGCTCCAGAACGCCTCGATCGAGATGACCTGCAAAGACACTGGCGATCTGGCAGAAGCCGCGACGCTGGTGCCAAAGGGCACCGACATCTTCATCGCGCTGTTCCCGAACCAGACCTGGGACGACCTTACCGCGGCGGCAAAGGCAGTTGGCGAAGCGGGTTTCAACGCGGTGCCGCATGTGCCCGCGCGCCGCATCAAGGATCGCGCCGAAGTGGCCGCGATTGCGCGCAAGCTCACCCAGGTGGCCGGTGCGAAGAAGATGCTGCTGATCGCGGGCGACATGCCGGCCCCGGAAGGGGCGTTCGATTCGACCATCGGCGTGCTCGAGACAGGTGAGTTCGCCAACGCCGGCATCAAGACCTTCTACATGGCGGGCCATCCGGAAGGTCATGCGCACATGACGACCGACCAGCAGCGCCAGTTCGAGGCGCGCAAGGTCGCGCTGTCGAAGGAGCAGGGCTTTGAGCTCAAGTTCACCACGCAAGTGTGCTTCGAGTCCGAGCCCATCATCGCGTGGGAAAAGATCATGCGCGCGAATGGCATCCAGAACACGATCCGCCCAGGACTTGGCGGTCCAGCCAGCATCAAGACACTCCTTCGCTATGCAAAGATCTGCGGGGCAGGCGCATCGATCCGCGCGCTGACCAGCGGCAAGGCCAGCCTCGTGGCCGCGCTACTGAAAGACAGTGGTCCCGAAGAAGTGGTCACCCAGCTTGCGGCTGCCAAAGGCAGAGGCCAGTCGAACTTCGAGAGCGTGCACATGTTCGCCTTCGGCGGTTTCCTCAAGACCACGAAGTGGGTTTCGGCCGTGCAGGCTGGCCGTTTCGCCGTCAACGACAAGGACGGCGACTTCGACGTCAAGTAGCCCACGCTCATCTTTCGGCGGCAACTGACGCCGTTTTCGCGGCACAGCGATCAAATGCCGCCCGGGCCTTTTCCATGCGGCCGCGGTTGTCGATCGCCCAGGTAAACGTCAGCATGCGCTGCGAGATACCATCCACTTCACGTTTGATTTCGCCAAAAGTGTACCACCCCCGCATGTCTCACAAAGCCGTCAGCCGCTCGCTGTTTCTCGCAACCACTGCTGCCATGCTGCTGGCCGCCTGCGGCAAGGCCCCGCCCCAGGGTCCACCACCCACGCCTGAAGTCAGCGTGGCGGTGGTTGCCGAGCGCGAAATCACCGAATGGGACGAATACACCGGTCGCCTCGAAGCCGTGAATACGGTCGAGATCCGGCCGCAGGTCTCGGGCGTGCTGCAGACAGTCGCCTTCACCGAAGGCAAGGAAGTACAGAAAGGCGAGCTGCTGTTCCAGATCGATCCTCAGCCTTTCCAGGCGGAACTCGATCGCATGCAGGCGCAGCTTGAGCAAAGCCGGACGGCGGCGGAGCTCGCTGTCACCGATCTGGCACGGGTCGAGCGCATGCTTGTTTCGCGCGCTGTTTCCCAGGAAGAGCACGACCAGCGCGTGGCAGCCAGCCGCAGTGCAGCGGCTGCGGTGCGCGCGGCTGAAGCGGCGGTGCAGGTCACGCGGCTGAACCTGTCATACACGCGCATCGTGTCGCCTATCGCGGGGCGGATTGGCCGCGCCGAAGTCACCCCGGGCAATCTGGTGGCCGGTGGGCTGGGCACCACCGCGACGCGGCTGGCCGTGGTCGTCTCGCTACAGCCGATGCATGCCTACTTCGAAGCGGCGGAACAGGATTACCTGAAATACATGGATCTGGCCCGCAGTGGCGCGCGGCCGCTGTCGCGCGATGCAAAGAATCCGGTGCACATGGCCGTGGGCAACGAAACGCAGTTCAAGCATGAAGGCTACATGGACTTTGTGGACAATCGCGTGCAGTCCGGCACCGGCACGCTGCTGGGGCGCGCCGTGTTTCCGAATCCGGACCGGCACCTGACGCCGGGCATGTTCGTGCGCATACGGCTGATCGGCAGACCGGCCTACAAGGGCCTGCTCATCAACGATCGCGCCATCTCCACCGATCAGGATCGGCGTTTTGTGCTCGTGGTCGGTGCCGGTGACAAGCTCGAGTACCGTGCAGTGACCACCGGTCCGATCGTGGACGGCCTGCGCGTGGTGCGCGAGGGCCTGAAAGCCGGAGAGCATATTGTCGTCAATGGACTGCAACGCGTGCGCCCGGGCATGGTGATCAAGCCGGTGGTCGTGCCGATGGAAGGCCAGGGCTCCGTGCCGGCACCAGCCGCACCAGCCGCACCGGCTGCGCCGGCCGCAGACTGAAGCACCGGAACCGCGCGCCGTGAAGTTCGCCCATTTTTTCATCGACCGCCCGATTTTTGCGGGGGTCGTCTCAATCATCATCTTCCTTGCGGGTTTGATTTCGCTGCAGCGCCTGCCGATCAGCGAATATCCCGAGGTCGCACCGCCATCGGTGGTGGTCTCCGCGGCCTACCCCGGCGCGAGTCCCGCCGTCGTGGCCGAAACCGTCGCAGCGCCGCTGGAGCAGGCGATCAACGGCGTGGAGGACATGCTGTACATGACCTCGCAGTCCTCCTCTTCGGGGGCCATGCAGCTCACCGTCACTTTCAAGAGCGGCACCGATGCGGACCAAGCCCAGGTGCGCGTGCAGAACCGTGTGGCCCAGGCGCTGAACAAGCTGCCCGAAGACGTGCGGCGCATCGGCGTCACCACCATCAAGAGCAATGCCGACATCACGTTGTTTGTGCAGCTGGTCTCGCCCAGCAAACGCTATGACCTGAAATACCTGCGCAACTACGCTGAATTGCAGGTGCGCGATACGCTCGCGCGTATTCCGGGAATGGGCCAGGTGCAAGTCTTCGGCGGCGGCAGCTACGCGATGCGTCTGTGGCTGGATCCACAGAAGATTGCTGCACGCAACATGACTGCTGGCGATGTCGTGGCAGCGGTGCGCGAACAGAATGTGCAGGTCGCTGCCGGTGTGGTCGGCGCCGAACCGATGCCGAACGGCGTGGATCATCAGTTGCTGATCAACGCCCACGGACGCCTGGCTTCGGAGGAGGAATTCGGCGAGATCATCATCAAGACCGGCGAGCAGGGCGAGATCACCCGTCTCAAGGACGTGGCGCGCATCGAACTGGGCACCGCGGACTACGGCATTGTGGGATACCTCGACAAGATGCCGGCAGTGGGCATTGCCATTTTCCAGGCGCCGGGCTCAAACGCGCTGCAGCTTTCCACCGACGTGAAGAATGCGATGGCCGGCATGGCTCGCAATTTCCCTGAAGGTCTTGAGTACCGGGTTATCTATGACCCAACGAATTTCGTGCGGCATTCGATCAATGCAGTGGTGGAGACCCTGGTCTATGCGCTGCTGCTGGTGGTGTTGGTCGTGGTGCTGTTCCTGCAGAGCTGGCGTGCGTCAATCATTCCACTGGCCGCCGTGCCGGTATCGATCATCGGCACCTTCGCGGTGCTGCTGATGGCGGGCTTCTCGATCAACACCCTGTCGCTGTTCGGGCTGGTGCTGGCCATCGGCATCGTCGTCGACGACGCGATCGTCGTGGTTGAAAACGTCGAACGCAACATCGCTGCCGGCCTCACCCCCCGTGAGGCAACTTTTCGCGCCATGGACGAGGTCAGCGGCCCCATCATCGCGATTGCGCTGGTGCTGACGGCTGTGTTCATCCCGATTGCCTTTCTCGGCGGCCTTACCGGTGAGTTCTACCGCCAGTTCGCGGTGACCATCGCGATCTCGACACTGATTTCCGCCTTCAACTCACTGACGCTTTCACCGGCGCTGGCCGCTGCACTGCTGCGACCGCATGATGCCAAGCCCGATTTCGTCACCCGCATCATCGATCGCGGTATGGGCTGGATCTTCAGGCCCTTCAACCGCTTCTTCCAAAGTGCTTCCGAAGGGTACGGCCGCGGTGTCGCATGGGTGCTGCGCAAGACCGGGATCGCGGTGCTGGTCTATCTGCTGGTGCTGGCAGTGGGCGGTCTGGGCTTTCTGCGCGTGCCGGACGGTTTCGTGCCGGTGCAGGACAAGGACTATGTGATCGCCTTCGCACAGCTCCCCGATGCCGCATCGCTGAGTCGTACGGAGAGCGTGATCAGTCGCATGAGCGATATCATGGCCGCGGAACCCGGCATTGAATCCGTCATCGCTTTTTCGGGCATGAGCGTGACCTCCGGGTTCGGCATCGCGTCCAACAGCGGTGTCATCTTCGCGACGCTCGATCCGCAGGCGCAACGCGGTAAGGGCCAGTCCGCCGCCAAAATTCAGCAGAGCCTGCAGGGAAAGCTATCCAGCATCGAGGATGCCTTCGTCGGCGTGGTGCAGCCGCCACCTGTGGCGGGCATGGGCGCGCTGGGCGGTTTCAAGATGCAGATCGAGGATCGCAGCTCACTGGGTTCCCAGGGCCTCAACCGCGTGCTGCAGGATTTTCTTGCCGCCGCCAACCAGACGCGGGGTGTCACCGGCGTGTATTCGGGCTATCTGGTCAACGTGCCGCAGGTCTATGCGGATATCGACCGCGTGAAGGCGAAGCGGGGCGATGTGCCGCTGGCCAATGTGTACGACACATTGCAGACCTACCTGGGTTCAATGTATGTCAACGACCTGAACCTCTTCGGGCGCAGCTACCAGGTCATCGCGCAGGCGGATGCGCCGTTCCGCGCCCGCAAGGAGCAGATCCTCGACCTGAAGACGCGCAATGCCAGGGGCGAAATGGTGCCGCTGGGCTCGGTGATGACCGTGCGCGACAGCGTCGGCCCGGACAGCGTCACGCACTACAACGGCTATCTTGCCGCGGACATCAACGGCCAGGCTGCGCCCGGCACCAGTTCGTCGGCTTCGCTCGACGCGATGGAAAAGGTGGCGCGCGAGCGGTTGCCGGCGGGCGTGGCGTTCGAGTGGACCGATCTCAGCTACCAGGAAATTTTGTCGCGGGGCAGCTCGACGCTGATCTTCCCACTGTGCGTGTTGCTCGCCTTCCTGGTGCTGGCGGCACAGTACGAAAGCTGGACGCTGCCGCTGGCCGTGATCCTGATCGTTCCGATGTGCATCGTCTCGGCGATCGTCGGTCTGTGGCTCACTGGTGGCGACAACAATATCTTCACCAAGGTCGGCTTTATCGTGCTGGTGGGGCTGGCGTGTAAAAACGCAATCCTGATCGTCGAGTTCGCCGTGCATCTGGAGCAGAAGGGACGCAAGCCGCTCGATGCAGCAATCGAGGCCTGTCGTTTGCGTTTGCGACCGATCATCATGACCTCGCTGGCTTTCATCATGGGTGTGGTGCCGCTGATCTTCTCCTCCGGCGCGGGTTCGGAAATGCGCCACGCCATGGGTGTCGCCGTATTTTCCGGCATGCTCGGCGTCACCTTCTTCGGACTGTTCCTCACGCCGGTGTTCTACCTCGTGATCCGCGCGCTGGTGCTGCGCGGCAAACAAGGGGCGGTTGCCAATGTCTGACCGTCGCTACTCGATCAAGCGCGTCGGCGTTGGTGCAATCACTGCAGGCCTCCTGGCCGGTTGTGCCGTAGGGCCCGACTACAAGGAGCCGAGTCCTGCTGTGGAGGGGGCGTTCGTCGGCAAATCGCTGGTCGAAGCCACAACCGGCACGCCATTGCAGCAATGGTGGACGGTATTCGCAGATCCGCTGCTGGACGAACTGGTGCGCGAAGCGCTGGCATCCAATCGCGACCTCGCTGCTGCGGAGGCGCGCCTGCGTCAGGCGCGCGCTGAACGCCGCGAGCAGAACTGGGATTTCGTGCCGGCGCCAACGCTGCAGGCCAGCGCCACATCGCGGCGACAGAGCCTGGGCGGCACGCCCGGTGGCATGCCGGTTCAGCGCAACTACGATCTCTACGACGCCGGCTTCGATGCCAGCTGGGAACTCGACTTGTTCGGGCGCGTAAGGCGGGGCAATCAGGCAGCACGCGCCATCCTGGGCGCAGCAGTGGCTTCGCGGGATGCGGTGCGGCTGTCGGTGGTCGCCGAGCTTGCCCGCAACTACCTCGAGCTGCGCGGTGCGCAGCAGCAACTCACCGTCGCCGAGCGCAATGCAGGCAATCAGCGGCGGGCGCTGGACCTGGTGCAGGCGCGCCTTGATGCCGGACGGGGCACGGGCCTCGACACCGCACGGGCCGAAGCGCAGATCGAGACGACGTTGTCGATGGTGCCGCCCCTTGAAGCGGCCGTTGCCAGGGCCCGGCATCGCATCGAGGTGCTGGTGGGGCAGCAGCCGGGAAAAATGTCCGAGCGGCTGGGCACAATGGCGGCGATGCCAGCGTTGCCCGCATCACTGACGCTGGACGATCCGGCCTCGCTGCTGCGCCGCCGCCCGGATCTGCGCGTGGCCGAACGCCAGCTCGCCGCGACCAGTGCGCTCATCGGCGTCGCGATCGCCGATCTGTTTCCCACCATCACGCTCAATGGTGCCATCGGTGTGCAGGCGCTGGATATCGACGCACTGGGAGATCCCGGCAATGACTACCGGCGCTTTGGTCCGTCGCTGAGCTGGGCCTTTCTTGATATCGGTCGCGTGCGCCAGCGCATCAAGGCGGCTGGCGCACGCCATGAAGAGGCCTATGCGAACTACGAGCAGACCGTGTTGCTCGCGCTCGAGGACGTGGAGAATGCGCTGTCGGACTACAGTCGTGAGCGCCGGCGCCAGGAGCATCTGGCTGCTGCGGCGCGGGCGAGTGTGCTGGCGGCGGATCTCGCGAACCAGCGGTTCGAAGGCGGCATTGCCGACTTCCTGACTGCGCTGGATGCAAACCGCACGGCGTTGGAAGCCGAAGATCTGCTCGCACGCAGCCAGACGAGCGCTGCCGCCGCGCTCGTAGCGCTCTACAAGGCGCTGGGCGTCGGCGGGGAAATATCGCCTCCCTGAGTCGCGGTTTGCACCTATTGCCAATGGCAGGTGTGCGGTAGAACATGCGCCGTAACAGGTGGCAGGGAAGCGGGCATGACCTATTCAGAAGCGCAGAAGGAAGTGCGACGCGTAATGATCGTCGATGATCACCCTGTGGTGCGCCAGGGCATCAAGCTCATGATCAACGCGGTACCTGACCTTTCAATCTGCGGCGAAGCGCAGAGCGAGCAGCAGGCGCGTCGCATGATCCGCGAGCTCAAGCCCGATGCGCTGGTGGTGGACCTGTCACTGGGAGAGGGCGACGGTTTCAATATCGTGCGCGACTGCCACGCTCATTTTCCGGAGATCCGCATTTTGGTGTTGTCCATGCACGACGAAGCAGTCTACGCGGAGCGGCTGCTCGCACAGGGCGCATCGGGCTACATCATGAAGCAGGCCGCCACCGAGCAGCTGATTACCGCATTGCGCACGGTGCTCCGGGGCGAGCGCTTCGTCAGTGAGACGCTGCAGCGCACCCTGGCCGATCGCAAGGACGATAGTAGCGCGAGGGCGCCAGGCCTCTCGTCGCGCGAACTGCAGGTGATCAGTCTCATCGGGCAGGGGCTCGGCACGCGCGAAATCGCCGACAACCTGTCGTTGTCAGTCAAGACCGTCGAAACCCATCGCCTGACCATCAAGCGCAAGCTGGCCCTCGAAACCAATTCGCAGCTGGTGCAGTACGCGATCAAATGGCACGGCACCTCCGCCGTCTGACTCTCTGGTTCCTGGCGGGCCTTGCGACGCTGCTACTGCTGGCGCTGTGCGCGCTGGCCGCGCTGTGGTGGTTCCTCGACCCCAATGATTACCGTGCGCAGATCGAGGCCCGGGCGACTGTGGCGATTGGCCGTCCGGTTCACCTCACCGGTGAATTGCGCTGGCAACTGGGCCGTCAGATCTTCATCGTCAGCGAAGGCGGCGACATTGCCAATGCCGCCGGGTTCGGACCACAACCGCTGGCGCGCTGGTCGCGGATCCGCCTCGGCGTGGCCGCAAGACCTTTGCTGAAAAAGCGCGTGCTGATCGATCGTGTCGAGATCGACGCGCTGCAACTGCAGCTGCAGCGCAATGCACAGGGCGCGGTCAACTGGAAGTTGCAACTGGCCGCGGGCAATGACGATCCTGCGGCGCAGTCCGTCGCAGTGCGCATTGCCGCCGTGGTGTTACGTGGCAGTGCCGTGCGCTTTCAGGATGCAGTCTCCGGCGCGGACTGGCGCGTAACCAACCTTGCCGCCAGTGCGAAGCTGCCGGACGATTTGTCCGCTAAGGATCGGGAGTTTCGCGACATCGAAATGGCAGCGCGTGTCGCGGGCGGACCGCTTGCGGCTGAGGGCGTGGCATTTTCGCTGCGCACGAAAGCATTGCGATTGTCGCCGCAGTTGCTGCAGATTCCGGATTTTACGCTGCAGTGGGCCGATGCGACGCTGACCGGCGGCGCCACCGTGCTACCCGGCGCAGCGCCAGAATTGACCGCCACACTGAATCTGCAGACACCGTCATTGCGCGCGCTGCTGGCAACGGCGGGCGTAACCCCGCCGCCGATGCGCGATGGCACCACGCTTGGCAAGTTGCAGCTCACTACTTCGCTGCGCCATGCCGGAGGCGCCACGACGCTGGACCAACTGTCGATTGCGCTGGATGACACGCGCTTGACCGGCAGCCTGTCGGTGCCGCAACTCAAGCCGCTGGTGCTGCGGTTCGACCTGGCTGCCGATAGCATCAACATGGACCGCTACAGGGAGCCCGATGACGTGAACAGCGAGCCTTTCGAATTGCCACTGGTCTGGCTCAAGGCGCTGGATGCGAAGGGCGTGCTGAACATCAGGCAGGCCACGGTCGCGGGCGCTGCTGCGAAGGAAGTGCGCATCGATGTCGAGTAAAGCGCTGCCAGACCCCATCGCGATCGCATTGCTGGCGTGGCACGACATCTCCGGTCGGCATGACCTGCCGTGGCAACAGCACCGTACGCCGTATCGGGTATGGGTGTCCGAAGTGATGCTGCAACAGACGCAGGTCGCCGCGGTGATTCCCTATTTCGAGCGCTTCATGGCGCGCTTTCCGGATGTGATGGCACTGGCCGATGCGCCCCTCGATGAGGTGCTGCACCTGTGGTCTGGTCTGGGTTACTACGCGCGGGCGCGCAACCTGCAACGTGCTGCGCAGCAGATACGCGACCAGCATGGCGGCGCGTTCCCGAACGATTTCGACGGGGTGGCTGCGCTCACCGGCATAGGCCGCTCCACGGCCGGCGCGATACTCGCGCTATCGCGCGATCAGTCACATCCCATCATGGACGGAAACGTGCGGCGCGTATTGTCGCGCCTTTTCGCTGTGCCCGGACGCACCGGTGAGCGTAGCTTCGAGAACGAACTGTGGCGGCTTGCCACGCTCCTGACTCCAGCAGAACGCGTCGCGCAGTACACGCAGGCCATCATGGATCTGGGTGCCACACTGTGCACACGTCGCAATCCGCGTTGCAGCGAATGCCCTTTGGCAGAACGCTGTGCCGCACACGCGGCGCGCAGGGAGCACGACTTTCCCGCTTCAAGGAAACCGCTCAAGCGTCGCCAGCGCGAGGTCTGGATGCTGTTGGCGCAGCGCGCCGACGGCGCCGTGCGGCTGGCGCGACGCCCGGAGCAGGGCGTATGGGGTGGCTTGTGGTCGCCACCCGAATTTGAATCGCAGGTTGCTGTTGAGCAGGTGCTGGCGATGCAGCCCGGCAGACGGTCCGGGTTGCGCGTAGGCGCGCCGCTGCTGCATGTGTTCACGCACTTCGATCTGTTGATCCATCCGTGTTGGACCCGTGTCGCCGGCTCGGACGCAGTGGCCGAGGACGCTGGCCTGCTGTGGTATAACGCCGCCCTTCCCCCGAGCGTAGGATTGCCCGCGCCCATCGCCCATCTGCTCAAGAGTCCGCCATCATGACCCGCACCGTTCAATGCGTACTGCTCAAGCGCGAGGCGCCCGGTCTCGACCGCGCGCCTTATCCTGGCGCCCTCGGGCAACGCATCTTCGACGAAGTCTCGAAAGAGGCCTGGGCCGGCTGGGTGCGCCACCAGACCATGCTGCTGAATGAGTATCGCCTCACCCCTGTAGACCCCAAGGCCCGCAAGTTCCTGGAAGCGGAGATGGAGAAGTACCTGTTTGGCGGCGGTTCAGAAAAACCCGCCGATTTTCAGGCCCCTGGAGTCTGAATCCGGCCTCGCGGCCTTGACGCCCCGAAGGCCCCCCCGGTCTAATACGCGCCCCCGAAGCGCCTATGCCCAGGTAGCTCAGTTGGTAGAGCAGCGGATTGAAAATCCGCGTGTCGTTGGTTCGATTCCGACCCTGGGCACCACTTCCTCATCCGTTGCCCTCTGGCAGGGATGCAGAACGTCCAAAAACACCGCATAAAACTCGGCACGCGTCGCGACCTACTAGCATCTCCCCATGAATGACGTTCCCATGATATCTACCTGCGGTTCGGCGCGCTCATCCTGACTCAGGGGCGGCCCTTCACTACGCATACCCCGCGTGCTAGCTTCGGTTGTCGCACTAAACTGGGAACCACCATGGCAAGCAAGCGCACCACCCTTCGCAGCTCGACCGGTAAGAAGCTGTACGCAGTGAGAAAGGCTGACGGCACCTTTAAGGATATCCAGACCTACGAACGCGCACAGGGGCAAGACGTGAAGCGTACGAGCAAGGCAGAGACCGCAAAGAAGAAGAAGAAGAAAAAGTCATGACGCCTGAACAGCTACCCGTCCCGCTGGTCTGAGGGCAGGATGTAGGATCTTCTGCAGAGCGGCCCAAAACCTTCTCGACCGAACCCTTGCTCGCGCACTGGACCGGTTCGCTCATGGTAACGCCACCGTCCAGATTGCGCCCTGTGAACTGCGCGGCGCAGGCGTGTTCAATGCTCAATTGGGTCAAACCCGCGTTCTCAGCGACGTTGACCAGAATGGAAGAATCTGCACTGCCGCTGACGACTTTGCCATTCCATTTCCCACAATCGCAAACCTCCGGCGTGCGTGCAGCTCTTACCTTGGTCCTGACTTGTCCCAATTCCGGAAGCCGACGGGAAAATCGGCTGATTTATTCGTACCGAAAGGTTCTCAGATAGAGGGCTGTATGAAGCACACCCGAAGCCACACGATGGCGATCGTCCTTTCAACATGCCTGTTTCTGATTCAGGGAGCAGTCGAAGCGCAAGTGCCAAACGCAGCCAATCGCGGCTACATGGCCATCGATGAGAGTATCGGTGCCGCAGGTGAATCGAAAGAGGCTCAGATCGCGCGGGCGATTGCGGCGGGGCCCAAACATGTGACTGATTCCGCGCGCATCATGGGTAGCGATGAGCAAGGCCAGAAGATTGTGTTGCGAGAAGGGAGCAACGGCTTCACATGCGTGCCCGGCAATCCCAAAGTCGCCGGCCATCCGGCCTCCTGTTCGAATCAAGCGGCGCAACAATGGAGCGCGGATTTGGCTGCAGGGAAGCCATCTCCGACCAACACGACGGCTGGGTTTATTTATATGCAAGCGGGTGCGACGTTACGGAGCGCGTCCGGGGAAACCGTCGAGATCGGTCCGCAGTGGATGATCATTTGGCCCTTCGATCCGCAAGCTACCGGCTTGTCGGCGACTGAAAAAGACACCGGGGCTTATATTTTGTGGTCCGGCACACCCTATGCTCACCTGCATATCATGGGTCAAGCAGTGGGTCCTTCAACACTTCACTTGGCGTCGGAACACGTGGGGCACATGCCAGCCATGGGCGTCCATGATGGCGCAGAGGGGGCCATCTCTGCATCGGATGAATCGGCGGAAGTTCAGATCGCACGGGCCCTCTCTGCGGGGCCGAAGCATGTTACGGATGGCGCACGTATCGACGGCGCAGATGCTCAAGGCAAGAGAATCAAACTTCGCGAAGGCGATAACGGATTCGTCTGCTTTGCGGGCAGCCTCAAGAATGTGGCAGAGCCGCCCGTGTGCAATTCGCTGAATTCAAAGCCGGCGATTTGGTACATGTTTGCGGGCGCTACACAACGAAGCATCACAGATCCAAATGATGACGTCAGCCCGTCTCTCGCCATCGCCCCACATTGGATGATCATGATGCACTTTGATCCCGCGACATCTGGAATACCGGAGCACTACAGCGATGTTGGCGCATACCTCATGTGGTCAGGATCCCGTATTGGGCACATGCATATCAATGGAATTCCGTAATTCGATGCATGGCAAGCTTAGAGCTCCTTCGGAACCTGAAGCTCCGAGTAGAATTTCCTAGCATTGTCAGGAAAGGCGTTTTCTTCTGAATGAACGACGATGGTGGGAACTTTAGCGGCGGACGCTGATACCTGCGGCCATCCGCGCAAGGGTTGCTCCACGGACAACGCACCAGACGTCAGCTTCTTGACTGTGCCACGTCCAAGTGAACACTCCTTGCGAGGTGGTCGAGGCTGGCGACCGGCTGCCGACGAAGCGCGTCAGCCAGAAAGAGCCCGCTGTTATGAGGCCCATGCCTTGGACAGTTGCCGACGCCGTCGCTGGGTTGGCGGCGCAATTGTGGTGGGAATATGAAGAAACTGATGGAGGGCTATGAGAAGCCACTCACAATCCACAATATCTCCATGGCGAAGCCACAGAGCATTCACATTTGCCGGTGATAGTGCAGGCGTAGGCAGAAGCAAACGCATCTGCCCCACCTGACAGAGGAACGCCGCCATGATCCAGCTCATCCAAGTAAATCTAGTATTTCAAGTCGCTGCCGCGCTGTTGATCATTGCCTTTGCTGCAGTGGAAGCTGTTTCCCACCGGCGCTGAGAGGAATGGGCCGCCCCTCGTGAGGCGGCCCGCGGATGGATCCGGATTTCTTCCCTGGCGAGGAAGGCACCGGATTCCCTTTTAAGCCTGGTCAGCCCCTAGGGGTTGGGCCGGGCACCGCTGGCGACCACAAGATATGGTTGCATAATCATGAAGTCAACCGGGATTTAGAGTTGCCTTCCAAGATTAAAAACGGTTGTGAGCCATTATAGAATCAGGCTCCCAGCATTTTGGACCCAACAGCATGGTGATCCCTACAGAGCCCATTGGCAGCATTCCTCGGCCCCGCGCACTGATCGAAGCTATTGCCAAGGCCGGAAACGGAATGGACGAAAGTCTTGAGCCGCTTTACGCAGAGGCAATACGGGACACTATTGCTCAGTTTGAAGCAACGGGGTCTCCGGTTATCACCGACGGTGAGCAGCGTAAGTATCACAACTTCTGGACGTACAGTGTAGAAGGGCTGGAAAATATCCGGCCCGATGGTTTTCGCATTCCTTTTGCTGCGGGACACGTGCGACGAATGCCCCGCCTTGTCTCCGGGCCCTTTCGATACCAGCGGTATGCGGATAGCTACCTAGACGAGGCGCAGAAACATGCGCATGTGCCATTGAAGCAGGCCGTTATCTCACCGTCTGCGCTCAGTTTGATGTATCCAGCGCAGCCCATTTCGGGATATTCGCGCGAGACATTCATCGACGACCTGCTCAACGAGCATGTCCTGGAGATCCGTCGCTGCCTCGACAAAGGTGCAGTTGCGGTGCAAATCGACTTCACCGAAGGCCGGTTGGCGCTCAAAGTAGATCCGTCTGGACAACTACTTTCCAGTTTTATAGACCTCAACAATTTGGGTCTGAGTCGCCTCTCCGGTACGGAGAGGTCGCGTGTGGGTATCCACACCTGCCCGGGTGGTGATTGCGATTCGACACACAGTGCAGACGTGGACTACGCAGCGCTGTTGCCGAGTTTGTTCCAGTTAAATGTCGGCAATTTCTACGTCGCGCTTGCGGGAGAAGCCGATCGAACTCGTGTGCTAGAGCTGATTCGGCAATATCTGAGGCCGAACCAACGAGTGTTTGTGGGCGTGATCGCTCCAATCAACCCCCGCATTGAGACACCAGAGGAAGTTTGCGAGCGGGTCTTGGAAGCTGCTCGCTTCATTCCTTTGAACCAGCTCGGCACCACGGACGACTGTGGATTTGCCCCATTTTGTGACGATACTTCAACGGATCGGGACACGGCATTCGCCAAGATTCGCGCACGAGTCGACGGTACGGCATTAGCGGCGCGGATTCTGGGGGACGAGAGTGGGGGGTAACGAAATCGAAGATGACGAACAGCGCCTCCGCATCGTCGCCCTGAGAAATATCGAAAGCATTCAGATCGCGCGGCAGCGCGAGGAGCGCGAATTGCTTGAGGCGAAGGAATCCCTTCAACGCCGAACCCACGAACTGGAGCAGCAGCGCGAATGGTTTGAAGTCACCCTTGCCAGCATCGGCGACGCAGTGATTACTACCGATGTCCATAGTCACATAACGTTTCTCAACCCCATTGCGGAAAAGATGACGGGATGGTCCCGCAGCGAGGCCTCGGGCGAGCCCCTTGTGCGCGTGTTCGAGATTTTTAATGAAGACACCGGTGCGCCGGTAGAAAGTCCCGTGACCAAAGCGCTCCAATCGGGACAGATCGTGGGCCTTGCAAATCACACGTCATTGCGAACTCGCAAGGGCGGCGTGATCGCTATCGAGGACAGTGCTGCCCCGATTCGCGACCGCCAGGACGATATCGTCGGCGCTGTCATGGTGTTTCGAGACGTGACGGACCGCCGCCAAGCGGACAGGCAACTTAAACGCAGCGAGAGTCTGCTCGCCGATTTCTTCGAGAATGCTGCTGTAGGCCTGCATTGGGTGGGACCGGATGGAATTGTCATTCGCGTTAATCAAACCGAACTGGACTGGCTCGGTTATACGAAAGAAGAATACGTCGGACACCACATCTCTGAATTTCATGCCGACAAGGCCGTCATCGATGACATTCTGGAAAGACTCAGCTGCGCCGAATGTCTGCAAGGGTATGAGGCGCGCCTGCGCTGTAAGGATGGCTCGATAAGACATGTTTTGATCTCTTCGAACGTGCTATGGGAAGAGGGCAAGTTCATTCATACCCGTTGCTTCACGCGCGATGTAACTGCGCAAAAAGCCGCCGAGATCGCTCTGCGGGAAGAAGTCGTAGTACGAAAGCAGGCAGAGGCGGCCCTACGCGATGCCGACCATCGTAAGGACGAGTTTCTGGCGACTTTAGCCCACGAATTACGCAACCCACTTGCGCCAATCCGTCAGGCCGTTTTGATCTCGAAGTCCGTAGATGCGACCGATGCACAGAAGAGATGGAGCCATGATGTCATCAGCAGGCAGGTGCATCACATGTCGCTGCTACTTGATGATCTGCTGGATGTTTCCAGGATCACTCGCGGTGTGTTGGTTCTTCGAACTGAAATGAAGACGCTTGCCTCCATAGTGGACGCCGCGGTGGAAACCGCTCGTCCCACTATCGATGCAAAAAAACACCGATTTTTCGTAGTTCTGCCTAAAGAACCCGTTGTATTTGCTGCAGACCCCCTGCGTTTAGCTCAGGTCTTGTCAAACTTGTTGACGAACGCCGCGAAATACACTGATGCAGGGGGTGAAATCCGGCTCCAGGCAAGCTCACTCGCAGACCACGTGACAGTCTCGGTGTCTGATACCGGTATCGGTATTGCCTCTGACGTGCTATCAAAGATTTTCGACATGTTTTCCCAAGTACAGCCCAGCCAGGATCGTTCAGAGGGCGGGCTGGGAATTGGCTTAGCACTGGCCAAAGGGCTTGTTGAACTCCATGGCGGAACTATCCAGGCAACAAGCACGGGCCTTGGCAAGGGGAGCGAATTTACCATCAGACTACCGCGTGCCACGATCACCCAAGTGAAGCATGCGAGCCCGCTTGGCGAGCGCGGCGAAGCTGTTGGCCGCCGCCTAATGATTGCAGACGACAATCGTGATGCTGCCGATAGCTTGGCGATGCTGCTGCGTTTGGAAGGTCATGACGTGGTTGTGGCGCATGACGGTCGCGAGGCACTTGAAAAGTTCATTTCTCTTGCACCAGAAGTTGCGATTCTCGATATCGGAATGCCGGTACTGGACGGCTATGAGGTTGCGAGACGGATTCGCCAGGAACCGTCAGGACGCTCAGTAACATTGATTGCCGTAACCGGATGGGGACAGGATTCAGATAAGGCTGCAGCTCTAGCCGCTGGGTTCAACCATCACTTTACGAAACCGATTGAACCCGACCAGCTGAGTCTTGTGCTTCGACCAGAGCCCACTCGAAAATCCATTTGAAGAGCACACCACTCCGAACGCTCCCCTAACCGCACGGCGGCGGATTCAAATCAGAGTTCTGGAGACATTCAAAGTGTCGCTCCTAATTCCTGGCCTATCTAGACCCGGTCTCGAAAATCACCGCTTGCCGGGCTGGATATGCTCGATCGCTAGCTGCTGCAGCGTGGCGCCGCTGCGGTCGACACAATCGGCTATATTCGAAACGCGATGAAGGATGTTACGGACAACGCACCTTTGGCTTCGCAATTGTCACTCCGCAGAGTGCGAGTTGCCTATCTGCTTGCCGTCGTCACACCCGCAGCGGCAGTGCTGGTACGTTTTGCGCTATCTCTGTGGACGGGCGACCGGCCCTTCCAGATCCTCTTCATAATACCTATCATCGTCAGCGCTTATGCTGGCGGCCTGGGGCCGGGCCTGCTTGCCACCGCTCTATGTGCCCTCGCCATGGATTGGTTCGCGGTGCCGCCGCTGTACAGCTTGGCTTTCGACCAGCCGATCGATGTTTTCTACTGGTGCCTTCTGATCCTGGTGGGCGTGCTGATCAGTGTGCTCAACGGGGCGCTGCATCGCTCACGCGCGGACAATCGGAGCGAACGGGAACTCCGCAGCCGCGCCGAGCGCGCTTTGGCGGAGCTCGACCGCAGCCAGCATCTGCTCGCTGCGGTCGTCGACAATTCCGCGGCGGTGATCTACGTGAAGGATCTGCAAGGCCGCTATCTGCTCGTCAATCGCCGCTACGAGGAGATCTTCCACCTCGGCCCCCCACAAATCCTCGGCAAAACCGATCACGAGCTCTTCGCAGCGGAAGATGCGGATCGGTTCCGCACCATGGACCGGCGAGTAGCCGCTAGCGACGCCGCCCTGACCGAAGAGGAGGTGGTGCCCCTGATCGACGGGCTGCACACCTTTATATCGGTGAAGTCTCAGCTGCGTGACCCGAGCGGTGCCGTGTACGGCATTTTCGGCATTTCCACGGACATCACCGAACGCAGGCGCGCAGAAGAAACCACCAGGCGCTTTGCGGCGATCGTGGAATCCTCCGAGGACGCGATCATAAGCAAAACGCTGCAAGGCATCATCACCTCGTGGAATCCCGGTGCTGAGAAACTTTTTGGATTCTCGTCCAAGGAGGCCATTGGCATGCCAATGCAGATGTTGATCCCGCCGGAGCGGCTGCAGGAAGAGCCGCAGATTCTGCAGCGGATTGGGTTGGGTGACTCGATCGATCATTTTGAAACCGTCAGAGTCGGAAAAGACGGACGGCGCATCGACATATCCGCGACGATCTCACCCGTCAGGGACAGCCAGAATCGCATCGTCGGGGCATCGACAATCGCTCGCGACATCACCGAGCGGAGGAATGCGCAGAACAAACTTCAAGCGCAGTTGGAACGGTTGAATCTGCTGCACCAGATCACTCGCGCTACGGGTGAGCGTCAGGACCTGCCGAGCATCTTTCAAGTGGTGATCCGAACGCTGGAAGATCAGCTGTCCATTGATTTCGGTTGCATTTGCCTCTACGAGCCGGCGGACAACAAACTTGTCGTTCATAATGTCGGCGTGCGAAGTCAGGAGCTGGCGCTGGCACTGGCTTTGACCGAGCAGGCGCACGTCAACATCGATGAGAACGGTCTGTCGCGCTGCGTTCGCGGGCAGCTGGTCTACGAACCTGATGTCGGTGAAGTCCAGTCTCCATTTCCTCAGCGACTGGCGCGAGGGGGATTGCGGGCGTTGGTCGCAGCACCGTTGCTGGTAGAAAGCACAGTCTTCGGTGTACTCATTGCGGCCCGGCATGCGGCGAACAGCTTCAGTAGCGGTGAATGCGAATTCCTGCGGCAATTGAGTGAGCATGTTGCGCTTGCCGCTCATCAAGCGCATCTGTACAGAGCACTGCAGATTGCTTATGACGATCTGCGCCAGACCCAGCAGGCGGTGTTGCAGCAGGAACGGCTGCGCGCGCTCGGGCAAATGGCGAGCGGCATCGCCCATGACATCAACAATTCGATCTCCCCGATAGCGCTCTACACGGATGCGCTTCTAGAAAGGGAGACGAATCTCAGCGCCCACGGACGCAGTCAACTAGAAACCATTCAGCGCGCTGTCGAAGATGTTTCCGCGACCGTCGCGCGAATGCGGGAGTTCTACCGCCAGCGCGAAACGCAGATGAGCCTAGCGCCGGTCCAAGTGAACCAGCTCGTCCAGCAGGTCGTGGATCTGACACGCGCGCGCTGGAGGGATATGCCGCAACGCCAAGGCGTCGCAATCGAGTTGCAACTTGAGCTGTCATCCGAGCAGCCCGTCATCATGGGAGTAGAAAGCGAAATTCGTGAGGCGCTCACCAATCTCGTTTTCAACGCCGTCGATGCCATGCCGGAGGGTGGAGCTTTGATTCTTTGCACCCGCGCCGTCGACACCGGGCAGGTGCAGATCGAAGTGAGCGACACGGGCAACGGTATGGACGAGAACGCTCGCCGACGATGCCTGGAACCTTTTTTCACGACCAAGGGCGAGCGAGGCACGGGCTTGGGTCTGGCGATGGTCTATGGCGTAATCCAGCGACACAGCGGCGAGATCGAGATCGACAGCACGCTGGGCACGGGCACAACTGTACGCTTGATATTTACCGCTTGCACGAACGCCGCCGCACCGAGTCAATCTGCCGCCATATCTTCCATCCCCACGGGCATGCGAATCTTGATCGTGGACGACGATCCAGTGCTGCTCAACACGCTGCGCGATACGCTGGGAGGCGACGGGCACACGATCGTGACTGCGAACGGCGGCCGAGAGGGCATCGACATGTTCCGCGCGGCGCAAACTGGGAAGCAAACATTCGATGTCGTGGTCACCGATCTCGGCATGCCATACGTCGACGGACGCCAAGTGGCGAGTGCTATCAAGACCGCATCACCGTCGACGCCGATCATTTTGCTCACCGGCTGGGGCCAGCGGCTCGTGGCAGAAGGCGATGTTCCCGCGCACGTGGACATGGTGCTCAACAAACCGCCGAAGTTGCGCGACCTGCGCGAAGCTTTGGTACGCTGTTGCAGGCGCTCAGACTCCTAGTGAAGCGCGTATGCCGCGCCGTGGTTCGATCCGACCCTGGTCACCTCACCCTTCAGACCGGGTTCGGATTGCGCAAGAAGAATCTAGCGCCACAGGCCCCGCAAGTCTTCAGGACGCCGGTGTGGATTCCAAGTTTCCGCCAGCGCGTGCCGCACTGCGGATTGGGGCACTTCCACTGGGTTGTCTCTACCACTTCCACGTCCACGATACCCACCTCGCCGGCGACGTACTCCCCCGTGGGAGTCTGGACAGCATCCATGGGATCTTTGCGTTCCATCACTACCTCCGGATCGCGCTAGCGGTCGAGTGTGCTCTTCAACTTCATGTAACGGTAGCAGCGGATCGGCACGGTGGTACAGCCCCGGGATGGAGGATCCGGTCCGGTGCCCCGCAAGCCACGTTGAACGACGCCTCCGGAAGCGCTCCAGGGGTGGGTTTTACAAATCTGGCGCGCCAGTCGAGGGACTTTGGCTAAACTGACGCCAGAACCAGTTGAAGAGGGAGCGGGACTTCCCGGGGGAGATCAGTCATGAAATCACGTGCAGCAGTAGCCTTCGCAGCGGGCAAGCCCCTGCAGATCGTGGAAATAGACGTCGAGCCGCCAAAGGCCGGCGAGGTGCTGGTGAAGATCAGCCACACAGGTGTCTGCCACACCGATGCCTTCACTCTTTCCGGTGACGATCCGGAGGGCCTGTTCCCGGCGATTCTGGGTCATGAGGGAGCGGGCACGGTGGTCGAAGTTGGCGCCGGCGTCACCAGCGTCAAGCCGGGCGAACACGTGATCCCTCTCTATACAGCCGAATGTGGGACGTGCCTGTTCTGCAAATCCGGCAAGACAAACCTCTGCGTCTCGGTGCGTGCCACGCAGGGCAAGGGCGTGATGCCCGACGGCACGCGCCGCTTTTCATACAAGGGCGACCCGATCTACCACTACATGGGTTGTTCGACCTTCAGCGAATACACCGTGGTGGCCGAAGTTTCGCTCGCCAAGATCAACCCCAAGGCGAATCACGAGCAGGTCTGTCTGCTGGGTTGCGGCGTCACTACTGGCCTCGGCGCAGTGAAGAACACAGCCAAGGTGCAACCTGGCGACAGCGTGGCGGTATTCGGCCTCGGCGGCATCGGCCTCGCGGTGATCCAGGGCGCGCGCAAGGCCAGGGCCGGACGCATCATTGCCATCGACACCAATCCATCGAAGTTCGAGATGGCGAAGGCCATGGGCGCCACCGACTGCATCAATCCGAAGGACCACGACAAACCGGTTCAGCAGGTCATCGTCGAGATGACCACCTGGGGTGTGGACCATTCCTTCGAGTGCATCGGCAACGTGCAGGTGATGCGCGCGGCGCTGGAATGCGCGCACCGCGGCTGGGGCCAGTCGGTCATCATCGGCGTGGCCGGCGCCGGCCAGGAGATTTCCACGCGTCCGTTCCAGCTCGTCACCGGCCGCACCTGGAAGGGCACGGCCTTCGGTGGCGTTAAGGGCCGCAGCCAGCTGCCGGGCATGGTGGAAGACGCGATGTCCGGGGAGATCGAACTCGCCCCGTTCGTCACGCATACAATGGACCTTTCGGATATCAACAAGGCCTTCGACCTGATGCACGAGGGCAAGTCCATCCGTTCAGTCATTCATTTCTGACACACAACAAGAAGGGGATTGCGATGAGCACAGCCAAGATTCATCCCGGCGTTGATGGCGGCATCAAACCGGCCAAGGAAGGTTTCGCGGGTGGCACGCTGCAGTGCAACTGTCCTTCGAACAAGGTCACCGTGGAACTCGGCGCGCAGACGGCGCACAACCATGCCTGCGGTTGCACCAAGTGCTGGAAGCCGGCCGGCGCGACCTTCTCGGTGGTCGCCGTCGTGTCGCGCGACAAGCTTACGGTCACCGCCAATGGCGACAAGCTGAAGATCGTCGATCCCTCCGCCGTGATCCAGCGCTATGCCTGCTCGGGCTGCGGCGCGCATCTCTACGGACGAATCGAGAAAAAGGATCATGCGCTCTACGGCCTTGATTTCGTGCACACCGAGCTTTCGCCGCAGGCGGGCTGGGCTGCCCCGGGCTTCGCGGCCTTCGTGTCGTCGGTGATCGAGAGCGGCACGCCGCCCTCGCAGATGGATGGGATCCGTGCGCGACTCAAGGAGTTGGGGCTTGAGCCTTACGATGCGCTGTCACCGCCGCTGATGGATTATCTGGCGACACACACGGCAAAGCAGAAAGGCACGTATCGCGAGGCCTGAGCGAGGCACTCATCGGTCGGCAGCAGCGTCATCGGTTGCATCAACCGTTGGCGCTGTTGCGTCGATCACCTACGACGTCGATGGATTGCCAGCTGCGCAATGTGCCGCGCCCCGAGCGCTTGGCTTCGTAGCACACAGCGTCGGCCGCTCTTGTCCATTCTTCGGGCTCAAGAAATTCCGCGCTGCATTGGGCGAGTCCAAGGCTGGCGCCAATCGTCTGGACAGTGCCTTTCCAGGGAGTCCGCAAGGGATTGAGCCCTTGCAGCAGGCGCATGCTGACGTCCTGGCTTCGTGCGAGGTCGCAGTTTTTCAGCAGGACGATGAATTCATCGCCTCCCAGCCGGGCTATACAGTCTGTCGGTCGCACCGAGCGTTGCAGCACCGCGGCCACGTGCCGCAAAACCGCGTCACCGGCTGCGTGGCCCGCGGAATCATTGACCGACTTGAACTTGTCCAGATCGATGGCAATCAAGGTGGCGGGAGTTCCATCCATGCGGGATCCCCTGAAGGCCTGTTGCAGATCGCGCTCGAATGCCTGTCGGTTCATCAGATTGGTCAGCGGGTCATGGTCGGCACGGTGACTCAGGTCCAACGTGCGCTTCAGATTCACGGTCACATCGTGTACTACCATGACAAAGCCGGTGAGCTGCCGGGCGCCGTCGAGCACGGGGGTCACGACCTCGGTCACGTAGCGGATGCTACCGTCGGGGCGGGTGAGTGCGCAGGGCTCGGTACGAGTTACCGGGATCATTTCAGTATCGCAGCGATCCACGAGGCTTTCGACTATGGCGAAGGTTCCCGTATCTGTCAGGGTCATCACATCATGCAGGTTCTGGTGGGCCATTTCAGCCTGAGACCGGCCAAACAGCGTGAGCGCCGCATCATTCACATAGGTAATCTTTCCGTGCGGATCCGCCGTGATCACCGCATCGGCGATGGACGCCAGTGTGATCCGCAGCATCTCCCGCTCCGCGGCTAGGCTGGCTTCTGCGCGACGGCGCCCTTCCAGGTTTTCCATCTCGGCGACAGAATGCAGTGGCAGGCCATTTTCATCGCGTGCCGATTCTTCCAGGGGTACACGCAACCGCTGTTCGCTCGCCCGCAACCCCCGCGCAATTATCTGGGACGCGGCGACCATGGGCACCAGGGCAATGACCACGAACGGAGAATGCACGAAACGTATGGCAAGCCAGGTGGCCAGCATGCACAGGGGCAGCCACAGCAGCATGCGGCTGCGAGCCAGAACGTAACCAGAAAGGATGGGGTTTTGCGTGCTCATCAGAATATGACCGTACCGACTCGCCACCGGCGGGAGAGCCGATTGCGTCGCAGACGGACCGGTCAGAAACCGCCAATTGCGTCGCAGATATTTGTGTCTGTCGGCATAAATTCGCAGAACGACAACACTGAGGCTACGGGAAGGCATTGCCGCGGGGCGGGGGTTTTCGCGAGTTGCGGCGTACCATGCAGGGATGCGTAGGTTTTTTCTGTACACGCGGTATCTATCGCCACTGGCCTTGCTATCCGCGTCCCTTGCTCTTGCGATGGCCGATGGCCCGTCGGTGGGTGTGTCCTCCGCTCCCCCCGAGTTTCATTTCGCCCGGATGATCTACGTCGACCAGGGCAGGGGAGGACGCGGTTTCGGTCGCGGCTGGTGGCGGCAGGACTACCCGGAGGCCGAGGAGCATTTCACTTACAACCTGCAGCGCTTGACCCGCCTCAGTGTGGGCGAATCAGTCACCGTGCCACTGACGGACGACAAGCTCTTCGAATATCCGTGGCTGTATGCAACCCAGACGGGATACTGGGAACTGGAAGACGAAGAAGTGTCCCGGCTGCGGGAATACCTGCTACGCGGCGGCTTCCTGATGGCGGATGATTTCTGGGGTGAAGACGAATACGCGGTGTTCGCTGCCACCATGACGCGCGTGTTCCCGGAATTCGACATCGTTCCGCTGCATGACGATGACGCAGTGCTGCATGTGGTGTTCAGCATCGATGAGTCAGTACAGATTCCCGGGCTGCGCCACCTGCGCCAGTTGGACTACCTGCCCCCGCCTCAATGGTTCGGTATCTACGATGCCAGCGGCCGGTTGATGGTCGGAGTCAATTACAACCAGGATGTGGGGGATTCCTGGGAGCACGCCAATTGGTCTGAATATCCCGAAGCGATGACGGCGCAGGGCTACCGTTTTGGCGTCAACTATATTACCTATGCGATGACGCACTGAAATGCTGCCGGCACCTTTGCAAAGGTGCCGGCAGCCTGGCTCTACGAGCCGAAGTTGAACGTGAAGCCCACCGTGAGGAGATCCAGGTCACCGATTACATCGGTGTCGTATTTCTCGTATTCCGCGCGCAGCCCCAGGGCTCCGAGTCGGAACTGCACACCGGCACCGTAGGCGAGTTCGGTGGCCTTGTCCTTGAAGAACACCGGTGTGGCGCCTGAGCTGCCGTCGGACTGAATACGGGCGATGCCGGCCTTTGCATACAGCTCCACCGGACCCACTGGCAGGATGCCCACGCCAAATGCCGCAAAGCCCTCCGCGTCTGCTTCAAACGGGCCGCCCGGCGAAGACGAGGGCGCTGTGGACTTGCCGAAGTTCACGTAGTTGGCCTCGAATGCAAAATGCGGATTTGGCCGGATGCCGAATATGGCCTTGAAGCTGTTGTCCTTGGCGTCGATATCGTCGATCGAGAAACTGTCATTGTCGAAGTGTGACTGTGTAAGTCCGGCGCCGATGTAGAAGCCTGTGTCGGGTTCCGCCGCCTGCGTGAGCGCGCTGGCGCTTAGCAGCATGGCTGCGGACATTGCCGCGAGGGTAATGGTGCGTGAACTCATGTGTCTGCTCCCGTACGACCCGGAATTGGGTTAGACGCAGCATGAATTTCCCCGCTCTCCATCCTCATAGGCCCAATTCTGTATTCTCGGTAGGAACCGCCCTACCCATGGCGATTCGGCCATCGGAGCGAATTCGCGATAGGATGTGTCCTACAAGGCGTACCCGGGCTTGTGATGAAAATCTGGCCGGAGTCCCGAGAGGAACAAAAATGAAGGAGAGGTATCGCTTCGGGAACTGGCCACTGCGCCTCAAGATGGCGATGCTCCTCGTTCTGGCATCGCTGCTGCCACTGGGTCTTGCCACCTGGATCAGCATCCGGAATGCAAACGCGCAGCTGATTGCCGAAAATAGCAACTTGCTCACCGCCCGCAGCGAGCAGTTGGCGGACCACATCGATACCTTCCTTGGTAGCCAGCGGCATGTGGCGGGGCACGTGTCCCGTATGCGGGCTTCGCTTACCGTGTTGCAAGCCCGACCGGCTGATGTCGGGCGGCTCAGGTCAGACACAGCCACACTCCTAAACATGTGGACGGCAATGGAGCCCGGCATCCGCGGTGTGGCGGTGCTGGATCTATCGGGCACAGTCGTGACTGCGACCGAAAGCCAGCTCATCGGTGTCAACCTGGCCTATCGAGGTTTCGTGAAGGAAGCGCTGCGCGGAGCCGAGGTGGTTTCCGATCTGCATGTCTCCGAGCCGGAGGTGGGCAGCATCCCCACCATCGCCTTCCTCGCGCCCATACGGGATTCCGATCAACAGGTGCGGGGAGCGGCGGTGGTCTGGGTGCGTGCGTCGGTAGTGACGGAAATGATGAAACAGGCAAATGCCAGGGCGGGCTCCGGCAGCTTTGCCGTCCTGTTCGACAGTCTGGGTATCCGCATCGCGCATTCCTTTCTCGATGAGCTGGTATTTCATCCTGGCCTGGCGCTCGCGCCCACGACGATCGACGCGCTGGTCGCCGAGCGACGCTTCGGCGCACACACGCGGCAACTGCTGCAGGACGTACGCCCGATGTCGGGGCCGTTCGATCTCGCGGCTCCTGTGCCGCACGACCTCGGGATGTTCGTGGGGTTCGCCCCCGGGAATCAGAGCTGGAACTATGTAGTTGGCCGACACCTCACGGCGGTTCCCTGGACTGTCTATTACCTGGTTCCGCAGCAGACAGTGCAGGCGGAGATGTTGCGCCTCGTGCGTCAGAAGCTGCTGCTAGCTGCGGCGATCATGCTGGTCGCCATGCTCGTGGGAGCGAGGTTTGCCGCCGCCATTTTGAGGCCCATTCGCTCGTTGTCGGCGGCCGCGCAGGCCATTGCCGCGGGCAATCCGGATGCACGCGCGGTAATCAACAGGCGGGACGAGTTGGGACAGCTCGGAGCAACTTTCAATGACATGGCGGACCGCATCCGTGCGCAGGCCGAGAGGCTTGTGCACCAGTCCGAAGCGCAATACCGCGCGCTGTTCGCGTCGCTGACAGAAGGGTTCTGCACGGTCGAGATGATTTTCGACGCGAACGGCAAGGCCGTGGACTACCTGTTCCTCGACACTAATCCGGCATTTTTCAGGCACACCGGCATAGAGAATGCGTTGGGCAGGAGAATACGAGAGATTGCGCCGGATCTCGAGGAATTCTGGTTCGAAACCTTCGGAAGAATCGCCCGCACCGGCACGTCGGAGACTTTCGAGAACTACGCCAAGCCGCTGGGACGCCACTACGAAGTGAGTGCCTACCGCGTGGGCGGAGATGGCAGCGCGAAAGTGGCGATCGTCTTTTCCGACATCACCGAACGCAAGGACCATGAGCTCAAGCGGCAGGCGCAGCTGGAACGCCTCGCGCTGCTGCAGCAGATTACCCGCGCCATCGGCGAACGCCAGGATCTGCCCAGCATCTTCCAGATCGTCATCGGTGCGCTGGAAGAGAAATTGCCTATCGACTTCGGCTGCATCTGTCTCTACGAGCCGGAGAAAAACCAGTTGTTCGTGACCCGGGTCGGTCTGCGCAGCCAGGAGCTTGCAATTGAACTGGCGCTGACCGAGCAGTCCAGGTTTGATATCGACGAGAACGGCCTGTTGCGCTGCATCCGCGGGAAGCTGGTTTACCAACCTGATGTCAGCAAAATGCAATTTCCATTTCCGCAGCGGCTGGCGAGCGCGGGATTGCGGGCGTTGGTGGCTGCGCCGATGGTCGTCGAAAGCAGGGTTTCCGGCGTACTCATCGCGGCGCGTCGCTCGCCCGACAGCTTCAGCAGTGCCGAATGCGAATTCCTGCAGCAGCTCAGTGAGCATGTGGCGCTTGCCGCCCACCATGCGAATCTGTACAGCGCGCTGCAAGCGGCGTATGAAGACCTGCGGCAGAACCAGCAGGCGGCAATGCAACAGGAGCGCCTGCGTTCGCTGGGGCAGATGGCCAGCGGTATCGCTCACGATATCAACAACGCAATTTCGCCGGTGGCGTTGTACACCGATTCCCTGCTGGAAAGAGAAACAGGACTAAGCGAGCCGGGGCGGGGCCAACTGAAGACCATTCAGCGCGCGATTCACGATGTGGCTGCCACGGTTGCGCGCATGCGGGAGTTCTATCGGCAGCGCGAACCACAGGTCCGGCTGGCGCCAGTCCAGTTGAATGAGCTGGTGCCGCAGATAGTGGATCTCACGCACGCGCGCTGGAGCACGATTCCGCAGGAGCGCGGCATCACCATCGAGATGCACACGGAACTGGCGCCCGACCTGCCCATCATCATGGGTGCGGAAAGTGAATTGCGTGAGGCGCTTACCAATCTGGTGATCAATGCCGTGGATGCGATGCCGCAGGGTGGTGTGCTGACGCTGTGCACGCGTGCCACCCCAGCTGGATTGGTGCAGATCGAGGTGAGCGATACCGGCGTCGGCATGGATGACGACGCGCGGCGTCGCTGCCTGGAGCCGTTCTTCACCACCAAGGGCGAGCGCGGCACAGGACTCGGTCTTGCTATGGTGTATGGAGTAGTGCAACGACACAGCGCCGAGGTGGAAATCGACAGCGCGGTCGGCCAGGGCACAACCATACGGTTGATTTTTGCAGCGTCGGTCCGGACTATGGAGCCGGTGCTGTCCGGCGCGGTGGCCGTGCTCAACGGATTGCAGATACTGATTGTGGACGATGACCCGGTCCTGCTGCGGTCGTTGCGCGATACCCTGGAGGCCGATCGGCATCACGTGGTCACAGCCAGTGGGGGCAAGGAGGGTGTCGAACTCTTCCGCGATGCGGTATCGCGTGGCCAACCGTTCAATGTCGTGATTACCGATCTCGGCATGCCGTACGTCGATGGCCGGCAGGTGGCAAAGTCCATCAAGTCTGTCGCGCCGACGACCCCTGTCATCATGCTGACTGGCTGGGGGCAGAGGCTGATTGCGGATGGCGATATCCCTCCTCACGTGAATCTGGTCCTCAGCAAACCTCCCAGATTGCGCGAGCTGCGCGAGGCACTGGTTCAGACCTGCGGGTCTATTTCTTCCTGATGCAGCGGGGCGGTCTGCGGCAACGAGAACTGCATGCGCGTGCCGATGCCTGGTTCGCTGTGGGCCCAGATTCTTCCGCCGTGCCGGGACACTATGCGGTGGACGATTGCGAGTCCGACGCCTGTGCCGGCGTATTCCTCGGCATTGTGCAGACGCTTGAATACGCCGAACAGCTTGTCGGCATAGCGCATGTCGAACCCGACGCCATTGTCATCGATCTGGTAGACCACTTCGCCAGCTTCGACCCGGCCGCTGACGCTGATCTTCGGGTGCGCGCGCTTTGAGCTGTATTTCAGGGCGTTGCTGATAAGGTTTGACCAGACGTGGCGGATCACGTTGGCGTCTCCCGCCGCTGCGGGCAGCGCGCCGATGTCGATGGCGGTAACGGGCCCTGTGTGGACCGCCAGGCATTCCTTGACGGCGGTCCTGACGATCGCAGTCATGTCGAGCTGCACGACGCGCAGTGGTTGCCTGCCTGCGCGTGAAAACGCCAGCAGCCCCACGATCATCTGGTCCATGTTGAGGCTGCCATCGCGGATCACATGCAGCATGCGCAGGCCTTCCTCTCCCAGCTGCGAGGCAAACCGGTCTTCGATCATCTGCGCAAATCCCTTCACGAAAAGCAGCGGGGCCCGCAGGTCGTGCGAGATGGAATACGAGAATGACTCCAGATCCTGGTATGCGGCGGCAAGTTCCTCGGTGTGGCGCCGCTCGCGCTGCTGCAGCAGCGCGTTCTCGCGGCGCAGTCGTTGCAAATCGAGCGCGCGGGAGAGCACCGGCAGGACTTCCTTGAGCCGGAATGGTTTGAGTATGTAATCCAGGGCGCCGGTCTGCATCGCGTGCACGGCGGTATCGATGGTGCCGTGGCCTGTCATGACGATTGCGCCGATATCCGCGTCGACCTGCCGGGCAGCCGCAATCAGCGCGATGCCATCCATCTCGGGCATCATGAGGTCGGTCAGCAGCAGGTCGAAGTCGCCGGCCCGCAGTGCGGCCAGCGCCGCGACAGGGGAGCTGAATCCCTGCGTGCCATAGCCCTCTGCTCCCAGTGTTTCGCAGAGGGCGCGCATCTGCGCAGTCTCATCATCCACAATGAGCAGCCGACCAAGAACCCTGGCATTCATGCTGCCAGTTCCACAAAGGCCATTCGCGTTCCTGCAGCCTCGGGGCTTCTGAGGGAGTAACCCAAACGCGCTGCAACAATAACACGCTCATGTTTCGGATGTCAGATCTGTCCTACACGCATGGGGGCGGCCTCCCAGAGTGTGAGTAACATCACGCTCAGGATATGGAATGTCGAGCGCATGCACGGGCCACTTTCAGTGGCCATGCTACGGTGCGTTTCATGCGTGAGTGGATATCGACCTCACTACCAGGCGAGCGGCGGGACATGAATCCTGAGAAACACGAGCAGCCACAAGCGATTCGCATACTCTTCGTCGAAGACCGGCAGGCCGATGTCGACTTGGCATTGCACCAGTTGAAGCGCGCCGGCATGAGCTGTATCTCGCAACGCGTGGAGACAGAAGCGGCCCTGATCGGCGCCCTGCAGAAGTTTGAGCCTAACCTGATACTGTCCGATTTCTCGCTGCCGCAGTTCGACGGCATGTCGGCTTTGCGCATTGCGACGCAACAGGCACCCCATGTGCCGTTCATGTTCCTGTCCGGCACGATTGGTGAGGAGCGCGCCATCGATGCGCTGCGCTCAGGTGCGGTGGACTACGTGCTCAAGGAGAGTCTCGCCCGCCTTCCGCCGGCAGTGCGGCGCGCGCTGCGCGAAGCGGCAGCCAAGGTCGAACAGGTCAGGCAAGAAGCGCACATTGCGCGCCTGAACCGCGTGCTGCGCATGCAGAGCGGGATCAATGGTCTGGTGCTGCGCATCCGGGACCGCACCGAGCTGCTGCAGGAAACCTGTCGTCTCGCAGTTGCAGCCGGAGGCTACGCGGCGGCGGTTGCTGCCTCGCGCGTGCCGGGCAACGCATCGATACAACCGATGGCGTGGAGCGGAGTCAGCGACGAGTTGACCGAACAACTGCGGGCTTATGTCGCTGAATCCGTGACGCGCGAAACAAGCGTCATTGCCAAGGTGGTCCGGTCCGGCAAGGAGTTCGTCTGCAACAATACGGCCAATACGGCCGCTACTGCGACATTCGATTCGGTCATGCTGAATTCTGGACTGCTGTCGGTGGTGGCGCTGCCGCTGATGGTTGATGGCGCCGTGATCGCGCTGCTCGTACTGACCGCGCGCGATTCCGATGTCGTGGTCGAAGAAGAGCTGCAGATGTTGCGCGAGGTGGCGGGCAACCTGTCCTTCGGCCTGCAATACCTGCAGCGCGACACCACCGCCCGCTTTCTGTCCCATTTTGATCCGCAGACCGGGCTAGCCAAGCGGTCGTTGTTTTGCGAGCGTGTGCAACGCCTCCTGACGGGCTCGGATGCCGCCGACGCGTGCTACGCCGTGGTTGTCTGGGATATCGGACGACTGAGCGTGATCAATGACTCCTTCGGTCGTAGAGTCGGCGACTTGCTGCTGCAACAAGTGGCCGAGCGCCTGAAGCGTCGCTACAGGAAGACCGACCAGGTGGCGCACTTCAGTGGCGGTACGTTTGCCATGGTGGTGGCGCGGGGCAAGCTCTCCACCGAGGAGTTCGAGTCAGCGGGTTCCCAACAGACCCAGGAAATATTCAGCGCACCCTTCGAGATCGACGGCCGCCAGCTGCCAGTTGCCATGCATTCAGGGTGTGCGCTGAGTCCCGAAGACGGCATGGATGCGACGACGCTGGTGCAGAACGCGGAGGCCGCGCTGCACTACGCACGCGTCAGTGGCGTAAGTAATGTCCACTACAGCGCCAAGACACGTCTGGAAAGCGTGGGCCAGCTCGCGCTGGAGCACCGGTTGCGGCTGGCGTTCGAGCGCGAGGAATTCGAGCTTTTTTACCAGCCAAAGGTCAATGTGGTGACGCGCCGCATCCAGGGAGCGGAGGCGCTGATTCGTTGGCGCAGTCCCGAACAGGGGCTCGTGTCCCCCGCTGCTTTCCTGCCGGTGCTCGAGGCTACGGGGTTCATAATTCAGGTCGGCGACTGGGTCGTGCAGCAGGCGGCCCGCGATTGCCGGCGCTGGCTCGGTCAGGGACTGCCACCGGTGCGTGTGGCTGTGAATATCGCACCCGCCCAGCTCCGCAATCCTGAATTCGAGCCGGCATTCCTGAAGGCGATCAGGCCCTGGTCGTCGCAGCTATCGGGCCTGGATATCGAGATTACAGAAGGCGTGTTGCACGATGATTCAATTATCGAAATCAAAAAGTTGAAGCGACTGCGCGACGCTGGCGTCAGAATTGCGATCGATGACTTCGGCACCGGGTACTCGTCCCTCAGCCGCTTGGCGGCCTTGCCGATCGATACGCTCAAGATTGACCGTTGTTTTGTGGCGCAGTGCCTGAACAGCCAGTCCGGCGCCAGCCTGGTGAAGACAATCATCGCGCTGGCCCGCACTTTCAACATGACGACCGTTGCCGAAGGCGTGGAAAAGCAGGAAGAGCTGGATTTCCTGTGGCACATGGGTTGCGACCAGTCCCAGGGATACCTGCATAGCCCCGCCGTGACGGCAGAGGAATTCGGCAATCTGCTGCAGTATGGCAAGGGGGTGCTGATGCAGCCTGCCGAACGCCTGGAGCAACTTGCTGAAGTTGATCAAATCGTCCCCGCGCGGCGGGCCAGTCCCTAGCCGCAGGTAACCCGGCGTCTGCCGGCGGCATGCCGCAATGCAGGGTTGCAGGCGGACGCCTTTTCCCGTCGCTGTGGAGTAGGCTTTCAACCTATGTCCGAACCTCGACTACAAGCTGTTCCCCGTCTGGCCGAGCTGCCGCAGGGCGATCCGGCGCTGGTTGCGGTAGACCGCGCCCTGAGCGAGTTGCGCCGCGGCCGCGCCATTGTGCTGCGCGACCCGGGCGACCGATCCTGGCGCCTGGTGGTGCCCCTGGAAACAGCGGAGTCGGCGCTGGTGGCCCATGCATTGCAAATGCCCGACGCTGCACTGGTTGTAACCGGCCAGCGCGCTGCGGCACTGCGCGTGCCCTGCGAGTCGGACGAGGTGCTGATGCTGGCGCTGCCGGCCGGCCTTGATGCGCAGCAGGTGCATGAGCTCGGCGCCCACTGGGAAGCCGACGGCTGGCGTGAAGCGCTTGGCGGGCTGGTGCCGCAGGCGGACTGCGCCGATGCGCTGTGTGTTGCCGCGGTGCAGCTGGCGAAGAGCGCGCAATTGCTGCCGGCATTGCTGGTGTCCGGATTGCAGACCCTTGCACCCCCGGCATCTGCGCAGGCGGTACGAATTGACGAGATTGCGCGCTACACACAGCCGAACGAGCAGGATCTGGTGCGGGTGAGTGAAGCTCGCGTGCCGCTACGCGCGGAAGAGTCCAGCCGCCTGGTCCTGTTTCGCGACCGCCGCGATGCCTCCGAACATGTGGCGGTGATCGTCGGCAGTCCCGACCCGCAGGGCACTGTGCCCGTGCGCGCGCATTCCTCCTGTTTCACCGGCGATCTGCTGGGCAGCCTGCGCTGTGACTGCGGCGAGCAGCTGCAGACCGCAGTGAAGCGGTTGCACGACGAAGGCGGTGGCGTGCTGCTTTATCTTGCGCAGGAAGGGCGTGGCATCGGCCTTGCCAACAAATTGCGCGCCTATCAGTTGCAGGACGACGGCCTGGATACCGTGGATGCCGACCGGCATCTGGGCTTCAGCGCCGATGAGCGCAGCTATGCCATCGCGGCGGCCATGCTCCGCCAGCTGGGATTCACACGCATCAGATTGCTCACCAACAGCCCGCACAAGGTGCGCGAATTGCGCGCGCGCGGTATCGATGTGCATGAAATCGAATCGCTACTGGCCCCACCCAACGCGCACAACGAACGTTACATCCGCACCAAGCGGGACCGCGCTGGGCATTTGATACCCGATTCGACCCTCTCGGACGGCCCTGCAAAAATCGGCTGACCGTCCGGGAGCCGGATCACTCTGCGGTAAGCTCGCGCTCCAGCTCGTCGCTGACTTCCAGCCACTGCGACTCCATGTCTTGGGTTTCCTGCGCGACGCGTGCCCGCTGTGCGGTCAACTCCAGCTGCCGTTTGTGTTCGCCGGCCGCGTACAGCGCAGGATCAGCCAGTTGCGCATCCAGTGCGAGCGCCAGCGTGGCCAGCTCCTGCAGGCGTTTGTCGCAGCGCGCCTGTCGCGCGCGCAGCGGCGCAAGTGCGCGGCGCTGCTCGGCGCTGTCGCGGCGACGTTGTCGGGCCGCAGCCTTCGGCGCAGGCTCCATGGCGGTGCCTGCAATGACAGGTCCTGCTGCTGGCCGAGCCGTATCCTTGCCTGTCAGCCATTGCGCGTAATCATCCAGGTCGCCATCGAATTCCCGCACCTGGCCCGCATCGACCAGCAGGAAGCGATCCGTCACCGTCGCGAGCAGATGCCGGTCGTGTGACACCATGATCACGGCCCCTGCATATTCCTGCAGTGCCATGGCCAGTGCCTGGCGCATTTCAAGATCCAGGTGGTTGGTGGGTTCGTCGAGCAGCAGCAGGTTGGGCTTGCTGTAAGCCACCAGCGCCAGGGCCAGTCGCGCCTTCTCGCCGCCTGAAAACGGAGCCACAGCTTCGAACACGCGTTCACCGCGAAATCCGAAGCCCCCGAGGTAGTCGCGCTGTTCCTGGTCGGACGGCCGTTGTCCCAGTGACTGCGCGAGTCGTTGCAGATGCAGGCACGCCGAAGCCGCGGGATCGAGCTGCTCCAGCTGATGCTGGGCGAAGTAGCCAATCGCAAGATCGCGCGCGTCGTCGCGACTGCCGCCGATTGCAGGCAGCGTGCCGGCGAGCAGCTTGATCAGCGTGGACTTGCCCGCGCCGTTGCGCCCCAGCAGCGAGATGCGATCACCCGGGTATACAGTGAGGCTGACCTTGCCGAGCAGCACGCGCTCACCGTAGCCGGCGGATTGTTCCTCCATGGCGAGCAGCGGCCGCGGCAGTTTCAGTGGCTCGGCAAAGCTGAATTCGAATGGCGAGTCCACATGCGCGGGAGCGATGCGCTGCATGCGTTCCAGTGCCTTGATGCGGCTCTGCGCCTGCCGCGCCTTGGTCGCACTGGCGCGGAAACGCGCCACGAATGCTTCCATGTGCGCGATTTCGCGCTCCTGCCTGGCATGCATGGTGGCCTGCTGTGCAAGCTGCGCGGCGCGGGCGGTTTCGAAGTCGGAGTAGTTGCCAGCGTAGGTCGTGGCCTTTTGGTGTTCTATGTTGACGATTCGATCCACAACCCGATCCAGGAACTCGCGGTCATGCGCGATCAGCAGCAGCGTGCCCGGATAGGTCTTGAGCCAGGCCTCCAGCCAGACGATGGCGTCCAGATCCAGGTGGTTGGTCGGCTCGTCAAGCAGCAGCAGGTCGGAGCGGCACATCAGCGCGCGGGCTACATTCAGGCGCACGCGCCAGCCACCGGAGAAGTTGCGCACCGCGCGGCTTTCATCAGCAGTGCTGAAGCCAAGTCCATGCATCAATTGCGCGGCGCGGGCTCGCGCCTCGTAACCACCGATGGTGGCGTACTGGGTGTAGAGATCGGCAAGCTGCGCGCCATCATGGGCCGTGCCTTCAGCCGTCGCGATGCGCGCTTCCAGCTGCCGCAGAACGGTATCGCCGTCGAGCACGAAATCGATGGCCTGGGCGTCGCTGGCGTCCAGTTCCTGCGCCACATGTGCCATGACGAGTCCGGAGGGCATGCTGAAATGGCCCGAGTCGGCCGCCAGCGCACCGCTGACCAGCGCCAGCAGGCTCGACTTGCCGCTGCCGTTTTCGCCAGTAATGCCGACCTTTTCGCCTCGGAACAGGCTGAAGGTAGCTGCGGCGAACAGCACGCGTGGACCGCGCCTGATGGTTACGGCATCGAATTTCAGCATGGGATTGCGACGGGCTTAACGCAGAGTGTGACGGCGTCGAACTTGATCATGGGCCGCGAAGCGTAGGCAACCGGTGCACGCACCGCAAGTGAGGGCTAGAATGCACTCATGAAGAACATCTCGCCCCGTATCACGGCTGCCCTGGCGGCTGTGATTCTGGCAACAGCTGTCGCTCCGGCGATGGCTGATGTTGTGGGCAGTGCAGGCTGGTCTCGCGCCACGCCGCCTGGCGTAAAGGAAGCAGTGGGCTATCTGGTGTTGATGAACAACGGCGTCGAGGAACGCAAACTGCTGAAGATCACCTCGCCGGTAAGCGACGAGGTCACCCTGCACCGGAGCAGCATTACTTCTGAAGGCCTGGCGCGGATGTGGCCGGTGGGGTCGTTGAAGATCGAGCCGGGCGAATCACTGCGTCTCGAACCCGGCGGGCTTCACGTGATGTTCTCGAAACTCAAAAACGTTCTCAAGGTCGGCGACAAAGTGCCTTTGACGCTGCAGTTCGACGGCTTCGAAAAGCCATTCACCGTGATGCTGGAAGTGCGGCCACTGGTACCCGAGACCCACGCCGCTGATCACCACAGCCACGCGAACTAGCGCAGATTCTGCTTCGGATCGGCGGGCCTATCCTCCGGCGCGCTTGGCGTCAAACCCCAGCTTCTGCAGTTCAACGATCAGGCGATCCCGGTGTTCACCCTGGATTTCGATGCGATTGCCGCGCACGGCACCCCCAGCGCCGCAGCTGCGCTTGAGCTGACCCGCCAATTCATCGAGCGCAGAACCAGACAGCGGCAGCCCGGTGATGACGGTTACGCCCTTGCCGCCCCTGCCGGCGACTTCGCGCGCCACGCGAATTTTGGGTGGACCTGCGGGTGCTGCCGGTTTTGCGGCGACCTGCCTGACCGCGGAAGGCATCACGACGCCGCGAAAGGTGTGTCTGGGCTTCATCGGGTTGGCTACGCCTTCAGATGAGTTTCCGTATGGGCTGCTTGCGCCAGTACAGCCGGTAGAAGCTTACCTGCAGGATCAGCATTGTGACGAAGGTGATCGGATAGGCCGCCCATACACCGTTGATGCCGATGCGGTGGCTCAGTATCCACGCCGCCGGTACTTCCACCAGCAAGATGGCACCGATCGACAACACGGTGGGGATCAGTACCGTGCCGCTGGAACGCATCACACCCGAAATCACGGCGGCGCAACCGAAGATCAGGGCGCTCCACAGCACGATATGCAGCAGGTCGAGGGCGATCTTCGTTGCAGCCGGGTTCTGCGTGAACAAGCCGATAAGTGGCCGTGCAAACAGGTAACACAACAGCAACAGCGCGCCGGTAATCGCAAAGTTGATGAGGATGCCGGCGCGGGTGATTGACCCGAGGCGCTCCGGGTGTCCGGCACCGATAGCCTGCGCACCGAGAACCGAAGCGGCGATGGCGATGGACATGGCCGGGAACTGCACATACCCCAGCACCTGGTTACCCACTCCATAGGCAGCGGTGGCCTCGGAGCCGAAGCCGTTGACCATTTTCATCAGCACCACTTCGGCGAGCGACATGATCACCATCTGCATAGCGGTGGGTATGCCGATCCGCAGCACGGCACGCAGGATGACGCCATCGATGCGCATGTGTTTGAACAGTTCGGCATTGGGCGCCAGCGCATGGCCCTTGTGCCGCAGGTAGAACATGAGCCATACCAGCGTCACGGCGAATGAAGTGACGAAGCCGACGGCAGCGCTGGTCACTCCCATGTGCGGCAACCCCATCCAGCCGTTGATCAGCGCAGGGGTTACGATCAGCCCGACAATGGTCGATACGACCAATGCCAGCAGCGGCGTTATGGTGTCGCCCACGCCGCGCATGATCGCGGTGATCAGCAGGAACGCGAAGAAACCCGGCATGGCGTAAAGGCAGACGCGCGCGTAGTGCGTGGCCTCCACGAGGATGTCGGGGGGAGTGTCGAGTTTTTGCAGCAGCAGGCCGGCGAACGTACCGCCAAACAAGGCCACCACCACCCCGCCCAGCAATCCAACCGTGAGCGTGGTGCCTGCGACTGCGCGGACCCGCTCCGGATCGCGGGCGCCCCAGGCCTGACCGATCAGCACTGACGCGCCAGATCCCAGGCCCATTACAAAAGAGATCAGGAACAGCATGACGGGAAAGAACGAGGAGGCTGCCGCCAGTGCCTGCACGCCTATCATGTGGCCCAGGAAGATGTTGTTCAGCGTGCCAGACAGCGACTGCAGGATATTCGCCAGCATCATGGGCACCAGGAACATCAGAAAGATCTTCCAGGTGGGCTGTCCGGGGCTGAACACGGTACGCATACACGCCACTCCTTCGGCGCGGTATGATGCCAGCTCGCTCCGCCACAGGTGGCCCCAAATGGGGCGTTAGACCCACAAGATGCACGAAGCCGCGGTCATCCTCGGCCTGATCGTACTCAATGGCTTGTTTGCTTCAGCCGAACTGGCGCTGGTTTCGGCCCGCCGGTCGCGCCTCAAGGCGCTGGCGGAAGGCGGTCATCGGGGAGCGAAGGCGGCGCTGGCATTACTCGACGACCCCACCCGGCTGCTGTCGTCGGTGCAGGTTGGCATTACGCTGGTTGGCATCCTGACTGGCGTCTACAGCGGCGCCGCCTATTCGCAGGAACTTTCGGCTTGGGTTACCGGCATTTACGCGCCAGCTGCTCCCTATGCGCAGGAGATCGCATACGGCGCAATCGTCGTGGTGATGACCTATTTCTCGCTGGTGATAGGTGAGCTGGTGCCCAAGCGCATGGCCATGGCCCATGCCGATCGCTGGGCTACCCTGGTGGCCATTCCGATGCAGTTGGTGGCCAGATTCGGCGCGCCCATCGTCTGGTTGTTGCAGCGGTCCACCGATACGCTGCTGCGGCTGATGCCGACCGGTGGGGGCAAGCAGACTGCGGTAACCGACGATGATGTGCGCGCACTCGCCACTGAAGGCATGCAGACCGGCGCGCTGCATCGCCATGAAGCCGAGATGATCGACTCGGTGCTGCGGCTGGCAGATCGCAGCATCGAAGCCATCATGGTGCCGCGCGGCGACATTCTCTGGCTCGATATCAACGAACCGGTTGCCACGTTATGGGACGAAGCGCGCCGCAGCGGTCATGCGCGTTTTTTGCTGTGCCGCGGCGAGCTGGAGCAGCTGATCGGCGTGATCTCGCTGGCGAATCTTGGTGAGGCATTGCGTCGCGGAGCCATCGATCCGGATGTGGACGCACAGCCGCCGCTACACGTGCCCGAGAGCATCTCCATCTTCAAGCTGCTGGAAACCTTCCGCCGGTCCAGCGTGCACCTGGGAGTCGTCACGAATGAATACGGCGGTATTGAAGGCCTCGTGACACCGGCCGATATTCTCAAGGCGATCGCTGGCGATCTGCCGGAGATGGGCAGCAGGGATGCAGCCGGGGCGCACCAGCGCGACGACGGCAGCTGGCTGATCGACGGACATCTGGCCATCCATGCGGCTGAACGCTTGCTCGGCCGCAAGGATCTCGCCCGCGGCGAGAATTACAACACCATGGCTGGATTCGTGCTGTGGCACCTCGGGCGCATGCCTGTGACAGGTGAGAAGCTGGCCTGGCGCGACCTCTCCATCGAAGTGGTCGATATGGACGGCCTGGTTGTCGACAAGCTGCTGGTGCAGCCGCGCGCAGCACAGGGCCTGCGCGCCGGCAAGGAGTAACGGGCCATGCGAAAATGTTTGCTGCTGGTTCTGGCGCTTGGCCTGCTGGGTGCCTGCACGCGTGTGAATGTATTTGGCCATCCGGTGAAGGATGTTCCTGCGCCTGCAGCACAGGCCGCCACCGCTATAACCCAGCCAGGGCAGCAGATCACGCGGTTCGCGCTTGAGTACACACCAGCGGCGCAGAAGCAGGTCAATGACGATGAACGGTTCAACGCCGAAGCCCTGCGCGATGCCATTACCGCCGAGCTGCGTTCGCGGCAGCTGCTCGATCTGCAGCGACCGGGCGGCGCCCGAGTTGCAGTGATTCAGCTGGATGAGTTCGAGGTTCGCGCGACCAGCAATGTGGTGATGTTTGGCAGGGTATCCAGCGCTGGCGTGTTGGCTGGAGCAATCCGGATCAGTGGAGCAGCCAGTGGTGACGAGAAGAAATTCCGCGTCGGCGCGGAGGTCCCAATGCGCGTCGCCACGAGTGGCGCGGATAAAAATCCGCTGCAGAATCTCTACAAGGAATTTGCGAAGCAGCTCGCAGATGAACTCACTGGCGTGGCGCCGCGCCAGCCGCAGCGCCCATAGCGTACGGATTGAATGACACGGCCTTGACCAGCACCCAGACCGCGGCTCCTGGTGCCAGAGACAGTTCACGGGTGGCGGCGGAAGTGATGCGCGCCAGCAGCGTCACGCCGCCTGCATCCACTTCAACCAGGTCGCCGCTGGCATCCGCCGTGATGGCGCGCACACATCCGCGCAGCTGATTGCGCACCGACAGGCCGCGTGGCTCTTCGACTGCCAGGATCATGTCGCGCGCCAGCAATTGCACGCGCACCAGCTGCTGCGTGGCCAGCGATCGGGACGAGACGCGCAGGGTGTTAGCCCCGATGGCGATCGTCGCAAGTTCACCGGCACTGTCAATGCCGGTGACGCGACCATCGATCACCGCGCCCACGGCGTCCGCGCCGACGATGCCGCGCAGCTCCGGCGCGAGGCTGACTGTACCCACATCACCCGCCGCAACAACGTGGCCCTGATCCATGACGACAAGATGCGTGGCAAGGCGCAGCACCTCATCGAACTGATGACTGACGTACACCATCGGGATGGCGTAGTGATCGCGCAGGCGCGCCAGATAGGGCAGCACATCCTCGCGGCGCGAAGCATCCAGCGACGCCAGTGGCTCATCCAGCAACAGCAATCGCGGCCGCGAGAGCAGGGCGCGGCCCAGCGCCACGCGTTGGCGTTCGCCGCCGGAAAGTGCCCCTGGGCGTCGCGCCAGGAGTGATTCGAGTCCCAGCAACCCAACCAGATCATCGAATGCGCTCGATGCGCCAGGAGCCGCACGCCCGGCGCCGTAGAGAAGATTGCCGCGCACGGTGTAGTGCGGAAACAGACGTGAATCCTGAAACACATAGCCGATGCGCCGACGTTCCGCCGGCAGATCGACGCCACGTTCGGAATCGAACCAGATCTCATCGTCCAGTGACATTCTTCCCTCGCCCTGGCGGATCAGGCCGGCGAGCAGGTTCACCACGGTGGTCTTGCCGCAGCCGGAGCGACCGAACAGCGCGGTGACTCCCGGGGTGGGCGCGGTGAACTGCGCATCCAACCGAAACGTGCTCCGCTGCAGCCTGATGTCAACCTGCAGCATCAGCGGCCCAGCCAGCGGCGCAATCTTCGCGCCAGCAGTTCAGAAGCCAGCAGGCCGCCCAGGCCGAGCGAGAACGAAAGCGTTGCCAGCCGTGCGGCCGTGGCATCGCCATCAGGCGACTGCAATGCGGTATACAGCGCCAGTGGCAGAGTGCGGGTTTCACCCGGGATGTTCGACACAAAAGTGATGACGGCGCCGAACTCGCCGAGTCCCGCGGCGAACGCGGTGACCACGCCCGCCAGCACGCCGGGCAGCATCAGCGGCAAGGTGATGGTGGCGAAGCGTCGCCACGGGCCTGCACCCAGAGTGCGCGCGGCTTCTTCAAGTCCGCGGTCCACATTCTCGAGCGCAATGCGCATCGCGCGCACCATCAATGGAAATGACATCACGGCGGTGGCTACCGCAGCACCCATGGTGGAAAAAACCAGCTGGATGTCGAACTGCTGGTCAAGCCAGCTGCCCAGTGGACCGCGCGTGCCCAGCAGCAGCAGCAACAGATAGCCCACCACCACCGGCGGCAGCACCAGCGGCAGATGCACGAAAGCGTCGAGCAGCGTGCGACCGGGGAAACGGCGGCGCGTCAGCAGCCAGGCCATGATGACTGCCGGCAGCAGGCTTATGCTGACGCTGCGCAGGGCCACTGCCAGACTCAGGCGTAGCGCCGCAAGCTCGGTTTCCCCCAGGTTCCACATGCCGGCAAGGATAAACTTTGCGGCACGTCATTGCTGCGCACACAGACGCGTCGCGATAATCGGCAGTCATGAACGCACAAACCACACCGGCCGGCACATCCGGCAAACGCCCCCTCGTCACCATTCAGTCCCACATCCTGCAGCAGCAGGCGCGTCATCCGGAAGCCAGCGGCGCACTGTCCTGGGTGCTGTCGGCCATCTCCATCTCGGCCAAGATGATTGCGGCCCAGGTGCGCCGGGCCCGGCTCGAGGATGTCCTTGGCAGTGCCGGCGCCGAGAACGTGCAGGGCGAAACCCAGCAGAAGCTGGACGTGATCGCCAATGACATCCTGTTGCGCAACCTCGGCGGCCGCCAGGGAGTGGCGATCGTTGCTTCCGAAGAAAACGAGCAGGCGGTAATCCTGCGCGACGACAACAATGGTGAAACCCGCTACTGCGTCATGTTCGACCCGCTGGACGGATCGTCGAACCTCGATGTCGCCGGTGGCGTTGGCACCATCTTCAGCATTCTGCGCAAGGATCGCCGCTCATCGAACCTGGACGATTCGCTGCTGCAGCCCGGCACACGCCAGGTGGCCGCAGGCTACGTGATCTACGGTTCATCCACGGTCATGGTGGTGACGGTGGGCAATGGCGTCGACATGTTCGTGCTCGATCCTTCCATCGGCGCCTTCATCCGCGTGGCCGAGAACATGCAGATTCCCGCGCGACACAAGTGCTATTCGATGAATGAAGGCAACCGGCTGTCATTGCCGCAGGGCTATCAGCGTTACCTGCACTGGGCGCAGGAGAACGGCTATTCCAGTCGATATGTCGGCGCGATGGTGGCCGATGTACACCGCATCATGATCCAGGGCGGTGTGTTCATGTATCCGCCGACGCAGAAGGCGCCGAAAGGCAAGCTGCGCCTGATGTATGAAGCCAATCCGATGGCGATGCTGGTGGAGCAGGCCGGTGGCAAGGCGGTGGTGGCTCCGGGCCAGCGCATCATGGATGTCACGCCCACCGAGATTCACCAGCGCACGTGTGTGATCCTGGGCAGCAGCGAGGAAGTCGACCTCGTCACCGCCCAGCTGTAGCGGACTTTCGGCCCTTACGGCAGCCTGTCCATTTTCAGGCTGAACCCTGCGTACATGAACCGGCCGACGAAGCTGACCGGGTAACTGCGCACACCTGCTGCTGGCTGTGCATCGAACAGATTGTTCACACCCGCATATACAGAGAACGGCGAGCCATCCGGCGTGAAGCCCACCCGGAGGTCATGTTCCCATTTGGCCTTGTAGAAAAAGAAGCGCGGATCGGATAGATCCGGATTTGCCGCCAGCTCCTCGGTGGTGAAGCGGCGGGTCTTGCTGAAATAGTTGATGCCGTAGTTCGCCGACCAGCCGTCGCGCTCCCAGCCCAGATCCATCGTTGCCAGATACTTCGGCGCAGACTGCTCGCCGCGATCACTGTCGACATCGGCGCCCGGCGTCGAGATGAATGTCAGCTTGTCCAGATAGCCGCCATGCAATGTGAGGTGGAAGCTACCTGCATCGACGGGCGCGAAGCGGTAGTCCAGAGCGAAGTCCGCGCCGGAAGTGGCGAACCCGGCGACGTTTTCAGGCCGGACCGTCCAGCCGTTGATGAAACCAGTGCCGGAGTCCCGCGTGATCGCATCGCAATAGACGTTGTCGAGCGTCGGCTGGTCCACGCACAGCTGCGCGAACTCCTCGGCAGAAGCCGTGTTGATCGCGTTCTTCAGCTTGATGTCATACCAGTCGAAACTCATCGACAGACCAGGTGCGAACTCGGGGCGGAACAGCACGCCAATGGTCCAGGTCTTGGCCCTTTCTTGTTTGAGCAACGGATTGCCGGTTGCCGTACCCGAGATCGAGGCGTTGTTCGCCGGGTCAGACTCCGGGTTGAAAGTGCCCGGATCAACGCCCATGTCCGTCAGCAGCGCGGTGCAATTGGCCGCACGGAATTGCGATCCGTCGCCGAGGAAAGTCGGATCGCAGGGGTCATCGATGAAGAAGAATCCGCCACCGGTCGGGGCGAACAGTTCAGTGATATTCGGTGCACGCACGGCCTCTGAATAAGTACCACGGAACAGGATGTCCCGGATCGGGGCATAGCGAGCGTCCACTTTCCACGTGGTCGTATTGCCGACAGTGGAGTAATCCGAAATCCGGGCCGCCGCACCAAACGACAGTAAATGGGCGAACGGCGCATCGCGCAGCACCGGCAGATTGATTTCGGCGAATAGTTCCTTCACGTCGAAAGAGCCGGATTCCGGCAGTATCTTGGCGAGATCAGACAACAGCCCGTCCTGGATGAGCTGGTCGGGTACCGAGCTGCTCTTTTCCTTGCGGTATTCGCCGCCGATGGCATAGCCCACTGGACCACCGGGCAGTGCAAACAACTGGCCGAAATCACCATTGATCGAACCAGATACAACATGGTGGCTCACCTTCGAGCGGTTGCGCACGTCGGCAGTGGCGAACCCCTGGGCTGCCTCGCTGGCCACGTATTCCCCGAACAGGTTCAGCGGGGAGCAGCCACTGTTTGTGCCCGGGGTGAAGCTCACCGCCGGCTGGCCATAGTTGGCCGGGTCTATGTTGGAACCCGGCGGATCCAGATCGATGCGGCAGACGATGTTGCCGTTGGCAATGCCATTGAGATACTGGCCTTGATCGACTGCGTCCAGCGCGGCGAAATAGCGGTCCTTGATTCGGTAGTCCTGTTCGACGAAATGCGCGGCAGTCTCGCCATACGTATAGGAGACCTCGTAGCGGGCATGGTCTGCCAGGGCGCCGTCAAGGCCCAGCACGCTCCGCAACGTTTCGCGCTTGACGAATTCGCCGCGCGTGCCGATGTCGAAGTTGTCGCGCGACAGCAGCACACCGTCCGACAGGCCGTAGTCACCTGCGGCGCCCGGCACTATTGCCGACTTGATGACCGCCGGCATGAACGGGTTTTCGGCGCTGATGTAGGTGAAGAAGTCGAACGAAGGCTGCGACTGCGTGTAACTGTCGGTCTTCACGTACTTAGCTTCCGCGAAGAGGCGCAGCCGGTCGTTGATTTCCAGGTCGCCGAACAGATTCAAGGCGTGGCGCTTGATGCCGGGCTGCATGTCTCCCTGGTAGCCGGCGAGCGGTGTGCTCGAGCCACCCTGCACCAGGCCGCCGGAAGACGGCAGGGAAGTGCCCAGATCGTAGGCAGTGCCGCTGCCCGTGAAATTGGGAACAAAGTCCCAGTCGGTGTCGATGGCGCCGTCGCGTGAGCTGTCGGCATATCGCAGATTGTTCAGCAGCACGCGGTCGAAGACATTCGGGTCATCAGGATCGTCAGCGGGGTTACGGACCAGGCCGTAGGTTCGCAGCGGATCGCCCGTACGAGCACGGTCGAAACTGCGGACCCGCCGGTCGGTGTTGTATTCGTAGGACAAAGCCACATTGGCCCGGTCATCGAGAAAGTTCTTGCCGCCGGTAATGGAGACGAAGCGGTTGTCGGCATCGCCATGATCGGAAATGCCTGCCTGTCCGCGTATCGCAAGGCCCTCGAAGTCGCGCTTCGTCACGAAATTCACCACGCCCGACACGCCGTCAGCGCCGTAGATCGCCGACACGCCACCCGTCAGTACGTCGATGCGATCCAGCAGGTCAACGGGAATGGTGTTGATGTCGACCGATGCAATGCCCGGCATGCCCGCGATGTGTCGTCGTCCGTTCACTAGGACCAGCGTGCGCTCGGTGCCAAGGTTGCGCAGGTTGAGCAAGTTGATGCCAGCGTCTCCGAATCCCGTTGCCTGCGAGCCTGCGGAATCGTAGCTGGTAAGCGAACCGACCAGTGCGGGGGCCTGGGTGAGCAGATCCGTAAGATTGGTGCGGCCGGACAGCACGATGTTCTCGGAGTCGAAGGACATCACGGGATTGGGCGTGTCGAGAGGCACGCGCGGAATGCGCGAGCCGGTGACCACGGCAACTTCCAGATCATCCGTTTCCTGGCCCTCGGGTGCTGCGGTGAAAGCTGGCAGGCTGGCGGCGAGCAGGCCCAGGGTGGCGAGTTGTCGTCTGGTTGACTTGTACATCGTGAAAGGGCTCCGCAGAAGGTATGACCTCAACGGCAGGAGACTGACAGCATCCCGTGCCTCAGGATGTGGGGTGCGTCACTTTCAAGAAAATGGACTGCATTCAGAGCATTAGCTGCGGCTGGCTCCTTCAGACCGACTTTGGTCACGGCCGGGTTGAGTGAGCAATGGCCACACATGGCGTAGCTCGGTGGCGCGACAGGGATCGATCAGGTATCTTGTTGCAATCGATTCTCATTTAGATCCGCTGTCCGTGACTAACTTGGCGTCCACCCCCCCCAATACGCATCCCCCGGTGCCCTTGTCCGATTTGCACGTCGGCGCACGCGGGACTGTGGCCGCAGTCCGGGAAGATGCCGCAGTGCTGGACGACGAGACCGGCGCGACGATCGTGATGCGGCTCATCGAGATCGGCTTCGTGCCTGGCGAGCGCTTCGAAATCATTGCGGAAGCACGGCCCGGCGGCGACCCCATGGCGGTGCGGATCGGTGGCAGTTGCTTCGCGCTGCGCCGCCGTGAAGCGGCAGCGATCATGGTCACCCAGGTAGCGCCATGAACGCCGCCGCGTCGGTGATGGCGGCTCCGCTGCGCATCGCGCTGATCGGTGTGCCGAACTGCGGCAAGACGGCGCTGTTCAATCGCATGACCGGCAGCCGTCAACACGTCGCCAACTACGCCGGCGTGACCGTGGAGCGCAAGGAAGGCCAGTGCACGGACGCAGTCACCGGTCGCAGCTATCGCGTGCTCGACCTGCCGGGGACGTACAGCCTGGCCGCGGCAACTCTGGATGAGGCGATCACACGCGATGTCGCGCTGGGGCGCTTCCAGGGCGAAGAAGTTCCGGATGTCATCGTCAATCTGGTGGACGCCACCAATCTGCGGCTGGGCCTGCGGCTGTCGCTGGAACTGAAGCGTCTGGGGCGGCCGATGATTGTCGCCCTGAACCTGAGTGACATTGCGCGCCAGCGCGGCATGAATGTAGACACCGCCAAGCTCGGTGAGTTGCTGGGATGCCCGGTGGTGGAAACCATCGCCGTGCAATCCGGTGGTGAGCGGCAACTGCTGGCGGCCATGGCGCAATTGCCGCCAGCATCCACGAAGGCGGCAGTAAGCTTCCGCCCGCTGCGGCGCGAAGAAATCGAAGCGACGCAGCGCGAGGTGCGACGCATCCTCAACGATCTTGGCTACAGCGAGCCGTTGCGCGTGCGCGCGCTGGCCCGCATCGACCGCATCGTGATGCATCCGGTAGCCGGGCCAGTCCTGCTGCTGGTGGTGCTGTTCCTGATGTTCCAGGCGGTGTTCAGCTGGGCGACACTGCCCATGGACCTCATCAACGCTGGCGTTGGCGCGTTGGGACAACGGCTGCAGGACGCATTGCCGGAAGGACCTATGCGCAGCCTGCTGGTCGATGGCGTGATCGCGGGCCTTGGCGCCGTGGTGGTGTTCCTGCCGCAGATCCTCATCCTGTTCTTCTTCATCCTGCTGCTGGAAGACAGCGGCTACCTGCCGCGCGCCGCTTTCCTGCTCGACCGGCTGATGGGTCGTGTGGGTTTGTCAGGGCGCGCCTTCATTCCGCTGCTGTCCTCTTTCGCCTGCGCCATTCCCGGCATCATGGCGGCACGCACCATTCCCAACATGCGCGATCGGCTCGCGACCATCCTGCTGGCGCCACTGATGACCTGCTCGGCGCGCCTGCCGGTGTATACGCTGGTAATAGGCGCATTCATTCCGCGGCAAATGATCGGAATATTCAACCTCCAGGGCCTGGTGATGTTCGCCCTGTATGCGGTGGGCGTGCTCAGCGCCTTGGCAGTGGCGTTCGTCATGAAGAAATTCACGATGAAATCCGGGTATCACCCGCTCATGATGGAACTGCCCGAATACCGCTGGCCGAACGTGCGCAACTTGGTGATCGGTCTGTGGGAGCGCGCCAATATCTTCCTGACTCGCGTGGGCACGATCATCCTTTCATTGACGATGGTGCTGTGGTTCCTCAGCTCTTATCCGGCTCCGCCTGCGGGCGCAACCGGCGCGCCCATCGAATACAGCTTTGCGGGCATGCTGGGTCGTGCGCTGCAGGTTGTATTCGCACCAATCGGCTTCAACTGGCAGATTTCCATCGCACTGGTTCCGGGGCTTGCCGCCCGCGAAGTAGCGGTGGGTGCGCTCGGCACTGTCTATGCGCTGTCGGCCAGCGAGGACAACGTCAGTGCCGCGCTGACGCCGCTGATCGAAGCGAGCTGGAGCTTGCCGACTGCCCTGTCATTGCTGGCCTGGTTCGTGTTCGCGCCGCAATGTCTGTCCACCCTCGCCACCGTCAAACGCGAGACCAACTCCTGGCGTTATCCGCTGATCATGGCCGGGTATCTGTTTGCGATGGCCTATGCAGCATCGTTCCTCACGTATCACCTCGCGCGGATGGTGCTGGCATGAGCCATTTCCTGCAATGGTTGATCGTGTTGCCGCTGGTGCTGGGCGCCGGGCTATTTGCCGGCTGGCGCCTGATCACGCCGCGACTGCGATTGCGGGTGTTGTCGGGGTTGTTGCGGGCGCTGCCGCAGACTTCGACCGGTGTGCTTGCCCGCTGGCGCGCTGCTGTTGCACAGCGGATTGCCGCCGATGCCGCAAGCGGTGGGGCCTGCGCAGCCTGTTCCAAACACTGAGCACAAAAGAAAAGGCCCGGCTGTTGCCAGCCGGGCCCTGATCCATCACATCAGCCCGGGGTTGCCCCGGGCTGCGTGCGGTTGACGCTTACCTCACGTCCGTGCGCTGGAACACCACACGGCGATTCTGCGCGCGGCCGTCAGCCGTCTTGTTGTCTGCCGCCGGCTGGGATTCTCCCAGGCCCTTGGTCTGCAGACGGCTGGCGGCAACGCCCTTGCCGACGAGGTACTTGCGTACTGCCTCGGCGCGGCGCTGCGAAAGTGCCAGGTTGTAGGCATCCGAACCCACGCTGTCGGTGTGGCCTTCCACCACGCCGCTTGCGGTCGGCACGTCCTGCATTAACTTGGCCAATTTATCGAGTTCCTCAAACGCGTCTGGCCGGACCACGGACGAGTCGTAGTCGAAGTACACCGGCAGCGTGGCGCGCAGGCTGCAGCCATTTGCATCCACACGCTCCCCAGCGGGAGTGCCCGGGCAGCGGTCGGCCGTGTTCACCACACCGTCGCGATCATCATCCGCTGGCGGAGGAGGTGGCGGCGGCGGAGGCGGCGGAGGCGGCGGTGCCGGTGGCGGTGGGGCTGGCCGCGGAGGAGGCGGGGGCGGCGGAGGCGGCGGAGGCGGTGGGGGAGGAGCCGCTACCGGCTCGGGCGCCTGGCCGGCACCAAACGCCACTTGCAGGCCGAGGCCTACAACGAAATCCGTTATGTGACGACCTACCGAAGTGCGGACTCCAGCATCCATCTTCAGCTGCAGCTTGTTGTTGCTGCCGAATTCCATCAGATCGGCCAAAACACCGCCGCCAAACTTGGCGACAACTTCTTTGTCATTAAAGCCGATCGCTGGAGAATAGTCTGGAGCGCCGATGTTTGCACGGTGCTGGTCAACGATGCCAGTTCCGAACGTGAGGAAAGGGCTGAAACGTGAATCGCGGTTGTACACGCGATTGAAATCGACCATGTAGCCCCTGATCTCGCGATCCCACGTGGTGCCAAACTCGTCGTGATTACCGGAGAAGGCATAGAAGTCGATATCCCACTTCTTGGAAATCGCGTAGCCGACGGAGTAGTTGAGGCCGAATCCGTCGTCCACACCGCGGTTTTTGTCCGTTGCCGTCCACATGCCACCGACGCCCACGGTCCACTGACCAACATCGGTTCCAGCATGTGCTGCACCTGCGGCAGCGAGTAGCGCGGTCGATACGGCAAGCGCCAATAAGGATCTTTTCATGAATATATTCCTTAGGTTTCCCTGAAATCCCCCTAGGGGTGGGCAGATGCTACTGGGTTCGAGCGACGAAAACCAATGTTCCGGTTGGATTGTTGTAAGCAAACCACCAATTGCCGTGTCAGCGATTTCCTGCAATAGCCGGGTGCATGACGCGATCACCGACCGCTATGCCGCGACGCATGACTTCACCTCCGGCAATTTCCAGCACACCCGCCACCTCACCGTTTGACGTAATGATTGCTTCCGAGAGGGGTGTGGCCCGCTGGACGATGTGGGTTATCCGGCCGGTGCCGTTGATGAACAGCATGTCCAGGGACACATAGGTGTTCTTCATCCACATACTCATCGGACGCGGTCCGCCGAGCAAAAACAACATGCCGTAGTCGACCGGCAATTGGCGTATCCACATCAGGCCTTGTTCCTGCTGGGCCGGAGTTTCTGCCAGCCAGATCTGGAAGCTGTCGCGACCGTTGCGCCGTTCGATGGCAAGCTGGCTGCGTGGAAAGTCCCGCAGCTGCACAGGCTGAAAGACCGCGGGTGCCGAAGGCTGGGCGGCGCAGGCAGGCATTGCGCCAAAACCGAGCATGAACATGCAGAACAGCAGGCGCATCACGGGTCGTCTCCATTGCGTATCAGTGCGGTGAACGAGAATGTTGGCACGAGCAGGCGCATCTTGCCGGCGAGATCCGACGCTGGGCCGATACAGTAACCGCGCACTTTCACCCGGTCGAGCTTGCCGCCGCTGGCCTGCAAGGGTGTACGTTGCAGGGTTTCTACGGCGCATTTGTCGTCGCCGCGCGTGGCATAAAGTTGCTGCCCGCCTTCAACGATCACGGTCAGATTCGTGGGTAGCGCCTGTGCGACACCACTGGCGGTGTCGCGCAAATCGATGCCGAAGATGAAGCGCAGATGCGCCGGTGCGTTGCCGGCCCCTGGGGATTGCGAAGGCGTTGCCGGTGCAGGAAGAGGGCCGGCAATCGTGACCCGAATTCCTTCGCCGTCCGGCCGCGGACCGCCTTCACATTGCATCTGCGCATCCTGCCAGACCAGATCCGCTTCCAACGCGCCACGCAGTTCGGCCTGCAGGCTGCCATCCCCTGTCGCAAGGCACCCGGCTGTCTGCGCTGGCGCCGCATTGGCGACTATATCCGTTGGGCTTTGCGCGCAGGCGCCGGTGCCCATTGCGACGAGCAGGACAGCCAGCATGCGACTGGCGGGGGGATGCAGCAGGGGCATGGGCAGAGTCTAGCCTGCAGGACGTTCGTAAAGTGCGCGACGATTCGCAGGGCGGATCCGGGCATCCGGCTACACTTCCGGAATGAACCTGATTGAAATATCACCAGTTATCCCTGCGGCCCTGAGCCGTCTTTCCGAACTTGCCGGCAATCTTTCCTACAGCTGGCACAGACCCACGCGTTCGCTGTTCGAGGATCTGGACCAGAACCTGTGGCGCGAAACACATTCAAATCCGCGTCTGCTGCTACGCTGCGTGAGCCAGGCGGCGCTCGATGCCGCGGCCGCAGATGCCGGGTACCTGCGCCGCTATCGGGAGGTGCTCGCTACCTACGACCGATACCAGTCGCAGCAGTCGGTGCCGAACGGCCAGCCACTGGTGGCCTATTTCTGCGCCGAATACGGCTTTCACGAGAGCTTCCCGATCTACTCCGGTGGCCTCGGAATTCTCGCCGGAGATCACTGCAAGGCGGCGAGCGATGAGCAGCTGAACTTCGTGGCAGTGGGGCTGCTGTACCGCCAGGGATATTTTTCGCAGGTCGTCGATGGCGACGGCACACAGCGCGCGGGTTATCGTGACGTCGACCCGCGCGACCTGCCGGTGGAACCGGTGCGTGACACGCAGGGCAATTGGCTGGTCGTGCAGGTACCGATTGCTGATCGTCTGGTCAAGGCGCGCCTGTGGCTGGCCAAGGTCGGTCATGTCAGCGTGTTCCTGCTCGACACCAATGTGGAAGGCAACTCCGACGCTGATCGCGATATCACCTTCCGTCTGTACGGCGGTGATGAATCACACCGTCTCAGGCAGGAGATGGTGTTGGGTATCGGTGGCGTGCGTGCATTGCGCATGCTTGGGCTCGCGCCCGCCGTATGGCACATGAACGAAGGCCATGCCGCCTTCCTGGCGATCGAGCTGTTGCGCGAAGAATTGGCAGCAGGCCGGGGTTTCGAAGCCGGCCTGGAGACGGTGGCAGCCCAGTGTGTGTTCACGACGCACACCCCGGTGGCCGCTGGTCACGATGCATTTCCCGATCGCCTGATCACCGAGCATTTTTCGGGGTTGGCTGCGGGCATGGGTCTGGGCGTGGAGCGGCTGCTCGCGCTGGGCCACGCACCGGGCGTGGAAGGTCGTTTCAACATGACGCGTCTGGCGCTCAATGGCACGCGGCGCGTGAATGGTGTCAGCCGCATCCACGGCGCAGTTTCCTCGCAGCTGTGCGCGGACCAGTGGCGCGAGATCCCCGCGGCCGAGAACCCGGTGGGTTACGTCACCAATGGCGTGCATGTGCCGACGTTCCTGTCGTCGGTTTGGGCGCAGTTTCTGGATGGACGGCTGCCGCAGTGGCGTGACCGTCTCAGCGACGCGGACTACTGGCAGGCCATCGACGAAATGTCCGATGCGCCGTTCTGGGCCACGGCACAGGACGTAAAGTCGCGAATGCTGGGTGGCGTACGCGCGCGGCTCGAACAGGAGTACCGTCGCAAAGGTCTCGGTTCGGCGCAGTTGCGGCACATCACGAAGCTGCTCGACCCGGCCAATCCCAACGTCCTGACCCTGGGGTTCGCGCGGCGCTTCGCCACCTACAAGCGCGCCGCACTGCTGCTGCGCGATCGCGAGCGTCTGTTGCGACTGGTCTCAAACGAGGAGCGGCCGGTGCTGTTTCTGTTTGCCGGCAAGGCGCATCCGGCCGATCTGCCAGGCCAACAGGTGCTGCGCGAAATCAAGCAGACCATGTTGCAACCGGAATTCGCTGGCCACGTCGTGTTTCTGGAGGACTATGACATCCAGCTCGCGCGCTGGCTGGTCACCGGCGTGGATGTCTGGCTTAACAATCCGATCGCGCCGCTGGAAGCCAGCGGCACCTCGGGCATCAAGGCGGCAATCAACGGGCGACTGAATCTCTCGATTCTCGATGGCTGGTGGGCGGAGGCCTACGACGGTCATAACGGCTGGGGCATTCCCGGCGCCGACGCGCTGGATGAAGGCCGGCGCGACTACCTGGATGGTGCGGCCATGCTCGACACCATCGAAGAGGAGGCTGTGCCGCTGTACTACGCCCGTAACAGCAGTGGCCTGTCACCGGAGTGGGTGCGCCGTTGCCGGCATGCCATGGCATCGGTGATGCCGCGTTTCAACATGCGGCGCGTGGTGCGCGACTACGCCAACGGCCTGTATCTGCCGGCCGCCGCGCACGGACAAAAATTGCGATTGGACGGCGGCGCGCCAGCCGTACAGTTGTCTGAGTGGAAGCGACGCGTCCGTGAACGCTGGGACGGCGTGCGTATCCTCGCGGTGCGCGAGGAACCTCGCGGCGCTGATCCAGCCGCACCGCTGCACATGCAGGCGCGCATTCAGCTGGCGGGACTGACTCCGGATGATCTGCGCGTGGAATTCAAGGCGCGACGTCTGCTGCCGGACGCGCGCTTCGAACCGTCACCCCTGTGTTCATTCGGTCACGGTCAGCCAAGCGGCCAGTGGCGCGCCGAATTCTCTGCTGCCGGGCCGGTGGGCGCCGACGGTGCGGTGGCCTATGAAGTTGCAGCCGTGCCGCCCGGCACCGGGCAATACCAGCTGGAAGTACGCGTTTATCCCTGGCACCCGCTGCTCACGCATCCGCTGGAGATGGGGCTCATCAAGAGTCTTTGACCAGGACCAGGCCGGCCAGGGGTGGCAGGTCCAGCGTCAGTGAGCAGGGCAGGTGGTGAGCGGGCCTTTGCTCCGCAATGCTGATGGCGTGCCCCAGATTGGCACCACCGTAGTGGTCGGAATCGGAATTCAGCAGCACCCGGTAGCGACCGGGTTCGGGCACGCCGATGCGGTATTCGCGCCTGGGCTCGGGCGTGAAATTGAGCACCACGACCAGGCGCTGATCGCCGCCCAGGCGCAGGAACGCGAGCACCGACTGCTCGTGGTCGCTGCAGTCAATCCAGTGAAAACCCTCCGGCTCAAAGTCATGCCGGCCGAGCGCCGGCTCATGCACGTAAATCCGGTTCAGGTCCGTGATCAGCTGCTGCATGCCGCGGTGCTCGTCATGTTCGAGCAGGTACCAGGGCAGCGCCACGTGGAAATCCCACTCCCACGGATGCGCGAACTCGCCGCCCATGAACAGCAGCTTCTTGCCCGGCAGCGTCCACATGTACGTAAACATCAGGCGCAGGTTGGCGAGTTGCTGCCAGCGATCGCCTGGCATGCGACCCAGCAGCGAGCGCTTCAGGTGCACAACCTCGTCATGCGACAGCGGCAGGATGAAGTTCTCCGTATAGGCGTACATCATCGCGAAGGTCAGGCTGTCCTGATGATGTTTGCGCCACAGTGGATCCTGTTTGAAGTAGCCGAGCGTGTCGTGCATCCACCCCATGTTCCACTTCATGGAAAAACCCAGTCCGCCCGTGTCCACCGGACGGCTGACCTGCGGCCAGTCGGTGGATTCCTCGGCCATGATGACCGTGCCGGGCGAGCGTGCATGCGTCACGCTGTTCAATGTGCGCAGGAAATCGATGGCCTCGAGGTTCTCGCGACCGCCATGCTGGTTGGCAACGAAATTCGTGCCGCGTCCGAAGTCCAGATAGAGCATCGACGCCACCGCATCGACGCGCAGGCCGTCGAAATGGTAATTCTCCAGCCAGAAACACGCGCTTGCCAGCAGGAAGCTGCGCACCTCGTGGCGTTCGTAATTGAAGATGTAGGTGCCCCAGTCCTGGTGCTCACCCTTGCGCGGATCCGCATATTCATACAGCGCCGTGCCGTCAAACCGCGCCAGACCGTGCGCATCACGCGGAAAGTGCGCCGGTACCCAGTCGAGCAGCACGCCGACGCCTTCCTGGTGGCAACGGTCGACAAAGTATTTCAGGTCATCTGCCGGTCCGAAGCGGCTGGTGGCAGCGAAGTACCCGGTGGTCTGGTAGCCCCAGGAATCGTCGAGCGGGTGTTCGGTGACCGGCAGCAATTCGATGTGGGTGAATCCCAGCTTCTTCACGTAAGGCAGCAGCTGATCGGTGAATTCCCGATAGCTCAGGAACTGCCCGTCCGCATGGCGTTGCCAGGAGCCCAGATGCACTTCGTAGATCGACATGGGCGCATGCAACCAGTCATGGCTGGGCCGCGCCTGCATCCAGGCATCGTCCTGCCAGCGATACGCCGCTTGATCGGTGACGATGGCGGCGGTGGCGGGGCGTTTTTCCATCGCGAAGGCATACGGATCGGTCTTGAGTTCGACGCCGCCGGTCACCCGGCTGCGCAGCTCGTATTTGTAGATCGTGCCTACCGCAAGGCCCGGAACGAACAGCTCCCAGACACCGCTGCCGCCCAGCACGCGCATGGGCAGGCGACGACCATCCCAGTCGCAGAAAGGTCCCACCACGCTGACCCGCTCGGCATTGGGTGCCCAGACGGCGAATCGAATGCCCGCCACGCCATCAAAGGTGGCGGGGTGCGCACCCAGCATGCGCCATGCCTCGACATGGCCCCCCGAGGCGAACAGCGCCAGATCAGGGCTGCCGACCGACGGCGCAAAGCTGTAGGGATCAATTCGCTGGTGGCGCTGGCCGAGATCGTCAAACCAGATCAGCTGCGGGTGCGCCTCAATTGATTCGGGTTTGGCGCGCAGCTCGAAGAAGTCTGAATGGTCCAGTCGCGCAAGTTCCCGGCCATCGGCGAGCTGCACCTGGCGGGCCGCAGGAAGGTAGGCCCGCACAACCTTTGCCATGCTTTGGTCATGCACCCCGAGCAGACTATGCGGATCGTGGTGCTGGCCTCTGGCAATACGCTCGAGCTCCAAAGGGAATGAGATGGTGATATGTCGGCCTGTCGCGGTTTCGTGGGTTGTTGGGGCGCTGCCCGTCTGCAGCCTGTGGTAAATATAGCGTGCATGGCAAAGATTTCGCGCACTTCATCCGGCCGGTATGTCAGTCGCCTGACGGGCGGCACACTTGCAATGATCATGGCCGGTGGCCGCGGTGAACGCTTGCGCGGCCTCACAGAACATCGTTGCAAGCCTGCAACACCCTTCGGCGGCAAGTTCCGTATCGTCGACTTCGTGCTTTCCAACTGTGTCAATTCGGGCATCCGCAAGATTTGCCTGCTGACGCAATACAAAGGGCAGTCGCTGATCCAGCATGTGCAGCGTGGCTGGAGCTACCTGCGCGGCGAGTTCGGCGAATTCATCGACGTCGTCCCCGCGCAGCAGCAGGTCGGCAAGCACTGGTACCGCGGCACCGCCGACAGCGTCTACCAGAACCTCGACTACGTTCGTCTGCATCATCCGAAGCATGTGCTGGTGCTGGCCGGCGACCACATCTACAAGATGGATTACGGCCCGATGATTGCCTATCACGTGGAGAAGGGCGCCGACATTACCGTGGGGGTGGTCGAAGTGCCGGTTCAGGATGCGCGCGAGTTCGGCGTGTTGTCTGTTACCGAGTGGAATCGCGTCACCAAGTTTGCCGAGAAGCCGGCCAGTCCCGAATCCATGGCTGGCAATGCCGATGTGGCACTGGCTTCGATGGGTATCTACGTCTTCAACGCGCAGCTGCTGGAACAGCTGCTGATGGAAGACGCCGCCGACGAAAGTTCCAGCCACGATTTCGGCAAGAACATCATTCCGCGGGCCATCGAAAAGCTGCAGGTGTTCGCCTATCCGTTCCGCAATGTGCGCACGCGCGCGCAGAACTACTGGCGCGATGTGGGAACGGTCGATGCGTTCTATGAGGCGAATCTCGAGCTGGTGCATGTATCGCCGGAACTGAACGTGTACGACGAGGAATGGCCCATCTGGACCTACCAGGTGCAGCAGCCGCCCGCCAAGTTCGTGCTGGCCGATGAGGGCCGCTGCGGCATGGCCATCAACTCGCTGGTGGCGGGCGGATCGATCATTTCCGGCGCCGTGGTGCGTGAGTCACTGCTGTTCTCTGCGGTGCGCATGGAAGAGCGCACGCAGGTCGAGCGTTCCATCATCATGCCCGGGGTGCACATCGGCAGAAACTGCATCATCCGCGGCGCCATCATCGACGAGCACTGCGACATCCCCGACGGCACGCAGATCGGCGTCGACGCGCGGGCTGATCGCGAGCGCTTTGATGTCACGCCGCGAGGCATCGTGCTGGTCACACCGGAGACCCTGCTTATTTCGACGCAAGTCCGCGGATGACCGACTCCCGTCTGCCTGTCGTGCTGCTGTGGCACATGCATCAGCCGCCGTATCGGGACGCCCTCTCCGGCCGATATGTCCTGCCGTGGACCTGGCTGCATGCCATCAAGGACTACACCGACATGGCCGCGCACCTGGAAAACGTTCCTGGTGCGAAGGCGGTGGTCAATTTCACACCGGTGCTGGTGGAGCAGATCGAGGATCTGGCCGGCGCGGTGGAAAAGGCGCTCGCAGCAGCCGTCCCTCTGCCCGACATGCTGCTGGCCACACTTGGCGAGACCCCGCTGCCAACTGATCTCGCGTTGCGCCAGCAACTGGTTGCCGCGTGCATGCGTGCCGATCGCGAAAATCTCATCCGTCGTCATTCGCCCTACGCGGAACTGGTCGATCTCGCGCTTGCGATCAACACACCGGAACATATCGGCTATGCATCGGACCAGATGCTGCATGACCTCGCGGTCTGGTATCTGCTGGCATGGATGGGCGAATCGGTCCGGCGCAATGATCCACGCGTTGCGCAGCTCGAGCAGAAGGCGCGCGGCTATGACGCAGCAGACCGGCGCATGCTGCTGGAACTCGTAGGCGAATTGCTGAAGGGTGTGCTGCCGCGGTTTCGTGCGCTGGCAGAAGCCGGCCGCTGTGAGCTGGCGGTGTCGCCATACAGTCATCCGATACTGCCGCTGCTGTTCGATTTCGAGGCAGCCCGCGACGGCGAACCCGCCAGCGGTTTGCCACTGGCGCCCGCCTATCCCGGCGGTGCCGAGCGCGCCGCCTGGCATCTGCGGCGTGCAGTGGAATGCCATGAGCGTGTATTCGGCCGCAAGCCGCGCGGCTGCTGGCCTTCCGAAGGGGCAATCAGCGCCGCGGCCGTCGGCGCCATTGAAGCTGCCGGTTTCGACTGGCTCGCGACCAGCGAAAGCATCCTGCGTCCGTCCCTGCTGCGGTCTGGCGTGCCGGTGCCGGGCGATACGGCTGCCGCTGAAAATCTGCTGAATCAAGCGTTCGCGCTGCCGGATAGCAAACTCGCCTGTTATTTCCGCCACGATGGCATGTCCGACCTGATCGGCTTCTCCTATTCCAAGTGGCACGGCGATGATGCTGCTGTGCATTTCGTGCAGGAAGTGAACGCCATGGCCGCGCGTACGGCCGGGACGGCGTCACGCGTGCTGCTCGTGGCGCTGGATGGCGAGAATGCCTGGGAGTACTACCCGTTCAATGGCTGGTATTTCCTCAGCGCCATGTATGCACTGCTGGCGAAACACCCGAATCTGCGTCTGGCAACGCTGTCCGAACTGGTTGATGAGCAAAGAGCCGCGGGGATCGCGCCGACCGTGCTGCCGCAGCTGCGGGCTGGCAGCTGGGTGTATGGCACGCTCTCCACCTGGATGGGCGATGCGGACAAAAACCGCGGTTGGGATCTACTGTGCGCGGCGAAAAGCGCTTTCGATGAAGTGATGGCAGCGGGGCGATTGGCCGAAGCGGAGCGCGTGCGTGCCGAGCAACAGCTGGCCGCCTGCGAGGCTTCCGACTGGTTCTGGTGGTTCGGCGACTACAACCCGTCCGCGGCCGTGCGTGATTTCGACGAACTGTTCCGCCATCAGCTGACCAGCCTCTACCGCTCCCTGAATCTGGAACCGCCAGCGAATCTGCTGCTGCCCATCAGCGCCGGCCGTGGTGCTCCAGAGGCCGGCGGCGTAATGCGGCGCTCATGAATCCCGGGCGCGTGCTGTCGCGCCGGCGTGCCGGTGTGCTGCTGCCGGCGTCGTCGTTGCGTCAGGGTGAAACCGGCGCATTTGCAGATCCCGCGTATCGCTTCCTGGACTGGCTGGCAGCCGCCGGATTCTCGGTCTGGCAGCTGTTGCCGCTGGTGCCGGTGGATCGCAGTGGCTCTCCCTACTGGGCGCGTTCGGATCGCGCTGGCAATCCGGCTCTGCTCGATGCGCACGCGCACGATCCCGGCAACGAGGCCGACTTTGAAGCGTGGCGCGCAGCGCAAGCCAGCTGGCTGCAGGACTACGTGCTATTCGAGGCGCTGAGCGAAGAGCAGGGCGGCGCGCCTTGGTGGACCTGGCCCGCCCCGCTTCGCAATCGCGATGCTGATGCATTGGATGCGGCCGGGCGCCGTTTGCGCAACCGCCTGCTTGAACTGGCGAGGCCGCAATGGCGCTTCGATGCGCAGTGGCGCAGATTGCGTGCGCATGCCGCGGCGCGGGGCATCCGCATATTTGGAGATCTGCCGCTCTATGTTGCGCCGGATTCGGTGGCCACGTGGACCAGTCCATGGCAATTCCAGCTCGGCGAAGATAGCCGCGCCGTAGCGGTAGCGGGCGTGCCGCCAGACTACTTCGCGGCCGACGGTCAGCTGTGGGGCAATCCCCTCTATGACTGGAATGCACAACGCCAGGACGGCTTTTCATTCTGGTTGCGGCGGCTGGCGCAGCAAGCCGATCGCTTTGACCTGCTGCGCATTGATCACTTTCGCGCCCTCGAGTCATATTGGTCGGTGCCGGCTCACGCCATCACTGCCCGCGAAGGTGAATGGCGCAAGGCACCAGGAAATGAATTGCTGGCAACGGTGGCTGCACGGCTGCCTCAGCTTGAGCTCGTGGCCGAAGATCTCGGTGTGATCACACCCGAGGTCACGGCGCTGCGTCGCAGCTTCGCGCTGCCCGGCATGCGGGTGCTGCAATTCGGCTTCGATGGCGATCCGTCCAACGTGCACCTGCCGCATGCACACGAAACAGACGCCATCATTTATACCGGCACGCATGACAACGACACCACCGCAGGCTGGTATGCCGCACTCGCGCCTGCCACGCGCGATCTGGTGCGCCGCTATCTGGGTCGCGGCGATCACGAGATCGTCAACGCGCTGTTGCGCGCCGCCCTCGCCTCGGTTGGGCAGCTGACGGTTTTGCCAGTGCAGGACCTGCTGCACCTGGGCAGCGAGGCCCGCGTAAATCTTCCTGGCACGGTCAATGGCAACTGGAGCTGGTGTCTGCATCTGGAGTCGCTGACAACGGAGCTCGCGGCGCGTTATCGTGATCTGATACAGCTGCATGACCGGGGGTCCTGACAATGTTCCTGCGCGGCGCGCTTGCCTGCCTTGCCATATCGATGCTGGGCGGTTGCGTTCTGGTTCCGAAATTCAAGGAGCCGAAACTCGATGTGGTCGATGTGCAGATGCTGCGCGGCGATCTGCTGCAACAGGAGCTGCGCGTGCGCATGGTGGTGCGGAACCCCAACAATCGTGAGCTATCCGTCCGCAGCATCCAGTATCAGGTGCAGGTTGCCGGGGAAGCCTTTGCGCATGGCGAGTCCGAGCGCGACTTCAAGGTGCCTGCCAACGGTGAAACGCAGTTCGACGTCAGTGTTACTGCCAACGCTGCGGCGGCCGTGTTGCGCCTGCTCGGCAGCGGCCGCAGGCTCGATGCCGTCGAATACCAGATTACCGGCAAGCTGACGCTGGCATCGGGTTTGATGCGCAGCATTCCTTTCGACCAGAAGGGTCAGATCCACCTGCGCTGAAATTCTCGCACTCGCGCGGTGCGAAGCGGGTCAGTTCAAGCTGCGTTGATCAGCTTTTCGTACAGGGTCACGTAGTCCCCGACGCGCTGCTCCCATGAAAAATCCTGCGCCATGGCGTTCTGCACCAGCTGATGCCACAGCGCCTTGTCCGCATACCAGCCGAATGCCGTCTCCACGGCCCAGGTTACGGCGCCAACATCATAGTCATTGAACATGACGCCGGTGCCCTGCCGGTTTGCTGGATCGAAGTGACTTACCGAATCGGCGAGGCCCCCGGTGCGGCGCACGATCGGTATCGTGCCGTAGCGCAGGCTGTACATCTGGTTCAGTCCGCAGGGCTCGTATTGCGAGGGCATGAGGAACATGTCGCTGGCCGCTTCGATCCAGTGCGCTGTCTCTTCGCTGTAGCCACTGCGGAAACTCACCCTGGTCGGGTGCAGATGTGCCAGTTCACGCAGGAATTTCTCGTACTGTGCATCGCCGCTGCCCAGCACGGCGCAGACGAAATCATGCTGTGCCAGCAGCGGTGGCAAAGCAGCCATGACCAGGTCAAGGCCCTTCTGCGAGGTCAGGCGGCTGACCATCCCGAGCAAAGGGGAACGACTGCGCGCATGGGTGGCAAGGCCGGTGCGCTGCAGGAATTCCTGCTTCAGGGTCTGCTTGGTTGCAAGCGTGGCGGCATTGAAATGCTGCGGCAGGAAGCGATCGGATTCCGGGTTCCATTCTTCGGTGTCGACGCCATTCAGGATGCCGGACAATGCGCTGGCGCGGCGTTGCAGCAAGCTATCAAGCCCATAGCCGAAGGCGGGGGTCTGAATCTCCAGTGCATAGGTAGGGCTCACGGTGCTGACGTGATCTGCATGGGCGATGCCCTCGCGCAACGGGTTGACCCGTCCGGCGGCAAGCTCGCCCGCATCCAGCAATTTAGTTGCATTTCCGAGTCCGGTGTCGGCGAGCCCGCCGGCGCCAAACACGCCCTGGTAAGCGATGTTGTGGATGGACATGAGGCTGCGCGTGTCGCGGAACAGCTGGTCCCAGCCATACACAGTACGCAGCAGCAGCGGACCCAGCCCCGCATGCCAGTCATTGCAGTGCAAGATCTGCGGCGCAAAACCCATGCGCTGGCAGCCGAGCAATGCGGCGTGGGTCAGCAGGATGAAACGCAGATGCTCATCGGCGGCATTGCTGTAGATGCTGTCGCGATCGAACAGCGCCGGTGCATCGACCAGGTAGATCATGGCGCTCGAGCCCGGCAGTCGCGCCGTGAATATGCTGAAGCGCAACGCATGTGAACCAAGCTGCAGCGCAACGTCGCGCAGGAATTCCACCGGCCACAGGTCGAGCTGCCGACGGTCTATCTGTCGATACAGCGGCATGAACAGGCGCACGTCGTGGCCGGCATTGTGCAAATACTTGACCAGCGCGCCGGCCACATCGGCAAGCCCGCCGGTCTTCGCCAACGGCGCAACCTCAGAAGCGATAAAACAGATGCGTAGCGGCATGATGCGAGTGTAGCGGTATCATGTATCCATGCAGCGTACGCTGGTCATATTGGCTGTATTTGTGCTGGTGACAGTGGCGCTCGCCACCGGCGTGCTGGCGGCAAACTGGCCTTTCTGGGCGCGTGCCTGGCGCTGGCAGTTGGCTGATGAGGGCTGGCCTGCGGTGCTGCCGGGCCCCACGCAAACGCTGCGCGGCGGCACGATGGCACTGCCGTTGCATTTTGATGTCGATCCTGCACTGCAGGCTTTTGCAGCAGACACCAATACCCGGATACTGCTGCTGGCCAGCACCGACGGCCATGGCAGCGCATATCTTGCGCCCGGATACACAGTCACCTCATATGTGGATGGTCGAGGGCTCGCAACGGGACTGCTGGCACCTTTATATGGGCTGCTCCTTGCCCAGCAAACCGAGCTTCTCGACACACCGGCCAGCTTGCATTTCAAACGCTGGCGCGCCGATCCCCGTGGTGAGGTCACGGCGCGGCAGCTCTTTTGGCAGTTGAGTGGTTTTCCGGCCGGCGTTTTCCGGCCGCTCAATCCCGCCAGCAGCCGGGCGCAGCTCGCCAGCGGGCCAGATTTCGAACGCGCGACGCGACGCTGGAAACAGACCTGGCCGGCCGGATCACATTTTGAATTGTCGCCGGTGAATTCACAGCTGCTGGCGATGCTGGTCGCCAGGCAGACTGGCGTGCGCTATGCGCAGCTCCTTGAACAGCAGCTCTGGTCGCAACTGGCGGCGGACGATGCAATGGCAATGCTGGATCATCCCCGCGGCAATATCGCAGCGCACTGCTGCCTGCGCGCCACCGCGACTGACTGGCTGCGGCTTGGCCTGCTGCTCGCCGACAGCGGCCGGGTAGGTGCCCGGCAGTTGTTGCCCGCCGGCTTTGTCGATGAGATGGCGACCGAATCGCCCGTACATCCTGGCTATGGTTTCGGTTATCGCATAACGGCAGATCCAGCGGCAGGACTGGTGCTGGTCCTCGAAACGACTGGACGGCAGCTGCTTATCGCCCCGGTAGCGCGCCGTGCAGTGCTGTGGGTCGGTACAGGCGCGCCACCCTTGCAGCTGTATCGACTGCTTAGTGCAGAAGCTGCAAGCGGGCCACGCTGACATCCTGATTACAGGTTGGTTCCCCGCGCTAAACAGCTGTCTGTAGTCGGAGACGGATGCAATAATGCGGCTATATGGCTGACGTTCGCACAGTGGTTACCGGGATCAGTATTGCGCTCGCACTGGCATGCGCGGGCTGGGCGATTTATGAAGTGAAGCACGAGGCGCCCGCCGGAGCCCCGCGCGCACAGACGCGGCAGCCCGGGGCGGGCGGCACTAGTGGCGGGGCGCCGATCACCGTCGTTACTGCTGTGGCAAAGCAGCGCGACATCAATGTTGGCATCGAGGCCATCGGCACCGCCAACTCCAATGAAGCGGTCACCATCACCTCGCGTACCAGCAACATCGTCACTGCCATCCATTTCAGCGATGGCGAGACGGTAAAGAAAGGGCAGGTGCTGGTAGAGCTTGATCGTGAGCAGTCGGCAGCAGACCTTGCAGCGGCAACTGCGGCGTTCGCGGAAAGTAGCAGCCAGTTCAATCGCAGCCGTGAGCTGCTGTCAATGCAGGTTCTCTCCAAGGCGCAGTATGAACAGCTCGAGGCCACGATGAAGGCCAACGAGGCAAGAGTTGCTGCAGCGCAGGCACGCCTGTCGGACACCTACATCCGCGCACCATTCTCAGGCGGCGTGGGAATGCGCCGGGTAAGCCTGGGTGCGCTCATCAGCCCGGGCACCGTCATCACCACGCTCGATGACACGAGCTCAATCAAGGTGGATTTCGCCGTGCCGGAATCCCATGTGGGCCAGCTGCGTGTCGGGCAGAACGTGCTTGCACACACCAACGCCTATCCGGGCCGTAAGTTCACCGGTCGCGTAGACAGCATCGATTCGCGCGTCGATCAGAACACGCGTGCAGTGACTGTGCGTGCACTCGTCGCCAATGCCAATGCCGCGCTCAAGCCGGGCATGTTCCTGACGGTCGAACTGTCACAGGACCGTCGGCCGGCAGTCGCCATTCCGGAAGAGGCCGTCGTGCCAGAGCAGGCGCGTCAATTCGTCTATGTCATAGACGGCGCCGTCGCCCGCAAGCGCGAAGTGATGCTGGGGCGACGGGAGCCGGGCTTCGTGGAGGTTACCAGTGGCCTTGCCGCGGGCGATCATGTGGTGATCGAGGGCACGATCAAGCTGCGTGACGGTGCGCCGGTGAAGGAGGCAAGACCGACCGCCACTGCCGTTGCCGACGCACCCGGGTCATGACGCTTTCCGACCTCTCGATCCGGCGGCCGGTATTCGCCACCGTGCTGTCTTTGCTGCTGCTGATCGTCGGCGTGATGGCCACGCTGCGCCTGTCGCTGCGCGAATACCCGGACATCTCGCAGCCCATAGTCACTGTCAGCGTGAACTATCGTGGCGCCAATGCCTCGGTGGTCGAGACCCGCATCACGCAGATCCTCGAGAACGAAATAGCCGGCCTGGAAGGTGTGGACAAGCTCACCTCGCAGAGCCGCGATGAGCGTTCCCAGGTCATCGTGCAGTTTACCGCCAGCCGCGACATCGATTCGGCCGCCAACGACGTGCGCGACCGCATCACGCGCATCATGGCGCGGCTGCCGGACGAAGCCGACCCGCCGCAGATCGAAAAGCAGGAAAGCGGTTCCGATCCGGTGATGTTCATCATTCTCACCAGCAACATTCGCAACGGCCTGGAACTCACCGACTATGCGGAGCGCTACCTGGTTGATCGCATCGGCGCCGTGTCGGGCGTCGCCAGCGTCTTCATCAATGGGGCGCGCCGGTATTCCATGCGCGTATGGCTGGATCGCGGCGCCATGGCGGCCCGCCGCATCGCGATCTCGGATATCGAAGCCGCGCTGCGCAGCCAGAACATCGAGCTGCCCGCTGGCCGCATCGAATCGCTGCAGCGCGAGTTCACGCTGCGCACGGAAACCTCGCTGCGCAACGAGAGCGATTTCCGCAGTCTCGTTGTGGGGCGTGGACAGGATGGTTATCTGGTGCGCCTGGGTGATGTGGCCCAGGTGCAGCTGGCTGCCGAGAACCAGCGGGGTGGTTCAGCAGTCGACGGCGGCCCGGCGCTGTTGATGCCTGTTTCGGCATTGTCGACCGCCAACGTGCTCGAGGTTTCCGCCGCCGTCAAGAAGGAGATGGCGCTGATCCGTGAGACGCTGCCGAAGGACATCACCTTCGAGGTGAATATCGACAACTCGATGTTCATCCGCGAGTCGATGCGCAAGGTGGTGGTGGCGCTGGGCGAGACTGGGGTCATCGTGCTCGTGGTCATCTTCCTGTTCCTGGGCAGCGTGCGCGCCACGCTGATTCCAGCCGTCACCATTCCGGTTTCCATACTCGCGGCCACGATCGTGATGGCCGCGCTCCATTATTCGATCAACACACTGACTTTGCTGGGCGCTGTGCTGGCGATTGGTCTCGTGGTCGATGACGCCATCGTCGTGCTCGAGAATATCGTGCGGCGGATCGAGCATGGCGAGCCGCCGCTGCTCGCGGCCATGAACGGCAGTCGGGAGATCAGCTTTGCCGTGGTCGCCACCACCATGGTGCTGGTCGCCGTGTTCCTGCCCGTTTCCTACCTGCAGGGCAATGTCGGCAAGCTGTTCAGCGAGTTCGGCGTGTCGGTGGCGGCGGCGGTGGTGTTCTCGGCCGTGGTGGCGCTCACCCTCACGCCCATGATGACCTCGAAGCTGTTCGCCAAGGGACTGCATCGTGGCCGCGTTGCGAGCGCGGTGGATGGCTTGTTCAAGTCGGTAATCGCCAGTTACAACTCTGCGCTGCGTGCGTCGCTGGTCGGCGCCCGGCCGGTCTTGCTGCTGTCGTTCGCCGGGCTTTCCGCCGCGGTTGTGCTGTCACTGCTGGTGGCAGGCTGGCCTTGGTCCGGCATGCGGCTGGCGAACGAACTGGCACCCGCAGAAGATCGAGGGCGCGTGCAGGTTCAGGTGGTTGCGCCAGAAGGTTCTACCGTTGACTACACACAGCGCCAGCTCGCCACGGTGGCCGAGATCGCAAGGGACGAGGTAGTGAGAGGCAACGCGACGCGGGTAATCCAGCGCACCGGCAACAACAACAGTCAGGCGACTGTAAGCTTTGGCCAGATAATGCTGCCCATGAAAGAATGGGGTGCCCGGCCGGATACCACGGCGCAGATCGTGCAGCGGCTGCGGCAACGCACGCAGGACATTCCCGGCGCGCGGGTCGTGCCGCAGACTCCCGGTGGCATGAGCGGTTTCGGCAAACCACTGCAGATCGTGCTGCAGGGTCCCGAGTACCGTCCGCTGGCGCAGCTGGCGCAGAAGGTGATGGATGAGGCTGGCAACAATCCCGGTCTCGTCAACCTCGAGATGAACTACGAGGAACGCCAGCCGCAGCTGCAGGTCAGCGTCGATCGCGACAAGGCAGCTGACCTCGGCGTGTCACTGGTCAATGTGGCGCGTGCGCTGGAGACCATGCTCGGCTCCCGCGTGGTCACCACCTTCCAGATGGGCGGCGACGAATACAACGTCGTGCTGCAGGCCCGCGACGATCAGCGCGCATCGGTGGGCGATCTGGACAACATCTATGTGCGCTCCGACAACAACGGCGAGCTGGTGCCGCTTGAGAGTGTGGTGAGCACCCGCGAATCCTCCGCCGCTTCCGAGTTGCGCCGCTTCAACCGCATGCGTTCGGTGAGTATCACGGCGAACCTGGCAACCGGCTACTCGCTGGGCGAGGCGCTCGACTATGTCGAAAATACGGTGCGCGAACTGCAAGGCGACCTGCCCGTGCAGATTGATTATGACGGCGAATCGCGTGACCTGAAGCGGGCGGCTGGCGGGCTGGTGCTCACCTTCGCCTTCGCCATGCTCATCGTCTATCTGGTGCTGGCCGCGCAGTTTGAGAGTTTCGTGCACCCGCTGGTTATCCTGGCTGCGGTGCCCATGGCCCTGACCGGCGCCCTGTTCGGGCTGTGGCTGTTTGGTTCCACGATCAACATTTTCAGCCAGATTGGTGCGGTGATGCTCATCGGCATTGCCAGCAAGAACGGCATCCTGATCGTGGAATTCGCCAACCAGTTGCGTGACCGCGGCGTGGAATTCGTCGAAGCCACCATTCAGGCGGCCACTGCCCGCCTGCGGCCGGTGCTGATGACCACCCTCGCGACGGCATTCGGTGCGGTGCCCCTGATGATTGCCACCGGCGCCGGCGCCGAGAGTCGCCAGTCGATCGGCGCAACGGTGTTCTTCGGTTCGCTTTTTGCGGTGGCGCTCACCCTGTTCGTGGTGCCGGCGCTATACGTCAAGATGGCACGCAATACCCGCTCGCCACAGCACCTGTCGCGGCTGATCGACCGCCTGCGGGGAGCCGACGGCAGCGCCCCGGCCGTGAAACCAGCCCCCACGGCCCCCACCATCTGATCCTCTGCCTTGGGGCCGGACCGCGGGGTAGAATTCCCGGTTCCCACCCGGCCCATTTGATCCGGGACGGATGCCATGGCCGCCACCCCCTACAAACAAATCGAACAGGAGCGGCAGACGAGTCCGCCTGCGCCCGCGCTGCCCATGCCGTCATCGACCAAGCGCAAGTTGGCCGCGCAGCTGCGTGGTCTTACGGGCAAGGCCATCGAGGACTACGCGATGATTGCCGAAGGCGATCGCGTGATGGTGTGCCTGTCCGGCGGCAAGGATTCCTACACCTTGCTCGATATGCTGATGTCCCTGCAACGCAGCGCGCCGATCAATTTCTCGCTGCTTGCGGTAAACCTGGACCAGAAGCAGCCGGACTTTCCCGAGCATGTGCTGCCTGAATACCTGCGATCCCTGGGTGTGGATTTCCACATCATCGAGCAGGACACCTACAGCGTAGTCAAACGGCTGATTCCAGAGGGCCGCACCATGTGCAGCCTGTGCTCGCGCATGCGGCGCGGCGCGCTGTACCGCTATGCGGCCGAAAACGGCATCACCAAGGTGGCGCTCGGGCATCATCGCGACGACATCGTCGAGACACTGTTCCTGAACCTGTTCTTCGGTGGCAAGCTCAAGGCGATGGCGCCAAAGCTGCGCTCCGACGACGGACGCCACATCGTCATCCGGCCACTGGCCTATGTGGCCGAGCGCGACGTGGCGCGATATGCAACCGCGCGCGGCTTTCCGATCATTCCCTGCAATCTGTGCGGCTCACAGGAAAATCTGCAGCGCGCCGCGGTGAAGAAGATGCTCGAGGGATGGGAACGTGAATATCCGGGACGCGTCGAGACACTGCTGACCGCGTTGCGCAATGTCGAGCCCGCGCACCTGGCCGACACGAAACTGTTCGACTTCGCCGGCCTTGCGGCAACCGTGCTGCCATGAAGCCGCCGCTGCCGAACAGCTACTGGGTTGAGCCAGGGCGGTTTCTCGCTGGCGAGCATCCAGATGGCGGCAATTCGGACAACACGCGTGCACGTCTGAAAACGCTGCTCACAGCGGGTGTGCGCAGTTTCGTCGATCTGACCCAGGAGCACGAGCTTGCGTCGTATCGCGAGCTGCTGCCGGCGGATATCCGCTATGGGAATTTCCCGATGCTGGATCACTCCGTGCCAGCATCGCCACAGCAGATGCGCGCAGTGCAGCAGGCCCTTGCCGAGGGCATGCAGGCAGGCATGGTTTACCTGCACTGCCGCGCCGGCATCGGGCGCACTGGTATTACTGTCGGTTGCTACCTGCGCGAACGTGGTGAATCGCAACTGGGCGCCTTGACCGAGCTCAATCGCCTTTGGCAGCAGAACGCGCGTGCCGCCAGCTGGCCGATCATTCCCGAGACTGAAGAGCAGGAACTCTATGTGCGCGAGTGGCGACCGCAGTCACTTGCAGAACAGCCGCTGCAGCGCTATCGCGGCTGCCTGCTGACTCTGGCGATTGGCGATGCGCTGGCCAGCGCGCCGGACCCCGCCGCAAACACGGCCGCATGGGCCGACGATACCGGCATGACGCTGTGTGTGGCCGAAAGCCTGCTGGCCTGCGGTGGCTTCGACGGTCGCGATCAGCTGCAGCGATATCGGGCATGGGCGCAGGATCCGCAAGGTGCGGGCGCTGCGCCGAACGCGGCCTTGCGGCCGTCGGTGAGCAGTGTGGTTGCACGCGCGGTGTGGAATCGTTCAGCCATCATCGGATCGCACGATCCGGCGCAATTGGATCCTGCGCCGCTGGCGCGCAGCGCCGCCGCGGCGCTGTTTGCTGGCGGCAGTTCCCAAGCTGCGGCTTCGCTGGCCGCCGATGTCGCGCGCGTTACGCATCAGACGCCAGTGCTGGTGGATGCCTGCCGGCTGCTGGCAGCAATGATCGCGCAGGCGCTGGCGGGAAGTTCCCGCGAAACAGTGCTGGCCGCCGCAGGTCAGCTCGGCACCATACCGCTCCGTGATGAAGTAAGCGCGCTAGCCGCTGGTTGGCAGAACGCGCCGGGGGGTCGGCGCAAACCCTGGCCGGCCGCACTGGGTGTGCTTGATCGGGCGGTGCGTTGCTTCGCGCGCAGCCGCAGCATCGGTGATGGCCTGGCGCGGGCGCTGGACTCACCGGGCAGCGACCGGGATGCGGTATGCGCTGTCTATGGCGCGCTATCCGGCGCGTTCTATGGTGAAGATGCGGTCGAATCCTCGCTGCGTCGGCGAGTGGCTGAATTGCCGCGCCTTGCGCGAATTGCCGACCAGCTCTACCAGCATGGGTGTGTCACGCATGACGTCACTGCCTGAGCGGCGCACCTGGAGCCGGTTGCCCGATGCAGAGCTGTTGCAGCTGCGTTTCTGCGACCTCAAGCTGACGTTTTCGGGCACCGCACTGCAACGACGTCTGCAGCGTGTTTACGGCGAGCTTGAACGGCGCGGCGTGCGCTTCCGTCCGCACATGTGGCTGTCCGAGGAATGGTTTTCTCCGGACGGCATCCCTGGCATCGCCGTGCCGTTCTACCTTGCGCATCCGCGACTGATGCGCCTGGAGCGCCGCATGATGCGGCAGGTGGAGGGCGGTAATGCCAACTGGATGATGCGCATCCTGCGACACGAAGTCGGGCACGCCATCGACACCGCCTATCGACTGCGACGCCGGGCGCGCTGGCGCGAGATTTTCGGGCCGGCTTCGCTGCCCTATCCGGATTCGTATCGCGCCCGTCCAGGAAGCCGGCGCTTCGTGCAGCATCTGGGTGACTGGTACGCGCAGAGCCATCCCACCGAAGACTTTGCCGAGACATTTGCGGTCTGGCTGAAGCCGAACTCCGACTGGCGCCGCACCTATGCCAGCTGGCCCGCATGGGAGAAACTGTGCTTTGTCGAGGAGATCATGCAGGACATCGCCGCGCGGCCGACGCTGGTGCGCAGTCGCGCGCAGATCGAGCCACTCAACGACAACCGTCGCACCCTGGCGCAGCACTATAGGGAGAAACTGGCGCGCCTCTGCGACTGGCGCAGCGAGGCGGCCGATGGGCTTCTGTTGCGCGTGTTTGCGCGCACTCCAAAACGCCAGGGAGCCGCGCGCGCCGCTTCTTTCCTGCGCAGCCACCGGCGTGAATTGCTGGTGGGAGCCCAGCGCCTCAGTGAGGCTGATTCCTATACGTTGCACCAGGTACTGCGACTGGCCATTGACCGATCCGATAATATGCAGCTTTATCTCAGAGGCTCGCAGCGCAATGCCCTGCCGCATGCGCGCTGGCTGCTCAGTAGTCTGGCGCGGGTGCTGGGCGAGCGGGACCGGCCACAATTGAATCTATGAAGCATTCGCGCGTTCTCGTTGTACTGCATCCCAGCCTCATGCCTCCCGAAAGCCTGGACGGCCAGAGCGAGAAGGTCATCGAGGAATGGCGTACCGAATTCGACGTCATCCAGACGCTTCGAGCATCAGGCCATGAAGTCCGCGCGCTCGGTGTGCTCGACAGCATCACTGAATTGCGCACCACCATTGCCGATTGGCAACCCGACGTCGTCTTCAACCTGCTGGAGGAGTTTGACGGCATTGTCAGTTACGACCAGCACGTCATCGCCTTCCTGGAGATGCTGCGTCAGCCCTACACCGGCTGCAATCCGCGTGGCCTGCTGCTGTCGCGCGACAAGGCGCTGTGCAAGCAGGTGTTCGCCTTCCACCGCATCTCGACCCCACAGTTCGCGGTGTTCAGGCGCGGGCAGCGCGTCACCCTGCCGCGCCGTCTGCGGTTCCCGTTATTCGTGAAATCAAGCACTGACGATGCCTCGCTGGGCATTGCGCAGGCGTCGGTGGTCGAGGATGCAGCCCGACTGCGCGAGCGCATCGAATTCGTGCTGGAGCAGCACAAGTCGGATGTGCTGGTGGAAGAATACATCGAAGGGCGCGAACTCTATGTCGGCATGCTGGGTAATGAGCGTCTCACCCGCTTTCCGGTGTGGGAACTGAACTTCGGCAGCATGCCCTCCAACGGCAGCGCCATTGCCACCCGCAAGGTCAAATGGGACGTCAAATACCGCACCAAGTACGGTATCGACAGCGCGCCCGCGCGTGATCTGCCGGCCGGCGCGGAGCTGCGGCTCGACCGGCTATCGCGCCGCATGTATCGCGCGCTCGGCCTGACCGGATACGCGCGCATGGACTTCCGGATGCGCGCCGATGGCAGCATCTACGCGCTGGAGGCCAATGCCAATCCGCATCTGGCGCAGAATGAGGACTTCGCCCGCGCGGCGGCGGCGGCGGGGCGCGACTACCACGGGCTGCTTGATTCAATAGTGAAGCTTGGGCTGACTTATCCAGCGCAGTGGCGGGTGATGTATGGCAGTTAGGAGGATCACGCCGATTCTTGCGATGTTCGCGGCTTTGCTGGCCGCCTGCGCCGCGCAGCCCAAGCGCGAGGAAATCATGCTGGGCAAACTTGCAGAAATGCTCGCCGGCAGCTACGACAACATCGCACAGTCGCGTGGCAGCAGCGAACATCCGGCGCTGCGGATGATGGTCGTGCCAGTGCAGGCGCCCGGAGTTGGTGAACACGTTTTCTATGTGCAGGAAATGGCGGCCGACGACCTGCGACGAGTGCTCGCGCAGCGCCTGTACGTTTTGAATGGCGTGCCGGGGCGCGAGCAGGCCATCCTGACTACGCTTGATCTCAAGGAGCCGGCGCGCTGGCGCGACGGCCACCTGAATCGCGATCTGTTCCGCGGGTTGCTGATGCAGGATCTGCGCGTCCGCGCGGGGTGCGATCTGTTGTGGAACCCCAAGGCAACGGAAAAAACCGTTGGCAAGGCTGGGGTGGCGGATGCATTCGTGGCAACCACCGGCAGCGCCTGCCGCGCCGCGTCGCGCAATACCGGCGAGACACTGAAGGTGGAGCAGCGCATGGAGCTCGACGCCGACAGCTTCGCAATTTTCGAGCAACAGCGCGATGCGAATGGCGTGCTGGTGAGCGGCGATCTGGCCGATCCGTTCTTTCGTTTTGCGCGACGCGCCGACGCGCCCTGGTAGCGGCGCCCGGTCCATGCGCGGCATTTTCTTCCGGCATGTGCTGCGCGGTATTTCACAGGCAACCCTTGGGGTGCTGCTGGTGCTGCTGGTGGTGCTGTTCACCTACCAGCTGGCCTTTGTGCTGGGTCGCGCCGCCGATGGCCAGCTTCCCGCTGCGCTGGTGCTGCAGCTGGTCGGGCTGACGCTGCGCGGCAACCTGACTGTTGTCCTGCCGCTCGCCGTGCTGCTCGGCACAGTCCTCGGACTTGGGCGCCTCTATCACGACAGCGAGATTGCCGCCGCACAGGCCTGCGGCGTCGGCGCGCGCACGCTGTTCGTGGCTGCCGGGGTGGTCACCTTTGCTACCGCGGCCTTGGCAGCCTGGATCGCTTTCGTGGACGGGCCTGCAGCAGCCCGCTCAGTCGTGCAGTTGCGCACCGATGCCCTGCGGACGGCGGTAACAAGGGGTCTGGCACCAGGCCAGTTCCGTTCCCTGGGTCACGGCACCACTCTTTATTTCCGTGCCTTCGATGCCGATGGCGCATTGCGTGATCTGTTCATGCAGCGCGACGTGCCTGCGGTTCAAGGGCAGGGCAATCGCATGCAGGTCGTGCTGGCAGATCGCGCGCGCTACACGATATCCGCCGACAACGGCCACTACGTAATCGACATGGGCAGCGGGCGCAGTTACGAAGGCACACCGGGCGCCGGGGACTGGCGCATCACGCAGTTTGGTCAGCAGATCATTCGCGTACCAACACCGCAGGCGACCTTGCCGGGCAAGCCGCGCGTGGATGGGCTCGATACCGCGAGCTTGCTGGTGTCCTCCAATCCAGCAATGCGTGGCGAGCTGCATTGGCGCATCGCCTGGGTGCTCGATGTGATCGTGCTGGGTCTGCTGGCTGTGCCGCTGGCGCGGCTGAAACCAGGGCAGAGGCGTCATGTCCGTGTGTTGTGGGCGGTGCTGCTGTTCGCCGCCTATGCAGGTCTGCTCAGCGCGGGCCGCACTATGCTTGTGCGCGGGGATACGCCTGCGGTGCTCGGGCTATGGTGGGTGCACGCCCTGGCAATCAGCGCTGGAGTTTGGGTGGCTTGTCCGCGCAGAGTTCTTCTTCGCGCCGCGCCTTGACCTGCTTGGTGGTCTTGATCCACTGGGACAGTTTGCGCAGATCAATGCGAGGCTTGCGAATGCGCGCGGTGTCGCTGCTGCCGCCAATTTGGCGCTCATAGGGATTGTAGGCCCCGCCGCCAAGGGCCTTCGCACGCGTGCGCGCCGGGTTGTAATCAACAACTTCGAGCTTCGCCGGCATTTGCTTTTCCGGCTCCTGCTCGTCCGGCACAAACAGCGTAAATCCGTCTGGTTTCTTGCGGGACATAACGCCCCAAGTATCAGGCTTGTTGTCCCTGCGAAACAGTCGATTGGTTCACACAAGCATCGCAACGTCTACCAGGGTTGTTGTGGCTGGTCACACTTGGCCGCGATGCTGCGCACGCAGCAGGCCGATGATGGTCTTGGCGTCTTGGTATTCCCCGGAAAGCGCCTGCAACACCGCCTGCTCCAGCGGCAGCCAGTGGACCTCGATGACTTCGTGGCGTTCGTGACGACTCGGCACGGAGCGCAGGCCGCGCGCGAGATACAGATGAATGGTCTCGGCAAATACGCCAGGCGAGCTCAGGATACTGCCCAGGTCGTCCCAGCTTTCTGCCTCGCAACCGGCTTCCTCCACCAGCTCGCGTCGCGCTGTCACATGGGGTGGCTCGTCCGGTTCGAGACGGCCCGCTGGAAGCTCCCATACCCACCCATTCGCCGCGGGCCGGAACTGGCGCAGCAGACAGACTCGCTGCGTGGCGTCCAGGGCCACGATGGCCGCGCCGCCCGGGTGATGCACGATCTCGTAGCGACCGGTATCACCGTTGGGTAGCAACACCTGTTCGACATTCACCGTAATGACACGACCCTGGAACACGGTTTCAATCTGGTTCACGGATGCCCTGTGCTCTGTGCTCTGTGCTGCGGGGCGCGGCGGGCGCCGCGCACATTGGCTATAGTTGAACTCTATTATGTCCAGCACAGCCGCGCACCTTGAATCCCTGAACGCCGCCCAGCGCAAGGCCGCCGGATTTGGCGAACCAGTTGCCGAAGGACCCCTGCGTGCCGGTCCGCTGCTGGTGATAGCTGGCGCGGGCACCGGCAAGACCAACACCCTCGCGCATCGGGTTGCGCATCTCGTGCTCAATGGCGTCGATCCGTCGCGGATCATGCTGCTGACCTTCACGCGCCGCGCAGCCGTTGAGATGCGACGGCGCACGCACGACATCCTGCGCAAGGCGATGGATGACACGCTGGGAGGCAAATCGCAGGCCATCACGCAGCGACTGACCTGGACGGGCACATTCCATTCGCTCGGCAACCGGTTGCTGCGCCACTACGCGTCGCAGCTCGGGCTCGATCCGGCCTTTTCGGTCATCGATCGCAGCGATTCTGCCGATCTGCTGGATCAGCTACGCACTGAACTCGGCTTTGCAGCGAAGGAGCAGCGTTTCCCGCGCAAGGACACCTGCCTTGCCATCTACTCGCATCGCGTGAATACGCAGCGGCCACTGAACGACACATTGCAACAGCAGTTTCCCTGGTGCCTGCAGTGGGAACAGGACCTGACCAGGCTGTACCGCGCCTACGTGGAGCGCAAGCAGAAGCTCAACCTGCTGGATTACGACGATCTGCTGCTGTACTGGCATCTGCTCATGTCCGAGCCAAAGCTGGCGAGCCATGTCGGCGCGCATTTCGACCACATCCTGGTCGATGAATACCAGGATACGAACAACCTGCAGGCGCGCATCCTTGAAGCGATGCGACCGGGCGGCAGCGGCCTTACCGTGGTGGGCGATGACGCCCAGTCGATCTACTCGTTTCGCGCGGCAGCGGTTGAAAATATCCTGGGCTTTGCGCAGCGCTATACGCCCAGTGCCGAAGTTGTGCCGCTGGGGCAAAACTACCGCTCCAGCCAGGCCGTCCTCGATGCCTCCAATGCCCTGATGGCCGAAGCGCCGCGCCAGTATCGCAAGCATCTGCTCGCGGCGCGCGGCGGCGGCACGCTGCCCAGGTATGTCAGCGTCGATGATCTGGAATCGCAGGCCGAATACGTGGCGCTGCAGGTTCTGCAACGGCGCGAGGCCGGCACGGCGCTGCGCCGCCAGGCGGTGCTGTTCCGCACCGCGAGCCACAGCGATCTGCTCGAAATCGAACTCGCGCGACGCAAGATTCCTTTCGTGAAGTATGGCGGCCTGAAATTCCTTGAAGGCGCGCATGTCAAGGACATGATCAGCGTGTTGCGCTGGGCGGACAATCCGCGCAATAGTCTTGCCGCATTTCGTGTGCTTCAGCTTCTGCCCGGCATGGGACCGGTGAATGCGCGCGGGGCGCTGGATTCAATTGCGGAGGCTGCTGGCTCGCTCAAAGCCCTGCGTGCGGCCAAGGTGCCAACACAGTGCGCACGCGACTTCCTGCGGCTGGCCGATCTCATGGAGAATCTTGCCGAACCTGGCCGCCAATGGCCGGGCCAGGTGCGTCTTGTCCGCGAGTGGTATCAACCGCATCTGGAGCGGATATTCGAGCACTTCCACACCCGCATCGGCGATCTGGATCAGCTCGAGCAGCTGTCGCAGCAATTCCCGTCGCGGGAGCGCTTCCTGACCGAAATCACCCTGGACCCGCCGAACGCAACCAGCGACCTGTCCGGCAAGGCGCACCAGGACGAGGACTACCTGGTGCTGTCCACCATTCATTCGGCCAAGGGCATGGAATGGGACACGGTGTTCCTGCTCAATGTCGTGGATGGCAGCTTCCCGTCCGAGTTCGCCACCGGCAAGCAGGAAATGATCGACGAGGAGCGGCGCCTGCTCTACGTGGCGATGACCCGGGCCCGCAACGAGCTGCAGCTGATCAGTCCGCTGAAGTTTCCGTTGACGCAGCAGTCACCGCGCGGTGACGCCCATGTCTACGGCGGACGCAGCCGCTTCATGACCGAGAAGGTGCTGAAGTGCTTCGAGCAGACCGGGTTCATAGGCTCGCATGCAAATGATTCGCGACTGTCGCACACGAGTGAGACGATCAGCATAGATGCGACGGGCAGGCTCAAGGAAATGTGGTAACCGGTCGCGGCTGTATCGCCGCGACCTCCCCCACACGCGGTCGGTGGCCTGCGGGCCGCCAATGCCGCAGTGGACATCAGTCCAGCCGTTATCCCTAGGATTCCGTAGGTCCTTCCTGTTTCCCATCCTCTGGCCCGGCAGCGGTTCAGTTGCTATATGGGCGTCTTGTGTGATATCCCGTATAGCGTAGATACAGCAGGCGGCCCGGCCATTGCCGGGTTGCTTGCGATGTCTTCTAAAAAAACAAATGGGGGCGTGGGGCGGTTGCGTGTGCGTACTGCACATGAACGCCCACAGACGGTTTTTCCCCTGTTGTGTATCGACATGATCAGGGGGAAATCGCCAGTGAATACTCGCAGTTCAAAGTCTGAAACATGGGCCGTGCGTGCGGCCTTTGCCGCCATGGTGAGCTATGCCCTGATGGCTCCGTCGCTGGTGTTCTCCGCCGCACCCGTAGTCGATGAGCTGGAAGAGGCCCATGTCACCGGTACCCGCATCCAGGTGCCCGGCGCCACCTCCGCCAATCCCATTGAAAGCGTAACTAGCGAAGACATGCGGCGGATGGGCGTCGTTAACGTGGCCGACGCGCTGCTGCAGCTGGTGCCGCAGAACATCTCGGCCTACTCGCCCCTGCTTACGGGCGACGATCAGGCCGGCAGCGGCGGCGCGGGCATAGAAAACATGGACCGCAGCTCGTTCTTTGTCGGTAACACCATCGCCAACCTGCGCGGCATGGATCCGGTATTCGGGTCGCGTACCTTGACGCTGATCGACGGGCGCCGCGTGGTTTCGACCTCGAACCAGGCCAATGTCGTCGATATGAACATCATTCCCTCGAACCTGCTCCAGCGCATGGACGTAGTGACTGGCGGTGCGTCGGCCACCTATGGTTCAGGCGCCATGGCGGGTGTGGTCAACCTGGTCCTGAACAACAAGCTCACCGGCTTCCAACTGGATGCGGACTACGGCGTCAACGAAGCTGGCGATGGCGGCAGTCCGCATATTTCCGCCTCGGGCGGCATGCCGCTGTTTGGCGGCAAGGGCCATATGCTGATTGGCGTCGAGTGGCAGAAGCAGTCCGCTATCCGCGATTGCGCCGCGGCACGCGCCTGGTGCGCGGAATCCCGGGCGTTGCTTACCAACACGGCTGCCTCCACGCAAAACGTTACTGACGTGCTGGCCCCGTTCCCCGGTTACGAAGCATTTCCTGCCCGGTTCCAGATGGCTAACGTGCGCTATAGCCAGTTCGCGCCAACCGGCACCATCTATTACAACAACTCCCAGGTTCTGTCCGATTACCGATTCACCGAAGATGGCCTGGACGTCAAACCGTACGCCCTCGGTTTTCGGGGCGGCACGGGTGGCAACGCCATGAATGGTGACGGTCCCCTCGTCACCTCCGGCACGACGTTGCGACCCAGCAGCGGGCGCAAGACGCTGTTCTCGAATTTTGAGTACAACATCACCGACCGTACGACTGCTTACCTGCAGGGCAACTACGCCAAGACCAATGGGCTCAACAAGAATCGATACACCGCGGGCAACTACTGCGTGCGTTTCAATTCGCAGGGCGTGGCCGGGCAGGCGGGCGGCGAAGGTGTTGCTGGCCAACTCCTTACCTATGGCGCCGGCGCTGCTGCAGTGATCACCGTCCCCGGAGGAGACGCCGTCGTCAATCCCGCGCGGACCGCTCTTTTCACTAACGCGAACTTCCGGATATTCCTGGGATGGGAGGGCGGGGTATTGCCGGCGCCTGCTGCTGCACCTCCGTACTGGATCGCGGTTTCGGGTGCCAACGCCGCCACTAGCCTAGCCGTTTATGGCGCCACCCCCACTACTCCGCCGAATAAGAATATTGGGTTCGCGAACGCAACGAATGTCACATACGCACGCAGGGCGCAAACCAACGTTACCACCGGGGCCCAATGGTGGGTCCTTGAGTCAATGGTCCTCAAGAACCCTTTCAGTGATCCCGGCACTCCGCCTGTGCTGCCTGGGGTAGGCGGCCGCAACTCCTATGCCTACCTGAATGGCCTGTCTGCGGAAGCGCTGTACCAGCTGCGGACTGCATTCAGCGCAGGTACCAATTTTGGGGCGAAATACTCAGCGGAAGGCACATCACTGGCTGGAGCCAGCAATACTGCCGGCGGCGGCGCCGGCCTGAATGTCATCTACGGACCAAGTCCTTGCGAGGGGTTCACAGCGATCAGGAAGGTCTGGAATCCGCAGCTCCAGCAGTTTACGACCTCGGAGTCGGAAACCATGCGCGTCGTGGCCGGCGTCAAGGGCCTGTTCGGCCGTGACTGGCACTGGGATGTCTCCTACCAGTTTGGTCAGACCGACAGCACTTCAAAGCAGAACAATGTCGCGACCAACCTGCGGCTCGCTTTTGCCATGGACGCGGTCATCGATGATCGGCGGCTGATCAACGGTGTAGCGAATCCCACTTACAACCAGCCAGTCTGCCGTGTCATTCGCGATGACATCCCGATCATCGACGTCACGAGTCGACCGGTCAGCAGGCCGGACGATCTGCGAGCGCTAGCGGCGGGCTGCAAGCCGATCAATGTGTTCGGCACTACATTTGCCACGTCGGCAGCGGCCCTGGCACAACAGCAAGCGATCGACTATGCCTTCGTGGAAACACTCTCCACGGGCAGCAACAGTCTCCAGACGCTATCGCTCAATACCAATGGCACATTGTGGGAGGGGTGGGGAGCCGGGTCGATGACCGGCGCCTTTGGCCTGGAGTTCCGCGAGGACAAGGTCGACAACGCGGGAACATCGGGCAGCGCCTCGTTCTATGAGCGTGCCGACCTCGCGAGCACCTGGGCTGACGGTTTTGGCGGCAGAACCCGGGTTATAGAAGGTTTCAGCGAATTGAATCTTCCGCTTGTCTCCGGCGTGCCCGGCGTCAACCTCTGGTCGTTGAACGCTGCTGTTCGTTACTCCACATACAATAACAAGGGCGGCGCGGGCACTACTGGTCAGTCAGCCACCCAGAACGTCACGAACTGGAAGGTTGCGACAGTGTTTGAACCCTTTGACTGGGTGCGCTTGCGCATGACCCGTTCGCGCGACCTGGTTGCGGCCGATTACCGCGCGCTGTTCCTCAACCAGCCGCGCATTCCGGACGAGTTCAATGGTGCCAACCCGTGGCGTGAGCGGACAGCTTTCAGCAACGAAAGTCAGCAGGAGCGGTGGGGGCAGGTTCAGGTTGGCAATCCCAATCTGACGCCGGAAAAGAGCAACACGCTGACCGTGGGGCTGGTGCTGTCGCCGGGAGCCTGGGCGCAGGGGATGCGCCTGTCGGTGGACTATTTCAACATTCGGGTGAAAGACGGCATCGGCACACCGTTCTCTTCCACATCGCCCATCGCGGCATGTTGGAGAGACAGCGGCAACGTGGCACCGATATACCTGGATGGAAGTGTTGACCCCAATGGCCCGACGCCTGTCAACGGCCAGCTCGACTTGAATCTCGATTCATGCCGGGATATCACTTTTGGCCTGAATCCGGATGGCAGTCGCAATCTGGAGGACATCATTGCTTACAATTCCTCCCGCCCGCGTAACCTCCTCCCCTTCCAGAGGCGGGGCATTGATCTGGCCTGGCAGTATCTGTTCCCGTTGAACAAGGCCTTCCAGAGCCTGCCGGGTTCTGTGTCGCTGTCGATCCGCGCCACCAGGGCGCTGGAGGCGTCGGGCATTCAGATCAACACTTCAACTGCCAACACCGCGGCAAATTGTGCTGCTCGTGGCGGCACCTTTAGCGATACCAACTGCTTCATACCACTCCAACTCGCCGGTCAGATCCGTAGCAACGTGTTCGTTCCCGGAATTTCGGCCTCTCCCTTGTGGTCGGGCAACATTTCGAGTAGCTACCTCCTGGGAGATCTCACCGTGAGCCTTTCGGCCCGCTACATCGGCGGCGCAAATCTCGACAACACGTGGTCGGATAGTCCGGATGATCCCAATTCCCACTACAAGAATTCAGCCGGCCAGTTCCTGATTGGCAGCGTGGACAACAATCACGTCAAAACGTACTTCAACTTCAGCTTGAACGGCTCATACGACCTCAAGATTGCCAACATGAAGCAGTTTCAGGTCTTCGGTTCGATCAACAACCTGTTTGATAAAACCCCGCCCTTCACTGGCGGCGGCATTTCAGGGGCCAGCGCCTCGTACCACGACACGATGGGCCGCGCCTATCGTGCGGGTGTGCGCCTGAAGTTTTGATCCGGTCGACTGTGCGGCGGGTGGCGTGACCACCCGACCGCGAGCCAAACACTGAGTTTTTTGGGGGATGTCATGAGATCGATAATCAACGGTACGAGAGTTTTGGCGGCCGCCCTGTGCGGAACTCTGATGATCGGCTGCAACGCCGTCGAGGACGTCCGGGAGGAGCCTTTTACCCCGGTGCCGACAGCCAGTGTGGTGCTGACGGGCAACATTACCGGTCTGGGCACCAGGCGGCCGTTGGAGTTGCAGAACAATGGTGCCAATCCCAAGAAATTCTTTGGCACGCTCGGTTCGACCGTCACCCCGCTCGACTTCGGGGTTCTGGTCGGCTCCAGCTACAACATCACGGTAAAAACGCAGCCGTTCTCCAAGATCTGCACGGTTACCAATGGCGTAGGTACTGCCAGCGCGACAGCGCCCGTCATCACCGTGAGCTGCGTGAAGGATCCGGCCATTGCTCGCTATAGCACCACCGTCACGAATCTGGCAGTCGCTGCCGCGACTCCGAACCTGACGAAACTGGTGTTAACCCTTGAGACCGAAGATGGCGCGAAGTCGGTCGACGTGACCGGCATGACAAGCTATACATTCCCCAGCACCGACTACAATGCGATATACAACTCCCAGTTGAGCGTGCCGGCCTTTCAATACAAGGTGAGCGCGACGTGGGACACAATAGCGAACGGTGTGACAACCACAAACTATTGTCTTTTGAGCAGCCCTATTGCGAGCGGCCGGCCAGGCATGAATATCACCACCTCAGAAGACGTGGTAGTTCCAAGTGCTGCTGTGACCATGTCACTTACGAGTTGCGCGTTCACGGTGGCTGGGACGATCGCTTACAGCATCCCTACCACCCCTGCGGGGCAAACTGCCCAGACAATCGGGGCGATGACCTTGGGGCTGAAAAATGCCTCGGGCACCGTCGTGCAGACGGTGACCACTGCCTCGGGCGCTACTACCTTTACGTTCCCGACCCCCATGGCGAGCCACAGCAAAGCAATCTACGAACTCGTGATCACGAGCCAGCCCGCTGGCCAATTCTGCGTGGTGAGTGGCACTACCACCACCGGTGTGTGGAGCACCCTTGTCAATTCTCTTGGTAGCTCCCTCACTGGGCCGACGGCCAGCGGTGTCCTGCTGCTCGATCCGGTAGTTCCTGACTGGTGGGCCTTCGCCAACCGGAACGTGCGCTGCCGGGCAACTCCGGTGCTGGCGAACCAGTTGACGGGTATTTACCAGATGGATCGGCCGGCTCAGACCGACCCAGCCGTAGTTCCCGCGAGGCCACGCGAATTCCTGACGTTCTTCGCGGATGGCACCTTCCTTTACGGCATCAACTTCACCGGTACCAGTTTGACTCTCACTACCCCGCTGCGCGGCGACGCTATTTATCTTGCTGGTGGAGCGATACACGGGTTCTACAATTACAATCCCGTTAACAACACCATAGTCTTCACCATCTTCACCGCCACCAATATCTCCCCGTCGAACTATAGCCTTACCGGCATGCCGGGCTATGTGCCAGCAGCAGCGGGACCGCCCGTGCGCGATGCAGCAGTCACCGCCACCAACGTCGTGAAGACCTCGGGCGCACTGGGCAAGCTTTCGCTCACGTTTACCGGCCGCATACCCGCACCGGTACAAGGCGGGAGTGCCATGTACAGCACCAATCTCCCGGCACCTGCCTCGCCAGCGCCCCCGGTTGGTACAACCGATGTGACCAAGGTCTGGAACATGACCGAACCGCCGTCAACCGATGGACAGATAACGGGCACCTGGGTTACGGCGGACCACCGTCGGATGTTTGCCTACAACAACAATGAGATTTACCTCTTCCATGTGGGCGTTAATGGTGTGGGTAACCTGCAGGATGCGTGCTTTCTCGCCGACGACAACAGCACGCAGTCCGGAGGCCTGCTCGCGCGACATTCTTCTGCTAGCGGATGCGCCCCGGGCGGCGCCGCCAGGACTCCAGACCTTCCCAGCTGGACTAGTAACTTCGCCACCGGCGTTTTCGCGTCCACCGTGATCCGCCTGCCGACGGAGCTCAGCCCGCGGTTCCCCGGAGCCAAGACACAGCTGGACAACCGGCCCACCTCGCCCATCAAATTCAATGTTGTGGACAATGCGAGCACGCCCGACACGATAACTGTGCAGGATACGTTGAACGGAGCGCCGATCGATCAGCCTGTCACCTTCACGCGGTACAGGGCCAACTGATCGCGTCGGCGGGGCGACAAGTTCGGGACGATTAACGATGAAAAGGGCGGGTGGCGACACCCGCTCTGTCGCCAGCGGCCCTAAGGCTCCAGATACGCGTACCCGTTCAGCTCATTCTCGTAGAAACGCTTGATGGACTGGCTCTCCGCCACCGTCATGCGCCCATCCCGCACTGCGCGCTCGCAATCCCGCGCCAGCGCCGGGTATAGCTCGGCAACGTCGTATTCCATGTATTCCAGAACCTTGTTGGCCGTGTCGCCCTTGACGATTTCCTCGATCCACCAGCCGCCTTCGTCGTGCAGCCGGATGTGCACGACATGTGTGTCACCGAACAGGTTGTGCAGGTCGCCCAGCGTCTCCTGATAGGCGCCGACCAGGAACGCGGCGATGTAGTACTCCTCGTCGTCGCGCAGCGTATGCAGTTCAAGCGTGCGCTTGACGTCGCGCAGGCTCACGAAGCGGTCGATCTTCCCGTCCGAATCACAGGTGATATCGGCCAGCACCGCCTTGCGCGTGGGCTGCTCGTGCAGGCGATGCACCGGCACGATAGGAAACAGCTGGTCGATGGCCCAGCTGTCAGGCAGTGACTGAAATACCGAGAAGTTGCAAAAATAGGTGTCCGACAGGATGCCTTCGAGTTCCGACAGCTCTTCGGGGATCTCGTCGCGCTTGCGGGCGGCGTCGCGCACCTTGGTACAGGTGGACCAGTACAAACGCTCCGCGAGGCCTCGATATTCCAGCGACAGCAGGCCAAGCTTGAACATCTGCAGCGCCTCGTCGCGTGCCGTAACTGCGTCGTGATAACACTCCACCAGCCGCCGCGGCGACACGGTGCGCCAGGCGTCGGCAAGGTCCTTCACTGGCTGCGGCGCGTCGCGCGCCAGGTCCAGATCCGCCTTTGCGATTTCAAAACCGTCCAGCGCTGAACGCCCCAGCGTGTTGAAGATGAGCACGCTGTGGTGGGCCGCGATGGCGCGGCCGGATTCGCTGATGATCATGGGATGCGGCACATCGCGCGCGTTGCACACACTGGCGATGCGATACACCACGTCGTTCGCGTATTCCACCAGCGTGTAATTCATCGACGATTCGAAATTTGTGCCGCTGCCGTCGTAGTCCACACCGAGGCCGCCGCCCACATCGATGTATTTCAGGCCCGCGCCCAGCTTCACCAGCTCCGCGTAAACATGCGCCAGTTCGTTGATGGCTTCCTTGACGCGGCGGATGTCCTGCAGCTGACTGCCCGGATGGCAGTGCACCAGCTGCAGGCAGTCCAGCATGTCCTTCTCGCGCAGCACCTTCAGCAGCTCGAGGATTTCGGTGACGAACAGCCCGAACTTCGAGCGGTCGCCCGCCGATTCGCGCCAGCGGCCCGAGCCTTCGCTCGCCAGCTTCACGCGCACGCCGATGCGCGGCCGCACACTGTAGGTTTCGGCGTGCTTCAGGATCAGTGCGAGTTCGGCGAAATTCTCGACCACGGGAATGATCGTGCGGCCGAGCTTCGTGGCCAGCGTCACGGCCTCGATGTAACTGGCATCCTTGAAGCCGTTGCAGACGATGACCCGATCGGGTGAATCCTCGGTCATCGCCATCACTGCCAGCAGTTCCGGCTTGGATCCCACTTCCAGGCCAAAGCCGTATTTCGCGCCGTAACGGTAGACTTCCTCTACCACCAGGCGCTGCTGGTTTACCTTGATCGGAAATACCGCCGCATAACGGTTGCGGTACTCGTTTTCAGCGATCGCCTGCGCGAAGGCGTCGTGCAGCCGCTGCAGGCGGTGCGCGAGGATATCCGAGAAGCGCACCACCACCGGCGCGCGCAGATCGCGCGCTGCGAGGCCCTGCACCACTTCGTGCAGGTCGATCTCACGATCGGCTGTAGTGTCGGGCCGCACCACGATGTGTCCGGCCGCGTTGATGGAAAAATATCCCTGGCCCCAGGCGGGCACCTGGTAGAGATCCAGGGAATCTTCGGTGCTCCAGCCATTGGGCGCGGCGCCAGGAACCGCCTTTTTCTTGTCGGAACTCACGTGCTCGTATCCTCCGCGACCACCGGGCGTGCCGGATCGGTAATCCATTCACTGAAACTGCCGGCATAGAGCCGCGCGCCACGATAGCCGGCCAGCTCCAGCGCCAGCAGGTTGTGGCAGGCGGTAATGCCGGAGCCGCACATTGCGACAATTGGCGGCAGGGCGGGTTGATCCAGCAGCTGTGCCCAGCGCCGCCGCAGCTGTGCCGCGTCCTGGAACTTCAGCGTCGGGGTGAGGTTGCCTGTGAACGGCAGATTCACCGCGCCAGGCACGTGTCCCGCGACTGGATCAACCGTCTCGTTGCGGCCGGCAAATCGGTCAGCAGGCCGGGCATCTACCAGCGTGATGCTGCGCGCCGCGAGGCCAGCCACCACAGCCTCGCTCGACAGCATGCCGTCGAAAGCGCGCTCGGGTACGACACTGGGTGCTGGCCGCGGTACGACCGCATCGATGGCGTGGCCGCCGGCCAGCCACGCGGCATAGCCGCCGTCCAGCACCTGCACGGCGCCATGCCCGCGCGCGCGCAGCAGCCACCACAGGCGGGCTGCGGCTGCCCCGTTGCCCTGATCGTAGGCCACCACCCGTGACAATGGCGTGAAACCCCAGCGTGCCAGTGTTGCCGCGAAAGCGGCGGGCGACGGCAGCGGATGGCGGCCACCGCGGGCATGGTGCGGGCCGGAGAGATCATCGTCCATCGACGCGAATATCGCGCCTGGAATATGCGCAGCGTCGTACGCGCGGCGTCCGGCGGCTGCGTTGCCCAGTTCAAAGCGGCAATCGATCACGAGGAGCTCCGGAGTGGCCAGCAACCCGCGCAGGGCCTGCGTGCTGACCAGTGGTGACAGTCCCGATTGAGTCGTCATCCCCGCATCATCGCCGCAACGCACCGCTGCGCACAATTCGCCGCTACAATTTCGTACCTGCAGGACACACGGAAGATCTCGCGTTGATCGATGTTTACTGGGGCAGCGGCAGCCCGTACTGCTGGCGGGTGCTGCTCGCGCTGGAGCACAAGCGCTTGCCCTGGCGCAGCCATCACATGAACACCGATCTGCAGGAGCATAAAGCGCCGCAGATCCTGGCGATGAATCCGCGCGGCCGGTTGCCGGTGTTGCGCGACGACGACTACGTCGTGTTCGAATCACTCGCGGTGCTTTATTACCTCGACCTGAAATATCCGCAGCCGCCGCTGTTCGGGCGCTCCCCCGAAGAAGCTGGCGTGATCATGCGCGTCATCAATGAATTCCAGGCGTATACCGAGGCCGACCTGCTGCGCCTCGTCAACGAGTTGCAGTCGCCCGAGCCGCACGTGGGTCCGGCGCTGACCCGCGCCATGCATACGGTGGCGCGCGAGGCCCGCACCATCGAGGGCCGGCTGTCCAAGGGCGACTGGATCGTTGGTGACGCTGTTACGGCCGCCGATATCGCGATTTACCCTTGCATCCGCCTGCTGCATCGGGCCTTATTGCGGCCGGGGGCGCAGGAGCTGGCAACCCGGTTCCTGCCCGCAGAAGTTCACTACCCGCAGTTGGCGCGCTGGCTGCGGCGAGTCGAGGCACTGCCGGGCTTCGAGCGAACACTGCCACCGGGATGGCTACTGGATTGAGGTCGTTGTCGAATCATGGATGAGCGGTTGCGAGAAGCATGAGTCACAAGGTTTATCTGGATTTCCCCGGCCGTATCGTCATGGTCGGTTTCGGCAGCATCGGCCAGGGCGTACTGCCCCTGATCCTGCGCCACATCGCGATCCGACCGGAGCGCATCGTCATCGTCACTGCGGACGATGCGGGCAGTGCCGAAGCCGAAACACTTGGCGTGCGCGTCATTCGCGAACCTCTGCTGCGCGAGAACTACCGTCGGGTGCTCGACAGCGTCATGGGCCGTGGCGACTTCCTGGTGAATCTTTCGGTGGATGTTTCCAGCATTGCGCTGATCAAGCATTGCTGGGAGCGCGGTGTCATGTACATCGACACCTGCATCGAGCCCTGGGCTGGCGGTTACACCGACCCGACCCTGCCGCCGGGCCGACGCACCAACTATGCAATGCGCGAGGACATGCTGGCGCTGCGCACGGACCTCACGGCGCGCAATCCCACCGCAATCCTTACGCATGGGGCGAATCCGGGCCTGGTGTCCCATTTCGTCAAGGAAGCGCTGCTGCAGCTCAAGCGCGACATCGGTGTCGACAAGGAAAAAGCCGATCCGTCCAATCGCACCGAGTGGGCGGAGCTGGCGCAGACGCTGGGTATCCGTGTCATTCACGTGGCCGAACGTGACACCCAGGTTTCAAGTGCTCCCAAGCAGGTGAACGAATTCATCAACACCTGGTCGGTGGATGGTTTCGTATCCGAGGGCTGCCAGCCTGCGGAGCTGGGCTGGGGCTCGCATGAACGCAATTTTCCCCGCGATGCCAAACGCCATGACTTCGGCAGCGGCGCGGCCATCTATCTCGGACAGCCCGGGGCGGCCACGCGCGTGCGCACCTGGACGCCAGAGGCTGGCCCGATCCACGGATTTCTGATCACGCACAGCGAAGCCATCTCGCTGGCTGACTACTACACCGTGCGCAAGTACGGTGACGTGGTATACCGGCCTACCGCGCACTATGCCTATCACCCCAGCGATGCGGCGGTGCTGTCGGTTCACGAGCTGGCCGGCCGCAACTGGCAGATGCAGGACCGCAAGCGCATCCTGATGGGCGACATCACTTCCGGAATGGACGAGCTCGGCGTGCTGCTTGCCGGCCACAAGCGCAACGCCTACTGGTATGGCTCGCAACTCACCGTCGATGAGGCGCGCGCCCTGGTGCCTTACAACAATGCCACCAGCCTGCAGGTTACGATTTCGGTGCTGGCCGGCATCATCTGGGCGATGGAGAACCCGGACAGCGGGCTGCTGGAGCCGGATGAGCTCGACCACCGGCGGATCCTCGACATCTGCCGGCCTTATCTCGGCAAGGTCATCGGCGCGTACACCGACTGGTCGCCCTTGTCTGATCGCGAACGACTGTTCCCGGAAGACCTCGACATGAGCGATCCGTGGCAATTCAAGAACGTGCGGGTCATCTAGCCGCTGCCGCTGTAATTAATCGCGACGATTTCGTAGCGCGTTTCGACACTGGCAATGTTCACGGTGATCTGCGAATCCAGCGGCTTGCCGAGCAGCGCGCGTGCCAGCGGTGCGTCCATGCTGATGTAGCCTGCTTCCATGTCGAATTCATCGGGGCCGACGATACGGTAGCGGCTGCTGGCGCCATCGTCCCGCTGCAGTGTCACCCAGGCGCCGAAGAACACGCGGCCGGGATCGGCGGGTGGCTGATCCACCACGATCATGCCGTCCAGACGACCCCGCAGGAAGCGCACGCGGGAGTCGATTTCGCGTAGCCGTTTCTTGCCGTAGGTGTACTCGGCGTTCTCCGATCGGTCGCCCTGTGCGGCTGCAGCGCTGACCGCAGCGGTTACCTGCGGCCGCTCCACGCGCCATAGCTGCTCGAGCTCGTCTTTCAGGCGGGCATGGCCGGCGGGCGTGATGTAGGGGGAACCCGGACTTGCTGGTGGTCGGTAGCGGCTCATTCTCATGCCATGGTGTATTTGTGCGCATTCTCACAGCTGGCGGCCATGGAGCGGTCTAGGCTGCGATGAAGGCGGTGTTTTCCATGTCCAGCAAGTACTACGCGCATTTCGTGGCCGAAGCTTCGGGACCGACGGGCCCGGGAGAATTCAGCGGCGTGGTCGAGCTGCATGCACCCCTGCGGCCGCAACGTGAGCTCAAGGAGCTGCGCAAGCTGCTGGCGGTCAACTTCGACCTCTCTGCCGAGGATATCAGGATCCTCAACTGGGCCACCCTGCACTAGGCGAACCGCTGCCCCGGGCTCCGTGCCAGAATCCCCCTTGAAGGGCGCCGCAACGCCCGCACTGTGGATTCCTCAAGGAGTGCTTTACATGCGTGCATTGAAGTTCGCCCTGCTGGGCGTGGTGGTGCTGCTTTCCGGCTGCGGCTACAACAAGCTGCAGCAGCAGGATGAAGGCGTGAAGGCTGCGTGGTCCGAGGTGCTGAACCAGTACCAGCGGCGCGCCGACCTGATTCCCAACCTCGTCGCAACGGTAAAGGGCTTCGCGGCGCAGGAGCAGGCCGTGCTGCTCGGGGTGACGGAGGCGCGGGCAAAGACCGGATCGATTCAGCTCACGCCCGAGCTCATCAACGACGAGGCGGCCATGCGCAAGTTCCAGGCGGCGCAGGGAGAGCTGACACAGGCGTTGAAGAGCCTGTTCGCCGTGACTGAAAATTATCCCGAACTGAAGTCGGACCAGAACTTCCGTGACCTGCAGGCGCAGCTTGAAGGTACGGAGAACAGAATCACGGTGGCCCGCAACCGGTACATCGAAACCGTGCAGACCTATAACTCCACGGTGCGCTCCTTCCCGACAAATCTGACCGCAATGCTTTTCAAACACTCCGTTAAGCCCAGTTTCACGGTGGAAAATGAAGCGGCCGTGTCGCGTCCGCCAACCGTGAGTTTTGGCACAGGAGCAGCGCCCGCAGCGCCGGCAGCACCCGCACCTACACCAGCACCCGCGCGATAACGCAACGCGGCACTCCATGCGCCAGTCGACAGGCATATTCGGGTCGGGCTCCGCCGTGGCCCTGTTGCTTGCGCTGGTGCTGGCAACCACGGCGGGTGCCCAGACTTTGCAGCCGGTGCCACCGCTGACAGCGCGTGTGACCGATCTGACCGGCACGCTGACTGCGGGCCAGCAGGCAGAACTCGAGCAGAAGCTGGCGTCATTCGAGCAGCGCAAAGGTGCGCAGGTGGCATTGCTGATCGTGCCGACCACTGCGCCAGAAGCCATTGAGCAGTACTCGATCCGTGTCGTGGACGCATGGAAGCTGGGGCGCGCCAAGTCGGATGACGGAGTGCTGCTTTTGGTCGCGCTGCAGGATCGCACGTTGAGAATTGAAGCGGGGTATGGCCTGGAGGGCGTGCTGCCTGATGCGATTGCCCGACGCATCATCGACGACACCATCAAGCCGCTGTTCCGGCAGGGCGATATTTTCGGTGGCGTCAGCGCTGGTCTGCAACAGATCATGAAAGTGGTTGATGGTGAACCTTTGCCGCCACCTGACCGGAAGTGGCAGCGGCCAGCTGACAAGCTGATCGGCCTCTTGCCTATGCTGTTCTTTGGTGTGCTGATTGGTGGGGGCGTGTTGCGCGCCATTTTCGGTCGCACGGTCGGGGCTTTGGCCACCGGCGGAGTGGCAGGTGGGGCGGTGTGGCTGATGTCGCAACTACTGGGAATCGCGGTTCTTGCTGGCCTTGCGGCAGCTGCATTTAGCCTGTTCGCAGGTCTGGCAGGCAAAATGCGCGGCGGTGGTGGGCGTGGCGGCGGCTGGGGCGGAGGTTTCGGAGGCGGCCTTGGCGGTGGCGGTTTCGGTGGCGGAGGTTTCGGCCGCGGTGGCGGTGGATTCGGCGGCGGTGGTGGCGGGTTCGGTGGCGGTGGCGCCTCGGGCAGGTGGTGAACATGTTGCGACTGCTCCGTCATCTCGCGACGCCGTTCTGGATGCTGCGCCTGCGCTATCCACAGGAAGTGCTGTCGCAGATCGAAAGTCGGATCGGCGATTTCGAACGCGCGCATCCTGGCGAACTGCGGTTTGCCGTTGAACATGCGCTGGAGATCGGCGATCTGTTGGGCGGTGTCACTGCCCGCGACCGCGCGCTCGAGGTGTTCGGCTTGCTGCGCGTGTGGGATACCGAACACAACAACGGTGTGCTGATCTATGTGTTGCATGCGGAGCATGCAGTTGAGATCGTTGCCGACCGTGGCATAGCACGGTGCGTGCCGCAGGCTGACTGGGATGCGCTCAGTCGGCGAATGGAGACGGAATTTCGCGCTGGGCGCTACGCTGCCGGAGCGCTGGTAGCCGTCGAAGGCACTGCGCAGCTGCTGGAACACCACTTTCCAGCCCGCATCGCCGGACGCAACGAACTGCCCGATCAACCAATGCTGCTGTAACGCCCGCGCGGGTGTAATAATCGGGTCATGAATCTTATCCGCCCATGGTTGCCGGGTGTTGCTGTTGCCCTGCTTGCAGCCTGCTCGCTCAACGCCCCGCGAATTGCCCCACTGCCGCCGCCTGCGCCGGAACTGCCGCCGCCGCCGCCGCCAGCTCCGGTTGCACCGGTGGTGCCGCAGTACCCGGCGCCAGTTGCGACGCACCGCTTCGAAATCGACGCAGAGTCGGACGACGTAGTGGGTGTTGTGCAGGTCACGGTTGTCGGCAAGCACGACACACTCCCGGATATCGCGCGCCGCTTCAATGTCGGATATGAAGAAATCGTGCGTGCGAATCCCGGCGTTGATCCATGGTTGCCAGGCGCAGGCCGCGAAGTGGTGGTGCCCACGCAGTTCGTGCTGCCATTTGCAGAGCGCAAGGGCATCGTGGTGAATATAGCGGCGATGCGTATCTACTACTTCCCGCCGGTGAAGGCCGGCCAGAAGCAGGTGGTGTACACACACCCGATCGGTATCGGCAAGGTGGGCTGGTCCACGCCGGAGGGCAAGACCACCGTCGTATCGAAACAGAAAGATCCGGTATGGCGGCCTACCGCTTCGATCCGCGCCGAGCACAAGAAGAATGGCGAAATCTTGCCGGCCGTCGTGCCAGCAGGTCCCGACAACCCGCTGGGCCGGTTCAAGCTCACGCTTGGCTGGCCCAGTTACCTGATCCACGGCACCAACAAGCCCTACGGTGTCGGCCTGCGTTCCAGCCACGGCTGCCTGCGCCTCTATCCGGAGGACATCGCCAAGCTGTTCGAGATGGCCGCCATCGGCACGCAGGTACAGGTCGTGAACCAGCCCTTCGTATTTGGCTGGCACAACAACCAGCTCTATCTGCAGGCCTATGGCGTACTCGAGGACGACAAGCGCGACTGGTCCAAGGCACAACCCAAACTGCTCGCGAAGACGCTGACACCGCGCATCCGCACCGAGCTTGCGGCAAGCGGGGAAGCGGTGAACTGGGTGCGGGTGGCAGAAATCACCAAGGATCCACGTGGCCTCGCCTTGTCAGTGTCCAGCGACCAGGACGTGACCGCGGTGATTGCGGCGGCGCCGCGCGTGAAGAATCTCGTGCCCGCCGGCGCCAACTGGGACGGTGCCGACGATCCGGCGCTCGGCACGCAGAACGAGGTGCAGGAAATGGTTGCTGAACAGCAGCAGGCACCGCGCACTTAGGCTATTCTTTTGCGCATGTCGAAGCTTTCAGAATGGCTCAGGATCATGCTGGGCGAGATCGCGCGCAAGCAGGAAGAAGCGGCGCGCGCTGCGGCCGAACAGAAGCAACGCCAGGCGCAGAATTCAACCACCCGGCCAGCGGCGTAAGCGGCGCGGTGACAGTCCAGGACGGGTCGGGGTCCAACGGCAACGGTCTTGCCATTGCGCTCACACCGCTACCCGCCGCGAACACCGGCGCACAGATCACAGCACAGCCAGCAGGCGTCGTGGCTTTTGTTGGCCGATGCCTGAAGGGGCCGGTCAACGAGCCCGTGGCAATCACGGATTTCAGCCAGTTCGAAAGGCATTTTGGCGGCCTGTGGTCGCGGTCGATGCTGCCACATGCGGTGGAGCAGTTCTTCGAACATGGCGGGCAGCGCGCGATCATCGTGCGGGTGGTGAGCGATGCGCTGCCGCCAAGCATCGACCTGCCCGCTGGCGATGAGCGACTGGTGCTGGTTGCGCTGAGTCCGGGGTCGCAGGAGTTTCTGCGCGTCGCGGTGGATTACGACGGCATCGACCAGCAGGACCAGGACCTATTCAATCTGGTCGTACAGCGCGTCCGCAGGCGGGGCTCTGAGCTGGTGCAGAACCAGGAGATCTTCCGCCGGGTTTCGGTTCTCGGCGGGTCGGCAAGGGATGCCGCACGCATGTTGTCGGCCTCCAGTCTGGTGCGCGTGTCCGGTCCTTTGCCGGCACGGCGGCCGGATATCACGCGCGGCAGCGATCCGCGCGAGCTGATCGGCTATGTCGATTGCAACAACGACGGCGACGATGGGCGGGCGCTGTCCGATTACGATCTGATCGGCTCCGAAAGCCGTCGCTCGGGCATGTTCGCCTTGCTGGCCGGGCCCGCCTTCAGCTTTATCTATTTGCCACCGCCTGCCCGCGACCAGGATCTGGGCATGAGTGTGCTGGTGGTCGGCGCGCGGTTCTGCAGGCGTCAACATGCGCTTCTGCTGGTCGACCCACCGCACCACTGGAAGACCGTGCAGCAGGCGCTGGATGGCCTGCGTGACTGGCCCTTTCACAGCGCCGATGCGCTGATGTTCTATCCTCGCGTCATAACACAGGATCGTCTGCGGGCATGTAGCGATGTATTTCCGCCCTCGGCTGCCGCCGTCGGCATGCTGGTGCGCGAGCGCGGCGAGCAGGTCTGGCAGGAAGCCGCTGAACCGGCGTTGCTGCGGCCCACCGCAAGCCCGGTGGTGTGGGTGGATCGCCTGCAGCGCGCCAGTCTTGCGCAGCGAGGTGTGAATACCCTGCGCGCCACTCGAATGGCAGCGCGCGATGTGGTGGCGATGTGCACTCTGGCAGGCGAATTCGGCAATGGTCCGGACGCGCGCGTGCTGGGTGCGCGCCAGCTGGCATTGTTTATCAGCGCCAGCATCGAGCGCGGCACGCGGTGGGTCACGATCGAAGGCAATACTGCGCGCAGCCGTGAGCGCGTGTGTCGGCAGGTAGAACAGTTCCTGCGCCAGCTGGCCGAAGCGGGAGCGCTGGCCGGTGCGGAGCGCAACCTCCACTATTTCGTGCTGTGCGACCAGCGTCTCAACGGATCCTTGCAGATGGCCGAGGGTGTTTTCCGCCTGGTCTACGGTTACCAGTCAGTGCATGGCACGACACGGCTCAGCTGGCTGGTGGAACATCGCGCTGCAGCGAGCCAGACCCGCGCTGTCAGCCTGAATCAGTTGGCCGCGCATGAGCTCAGGTAGGATGGCACCATGGCGATAGCAGGGCATGTTGTGTTTTCGCATGGACTGGATGGCACGCCATTCAGCACCAAGATCCGCGCGCTTTATGAAATAGCCGAGGCGGAAGGTTTCGACGTCGCGGCAGTGGATTACCGGGGCGTAACTGATGCGGAAGAGCGGGTGCAGATGCTCCACGAGTTCTGTCGCGACTTCACCGGCCATCTGGTGCTGGCGGGTTCAAGTCTCGGCGGTTATGTGTCGCTGGCGGCTGCGCCCACGCTACATGCCAAGGGTGTATTCCTGATGGCGCCGGCCATTCACATGCCCGGCATTCCGCCGCTCAGACGCGGTTTGCCGACCTGTCCCATCGCGCTGGTGCATGGCTGGCGGGATGACGTCATACCTTACGAACAGAGCATGCGATTCGCGAAGGAGAACCGGTTGTCGCTGCATATGGTTGAATCCGATCACCGCCTACACAGCGCCATTCCCTTCCTGCGCTACCTGTTCCAGTACTTCCTGATCGAATCGCGCCGGGCGCAGTACGTTCCCTGACCAGCATGGACCGGCTTACCGGCAGGTTTCTGCTGCCCTGGCTGCGCTTCACCGTACGGCCGCGCGACGTGGCGGAGTCGCTGCGCAATGCGGGGGCGCCGGTGTGCTACGTCATCGCGCGCCACAGCTCACTGGATGCGTTGGTGTTGCAACGGGCCTGTGCCGAGGCCGGGTTGCCGCGACCACGCAAGCAGTTGCTGCCCGCCAGCGCGCCGTCACGCGTGCAGTCATTGCTGGCGCTGTCACGCAGGGTGGGCTTCTGGCGCAACCGTCTGGACCGCCGTCCGCCGGCTGAAATTGGCGCGTTGCTGGCCCAGCTGCGCCGCGATCCGCAATTTGATGCGCTGCTGGTGCCCGTAGCGGTTTATTGGGGCAGGGCACCCGAGCGCGAACACATCTCCTGGTTGCGGCTGCTGTTCTCCGAAGACTGGGCGCTGGCGAGCCAGCTGCGGCGCGCCGTGGCGGTGCTGTTGAATGGCCGCAATACGGTAGTGGAGTTCGGCGCCGGGGTGTCGCTGCGCGCACTGGTGGCAGAGGGCACACCTGACAACCAGGCCGCGCGGCGCATGGCGCGGCACCTCAACACCCTGCTGGTGGCATCGCGCACCGCGTACGTGGGGCCCGATCTTTCGCATCGCCGTACCCTGATGTCCGTGGTGCTGCGTGGCAGGACGGTGCGGACATTGGTGGCGCAGGAGGCCGCTGCACGCAACATTCCGCGCCGCGAGGCGCTGCTGAATGCCAAGGCGATGTTCGATGAGATTGCCGCTGACTATTCGCATATCTTCGTACGTCTGATGGAGCGGGTGCTGCGCCGGCTGTGGACCCGCATCTACGACGGCGTGGTGGTGGCGCATGCAGACACCATAGCCAGCGTAGCGGTAGGCAACGAGCTCGTCTACGTTCCCTGTCATCGCAGCACCATGGACGATGTGCTGATGCCTTACGCGATCTATTCGCACGGCTACGCCGTGCCGCATATTGCGGCGGGCATCAACCTGAATCTGCCGCTGGTCGGGCCGATGTTGCGCAAGGGCGGTGCGTTTTTCTTGCGCCGCAGCTTTCGCGGCAACCCACTTTATTCCGCAGTGTTTACGCGCTATCTCGGCGCAATGATGGCGCGCGGCCATCCGATCCAGTACTTCATCGAGGGTGCGCGCAGTCGTACAGGCCGTTCCCTCACGCCCAAGACCGGCATGCTGTCGATGACCGTGCGCAGCTATCTGCGCCAGCCAGTGCGTCCCATCATGTTCGTACCCGTATACATCGGTTACGAGCGCGTGATGGAAGTGGACAGCTACGTGGGCGAGTTGTCTGGCAAGCCAAAGGAAAAGGAAACACTGCTGGGGTTCCTGCGATCGCTGAAACGCCTGCGCGAGAACTTCGGGCATGTGCATGTAAATATCGGTGAGCCGATCGCGCTGGCGCCGCTGTTAGATCAGCACCAGGCGGACTGGCGCGGCAAACTCGGGCGCGAAGGCCGGGGCGCGAGCCTCGGGCCGGCGGTGGATTCGCTGGCGCAGCGGATCATGCGCAACATTCACGCGGCCGCTGCGGTCACGCCGGTGAACCTGCTGGCGACAGTCATGCTGGCAACGCCCAGACATGTCATGCGCGCAAGCGATCTGCAGCGCCAGCTGGCACTGTATCTGCGACTGCTGCGGGATGCTCCGTATTCGGATCGCGTAACGGTCACGAGCCTTGCCGCCGAGCAGATCATCGCGCATGGGCTGCAGAGAGGAATCCTCGAGCGCGTCGGCGAAGAGGTGTGTGGCCTCGCGCAGCGGCATGCAACCTCGATGGTTTACTACCGCAACAACGTGCTGCATCTGATTGCGCTGCCGTCGCTGCTGGCCTGCTGTTTCATTTCCAATCCATCGTTGCGCAGCGCGGATCTTCAGCGTCTCGCGCGGCGCATCTATCCCTACATTGCCGCAGAGCTTTTTCTGCGCTGGGACGAAGCCGAGCTCGAAGCTGTGGTGCTGAACTACCTGCGTGCCATGAGCAACGCCGGGCTGCTGGTTGCCGACGATGGCGGCAGTGCCTGGCGCGCGGCGCCAGCGGCTTCGGCCCAGGCCGTGGACCTGTCGCTGCTGGCGCAGCCGACGCTGCAGACCATCGAACGCTATTACCTCGCGATCGCACTGCTGCTGCGCGCCGGCAGTGGCGTGGTGACGCAGTCAGAACTGGAAAAGCGCTGCCAGCAGATGGCCGAGCGCATGGTGACCTTGTACGGATTCTATTCGCCCGAGTTCTTTGACCGGTCGCTGTTTGAAGGCTTTGTGAGCCTGCTGCGGCGGCGCGGTGTGCTGCGCTCCGATGCCGAGGGCAAGCTGACTTATGACGCCGTGCTCGGGCAGATAGCCGACGACGCGCAGCTGGTGCTATCGGAGCAGTTGCGTCACAGCATCCTGCAGCTGGTCCACGGCTGAGGCCGGCAGCGCAAGGCCGAGGCGCGTGCGGCGCCAGAGGATATCGCTGGCGCTGCGTGCCCATTCCGATTCGACCAGGTAACTGACTTCGGCGAATGTCAGGTCGTTGCCGAAGCGCGCGCCCAGATCTTCCAGGAGACGTGCGTTCCCCAGTATCTGCGACATGCGCGTGCCATATAGCCGGGCCAACCGCGTGATCATGACCGGCGGCAGACCGGGCCATCGCTGCAGCGCATGCGCCGTGAAAAGCTGCAGATCGGCCGCGGGAAAATCTCCGCCTGGCAGTGTTTCTTCCGCGGTCCAGCTGCCACCTTCCGCGTGGTCGAGCTGTCGCAGCAGCATGGAAAGTGCCGCCTCCGCCAGCCGGCGATAGGTCGTGATCTTGCCGCCGTAGACGGTCAGCACGGCAGCGCCGGTCGGATCTTCCTGCAGCTCCAGGTGATAGTCGCGTGAAACCTGCTGCGCAGTTTCGCCGCTGCCGTCATCGAAAAGCGGGCGCACACCCGAATACGTGGTCACGATGTCCGCCGCAGTTACCGTACGCCGGAAGAATCGGTTCAGGCAGGTCAGCAGGTAGTCGCGTTCACCTGCGTCGATGGTGACCTGCGATGGATCACCTTTGAAAGGCACATCCGTCGTTCCCAGCAGTGTGTAGTCCTGCTCGAACGGGATGGCAAATATCACGCGCCGGTCCGGGCTCTGCAGCAGATACGCATGTTCGCCCGCGAATTGGCGGCGCAGCACCAGGTGGCTGCCCTTCACCAGACGCAGCTGCTGGCGAGGCTCGATATCCAGCATGTCCAGCACATGGTTCACCCAGGCCCCAGTGGCATTCACCAGCGTCCGCGCCTGCAACGTGAAGCGTCGGCCGGTGGCCCGGTCCTCGCAGCTCGCGGTCCACAGGCCGTCCGCTGCGCGTGCGTGCGTGACCTTGGTCTGGGTCATGATTCTTGCGCCGCGCTCGTTCGCATCCATTGCGTTCAATACCACCAGGCGGCTGTCTTCCACCCAGCAGTCGGAGTATTCGAAACCGTCGGTCAATTCAGCACGCAGTGGTTCGCCCAGCGCCGTGCCGGCCAGCCTCGTGCCTGCAGACGCAGCCAGTCGCTCGCGGCCGCCCGCGTGGTCGTAAACAAACAGGCCCAGCCGCAGCAGCCAGCGGGGCCGCAGTCCATCGACATAGGGCAGCACGAAGCGCAGCGGTTTGACGATATGTGGCGCGATGGCCAGCAGTCGTTCCCGCTCCGCCAGCGATTCGCGCACCAGCCGCAGCTCGCCGTGCTCTAGATACCGGAGCCCGCCATGGATCAGCTTGGTGCTGGCTGAGGATGTATGTGCGGCCAGATCATCCTGCTCCACCAGACAGACGCGCAAGCCACGGCCGGCGGCGTCGCGGGCGATGCCGGCACCGTTGATGCCGCCGCCGATGATCAGTACGTCGTAGACGGTGGCAGGCTCAGTCGTCGCCACGGACCCGGCTACGCAGCTGCTTGGTGCGACCGGCCTGCACCTTGGACGTCAGGCGGCGTTCCTTCGAGGCGCGCGTCGGTTTGGTCTTGCGGCGCGGTATGGGTGCCGGCCTTGCGGCTTCGATCAACGCCGACAGCCGCTCAAGTGCGTCGCGCCGATTGCCTTCCTGCGTGCGGTGGTTGCGCGCGATGATCAGGATGTCGTCGGCGTCCGTGAGTCGACGACCGGCGAGTTTGCGCAGCCGTTGCTTCGCCGCAAAATCCAGCCCGCGATAGCGGGTAACATTGAAGCGCAGCTGCGCCGCGGTGGCGACCTTGTTGACGTTCTGTCCGCCAGGGCCCGCAGACCGAACGAAGCTGATGTCGACATCGCCTGGGTCAATGATGTTCTCAGGCATTGAGATCCGGAATGGCCTGGCTTTCCAGCTTCGCGATTTGATCCTTGAGCATGAGCTTGCGCTTCTTCAGGCGCCGCATCTGCACTTCGTCGGTGCGGATGTCGAGCGTGAGCTGCGAGATGACCTGGTCCAGGTCGCGGTGCTCTATGCGCAGCTGCCGCAACTTCTCGATATTGCGGAACAGCTCGCGGTTGACGTTGTCTTCGTTGTCGTCAGACATGCCGTCGCAGTGGATTCCCTGGGGTGGTTCGGTCCTGAAGTCGCGCCAGCAGCGGTTCGACTCCCTCGGGTAGCTTAGCGAAGCGGCCCAGAGGGCGCCATGGCAGGCCGGGCTCATGGAAGTCCGATCCTGCGGATCCTGCCAGCGCATGCTGACGCGCGAGCCGGGCGAGCCGCGCGGCGTCATTCGGTGACAGGCCAGGCAGGCTGACTTCCAGGGCGCTGCCGCCGCAGTCCTTGAACTCGGTGCACAGATTGCCTAGGGCGCCCGACGAAAGCCTGTACCGGTGCGGATGTGCCAGCACGGCATGGCCACCCGCGGTGCGGATGGCAGCGATAGCGGAGGCGAGATCCGGCCATTCCTGCGGCACATGGCCTTTGCAGCCACGTCCCAGCCATCGATCAAATGCATCCTGCGTGGATTTTGCGAGGCCCATTGCAACAATTGCACGCGCCACATGCGTGCGGGTGGGTACTGCGGGGCTGTCCAGCACGCCAGCGGTGGGATCGGTATCGCGAAAGCTGCTGCTCCGGCGCAACCGCTCGCCGATGGCGGCAACACGGCTGCGACGCAGCCGCACCAGATGGGCGAGATGGGATACCAGCACCGGGTCGTACGGGTCGATGCCAAGGCCAACCACGTGCAGCTCCTGACCGCGCCAGCCTGCAGTGATCTCGACGCCATTGATGAAGTCGATACCGGCCTCAAATGCTGCACTGCCTGCTTCGGCGAGCCCGGCAGTGGTGTCGTGGTCCGTGAGTGCCAGAACCTTCACCTGTCTTGTCGCCGCCAGCGCCACGAGCGCAGCCGGAGCAACCGTGCCGTCGGAGTAATTGCTGTGCGTGTGCAGGTCGATAAGGTCGAACATCTGGCAGGTATCTTACGGCTCAGTGACCGCGGGCGTTTGCATCACTGTACGCGGAACTGTCGGCGCGAGTTCCGGCGTGCCTGCGGGTATCATGCATCCATGAGCACCGCTCGTCTTCCCGATCACATTGACACGCTGCTGCTGGATCTGGATGGCACGCTGCTCGATCTGGCCTTCGACACGCACTTCTGGCTCGAGGTGGTGCCAGAGTACTACGGTGCTGCGCGCGGCATGTCGGCGCAGGATGCGCTCGAGAAGGAGATCTACCCGCGTCTGCGCGCTGCGGAGGGCACGCTCAATTGGTACTGCCTGGATTACTGGTCGCGCATGCTGCAACTGGATCTGTCTGCGATGAAATCAGAGCACGATGACCGCATAGCGTGGTTGCCGGGCGCGCGGGATTTTCTGCAGCGTCAGCGCGCCGCCGGACGGCGCCTGGTGCTCGCCACCAACTCGCATCCGGAAACGCTGCGCATCAAGGATGACAAGGTCGGCATCCGCCCGTTCCTGGATGCGATGTACAGCTCACATGAGTTTGGTGCGCCGAAGGAACATGCCGAGTTCTGGCTGCGATTCCAGACCGCATCAGGCTACGATCCGGCACGCGCTGCGTTTATCGATGACAACCCGAAGGTGCTGGCCGCTGCCCGCAACGCGGGCATCGGCTGCGTGATCGCCGTGACCAATCCCGATTCAAGCCGCCCGCCGCGCGAGCCGCCGCCGGGCTATATGCACGTCAGTGCAGTGGTGGAAATCCGCTAGCGCCGGCCGCGCGGCGGAGCGCCACGCCGGGGACCGCCCCCCCCACCCGGACGACCCCCACCGCCTGATCGAGGCCCGCCGCCACTACCACCGCCGCTGCGCCGCGGTGGCGCATCCTCGCGCGGTTTGTGGCGCGGAAAGACCACGCCGGTGGCCAGCAGGTCCCGCGTGACGCTCGCGACGGGAATCTTGTGCCCAATGTAGTTCTCGATGTCCGGCAGGCAGATGGCGTAGTCCTCGCAGCCGAAGCTGATGGCATCGCCCTCGGCGCCTGCCCGTGCGGTGCGGCCGATGCGATGCACGTAGTCGGCGCAATCCTGCGGCAGGTCGAAATTGAACACGTGGCTGACATCGGGAACGTGCAGCCCGCGTGAGGCCACGTCGGTGGCGATCAGCACCGCCAGTTCGCCGCTGTGGAATTCCTTCAGGTAGCGCAGGCGCTTGTTCTGCGGCACGTCGCCCGACACCGCCTGGGCGTTGATATGGTTGGCGCGCAGCACTTCTTCCAGGCGATCGGCCTGGCGACGCGTGTTCACGAACACCATCGTGCGCACGGCAGCGGCCGTGCGCAGCATGCCGATCAGCAGCGGAATCTTTTCTTCCATGGCCGGGAAATAGATGATCTGGCGCACCCGGTCGGCCGTGATGCGATCGGGTTCGATGCGCACGGTCTCGGGATTGTTCATGTGCTCGTAGGCCAGTTCCAGCACGCGCTGCGACAGCGTCGCCGAGAACAGCATCGACTGCCGATGAGCGGGTTCCGGCATCTTGCGCAGCATGTAGCGGATGTCCGCGATGAAGCCCAGGTCGAACATGCGGTCCGCTTCGTCAAGCACGCAGACCTGGATGTGACGCAGGTCGAACACGCCCTGTTTGTAGAAATCGATGATGCGGCCCGGTGTGCCGATCAGCACATCCGCGCCATTCTCGAACTGGCGGCGCTGCTTGTCGTAGTCGACGCCGCCGAATACGCAGGCCAGCTTGATGCCGGTGTGTTTGGCGAGGGTGATGGCGTCGCTGTGAATCTGCACGGCCAGTTCGCGGGTGGGTGCGATGACAATGCCGCGCATGGAATTCTTGGGGCGTTCGCCGTGCGGTGGGCGCGTCAGCAGCGTATTGAACATCGACACCAGGAACGCGGCGGTCTTGCCGGTGCCGGTCTGTGCCTGTCCGGCCACGTCGCGGCCAGCGAGGGCCAGCGGCAGCGTCTGCGCCTGAATGGGCGTGGTGAATTGGAAACCCGCATCGCTGATGCCGCGGGCCAGACCGGGTGCCAGGTCGAAGGTGCTGAATGCAGGTCCATCCGGTGCCACAGCCGTCTTGCGTACCAGGGCGGCCACGTCAGGAGCAACGTCGGGCAGCACCTCGGCCGGCACATCAGGCACAGCCGCGACGGGGGGTGGGATGGGCGTGTCCGCAGACCTGGCTGCAGAGCCAAAGAACCTGTTCCAGAGCTTTGTGATCATACCTGCTTCGTTATTCGACCTGGTTCGCAGGTCGCACCGGGACTCTTGCAAATCGGGCAAGGACCGGCTACAAAAGCGCCCTAGACACGGCGACTATCTGTCGCCCTGGACGCAATCCCCTAACCACCTAGTGTAAACGTTCACCGAATCCATGGCGCGGGAATTCTCTCCCGGGCCAGCGCATCCGGCGCCAAATCAAATCAGATCGAATTTGAGTTCAACCCGATCCGGCACAAAACCAAGGTCTTACCGCTATTGGAGGCTTTAACAGTGAGCAGCCCACTGATTGTCCATACTTCTGACGCCACGTTCGATAACGACGTGCTGAAATCCGCCGAGCCGGTGTTGCTCGATTTCTGGGCCGAATGGTGTGGCCCCTGCAAGATGATCGGGCCGATTCTCGATGAGGCGGCCAATGAGTACAAAGGCCGGGTCAAGATCGCCAAGCTCAATATCGATGAAAATCCCCAGGTTCCGCCGCGTTTTGGTATCCGTGGCATCCCCACGCTGATCCTGTTCAAGAACGGCAAGGTCGAGGCGCAGAAAGTCGGCGCCCTTTCCAAATCGCAGCTCGTTGCCTTCCTGGACAGCAATCTGCCCAAACCACAGGCCGGCGCCGCGGACAGCAAACCATGAGGGGCTATCTCGGCGGGCCAGGTGGCGGTGGCGGCGGCGGTGGTGGTCGTCGGCAGGGCAAAGGTGGTGGTGGCGGCGGCGGCGGTGGACGCCATCGTGATGGCAATCGTGGCGGCGGTGGCGGTCCCAATGGCAATGCAAACGGCAATATAGGCCGTCACGACGAGATCTACGATCCGGAGCCGTTTGATCCCACCCTCGATGGTGAGATCAGCAGCCCGGCGGAACTTGCGCAGGCACGCCAGTCGATGAGCCTGAACGAGCTGCGTTCCAAACCGATCAACCAGCTGGTCAAGGTGGCCGAGACGATGGGGCTGGAAAGCCTCGCCCGGTCGCGCAAACAGGACATCATCTTCTCCATCCTGAAGGCGCACGCCCGCAATGGCGAGGCCATCTATGGCGAGGGCGTGATTGAAATCCTGCAGGATGGCTTCGGCTTCCTGCGCTCGGCGGATTCCTCCTACCTGGCTGGTCCGGACGATGTATACATCAGCCCGAACCAGGTGCGGCGCTTCAACCTGCGCACCGGTGATTCAATCTCCGGCCTGATCCGCCCGCCAAAGGATGGCGAGCGTTATTTCGCGCTGATGAAAGTTGGTGAGATCAATTTTGATTCACCGGAGAGTTCGCGCAACAAGGTTCTGTTCGAAAACCTGACGCCGTTCCATCCGACCATACGGCTGAAGCTGCAACGCGGCAACGGCAGCACGGAAGATCTCACCGCCCGCGCCATCGACCTGGTTGCCCCGATAGGTAAAGGCCAGCGCGGTCTCATCGTCTCACCCCCGAAGGCGGGCAAGACGATGCTGTTGCAGAACATCGCCACGGCGATTACTGCAAACCATCCCGAGGTGTATCTCATCGTGCTGCTCATCGATGAGCGGCCCGAAGAAGTGACCGAGATGCAGCGCACCGTAAAGGGCGAAGTGGTGTCATCGACCTTCGACGAACCCGCAGCGCGTCACGTGCAGGTGGCCGAGATGGTCATCGAAAAAGCCAAGCGGCTGGTCGAGCACAAGAAGGATGTGGTCATCCTGCTCGATTCCATCACGCGCCTGGCGCGTGCCTACAACACCGTGGTGCCAAGCTCGGGCAAGGTGCTGACCGGTGGTGTGGATGCCAATGCCCTGCAACGGCCGAAGCGCTTCTTCGGCGCGGCGCGCAATATCGAAGAGGGTGGATCCCTCACCATCCTGGCGACCGCGCTGGTGGATACCGGTTCGAAGATGGACGACGTGATCTTCGAAGAGTTCAAGGGAACCGGCAATAGCGAAATCCATCTGGATCGCCGTATCGCCGAGAAGCGCACCTTCCCCGCCATCAACATCAACCGCTCCGGCACCCGGAAGGAAGAACTGATCACCGATCCGACCGAGCTTGCCAAGATGTGGATCCTGCGTAAGCTCCTGCATCCCATGGATGAGCTGGCCGCGATCGAGTTCCTGCTCGACAAGATGAAGGATACGAAGACCAATGCGGAGTTCTTCGAGGCGATGAAACGGTAAGTTAGTCGCCCGAAGACAGCAATGCCCGCAATCCGCGTTGCGGGCATTGCCATCGCCCCGTCTCAGCTTTTACACAGGCTGAATTTTCTGCGGCGGCTGAATCCCAGTGCGGCTAGACCCAGGCCCACTAGCGCGAATGACGCCGGCTCCGGAACATCAACCGCTTCGAATCTGATTGCGCCGCTGTACGGGCTCCAGTCGGTGTCCTGCCGGAAGATACCCACGCCCGCGGCGCCACCATCGCTGTAGTTACCTGCGGTCGAAGTGTTCCAGTAAGCCGTATCAGGCAGGGGGTTGGAGCCCACCGAAGGTCCCGTCGTCGAGAGACCAAAGTTGAGCGAATTGTACGGCCCGGATGCTCCAGTGGGGTTATAGCCCCAGGTCTGCGTGTTGAACGCAAGCCCGTAGATAAGGCTGTTTGGCGCAACCACCCCGCTGAAGTCAAACAAGACGTTGAACGCAAGGCCGTTGAAGCAGGTCCCGCCGCCATCGCGCCAGGCGGTGCCGCCCGGGCAGGTCGGATCCGCCTCTGGTCTCCAGGGAATCAGGCTATTGATGGACCTGGACGCAATCACGGAGCCCACCGAGTTGCCTCCGCCTACGCTGTACAGCGACAGTGTAAGCGGCACGTTGAAACCGGCGGAGGTTCCTACGGACTGGTAGGTCGATTCCAATGCCCAGTCACTCATGGTGACTGTCACCTGAGTGAGACTCCTGGGTCCCGCGGCAAAACTGATCAGGTCTCCAAACTCCGCCGTCTGGGTGGCCTGGTATCCCAGACTCGGAACGTTGCCGGGCAAGGGAGCCGGGATGCTGTTGTAGATCACAGCCGCGAAGGCGCTGCTCCCCATGCCGAGCCCCACCACTGCGACGCAGATGGCCGTAGCGCGGCGAAAAGATATGTGTGCTTGCATGCTTGTCTTCCTCATTCGGGCATCTGCGTCGCGCCCAGTGGCGTTGCGGCGTTATGTCCGGATTGTTGTGTCGTGATGGACTCGCCAATACTTCAGAGCAAGCTTCATGCCGTTGATGCAACTCGTTGATTGTGAAAGTGGATGACATAAGGGTTTGGTTGGAGTGTAAAGAAACCCGTGTTTCTCCCGGGCAAATGAGCCCTTTGCTGCGTTGTTATGTCGCAGCCTGTGGCTGTATGCGCGGTGCCTGATTCGACAGCGCCGCTGCTCATTGACGGGCTATGAGGAAGTGACGAGATGCAGCACATGTTGAAGGGTCTTCGGCGCGCGCAATATCGAGACGGTGGTTCGCTCACTATCCTGGCGACGGCGCTGTTTGAGACGGGCTCGAAGCCGCACCGCACAATGCGCCCCGATCAATTCGGCGCTATGGTGTGAACAGACTGAGCCATTTGGAGACGGCGATGAGACGGCCTGTAAGACTCCTGTTTGCGGTATTGCTTGCAGTCGTCGCGGGCAGTGCTTTTCCCGCGGCCACGACAGGCGAGGGAACCCGCGTCGTGGCGCAGGACTTGGTGACGCTGAGACCCTCCAACAAGGTCAGTGCCGCAATCTGGACGCGCCGTGCGAATTACTACACCCTGCAGCTGGTGATGAGGCAAGGCCTCGACGCGTCGTTTGGCGCGAGAACTCTCGCGATGATCGACGGTCGGCGGATGGCCGCCACTTCCCGAACGATTCCTACCGATGTACAGCCATCGAAAAAACTGGATACCAGTGTCTGGTTGCTGCGCGCCGATGGCACCCAGATACTTCCCGCCGTACCTTCGACCAATCCTTCTCTCGACAGCTGCTCGAAGAATCTGCGCTGTATTGCAGTCGATGTCCTTTACCGGTTCTCCATTGCGGACGCCACGGCGGCCGTTGCGGTAGCAGTCCGGATCGGCGACGACTTCTACATCGAGAAGCTGCAGCCGCTGGAGCAGTCGTCGCAAGCGGATTGACCGGGCGTCGGCCAGTCCTGGCCCAGTTGTTCACCTTCCCGCTTGCAGCCTGTCGCCATTCACCGCCAGACGGTAGCCCGTCACAGTAGACCGCCGGCGAAGTTGCGTAGCGCTTGGAGCATGCACGATCATCGGAGCATGCAAGCACGCCTCAAGATTCTCCTATCCTGCTTGACGGCGCTGGCCCTGAGCCCGGCATTTGCGGGCGAGCCGTCGCAGCCGGCCGGAGCGCAGCGCCAGCTGCTGCAGCCGCCGAAGTTGGCTATTGCCAGCCCAATCACCGACCGCTTTGCGCTGCGCGGTTTGTTCTATATGCCCGACATCAGCACGGCGGTGCGTAATGACAACAGCGCTGGTGTTCCCGGCACGCTGGTGAGCGGCGAGGATACCCTTGGATTTCCGCGCAAGCTCAAGCAGGGCAGCGTCGACATCATGTTTCGCATCGGCGATCGCCACCGAATCCGCGCGGATTTCTTCAAGATGACGCGCAGCGGCGATGAAGTGATCAATCAACAGATCCGCTTCGGCGAGGATGTCTACCAGATCAACGACCGGTTGGTGTCGTCGATGGATTTGCGCAAGCTGGGCCTGGCCTATTCGTACTCCGTGCTGCGCACGGAGAAATGGGAGCTCGGTGCTGGCGTTGCGCTGCATCTGCTGCAACTGCAGGGCGCACTTGAGGTGCCGGCGCGGTTTGAGCGCGAAAAACTCGATGTGGCTGGTCCGTTCCCCACTTTGACCGCCGATGCCACCTGGCGGGTAACGCGCAGATTCTCGCTTAATCTTGCCGGCAACTATCTAGGCGCCAACCAGGAAGGCGTAAAGGGCGGCTATCAGTCCTGGCACGGCGACGCGCAGTTCCGGGTGCGACCGAATTTCGCCGTGGGCCTTGGTTACACGCAGGCGCGCTTCAAGGTCGACGCTGCTACCACGGATTTCGCTGGCTATTTCAACCTGCACTACAAGGGGCCCGAAGCGTTCGTGCGCGTCAGCTTCTAGGGTCTGACGTACGCGCGCACCAGACGCTCCCAGATTCTTGCAGACGCGGTGCCCTGGAAGCCGCCGGCCTCGATTCCCTCCAGGCCCGCCGGTTCGGTGAGCTTGCCCCGCGCGCACAGCATGATCATTGCGCCACTGAGCAGACCGAACTGCAGGGCCCGTGCCAGCTTCGACGGTTCGTTGTTCGGCGCGGCAGATGACTGTGTTTCCAAGGCCTGCTGTGTGGCCACTGACAGACCCCAGTGTGCAGCGATGCGGGAGGCAATCACTGCGGCGTTGGTCTCCAGCGCATCGGCAATCGTGGCAGGGTCACGCTGCAGTTCCGGCCGCGCCGCATACAGGTCGGTGAGCACACGGTACACCGCTACGCATCCCAGCCCGTGCACCAGCGCCAGCAGGTGGGCGATGAACGGATCGGCGTCCTGACTGTGGCTGACCCAGGCTTCTGACGCGGAAGCGCTGTACAGCGCATGTTCCCAGATGATTTCCACGAAGAGTCCCATTTCGCTCGCGGGACCTGTTGCGAGCGGCTGCATCAGCGATGCGGCCAGCAGTCTGCGGATTCCTGCCGTGCCGAGCATTGCTGCTGCGCGCTCAACGCTTTCGACCGGCGTGCCGGTGGTGTTGTAAAAAACACTGTTGGCCGTACGAAGCAGATTGCCGGTCAACTGCGGGTCCTTCGCGACGATGCGCGACAGTTCGCGCAACGAGGCATTTTCGTCGCTCAGCGCCTGCAGAAGCTGCGCCAGCATTGCCGGGCGCCGTGGGGTGTAGCGCGGCTCGGTGCCAATCTGCGCGAAAGCCTGGCTTGCCGCCAGCAGCAGACTCATTTGCGCGGGGTCGGGGGCGATCTGCGGCTGTATCGCGCGCTCGTCCTGCAGGGCCAGTGCGTAAACCTGTCGCATGGCAGGCGGCTGGGCTGCGGCCGCGGGAACGGGCGTAACCGCTGGCTCAAGCTGCGCGACCGGCACTATCGCAACAACAGGCTTGCCCGCAAGCGGTTCCGTGGTCGCCTGGCACTTCGTGCGCCAGAAAAACGGTGAACGCATCGCCTTGTCGGTCCGGCGTCAGCCGGGCGGATGATCCTTCTCGTATTGTTCCAGGATCTTGAGCAGCCGCGGACCCTGTTCGCGCGAGACCTCTTCCCAGTGCGTGTTGGTCAGTGCGCCTTCCAGCGCCCAGAGCATGTTCATGCCGACGTTCGTGCAGCCCCGCTGCAGTTTTACATAGGCCTCAACCGAGCCCATGGCGCGAAATTTCTCGATGGTATTGATGCCCACCGACGCCAGTTGCTGGGCAGAGCGCGGCCCGAGGTTGCGCATGGATTCGAGCAGGTCGTCAGGATTTACCGGCATGTGTGGATAATACATGCGCAGCGCGATCACATCACGACGGCAATGATTACATCTGTTTGCTGAGGAAGCGCGTCGGGCCGGAATTGCCGTAACGCACGTCCCGGAATCCGAACCCTTCATACAGCTTGCGGGCGGGCGCGTTGTCGTCCTGCACCTCCAGTGTGAGTTTGCAGCAGTCTTCGACCCGCGCCTGCGTTTCGGCGGCTGTCAGCAATGCGCCGCCGATGCCTCCCCCGCGTCGCTCCGGCAGCACGGCCAGGTCGTGGATATTGAGCAGCGGGCGCGCCTGGAAGGTGGAGTAGCCCAGAAAGGCCACACAGACGCCAACCGCCTGTGACGCGGCGAAGGCCAGCCACACCCGCGCCTAGCTACGGCTTATCGTTCGCGTGCGATGGCGCGATGGCCAATATCCCGCCGCGACTGCGCGCCATCGAAGCGCACCACATCGACCAGCGCATAAGCTTCGCGTTGCGCGGCCCGGACCGTGGCGCCCAGGCCGACCGCGCAGAACACCCGCCCGCCTGCGGTGACGACCTTGCCATCCCTGGCTTTGGTGCCGGCGTGGAACAGCTTGCCGGACAAGGCGCCGACGCCATCCAGCCCGTCGACCACATCGCCTTTGCGCACAGTGTCTGGATAGCCATGTGCCGCGATCACCACCCCGAGCGCGGCACGCGGATCCCATTCGGCCCGGACGGTATCGAGCTGTCCGGCGAGTGCCGCTTCGCACAGCAGGGTGAGGTCGGACTTCAGTCGCGCCAGCACAGGCTGGGTCTCCGGGTCGCCGAAGCGCACATTGAACTCGATCACCCGCGGCGCGCCACTGGCGTCGATCATCAACCCCGCATAGAGGAACCCGACGAAAGGCATGCCGTCCGCGTGCAGCCCCTTGATCGTGGGCTCGATGACTTCACGCATGATGCGAGCATGAACCTCGGGCGTAACCACTGGCGCCGGCGAGTAAGCACCCATGCCGCCGGTATTCGGGCCCTCATCATCATCCAGCAGCCGCTTGTGATCCTGGCTGCTCGCCATCGGCAGCACATGGCGGCCATCGCTCATGACGATGAAGCTGGCTTCTTCGCCGTCGAGGAATTCCTCGACCACGATCTCGTTGCCGGCATCACCGAAGCGGCCACCCAGCATGGATTCTGCTGCTTCCACGGCGTCGGCCGCCGTAGACGCAATGATCACGCCCTTGCCGGCGGCGAGGCCGCTGGCCTTCACCACAATAGGTGCGGGTTGCGCGGCCAGCCAGTCGCGGTCGAAGTCAGCGCGTGTGAACCTGCGGTAGCCAGCGGTGGGAATGCCATGGCGCAGCAGGAATTCCTTGGAGAATACCTTGGAACCTTCGAGCTGCGCTGGTGCCTTGCGTGGCCCGAAGCAGGGTAATCCACGCGTCGCAAACAGGTCGACGATTCCCGCGACCAGCGGCGCCTCCGGCCCGACGATGGTCAGCGCCACGCCTTCGGCTGCGGCGAAGTCGGCGAGCTGGTCCATCTGTTCAACGTCAATGGCCACGTTGCGTACTTTGTTTTCGCGCGCAGTGCCGGCATTGCCAGGCGCCACGATTACTTCTGTGACCCGCGCCGATTGTGCGCATTTCCAGGCCAGCGCGTGTTCGCGCCCGCCATTGCCGATGATCAGGACCTTGTAGCTGCCCGTCATAGCACCTGCTCGTCAATGCCGGAAATGCCGCATGCTGGTAAACAGCATGGCAAGACCAGCTGCATCTGCTGCTGCGATCACTTCCGGATCGCGCATCGAACCGCCAGGCTGGATCACCGCGGTTACGCCCTGGCTCGCGGCCACTTCGATGCCATCGCGGAACGGGAAAAAAGCGTCCGAAGCCATGACCGCACCGCGCACGGAAAGATTTGCGTCTTGCGCCTTGATGGCGCCGATGCGGCTTGAATAGACGCGGCTCATCTGGCCAGCGCCCACACCCACGGTGGCTTCGTCGCGCGCGAACACGATGGCGTTCGACTTGACGAACTTGCACACGCGCCACGCGAACGCCAGGTCGCGACGCTCCTGCGCGGTGGGCTCGCGCTGGGTCACGCAGGGAAGGTTGCTCACTTCGATGCGGCCGGAGTCGCGATCCTGCACCAGCACGCCGCCACCGACACTGCGCAGCTCGCGCTCGGGCGCGGCAACTTGCTGCAGCTCGCCTGTGAGTAACACGCGCACATTCGGTTTCGTAGCCAGCACTGCGGCGGCCCCCGCAAGCAGTGACGGCACCACCAGTACCTCGACGAACTGCTGCTCGAGAATCCGCGCGGCCGTGCCAGCGTCGAGCGGACGATTGAAGGCAATGATGCCGCCGAAGGCGGAGGTGGGGTCGGTGCGATACGCCAGTTCATAGGCATCACGCAATGTGCTCGCGACAGCAGCGCCGCAGGGGTTGGCATGCTTGACGATGACGCAGGCGTCACGCTCGAACTGGCGCACGCATTCCAGCGCGGTGTCTGCATCGGCGATGTTATTGAACGAAAGTTCCTTGCCCTGCGCGACGCGCGCGCCGGCGATGGTGTCATCCGCTTTGCCGGGGTTGCGGTAGAACGCAGCGCGCTGATGCGGGTTCTCGCCATAACGCAGTGTTGCGATGCGCGTGAGACCGATTCCCAGCTGCGCAGGGAATGGGTCGGTTGCCGCGCCGTGCTGGCGCGCGAGGTAGTCGGCGACCAGCGAGTCGTAGCTGGCGGTGTGTGCGAACGCCTTGGCGGCGAGGCGTGCGCGCATGGCGAAACTCGTTGCGCCATTGCCCTTGGCGAGCGCTGCCAGCAACTCGACGTAGTCCGCGGGATCCACCACTACCGTGACATCGGCGTGGTTCTTGGCCGCGCCTCGCAACATGGCAGGTCCGCCGACGTCGATATGCTCGATGGCTTCGTCGTAGGCAACGTCGGGTTTGGCGATGGTGGCGGCGAAGGGGTAGAGGTTCACGACCAGCAGGTCGATCGGCGCGATCTGTTCGCGCGCCATGACTGCATCGTCGGTGCCGCGGCGACCCAGCAGGCCGCCATGAATTTTCGGGTGCAGCGTCTTGACGCGACCATCCATGATCTCTGGAAAGCCGGTGACGCTCGCCACCTCGCGCACCGCGATGCCGGCTTCGGCCAGGGCGCGGGCGGTGCCGCCGGTGGACAGCAGCTCGATGTTGCGGGCGGACAGCGCGCGGGCGAGGTCGATCAGTCCGGTCTTGTCGGAAACCGAGAGCAGCGCGCGGCGGATCGGCAGATCCATTGCGCCGTCGCCGCTCAGGCCGACAGCCCGAATTCGCGCAATTTCTTGCGCAGCGTGCCGCGATTGATGCCCAGGATGACGGCCGCCTGGCTCTGGTTGCCAGCGGCGTAGTCGAGCACCGTTCGGAACAGGGGTTCTTCCACTTCGCGCAGCACCAGATCGTAAAGGCGGGCGGGGCGATGACCGTTAAGGTTGGCGAAATAATCCGACAATGCGCGTTCGGCGTGGTTACGCAACGGCAGATCGCTGGTGACCGATGTCATGAGCCTGCGCACCGGGACCAGCCTGGTGTTCTTCCGATTCGATGCCCGCATTCGACTGCTCCCGTCCCACCCGATTGTTCTCGTTATTGGCCCAAGCACCAAAACGCGCTGCAACCGTTGCAAACTGCGCCGACGATGAATCCGCGGCCATGATGTCAGGCCGGAAGATTGCAGTGTCGGTGTGTTGTTGGCAGTACCAGCCCAGATGCTTGCGCGCGATCCGTACGCCGCCCGCTTCTCCATGAAAAGCGTACAGCGCCGTGACGTGCTCAAGAATGATGTCTCTGATCTGAGTGCGCAAGAGCGGTGGCGGAATTATTCCGGTTTCAAGAAATGCATTGACATCGCGGAAGATCCATGGCGAGCCATGCGCGCCGCGACCGATCATTACTCCTGCAGCACGCGTGAAATCAAGCACGGCGGAAGCTTTTTTCGCGCTGTCAATATCGCCGTTGGCTATCACCGGAATTGCAGCCGCGGCACACACTTCGCGAATGGTGTCGTATTCAGCTTCTCCTTCATAGAAATCCGCACGGGTGCGACCATGCACTGCAATGGCGCGCACGCCAGCCTCTGCTGCAACGCGTGATATTTCTGCCGCATTGATGTGCAATCGGTCGATGCCGGTACGGATCTTGACAGTCACCGGAACGTTTACCGCGGCAACCACTGCGGCAAGGATGCGACCGACAAGCTGCGGGTCGCCCAGCAGCGCCGAGCCACAGTGCCTGCCGTAGACTTTTTTTGCCGGGCATCCCATGTTGATATCGATGATCTGCGCGCCCAGGTCGACGTTCATGCGCGCGGCTTCCGCAACCTGCAGGGGATCGTTGCCCGCCAGCTGGACTACCCGCGGTTCGGGTTCGCCCTCGTGATTCATACGTTGCCGGGACTTGGTGGTGTGCCACAGGCGCTGGTCGGAGGTAATCATTTCCGAAGCGGCAAGGCCTGCGCCGAAGCGGCGGCACAGGATGCGAAATGGCCGGTCAGTCACACCCGCCATGGGCGCAAGCACCGCCCGCGCCGGGATCTGCCAGGGCCCGATTGAAAAACTCACGGGTCGTTGCTGCAGTGGAGCTTGCCATCGGCGCCCGGCAGGCAGGCGTCGATCTCGAATCCCGCCGCCTGCCGCGTCGGGTCGGGGAGCGTCAGCATGATGTCGAGGCGCTGGTCGGGTGCCATGCGAGCGGGGACTGCAGTTTGCAGGTAGTCCGCTGGTGCAACAGCTGCGGTCGATAGCGTATTTTCAAAGCGGTCCTTCAGCACGACGCGAATCATTGGCGGTGGCTGGCTGATGGGCCCGCGATTGTGGACGGTCGCGCGCAATACGATCCGGTCGCTGGCGCCAGCCGGGGACTCGGCGCCCAGTTGCCGCAGGTCATACGCTTGCAGATCCCATCTGGGCGTTAGCGTCACGCCGAACAAGGCATACAGGGATTGCAGGGGACGCTCGAACCAGGGATAGGCGACCAGTATCTGCCGGCTGTGATGCAGTAATTGCCCGAACAGCAGCAGGGCTAGCACCGCCGCAACTACCGCCCAAGCTCGGTGGTGACGGCGGCGGGGCGGGTCGAAGCTGGCAGCGGTTTCGAATTCGTGTCGCGGGGAATCGTCCAAGACCTCCAGCACAATGTTTTCATCAGGATGAACGCGGTCTGCGCCGTCCTGCCCGGCGTCAGCATTGCGCGAGTCCATCTGCCGCGCCAGCTCCTGCAGTTGCGCGTCGACGTCCTGTTCATCGACGTGCTCCTCGGTTTGAAGATAGCCGTCGCCTTCCAGCACGATGGTCTCGAAAGTCCCGGTGGACTGCCGCTCCACTACATCCACTTCCTGCATGGCAGGCACGTCGACCGGGGTGATGCGCGCCCAGTTCGACTCCTCATCAGACTTCGGCTGGGCCGCGGGCGGCTCTGCCGTGTCATTCGCCGGCGCATATTCGCCGGGGTCTTCCATGGCGGGCACAGTGGTCGTGCCCGTGGCTGCGAGACCCGATTGCTCGTCCTGATCCAGATCCTCCGCCAGCGACTGCAGCGCATTGAAAACGCGATTGCAGCGACCGCAGCGCACGTAACCTTGACCGATACGCAGGTCCGAGGGCGTAACCGCAAGATTCATGCGGCAGGCGGGGCAGGTGGTGAACATCTGGCTCAAGCGCGTGCTTCCAGGCGGCCGGCAAGAGCGCTCCAGCCGTCGCGTTCCGCGAACACAGTAAGGTCGAGCCAGCGCCTGAAGCCGGCCCTGACTTCGTGTACCTGCTGTTTGAGAATGCCGGCCAGAACCAGCTGCCCGCCGGCTCGCAGATAACCGCAGAGCTGCGGGGCGAGGTCAATCAGCGTGCCAGCAAGGATATTCGCCACCACAATGTCCACCGGTTGCGGCAGCGAGGTGGCGCTGGAATGGATCTGCACCTTCGCCGCCACGGCATTTGCGGCCGCATTGTCACCCGTCGCGATCAGCGCCTGCGGATCGATATCAAATGCATGCGCCACGCCGGCGCCTAGTTTCGCCGCCGCAACGGCCAGCACGCCGGAGCCGGAACCGTAGTCGATCACCGTGGCGCCTGCTGGCAGGTGCGAGTCCAGCCAAGTCAGGCAAAGCGCCGTCGATGGATGTGTGCCGGTGCCAAAAGCCAGGCCCGGATCAAGCCGCACCATGACCGCGTCCGGATCGGCCGGCGCAGGCTCGTGGTTGGGCACCACCCACAGGCGTCGGCCAAAACGCATGGCATGAAAATCTTTCAGCCATTCGCGCTCCCAGACCCGGTCGGCGATGCGTTCCGCGCGGATGCGCGCAGCGGGCAGTTCCAGCGCGCCCGATAGCGCAATGATCGCCGCGGGGCCCGCGGACTCCGCCGGGAACAAAGCCTGCAATACCGTCCGGGGCCACAGCCGGATTTCGCCAGGCGCCGGCTCGAGAATCGCGTCGTCCACGGCGTCAGTAAGTGTGACCGACACGGCTCCCGCGGCGAAACATGCTGCTTCCGCGGCTTCTGGATCTGCACCTTCAAGATCGACGCTGAGCGCCAGATATCCCATCAGGTTCCCCGGGGTTGGCGTACGGGCTATTTCAGCCCGAGTCGCCGCTCCAGATAGTGGATGTCGAGGCCGCCGTCGCGGAATGCCGAATGGCTCAGGATCTCCTGGTGCAATGCCGTGTTGGTCTTGATGCCTTCCACCACCAGCTCCGCCAGCGCGTTTTTCATGCGGGCGATGGCCGATTTGCGTGAATCCCCATGCGCAATGATCTTCGCCACCATCGAGTCGTAGTTCGGCGGCACGGTGTAGCCTGAGTACACATGGCTGTCGACACGGATGCCAGGCCCCCCCGGGGCGTGCCAGCGTTTCACCAGGCCCGGTGATGGCATGAACGTGCGGGCATCTTCCGCATTGATGCGGCATTCGATCGCGTGACCGCGGAATTCAATATCCTTCTGCGCGAACGGCAGCTTCTCGCCCGAGGCGACCAGCAACTGCGTCTTCACCAGGTCGATGCCGGTGATGAGCTCGGTTACCGGATGTTCCACCTGGATGCGGGTGTTCATCTCGATGAAGTAGAACTCGTTGTCCTGGTACAGGAATTCCAGTGTTCCCGCGCTGCGATATCCCACCGCAAGGCAGGCTTCGACAACCCGTTCACCCATCTTGTGGCGCTGCTTGTCGGTGAGTCCTGGTGCCGGGGCTTCTTCGATGACTTTCTGGTGGCGACGCTGCATGGAGCAGTCGCGCTCGCCCAGGTGTACGACATTGCCGTAGTTGTCGGCTATGACCTGGAACTCGATGTGCCGTGGTTTCTCGAGGAATTTCTCCATGTAGACCTGGCCGTTGCCGAAGGCAGCCAGTGCTTCCTGCTGGGTCACGTTGATCGCGTTGAGCAGCGCAGCTTCCGCATGCACCACACGCATGCCGCGCCCGCCGCCGCCGCCGGAGGCCTTGATGATCACCGGGTAGCCGATATGCCGCGCGATGCGCAGGTTCTCGTCGTTGTCCGCAGTGAGCGGCCCGCCCGAACCCGGCACGCAGGGCACGCCGGCCTTTTTCATCACGTTGATGGCCGAAACCTTGTCGCCCATCAAACGGATGGTCTCGGCTTTCGGGCCGATGAAGGTGAAGCCGCTCTTCTCGACCCGTTCGGCGAAGTCCGCGTTCTCCGACAGGAATCCGTAGCCAGGATGGATGGCCACCGAGTCGGTGACTTCCGCCGCGCTGATGATCGCCGGCATGTTCAGATAGCTCAGTGGCGAGGGCGGCGGACCGATGCACACCGTTTCATCAGCCAGCAGCACGTGCTTGAGGTTGTTGTCGGCCGTGGAATGCACGGCGACGGTCTTGATATCCAGTTCGCGGCAGGCGCGCAGGATGCGCAGGGCGATCTCGCCCCGATTGGCAATGACTATTTTGTCGAGCATGCGCGTGATTTATTCGATCACAAACAGCGGCTGACCGAATTCCACCGGATCACCGTTTTTGGCCATGATGGCCGTCACGCGCCCGGCGCGATCGCTTTCGATCTGGTTCATCATTTTCATGGCCTCGATGATGCACAGCACCTGGCCTTCCTTTACTTCGTCGCCCAGCTGCACGAACGGCTTGGCGGTGGGTGAGCCTGCGGAATAATAAGTGCCGACCATCGGCGACGGCACGATGTGCTCGTCATCCTTGCGACGTGCCAGCGTGGGTAACACGGGGGCAGCAACGGCGCCGGGTGCGGCTGCCGCCGCAGCGGGCGCGGCAATGGCCGGTGCGCTGTAGTACTGCGGCGCCGCGTGGCCGGTCGGCATGCGGCTGATGCGTACCGACTCTTCGCCTTCCTTGATTTCGATCTCCGCAATGCCGGATTCCTCCAGCAGCTCGATCAGTTTCTTTACCTTGCGAATATCCATGCGGGCTCCAGAAATATGCGTATCGGATCAGCGGGCGGCCAGGCGGGAAGCGGCAGCGCGCAGGGCAAGTTCATACCCCAGCGGCCCCAGCCCCACGATCTGGCCGACTGCGATATCGGAAAAGTACGAATGCCGGCGGAATTCCTCCCGCGCATGCACGTTGGACAGGTGAACTTCGATGAACGGCAGGCTGACACCGAGAATGGCGTCGCGCAGCGCGATGCTGGTGTGGGTGAAGGCGCCAGGATTCAGGATCATGAACCCAACGCCCTGCTTGCCGGCGTTCTGCACCTGCCCGACGAGTTCGTGTTCGGCATTGCTTTGGTGGGCAACCAACTCGTGGCCGAGCTCGCGCGCCAGCGTCGTGCAGCGCTGAACGATGGCGTCCAGCGTGTCAACGCCGTAGAGTCCCGGTTCCCGGGTGCCCAACAGGTTCAGATTGGGGCCATTGAGCAGCAGCAGCCGCGCCATTTCGTTTTACGCACCCGGCAGCCCCGCAAGGCGACCCCAGTTAACAGATGGGCGCCATTTAACCCTAAAAGTACCAGACTCGCCGCTAATTTCGTCGATCCGGCAGGTAGTTAGTCAGTCTTGGCTGGCGAGCCGGCCTCCGCGGCTCGGCGAGTGGCGATTTGCTTCAGGCCCTCCGTGATCTCTTCGCGGGCAGTAGCGAGGGGCGTTTTCCCCGCATCAATCGCCAGCACGCGGTCCAGGATCAAGTCTGCTTCGTCCTGATGAAGTTCCCCGACCTTCAGTGCAACGATCCGCTGCTTGCTGTCGGCAAACACGGTGAACGGGAATGCGGGTTGCATTCCCATTGCCTTCACGGCTTCGAGGCCATCTTCCTCGCCGATCAGCAGTGGGTAGTCGATGGTGGTTTCCTGTGCGTACTTCAGCACGTCATCCCGAAAATCCACCGCAATGCCGATGATCTCCAGACGCTGGCTGGCGCGCTGCTTGCGCAGGCTATTTAGCAGTGGAATCTCACGACGGCAGGGCCCGCACCAGGTGGCCCAGTAGTTCACCATGAGAGGCCGGCCGGACCATTCCTTCAAAGTGCGCTTCTTGCCGTCACGATCGGCAAGTTCGAATTGAGGTAGCGTTTCCGGGACTTTGGGCGCTGCAGCTTCTGCAGCAGGGGCATTGGGGTCAGTCGCGGCGGCGTCGCTGGATGTGGCGGCAGATGCCGCAACTTCGGTTGCAGGTGACGTGGACGCAGGATGATTACGCGAAGCCAGATGCCGCTGCGCAAACACGCCAAGTGCCGCGGCAATGGCCACGGCCACCGCGATCATCAGCCCTTTCTTCATGCGGAAATTCCTACTTGAGTGCCCGGCTGGCCAGCGATGCGAATTCTGCGGCCTTCATGAAGCCAACCACGCGGAAGTTGTGTCGTTCCGCGCCATCGGTGCCGTAGAAGACGATAGTCGGAGGGCCGAAGATACCAAAATGTTTCAGCAGCGCCTGGTCGGCGTCGTCGTTGGCGGTGACATCGGCCTGTAGCCACACAGTGTTGGCCAGTGCCGCGCGCACTACTGGCGTGGGGAAGGTGTATTTCTCCATCTCCTTACAGGACACGCACCAGTCGGCATAGAAATCCAGCATGACTGTCTTGCCTGCCCCCTTGGCCGCCGCAACCTGTGCGTTCAGATCATCCAGGGATTTGATGCGCTGGAAGGGCAATTCCACATGCGCCGCGGTCGCGCGCAATGGTTGCAGCGGATCGGTGGCACCCCTGACGGCACCGATCAGGATGAGCGCGGCGTACACGCCGGCAACCGCGCCGAGCAAACGCACTGCCAGGCGGGCGCCCGGGCTCTTCACCGCAGCGCGTAGCAAGATAATCGCCAATGCAGCGAGCGGCAGGATCCACAGCACGAAGCTCACGCGCTCAGGCAGGATGCGCGACAGCATCCACACGGCCACGGCCAGCATCAGCGCGCCGAAGACCTGCTTGACGGTATCCATCCACGCGCCGGCGCGCGGCAGTAACTGGCCGGCAGAAGCACCAACGACGAGCAGTGGCATCCCCATCCCGATGGCCATCGAAAACAGTGCAATACCACCGCGTACCATCTGGCCGGATTGGCCGATGACCGACAATGCCGCCACCAGTGCGGGCCCCACGCAGGTGGTAACAATCAGCGCCGAAAGCGCGCCCATTGCCGCCACCCCGATGTAGCTGCCAGCCTTCTGCTGGTTGCTCATCTGGGTCAGCCGCGTCTGGATGAAGGACGGCATCTGCACGGTGTAAAAGCCGAACATTGATAACGCCATTGCAACAAACAGCGTGCTGAACAGCAGAATGATCCAGGGTTGCTGAAACAATGTCTGCGCCTGCTGCCCGGCTGCCGCGAATGCCACGCCCGCTGCGGTATAGGTCGCCGCCATGCCCAGCACATAGGCCGCCGACATCGAAAACGCGCGGGCACGGGTAACGTTGGCGCCTTCACCTGCAATGATGCCGGCAACGATCGGCACCATCGGCAGTACACAGGGTGTGAACGAAAGCAGCAGGCCGGCCAGGAAGAATGCACCCGCCATCACGAACACATTTCCGCTGCGGATCAGGTTGGCAAGCTGGTCCTGTTTGGACACGTAGGGTTCATCCGCTGAACTGCCCGCAGGAAGCGCGGAGACGCTCGTGGCCTCGGGCATTTCAACATTGAATTCCTTCGTCTGTGGCGGATAGCAGATGCCGGTGTCCTTATCGCAGCCCTGATAGCTGACCTTGATCGGTAGCGTGAAGGCTGCCTTCGAACCGCGCGATACCGGCAGTTTCGCCGTGACGTCGTGCTGGTAGATCTCCTGCTTACCGAAGAACTCATCTTCCGTGACCTTGCCGGCTGGCAGATCCGGTGTCCCCAGTGCCGCCGGCTGACCCTCCGCTGCCGTGAATTTCATCTTGTTGCGGTAGAGGTAGAAGCCACCCGGTCGAACCTGGAAAGTCACCTCGATGCGGTCGGGTGCTGTCGCAATGGCGCTGACCTTGAAGGCGGTGTCGACACAGACGAAATCTTCGGTGTCCTTGCATGCGTTGCCGACAGCGGCGATGGACGCCACATCAGCTGCCGAGGCAGTAACTGAAATTCCGGGGCCAGCCAGCAGGGTCAGGGCCAGCAGGTTCAGCGCGGGGCGGAACAGGGCCTGGAAGCGCATAGGGACTCCGGAAAAGGGGCGGCGGCGCGGCGATTCTACAGCCGCGGCCAGAAGTAATAGTGCGATCACCCTTGAATCCTCAGGTTCCGCCGCTATGATTACCGCCCGTTAGCAGCCGACGGGTGAGAGTGCTAACAACCCCGGGATCCGGGGTTGGGCATCCCGCCGACAAGCACGCACCGGTTTTTTCAACATCTCGTTACTTACAACTCTTGAAGGAGTGGCAAACATGAAGATTCGCCCCCTCCACGACCGCATCATTGTGAAGCGGCTCGAGGAATCACGGACATCAGCAGGCGGCATCATCATCCCTGACACCGCAACCGAAAAGCCCATCCAGGGCAAGGTCGTCGCGGTAGGCAAGGGAAAGATCCTGGAAGACGGATCCGTCCGCGCGCTGGACGTAAAGATCGGCGACAAAGTCCTGTTCGGCAAATACGGCGGAACGGAAGTTAAGGTCGACGGCGACGATCTCCTGGTCATGCGTGAAGAAGACGTCATGGCCGTCATCGAGGGCAAATAATCATGGCTGCTAAAGAAGTTCGTTTTGGTGACGACGCCCGCGTGAAGATGTTCCGCGGTGTGAATATTCTCGCCAATGCCGTCAAGGCAACACTGGGTCCCAAGGGCCGCAACGCCGTGCTCGACAAGAGCTTCGGTGCGCCGACGATCACCAAGGACGGCGTGTCCGTCGCCAAGGAGATCGAGCTCAAGGACAAGTTCGAAAACATGGGCGCGCAGCTGGTAAAGGAAGTTGCCTCAAACACTTCTGACGAAGCTGGCGACGGCACCACGACCGCAACCGTGCTCGCACAGGCGATCATCCGCGAAGGCCTCAAGGCTGTTTCGTCGGGCCGCAACCCGATGGACATCAAGCGCGGTGTCGACAAAGCCGTGACTGTGGCCATCGAAGAGCTGAAGAAGCTCTCGAAGCCCTGCAAGGACAGCAAGGCCATCGCGCAGGTCGGCACGATCTCGGCCAACTCGGACGAGTCGATCGGCAAGACCATCGCGCAGGCGATGGAAAAGGTCGGCAAGGAAGGCGTGATCACGGTTGAAGAAGGTTCGGGCCTGCAGAATGAACTCGACGTGGTCGAGGGCATGCAGTTCGATCGCGGCTATCTGTCGCCGTATTTCATCAACAACCAGCAGACACAGGTTGCTGAGCTCGAGAAGCCGCTGATTCTCCTTACCGAGAAAAAGATCTCGAACATCCGCGAAATGCTGCCGCTGCTCGAAGGTGTTGCGAAGGCCGGTCGTCCGCTGCTGATCGTTGCGGAAGATGTCGAAGGCGAGGCCCTGGCAACTCTGGTCGTGAACAACATCCGTGGCATCCTGAAGGTCTGCGCCGTCAAGGCTCCGGGCTTCGGTGATCGTCGCAAGGCCATGCTGCAGGACATCGCGGTACTCACTGGTGGCACGGTCATTTCGGAAGAAGTGGGCCTGTCGCTGGAGAAGGCCACGGTCAGCGATCTGGGCACTGCCAAGAAGATCGTGATCGAGAAGGAAAACACCACGATCATTGATGGCGCCGGCAAGAGCGCCGACATCAAGGGTCGCATCGAGTCGATCCGCCAGCAGGTGGAAGAAGCCACCAGCGACTACGACAAGGAAAAGCTGCAGGAGCGCGTTGCCAAGCTCTCCGGTGGCGTGGCCGTGATCAAGGTCGGCGCTGCGACGGAAGTCGAGATGAAGGAAAAGAAGGCCCGCGTCGAAGACGCGCTGCACGCCACGCGTGCTGCCGTTGAAGAAGGTGTGGTTCCTGGCGGCGGCGTGGCGCTAATTCGTGCGCTGAAAGGCCTGAAGGATCTGACCGGCGCGAACGAAGACCAGACCGTGGGCATCCGCCTGCTGGCCCGGTCGCTCGAAGAGCCGCTGCGCCAGATCGTGGAGAACGCGGGCGAAGACGCCGCTGTGGTCCTGAATGCCGTCAAGGCAGGCAAGGGCGCCTACGGCTACAACGCTGCGACCGGTGAGTATGGCGACATGCTCGAAGCCGGCATCCTGGATCCGACCAAGGTCACGCGTCTGGCGCTGCAGAACGCCGCTTCGGTGGCGGGCCTGCTGCTGACGACGGAAGTGATGATTGCCGATGCACCGAAGGATGAAGCTGAGCACGGCCATGGTGGCGGTGGCGGCGGCATGGGTGGCATGGGCGACATGGGGATGTAACGCCGAGCGTTACTTCGACCATCGTTCGATGAAGAAGCCTCGGCGAGGAAACTTGCCGGGGCTTTTTCTTGTGCGCTCGGCACGGGCGCACCCCCGCCAGGCATCTCTTGCAAAATGGCGACTCTAATGCCATTCTGAGACTCATAATGGCATTTATCCCACGATTCCTGAGCGCCGGGAAGGACCACTTCTTCCTGCTTGGCCCCCGCGGCACGGGAAAAACCCTGTGGTGTACGCACCAGTTTCCTGATGCGATGCGCATCGATTTACTGGACCCGGCTACTCTTCGCCAGCTATCCGCCCGACCCGAGCGCCTGATTGAGCTCGTTGCAGCCAACTCCCGAAAGAAGCACATCGTCATAGACGAAATCCAGAAACTTCCGGAACTACTGGAGGTGGTGCACCTGCTGATAGAACGCAAAAGTGGCCAGAAATTCGTCCTCACAGGGTCGAGTGCCCGCAAGCTACGCCGCCACGGCGTAAATCTGCTGGGCGGGCGGGCAGCACAGAAATATCTCCACCCCTACATGGCCGCAGAGCTGGGACCACGTTTTCACCTTGCCACCGCACTTCGACTGGGCATGCTGCCCGTAGTGTGGGCAGCTGACGATCACGAGGCCATCCTTCAAGCCTACAACGGCCTCTACTTGCGTGAAGAAGTGCAGATGGAAGGCCTTGTGCGCAACATTGGTTCGTTTTCGCGTTTTCTGGAGGCGATGAGTTTTGCACACGGTTCAGTATTGAACCTTGCGGCAGTTTCGCGCGAATGTCAGGTCAATCGCAAAACCGCCGAAGGATATCTCGAGATACTTGAAGACTTGTTGCTGGGCTTTCGCATCAACGTATTCACGAAGCGCGCCAAGCGTGCGGTCGCATCACATCCGAAGTTCTATTTCTTCGACTCCGGCGTCTTTCGGGCCAACCGACCCATCGGTCCACTGGATTCCGCCTCTGAACTGGACGGCGCTTCGCTGGAAGGGCTGGTCGCGCAGCACCTGCGCGCCTGGTGCGACTACTCACCCGGCCGCCATGAACTGCACTACTGGCAAACGCGCTCGCAAGTCGAAGTGGACTTTGTCGTCTACGGGGAGAGCGGTCTCTACGCCATTGAGGTGAAGAACTCCCGCAAGGTAGATCCTGACGATCTGCGGGCACTGAAGGCTTTCGGTGAGGACTATCCGCAAGCCAAGCGCTATCTGCTTTATCGCGGCAAAGATCGACTGATGCGTGACGGCATCCTTTGCGTGCCATGCGACGACCTGTTGCTCGAACTCACGCCGGGACACTTCCCCGCACCGTAGCTTCGCTTGTCCCGGAGGCCTGCGAGACCTTCGTGCCAACTCCGCAACATGTGCTGCCGATTTCCGTGAAGTCAACGTGTGCAGCCATTGCTTCACGCACCAGTGGCCCGACTTCGCTCATCGCTGTGCCGATCTGCTCAACGATTTCGATCTGCTCCCGTGCCGTTACTCCAAACGTGACGGTGACAAAAGTCTGCAGGCTCCTGCCGGGATCCCAAGTCTTGCGCCCCATGAAGGAGATGGCCGGCGGATTCTTTGTATAGCCTGGGTAGGCGGTGGTGGTGATCATGTCGTACGCCGGTGCCAGATGAACGTCATCGTGACGGGTATAACGCAGGGCGAGATTCTTGGCGTGACAATCCGCATTGCGCAGGGCATAGGAGCGGGAGGTGATAGGTGGGTTGAGTGTCCTATCCGCTGGTGGGTCCTCGGGTGGCGGGGGTAGGGGTGGGGGCGGAGGCGGGCGTTGACGGTTGCGTGCCCGCCAGATCCCCGCGGTCACTACGGTTGAATTAGCATGTAGTCCAGGAACCAGAAGACGAGCAGGAAAGCCCGATGCTGCCTTTCATCGCCAGCCGCTCAATCAGCCTGACATCTCTCCGCAGCGGCCGCAGGGCGGCACTAGCCAATTTATTCCTGCTCGTTCTGCTGATCGCGCCTGACGCCGTTGTTTGTGCCGGCGAACCACCCGCACTCCCAGCAATGACCGAAGAGGAGCAGGCCGATGCCAATGCTGCCGCGCAACGCGGCGTGCAAATCTACCTGCATGATCGCGCCGCCTGGCTTGCCACCGACGAAGCGCGCAAGCTGAAGGCGTTTCGCGACGAGAAGCGGGGCGATGGTTACGTGACCGAACGTCGCGGCAATGAGATTCGCGTGACGTTCTTTGGCGCTGGGACAAAAGACTCGCCGCTCGCGCTATATCGAGTCATCGTTCCGGACTCGGCAGCTGCACAGCCGGCGGAGGCGCTGGAAAATCCGGAGCCTCTTTCCGGGTATGAAGCAGGGGCCGTGGCTGCGCGGAAGTTGGCAATGCGTCAGAAAGTGGAGCTCTGTGGCAAGACCTACAACTCGGTGGTTCTGCCAGCACCTGCAGGCAGCGACGCGCGCTGGATCGTGTATTTGCTTCCAGGCACAACAGAGAGGAATGTCATACCGATGGGGGGCGCGTGGAGAATGGAAGTCAATGCAGCGGTTGATACCGTGCTTTCGCAGCGCACCTACACCCGCTCCTGCTTCCAGATGCCCGACGATCCCAAGGCCGAGGCGCTGGTGCTCACGCACCTGATGGATCCGGTTCCGACAGAGCTGCACGTATTTTGGAGCCTGACTGCGCGCAAGATGATCATGGTTCTGATGACGCAGAATGAATCCGTCTGGGCGGTGAGTCGAGGCAGCGTCGGTCTGGTCGAACGTGGGTCATTCTCAAACTAGCTAGCCGCGATGCGGCGTCAAAAACCTGCAGCGCGGGCCTGTCGCCTTGCGCAGCTTCTCATCCAGCGTGGCTAGCGGCAGATCATAGATCTCGGCGATGGCTATGTACCAGGCGTCATAGCTCGTGATGTTGTGACGCAGCTCCCACACACGCCCGGCAAACGGGTCGAATGGAAGTAGTTCCAGCTCACCGCGCAGGAATTCCTGCATGGACTGACCCTGCAATGCCGCGCGACCGGCGGCGCTGGCGCCATGGTCTTAAAGGCCCCGCTCTTGGGGCCTTTTCTTGTGCGCCCGGCACGGGCGCACTCTTGGAGGTGCAAGTCCTCCCGCGAGCTGACCACAGTGAGCGAAGCGAAGCGCAACTGCGAGAGGGTGACCGATCGTGGGGAGGAAGCGTGGAGCGAAGCTGCGGGCCGATGTACAAGAACCGGATCTGAGGCGATGCCGATCAGGGCGAGCGGGCAAGAAGTCGCGAAGCTCTTGTGGTCAAGATCAGGCAGCGTAAATCCGGCGGCCGTGCAGTGAAGGAGTGCGTTCTTACCCGGGGAGATCTCTTCTTTGTGCCTGTAAAGGGCAGCACCGCAAGGTGGTGAGGAGAAGTCAGCAGAGGCCGTAGTAGTCGCGAGACGAAGGGCCGAAGGAATGGGAGAGCAGAAGACTCTCGGCTCTCGGCAGGCGATTGCCTCAGATGCCCACTTCGGTGGGGCTCGCCAAGTTGCAGGAGGTGGTGAATCCGTCTCCGACCTGCGCAGTGAGGAACGCGTACCGATGACCGTGCTGCAAGAAGCTCAGGCCGTGCGGCTGGGGTAACCCGGTGGCCCGGACCTCAACCGTTCCAACCGCCCGGTGCGGACCCGCATGCCGGGTGGTGTGGGAGGGGAGCGACGGTGTTACCGTTGCCCCCTATCCCGATTATTCTGCGGTCGACAGCGCAAAAAGCTCTGGCGTGCAATTACCGGACCGGTATTTCAAAAGGCGGAAAAGCAAATCACCAGTTATTTCTCGGACACCACACTAGGGTCCAGCGCTTCAGGAGTGATCCGGTTCGCTACCTGAGCGAAAACCGAACTTGCTGATTCACACAGTCGCCCTGCGGCACGAAATTCACCATGCCAGGAATGAACCGAATCATCATGCCGTACTTCATTGCGGCGCTGTCCAGGGCTCTCGATCTTGAGGACTCCTTCACGGTGGATTCGGTCACTATGCCGCTGGCGTCAAAACAGATCGTCACAGTGACGTTTCCTTGCTCCTTGTCCCGTACCGATTCTGGGGGATAGAAGTCGGCCAAATTGGGTTTGTAGGTCACCACAAACCTTGTCTTGACATCGGCCTGCGCTCCGGCAGGCCGACTGGCGGTCAATGGTCTTGCTCCGCTGGCCATGGCCTCGCAGGCGTCGCCAAAGGGCAGGTGAAGCGGATCCTTCGCCAGTTGTTGCGCCAGATCGCGAAAGCCGCTCACGATCTGGGGCGGCGCTTCCGCAGCAATGACGCTTGCTCTTTGAATCGCTGCGGCCTTCATCTCGTCATCCACCCAGGATAGTGCCAGCGTATCGTCCATCATGGCCCTTGCCTCGGGCTCAGCGATCAACATCCCTTCAATCTGCTCCGGAGATATTTTCCCCTTGAGCTTCGGTTCAAAGCGAAGACGCTGCATGACGCCTATCACGGCAAAGGTATTGCAGAGCGTCAGCTCCCTTTTTCGTGCCAAGGTTCTCTCTACCTTCAACTGTTGCAGGCACAGACCCGTCCAGGCGTCCCGCAGCAACTGATCAGGGCCAACCGGGTTGTCGGCCGGATTCTGCTGAACGGACTGCCTTGTGACTTGGGCGATGATTGCCGGCTCCGACTGCAGCACAATGCCGAGGTTGACCGCATCGTCGAATGACCGGTTGTCCAGTGCGACCAGCGCGGGCTCTGCAGGCCGTGTGACGCGCATCGCATCGCGAGCGGAAGAGCTTGAGTAGCGCAAAAGGTCGCGATACTGCGAGAGCCCGGCCTTGTCCGCAGTCACCGGCCCCCGCATCTGTGACATGACATAGTGCTGCTGCCGGCTCGCCGTAAAGCCACAGACCTGCGACATGGCCTGCTGCCTGTCCGCTTCAAGTGCGTGCACCTGGGGTGCAACCAGGCAGAAGGCCGGCAGCAACAAACGGGCGATTAGCTGGAGCATGGCGCTTACTGGAATTCCTTTCCTGGATCCCATGCTAGCAGAGGGTATGCGAGAACTCATCGATGCCGACTTCACAGCCAAAGAAAAGGCCCAGCTGTTGCCAGCCGGGCCGTCTTGATCCATCACATCAGCCCAAGGTTGCCCCAGGTGGCGTGCGGTTGACGCTTACTGCACGTCCGTGCGCTGGAACACCACGCGGCGATTCTGCGCGCGGCCGTCCGCCGTCTTGTTGTCTGCCGCCGGCTGGCTTTCTCCCAGACCCTTGGTCTGCAGACGATTCTCTGCAACCCCTTTGCCGACGAGGTATTTGCGTACCGCGTCCGCACGGCGCTGGGAAAGTGCCTGGTTGTAGGTATCGGAACCGGCGCTGTCGGTGTGGCCTTCCACCACGCCGCGCGCGCCCGGCACGTCTTGCAGGAACTTGGCAAGGCCGTCCAGCTCGGCATACGCATCTGGCCTGACAACGGACGAGTCGTAGTCGAAGTACACCGGCAGTGTTGCGCGCAGACTGCAGCCGTTGGCATCGACCCGATCTCCAGCCGGAGTGCCAGGGCAGCGGTCGGAAGCGTTGACCACACCATCCCGATCGTCATCCGCCGGCGGTGGCGGTGGCGGTGGCGGAGGGGGTGGCGGCGGGGGAGGCGGTGGTGGTGGCGGGGGCGGTGGCGCTGCCATCGGTGCTGGCCGTGGTGGTAATGGGGCTGCCGCAATGGGCTCCGGCGCCTGCCTGCCAAGCTTGAACACCAGACCGATCGAATACAGGTCGATGTCACCCTTAGGTCCCACAGGATCGCTTATCCGGAAGCGTTCCGCCTCGGCGCGCATGGCAAAGGAGCGGCTGAAACTGTATTGCAGTCCGAGACCGAACTTGTAGTTAGCCGCGCTCTGGTTGTTGTCCGGAGTCAGTGCATTGACCGCACCGCTGCCGACAAAAGAATCCCTCACCTTTGCATAGTTCACTCCGACGCGACCAAACGCGGCAAGCTTTTCGGTGAAGGGCAGGAAAGCGAGCGCGTCGAGATTCACCCCATTGAGGCGCATGTTGCCGCTCAACATTCCGGCGGGAACAGTACTTGCGTAATACCCGAATCTGCCCGGATCGAAATACCCGCCCTCAAGTGCAAAATGCCGGTTGAAATCGTACCCGGCAAAGAGCTTGTAGCCGAAGTGGTCGTTGTCATCCCTGATCGACGTGGTGGTGAAGCCTGCGCCCAGCAGATTGCTGGTGATTTGCGCATCGTCGATGTGAGCTCTTGCCTGGCCAGCATTGAACCCCAGGTACCACCCCGAATCCTCGGCGGGTGCCGCTGTGCCTGTGATTGCAGCGAGGACTGCTGCGGCCAGTGTCTGTAATGCCCTTGATGATTTCATGATGTCTCCAGCAGGTTCTGTCATGCCCGCTTCAGGGAGCAGGTACGTTGATGACGGTATTAACGAGAGTGACGGATGCGCCGAGAGACAGCGCTCGGCCTTCCAGCCTCACGAGGGTGACGTTGCCCAGCGTTGAGAACGCGGATCCCGCCTGGGAAATGATGGTTCCCACCATGGTTCCGCCTCCACCTGCGTTGATCGTCGCGGCAGTACCCACCTGCCAGAAGACGTTTTTTGCCTGTGCGCCGCCGGCGAGGATGACGCTTTGCGGTGCTGCTGCTCCCGGACCGCCGACTGTGAGCGTGGTCGCCATCTGGAACACCCACACCGCGTTTGCGTTGCCTTGCGCGTCGAGAGTGAGGTTGCCACCCTGGATCAGGAACGAACCCGCGGGTGCCGTATAGACGCCAGGGGTGAGGGTAAGGCCGGCAAGATTGCCGCCTGGATTTGCGCCGACTGGCATGGCTGCCAACGCCAGGTACGCAGTTTGGGCGTCAAGTCTGGCTTGGGTCGCAACAGTGCATGAAGCAGCATTTGGGCCGCTGGCTGTGGGGCCCGTGGTGGAGTTTGTGCATGAATAGATCTTGCCGTTGACGGTGCCGATATTGGCCGGGGACTCTGTGTAGATATCTCCAGCCGTGTCGTGGAATCCTGTAATGGAAGAAGTGCCGACGGCAATCGTTCCGATGTCGCCGTTGATCACGGTAAGGATCCCGGTATTGGTCATCCCCGCGGTCCCACCGAAAGTACCGAACGGCCTGACCGATCCAAGGGATGGCGCCGCCAGGCAATTTCCCGTCGCTGCACCGACTGTGAAGTTCCAGGTGAAATCACTCACCATGGTATTACCTGGAACAGCGAGGTCTTTCACCCCTGAGGAGCCGCCAGTAATCGTTGCGGTATAGGTTGTGCCGGTGGTAAGCGCAGTCTGTGGCCTGAAGGTCGCGACTCGACCAGTGGCGACGTCGAGGGTTACTGATGCTGCGACGACCGGAGTCAGTGCAGGAGCGGGTCCGGTGATCCTGAACGTTGCCGCGCTGACGGTGGCGGGATCCATACGCACACCGGAGGGCACGCTGAAAGTTGCGTTGGCAGTCGCATTGGGGCACACCCCCGAGGCGCTGGCGCCCGGATTGGTGGATAGCACGGACACATTGGCGGCAGGTGCGCCTGCTGCTGCCGTCGTAAATGTCCATACGTAGTCACTGGCTGCAGGAGGCGCGGCTTGATTGCCGGCCAAGGCATTACCGGCAAGATCCGTGGCGCCCGTAGTAACCCTCGCCGTGTAAATCGTGGAAGTCGCCAAGGCCGCGCTGGGTGTGAAGACCGCTGTTCTACTGCCTGCGTCGTAACTCACGCTGCCTGCAGGGGAGGTGCAAGGCGCTGTACACGTAACCCTGAAGACGGATGCGGCGACGACCGAGGCCGGACTCATGTCTTCGGAAAACGTCGCGATGGTCGAACTGTTGACCGGTACGCCAGTCGGGCCGGGAGTCGACGTTGCAGGGCTGGTAACCGTTACAGCCGGTCGGGTCGTGTCCGTCGTCGTTGCAGTAGTGAAGGTCCATACATAGTCGCTGGCTGCAGGTAACGCGCCCTGATTGCCTGCGAGTGCATTGCCGGCAAGATCCATCGCCGCCGTGGTAACCCTTGCCGTATAGGTGGTGCTGGTGGCCAGCGCCGCGTTGGGTGTAAAGACTGCCGATCTGCTGTTTCCCACGTAGCTTACGGAGCCTGCGGGGGAGACACACGGTGCAACACAGGTCACCGTAAAACTGCCCGCAGCGGTGATGGACGAAGCGGTCATGCTTTCGGTGAACGCCGCGACAATAGCGGTATTGATTGGCACCCCGGTGGTTCCGGGGCTCGAAGTAGTAGGCGCGGTGGATGTCACCATAGGCCGAGTGGTGTCGGGTATCGGCCCCGTAGTGAAGCTCCATACATGAGGAGCACCCATTGCGAGATTTGTAGCAAGACTGCGGGCACCCGCAACTGTCGCGGTGTAAAGGGTGAATGGTGCGAGGCTCGTTGCAGGTGTGAAGGTCGCGGTGCGGCTTGTGGAATTGAGGGCCACCGAGCCAGTGGGGTTCACGCAAGGTGCGAGGCAGGTCACCGTAAAGCTTGCGCCACCAGAGATCGGCGCCACTGGCTCACTGAATGTGACGGAAATGACTGGCGCTGTAATCGAAACGCCAGTGGTGCCGCTACCGGGAGCTTCCGCCGTCACCACGGGCGCGAGTGCGGCCACACCGCCGCCCAGGATCGGATCTTTCGATGCGCTGCAGCCTGCTGCCAAGGCTCCTGACAGCAATGCGCTGCTCAGGATCAGGTTTCGGAGGTGCCTCTGGAGTTTGTTCATATGCATTCCTGTTCGCCTGGTCCTGTAAACGTTGCTTTCGACGGCACGAGCCTATGCGCGCTGTTGCGGCGACTCTGTCTGCCACCGAACATAGAGGGGCAGGATACTGATACACGGTTCACGAAACAGTCGTGATTGGAGCGCTGCAAGTCCGACGCGTATTTGCCTACACGCTGCGACTGCTTTTGACTACAGCAATGCCGTGACCAATGCGTGTACATCGGTCGCATTCGGCTCGCGTGGAACAAAGCCGACTATTACCTCTCGGAGTGCGGAAAGAATCTCGCTGATGACCTTGACGATGCAGCCCAATAAACATAACGCGTTGGTGCGGCCAGCCCGTGTGGTCAAATTTGAAGTCACGATCCGCAGCCTGCTCGCCATCGTGCTCGTTATCGCCACGGCGTGGTGCCTCTGGAAACTGCTGCCGGTTTTGCTGGTATTGATTGCTGCGCTAATGCTCGTCGTCGCGCTGGACCCGCTGGTCTGCGCGCTTGAAACAAGAAAGGTGCGCCGGACTTATGGCATCGGCATCGTGTTCATCGGCGTCGTTGGCACCGCGGGTCTCGTGCTTTTTCTCACACTCCCGCCGCTCTTCGCGCAGGTGAATTCCGTGGTCGAACACGAACCGGAAATTCGCGCTCGGGTTGTCGGGTATCTGGAACGATCCCCCCTCACGACTGCGCTGGCCAACGGGCTGCGGGAGGTGCGTTACGATGACCTGCTATCTTCATCGAAATCGATGGTGTTGAGTGTCACGGCGCGGGCCTTACAGATTCTCACCTACACAGTCGCCACAGTTTTCCTGGCGGTCTACATCATGGTTGACCGCGACCGGCTCCGCGGTGCGTTGTTCGCGGTGGTGCCACGGCGGCATCACATCCGATTTTCTCGCGTGCTGATCAACCTGGCACTTATCGTTGGCGGCTATATACGCGGCCAAATCATCACTTGCGGCCTCATGACGGGTTTCATCCTGAGCTTGCTACTGGTGTTTCGCGTGCCAAATGCGCTCGCGCTCGCGGTATTTGGCGGACTCATGGATGTGCTGCCTTATATCGGGGCGTTTCTGACGACGGCTCCCATGGTCGCTGCCGCTTATGCCGTCAGCCCGGCAGTCGCTGTTTTTGTGTTCGTCATCATGTGCGCGTACCAGGAGTTCGAGAGCCGCATCCTGCTGCCGGTGGTATATGGTCGCGCGCTGCGACTGCCGTCCTCAGTAGTGTTGTTTGCGCTGATTGTGGGCGGCACGCTGGGCGGAATTGTCGGGGCGCTGCTCGCGCTGCCCATCGCTGCTGCCGTGTTGATGCTCATCGAGGAATTGCGCGTCGAGCTTCCCGGCGCAACAGAGCAGCCTGCGGACGTGGTGGTGCGGCAGAAAGACGAGCAGGAAGAACGCGAGTATGCACGGCGCACGGAAAACCAGCCGGTCGTGGCGGCCTCCGCCATCGCGGTGGAGATTACCCGCGAACGCAAGAGTGAGGAAATCGAGGCGGCGGAGAAGAAAGTAGAGAAGGGAGAGAGCGTGGCAGAAAACAAATCCGACGAAGTGATCGCGGTTACTCCATCGCCCCCAAGGTAGCGTCGGTGAGGGATTGGCCATTTTCGGCGCGCACTCTGACGCGCCGTGTAGATCGAGTCTGACAGGCCGCATTCGAGCGGTTGTTCATGATTTGGGCAGCCGTGAACTTGGCCTGCGGTCCACTCAATCAAAAAGGACGACTACAAATGGAAAACCAAAGCAATCTGACATCAAAAGAACGGAGCCGTTCGAACAAACCGGATCCCGTGAATCCAATAAATACAGAGGGTCTACGACGTACGGCTCTGGATACCAATGCTGATCCGATCACCGGCGAGCCCGGCTCGCATCCGGTGGGAGTCGGTGTCGGCGCCGCGAGTGGAGCAGCCGCAGGTGCTGCAATTGGATCAATGGCAGGACCAGTGGGTACCGCTGTTGGCGGCGTCGTAGGCGCCGTAGTAGGTGGTTTGGCCGGCAAGGGTGTCGCGGAAGCAGTGGACCCCACCCTCGGCGGTACACACCATGAACACAAGGTTGGCACAGCGACCGGCGCAACTGCAGGCGCGTTGGCTGGCGGCGCGATGGGTGCGGTCGGCGGGCCGATCGGCGCAGCAGCAGGCGCAGCAATCGGTGCAGCAGCAGGTGGAATGGCTGGCAAGGGCACAGCCGAAGTCGTCAATCCGGAGCCGGAAGACAAGCTAGGACATCACCATCTTGCAACAGGAACCGGCGCTGGTGCCGGGGCGGCAACCGGGGCGGTGATTGGCGCGGCCGCCGGTCCCATCGGAATGGCAACGGGCGCAACCATCGGCGCAGTCGCAGGGGGATTGGCAGGCAAGGGAGCGGCAGAGGTTGTCAATCCGAAAACCACCGATCACCTGGGTGAGCATCATTTGTCCACTGGCACCGGCGCGGGTGCTGGCGCCGCAACTGGCGCCGTTCTCGGTTCACCCGCAGGCCCGCTCGGCATGGCTGCAGGCGCAGCAATTGGTGCTGCTGCAGGCGGAATGGCCGGCAGGGGCGCAGGTGAAGTCGTGAATCCGAAGGTTTCGGACAATCTGGGCGAACACAATCTCGGCAAGGGCGTCGGCACCGGTGGCGGCGCCGCGGCTGGGGCAGCGATCGGCTCGGTAGCGGGTCCGGTCGGCATGGTCGCTGGAGCGGCAATCGGCGCGGCAGTAGGCGGTGCGGCAGGCAAGGGCGCCGCTGCTCTCGTGAATCCAGCGGTGGAAGATGCGTACTGGCGCGAAGCAAATCCGCGGATGCCGTATTACAACCCCCAGTGGAACTATGGCGACTATGGCCCCGCTTATCGTCTCGGCTATGAAGGTCGCCAGCGCTACGGAAAAAACTGGGATTCGGCAGAATCGGGAATGTCCCGCGACTGGGACCGCGCCAAAGGCACTTCGCGCCTCACGTGGAATGAAGCGAAGCAGGCTTCGCGTGCTGCGTGGGATCGGATCGAGCGAGCGATGCCGGGCGACATTGACGGCGATGGACGCTGATCAATAGCTGAATGGCCGCGCGCCTAGCGCACATCGAGCGGCGGGCCTTCGCGCCCGCCGCTTGATGTGCCCTTCCTCGTATTTCACGGTGTGTAGTCCGCTTCCGACATCCCAGGCACTATCTCCATGCTCTAATATCGTCGGATAGGGAGAGCAGGTTGATAGCAGCTGTTGCCAGCATCGGGTTGTCATGAGCGCGCCAGCTTTTCCTGTCGTTGGCATAGGCGCGTCGGCGGGCGGCCTGGAGGCCTTTCGCAGCTTTTTCGAACACCTGCCACCCGACAGCGGCATGGCCTACGTGGTGATCCTGCACCTGCCGCGCGACCACAAGAGCATGCTCGTGGAGATCCTCGGCCGCTGGACATCGATGCCGGTGGTGGAGGCAACGCAGGGCACGCAGGTCGTGGCCAACCATGTCTATGTGCCGCCGCCGCATGCCATCGTCAAGCTGCATAAGGGCATCTTCACCATCGAGGCAGGTGGGCCCGATGACCGTGTGTTTCGGCCGATCGACGAATTCTTCGACTCCCTGGGCACGGACCTGCGGGCCTTGTCCGTCGGCATTGTCTTGTCCGGAACCGGCAGCGATGGCGCCTTGGGTCTGAAAGCCCTGAAGGAAAGAGGGGGCCTGACGATTGCGCAGGGAACCGACGGCAGCGGTCCGGAATACGGGGGCATGCCCGCGGGCGCCATTGCCACGGGCGTGGTCGACATGATTTTGCCTGTGGAGGACATGCCCCAGCATCTGCTGCGGTTCAGAACATCGGATCCCAAGCTGGTGCCACCCTCTGGCGATCACGCGACCACCGACGCCGCCCGCCTCGAAATCTGCGCAGTGCTGCGCGAGCAGCTCGGCCATGACTTCAGCGATTACCGGAGCCAGACCTTCCTGCGGCGCGTGGCGCGACGCATGCAGGTTCTGGACGTCAACACCCTCGATGAATATATCCAGGCACTCAAGGCCGATGCCAATGAAGTGGCGCTGCTGTTTCGCGATCTGTTGATCCGGGTGACCAGTTTCTTTCGTGACCAGGAGGCATTCGACGTCCTGGCCGCCAAGGTCATTCCGCGCCTGTTCGAGGGGCAGAAAGCGGATGGGATGGTCCGGATCTGGATACCCGGCTGCGCTACGGGTGAAGAAGCCTATTCAGTCGCCATCCTGCTGCGCGAACACATGTCCACCTTGCAGTCCGTGCCAAAGGTGCAGCTGTTTGCCACCGACATCGACGAATCGGCGATCACCATCGCCCGCCTGGGCCGCTATCCATCGACGCTGGTCGACGGTCTTTCCGCTGAACGGCTGCGAAGGTTTTTCACCTCCTCGCAGGGCAGTCATTGCGTTGCCAAGGAGATCCGCGAGCTGTGCACATTCTCCGTGCACAACGTGATACGTGATCCGCCTTTTTCGATGATGAGTCTGGTTTCCTGCCGCAACCTGCTGATCTACATGACGCCGGCGCTGCAAGCGCGGGTGATGCCGGTGTTTCACTACGCGCTGCTTCCCCGGGGCATCCTGCTGCTCGGTGGCTCCGAGTCCGCTGCCCAGCACTCTGACCTGTTCGATACCATCGACAAGGCTGCGCGGATCTTCCAGAAGCGCGACGGCCGCACTCCTGAACTGAACATGCGCTGGCAGCGGCCGACGCCGCCGGGCCCACTGCCGGCAATCGCCACAGACACGGGCAATGGCCAGAACGAATCCAAAAACCTGCCGCAGGGTCGCGCGTCCCAGGAGCGGCCGGTGAAAATCGCGCTACTTGCCGAGACCCGATTCAGGGATCTCACCGGCGAACTCGCGCCAGACGAACAGAGCGTCAAGCGGTTGCAGGTGGCTCTGCTGCAGGTTTGCGAGGAGCTGCAGTCGCTCAGCGAGGAGCACCAGACCGCACTGGAAGAGTTGCGCAGCGCCAACGAGGAGCTGCACTCGGTGAACGAGGAAATGCAGTCCACCAATGAGGAGCTCGAAACCTCCAAGGAAGAGCTGCAGTCGTTGAACGAGGAGCTGCACACCGTCAATATCCGGCTTACCGAGAAAGTGGATGAGTTGGACCAGGCCAACAGCGACTTGCGCAATCTGTTCGACAGCACCGAGATTGCCACGGTCTTCCTTGATCGGCATCTGATCATCAGAAGCTTTACCTCTGCGATCACGGCGCTCTTCAACCTGATCCCCAGCGACCAGGGCCGCCCACTCACGGATATCGTGAGCCGTCTGCGTTACACCACGCTGCGCGAAGATGTGGCGCATGTTCTGTCATCGCTTGAGCCGCTGGAGCGGCGCATCGAAAGCGAAAGCCGGCTGGCGCACTACATCATGCGTATCGTGCCATATCGCGAACCCGACAGCACGGTGTCGGGCGCGCTGGTCACCTTTATCGATGTGACTAGTATCGTCAAGGCAGAAGAAGCACTGGTGGATGCCGACCTACGCAAGGATGTATTCCTGGCCACGCTTTCGCACGAGCTGCGCAATCCGCTGGCGCCCATCCGGACCGCGGCGCAGCTGCTGCTGTCGCCCAAGCTTGAGCCCGAAGAATTGAAACACGCACAAAGCGTTATTGCGCGGCAGGTCGCGCACATGAGTTCGTTGCTGGACGATCTGCTGGATGTGTCTCGCATAACGCGCTCGTCTTTGCTGCTGAAAAAAGGATATGCCGACCTCAGGGTACTGATGGATGAAGCGGTGGAGGCGGTGGAGCCCGCGATCACCGCGAAATCCCAGGTGCTGCGCGTCGAACCCCCGGAAACGCCACTGGTGCTGGAGGTCGACGCGGTGCGGATCATCCAGGTCATCACCAACCTGCTGGTCAATGCTTCGAAATACACACCGGCCGGCGGGTTCCTCCATCTGGGTTACAGGCTGGAGGAGCTGTTCCTCGTGATCACGGTCCGGGATAACGGCAGGGGTCTCGCTCCGGATTCGCTGTACCGGGTTTTCAACATGTTCACCCGCATCGAATCGCCGGATGAACGGACGGATGGCGGCCTGGGCATCGGTCTTGCGTTGGCGAAAGGTCTGATGGAACTGCATGGCGGCCATCTGCAGGCGCATAGCCCGGGGCTTGGCAAGGGCAGTGAATTCCTCGTCTGTCTGCCTCGCGAACTGGTTGTTTCGGCGCCTGAGGCGCCAGTTGTTGACCAACAACAGCCCACTGCAACGCAGTCGCGCCGGATTCTGATTGCAGACGACAATAGGGACAGTGCTGCGATGCTCGGAATGTTGCTCAGGATTGCGGGGCACGAAGTACACGTGGCGCATTCAGGAACAGAGGCCTGGGACGAGGCCCGTCGCCTCAGGCCCGACGTCTGTGTTCTCGACATCGGCATGCCGGGCTTGACTGGTTACGATGTGGCGGAGCGTATCCGTCACGAAGCCTGGAGCAAGGAAGTGAAGCTGATCGCGGTAACCGGCTGGGGGCAGGATGCGGACAAGCGCCGCGCTGCCGCGGTGGGGTTCGATCAACATCTGACCAAGCCTGTGGATCCCGACGCATTGGAGAAACTGATCGCGCGCTGACGCGAGGCCTGCAAAGCTCGCCGACAATATGTTCATCGTTTTGTTGGCGTTCAGCTGGCAACTGTCAGTCTTGCATCCAAGGCATCCCCAGTCGGGACCAGCCATTTTCTGGAGACTGAATCATGAAGAAGTTACTTGCCGTGCTGGCGCTGACAGCAGCTTGTGCTGTTCCCGCATTTGCAGCGGATGTGGGCATATCCATCCGGATTGGCGACCCTGGCTACTACGGACAGCTGGATATCGGCAGCGGCTACAGGCCGCGTGTCATTCAGAGCAGGCCGGTGGTCGTGGTACAACGATATCGCAATCTCGCTCCGATCTACTTGCGGGTTCCGCCCGGACATCAGCGTAAGTGGAGCAAGTTCTGCGACCGGTACAACGCCTGCACGAGACCCGTGTATTTCGTGCGCGATGATTGGTATCGGACCGACTACGCGCCGCGCTATATCAAGGAGCATCCGCGTAATGATCGCAGGGACGATCGCCGGGATGACCGTCAGGACGAGCGACGCGACGATCGTAGGGATGACCGGAACGACGAGCGCCGCGATGATCGTGATGGCCAGCGCAACGACCGTGGCAACGGTCGCGATGATCGGCCGGGCCGAAACTAAAGCGACATCCACATGCTCCCGCACGATCTGCTGCGGGAGCGTGTGCGCATGGGCCGGCGCCTACAATAACGACGTCACAATGCTCCGCCGGGTCCCCAATTTAGAGTCATGCGTGAACTCAACGCGCGTGCGTGCGGCGTCGGTTCCGAAGATAGACAAACTCCCCCACAACGGCCGCGACCAGCAACATGCAGTTAGTGACAAAAAATACCCAGTTATGAAGCATGAAGCTATAGGTTGAAAAACCTGTGGACGCCGCGACCTGACCGATGAATAGCCATCGTGAAACGCCCGACGTCTGGCCCGATATCCATTGGCTATACACCTGTCGGGTGATCGTTAGCAGCAGGATCCCAGAACTCAACCAGCCGATGAGCGTCGCAGTCATGGCGAAGAAGATCCGAACATGCCTTAATTTAGCGTGCAGCCGGGATCCGAACGTAAGGAATAGGAGGAGCCGGATGTAGGAAGTCCAGAATTTGTTCACTCGTTGACATCGGCGCGGCGTTGCTTACCAGTGTCTGGTTGCAGCTCGAGAAGCTGACGCAACGTTGGCGAGGATGTCCTCTCCATGAAGCCCCGGCAGGTGGTGATACTCTGTCACCGGACTAAACGGATAAGGAGAGCTGGAAAATGAACAAGGATCAAGTCAAAGGCACAGCACGGCAAGCGGTCGGCAAACTGCAGAAGGCGGTGGGCAAGGCCACGGCCAACGGTACGTTGCAAGCGAAAGGAACCGTGCTCGAAATGGCGGGCAAAGCGCAAAAGACCTACGGCAATGCCAAGAGCACGGTGAAGCGCAAAGTCAGCATCGCAAAAGCCCGCGCAGTAGTTGCGGTTGCCGATGCAAAGATCAGGGCGAAGACCAGGGCGAAGAGTAAGGCGAGCACGGCGAAAGCCCGCGCCAACGCGGGCGCCTCACGCAAGATGACGTAGCAGGTATGTAGCTGCGTACCTTTGGGGTTCAGGCAGCGACGCAGTGTTGCCTGGCCTTCCTGAATGTCCGCGGCTTTCACAACGCTACATGTCATCCCCCCAGCGAATCTTGCACACCGTCGCAGGGATGTTGTGCCTGGCGAAGAAATCCATCCACCGCCTCTGGTTGTCCTGCAACCGGTCACGATATGCGACCCAGCGTTGTTCTTTAGTATCGGCCACTGGCGCCACCGCCGCCGAAGCCTCCGCCTTCGCCCCGAAAGCCTGGTTGGGGCTCTGCACTGGGAGCAGGCGAGATACTCGCCGCCCCGGCGAGCTGGATGACCTCGACACCAGCAGGCTCTGCGATTGCCCGGGATGTGAGGCCTTCGCTGCGATCACGCAGCAGGCGTTCCAGCGTTATCGCCACTGCGAGCAGTAGAGCGCCGGCCGCAATGAGCTGCCAATGCAGTGGCCACGGCAGCAACTTCTGCAGACTGTAGGCGGCGCAAGTGACATTGCCCAGTGCGCCGATCAATGGTGCGTGCTGGCTGCGAGAAACTCCGATCACAAGATTCACGGCCAAGAAACCCAGGGCAAGCACAAGCAGCGCCCAGTTGTTCGGCGCACTGCCGGGCCAGCCATAGGCCGCGAACCAGCCATGGGCAAGCCATGGCATGGTGATCACCAGTGCATCGAGCATGCCGTCATGCGCGGGCCGTTGCCATTCGCGGCCACCCGCGACTAACGCGACAATTGCGAGCACCACGCAGGCAATGCCGGCTTCCAGGGTAGACAGGCTTCCGCCAAACCCCTGAGGGCCGCTGAGCGCGATGGCGAGTGAATACCCCGCAAAGGCGAGCGTAGTGAACAGCGGATTCAACAGGCGCCATCCCACCAGCAGCACAGCCGTTGCAACCAGCGCCACACCGAGCGCGTCGTTGTTGCCGTCGCTCCAGATGAGCAGCTGCACGACGACGGCCACTGCGCCGCAAAGATACATTGCTTCTTCTATGCCAGAACGAAACACGCGGCGTTGTGCGACCAGCCACTCCGCCGCGGCCACGAGGACCAGACCACCCACCAGCAGCGGCGACTCCAGCTGCGACAGCACACCGGCGAGCATGCCGGTACCCACGAGGCCAAGCAGGAATCCGAGGCAGCGACCGAGCAAGGTGGTGGTCTTCCAGCCGCCACTGTGTCCCAGCTTTTCTGCCGCTGCGCGCAGCGCGGGATAACGCGTGCCCACAGCGAGCCAGCGTTCCTGCATGACAGTTGGCCGCGCGATTATCATCGTGCGGACTCCTTGAGCCGCGAACGCAGTGAGAAAAGCAGCACCACCGCACCGACCACCGTTGCCAGGCCGAGCCATGACGCCAGCAGGTAGCTATTGAGGATCAGCGCCTCGAGCCAGACGAGCCCTATCGCGCAGTAACCGACTGCATAGAGCAGGAAACTTTCGCGCCGTTCGTTCAGACCCGCGCGCCCGACGATCAATGCGAGCCCAAGCAGAGTCGCAGCACCGATCCAGCGTGTCGATGGATCGCCCCCAAGACCCAGAGCGCCCCAGAACGCGAAATTCGCGGCGAACTGCCGATAGACCTCGCGAAAACCTTTACCCGCGCCCGGGTTTTCGCTCAAGTGAAAGCGGCTTGCTGCATAAAACACCAGCGCGCAGACCAGACTGCGGGGGCCAAACCCGAAATAGGGATAGACCGGTTCAAATGGCGTGCCCAGGCTTGCCGCAACGCCGAGCCAGCCAGCGAAGGCCGTGAGCGCGACTGCCAATACCAGGCGGGAGCGGAACAGGTAGGCGGCAGCCACATGCCAGGCCGCAAGCAACAGCAGGTGACGCGACCAGCCGGCGCCGAATACGCGGAACTTCACCTCGGCATAACCGACAGCGGCGCTGAACAGCAATGCACCGAGCAGCAACACATAGTCCTCGCCCAGGGAGCGGTCACGACGGGCGAGCAAAGCGCGCGACGCCACGCTGTAGCAAAGAGCCGAAGCCGCGAAGATGGCGGCAAGCAGCGCAACCGGGCCGATGCGATCGAGGTTTGCCTTTACCAGAAGGCCGACGCCCGCAACAAATGTTGCAACGGCGACATACATGGCAATGAGCAGCTCGCTGCGGACGGAAAGAACGCGTCGCCCTTCCTGGAGAAGCGCCTGTGAATGCGCCGCAGTCAGTGACTCTGACGCGGGTAGCGCCTGCAATTCAGCGGAAAGATCATGCATGAGAAATTATCGCGGCGCCGATACCGATTGTCGACATCCAGCTGCCCATAGAAACCCGGATCTCCCAGGCGAATCGTGATTCCGACGTCGACAGGTATGGCAATAGTTGGGTTCTGGCATGATTGGCGCGGTGTAAGCTGAGCCGAAGGGGGCGCCATGCAAGACGTGCTGGAGTATTGGTTCCATACCCTTCAGCCAGCTGACTGGTACGCCAAGTCGAACGCCATTGACGCGCAGATACAGGGGCGATTTAGAGTCGTTCATCAGCAGGTGTTTGCGGGTGAAGCCGCCCATTGGCGCGATACGCCGGACGGGCGCTTGGCCGAGATCATCGTGCTGGATCAATTCTCACGTAACATGTTTCGCGGCAATCCCCAGGCATTTGCAGCTGATCCGATGGCGCTCGCCCTTTCTCAGGAAGCCATCCGCAGTGGTGCTGCTCGCGAGCTCGATGAGGGTCAACGTGCGTTTCTCTATATGCCGTTCATGCATAGTGAATCCCGGCGCATTCACGAACAGGCGTTGGTGCTATTCAAAGACTTGCCCAATCTGGAATTCGAGATCAAGCACAAGGCCATCATCGATCGGTTTGGGCGTTACCCCCATCGCAACGTAGTTCTCTCCCGCTCTTCTACTGCGGAAGAGCGGGAGTGGATGAAAAACAATCCTGATTTCTGAACTAGCGCGCGAGGCTTATCGGTCTTCGCGACGCTGCTGGGTTGGCCTGCCGTCGCCTTGGCGATTGCTCCTTTGGGCTTGCGTGTCAGGGTCCCTTCCTGGCATGGGCTGATCGTCGCTGTGCAGCGGCTCGCGCTCTCCCTGTCGGCTTGCTTGCTGCTTCCGCTGGTTTCGCTTTTCGTCTGGCATGGTCATCTCCATGGTGTCGGTCCCGAACCAACTGTTCGTAGGCCGACTTTAGAATTGAAGCGGCGGTGTGCAGATCCGGCATCCACAGCTGTTGGCTGTAGGGGCCGTCCTACCATGAAAACGCTTCAATCTGGATTCAGGTGGGCACCGTTCGAGGTCAGGATGGAGCCACAGAGGTGCTAAATGTCCCAGAAACGCGGTGAAGTCGATTGTGCCGAGAAAGGGTTGAGTCGCATGGGCTACGACGAAACGATTTTTTCCTTCGACCATGTTCCGGACAAGAAGCTGGGCTCCGACATTGAACCACCGGTGACTGGCGTGATTGTCACTAACACTGAAACCCAGCAGCAGAAGATCTACTACCTGGAACAGGAGCCGCAATGGTCGGCGCCGTTTCTCGAAGATGTTCGGACTGGCGTATTTGGTCCGCCGCCAAAAGGGTTGTCGAAGGCGAGTTAAGTGTCGCGGTCGGCGACCTTGGGTGCCCCGAGACTCTTGCTGTAGAAACCACAGCAGACGCGGCGCTTTCCACTGGCCAGCATGTCGCATGCACTGGTGGGCGCGGCGCAGGCGCGTCTCCGACTTTTTCGCTGATGTGATCCAATTGATCCAGTCTCTGCGGGCAACGGGTGTAATGGCGGACCAAAGCACCCAGCGCGAGGATCATTACTTTCTCAAGGTGCGAACTTGATCAATCCCTCCGCCGGCACGGTCGGGATCTGCAATTTCAGGAACGGCTTTTCCATCGCTTCATGACACGCTTGGCAACCATGCATCATCGCTGTGTAGCCAGCGACAAAACTAGTAGCATTCTTCTCTGCAATTGACTTCTCGACGGAGGCCAGTTGATTGCTTTCCAGTGCAGTAGCGAATGGCGTCAGTTCGACATTGCCTGAAGTAATCTTGCGGACCGGTTGAAGTCGCACTGCCCAGCGCAATCTCACCTTGGTTTCGTTGGCGTAAAACTGCGCGAGCGCCCAGTTCTTGGCTCGCCCTGCAAACCAGAGATTATTGAAGTTGTAGGCTACCTGCGTCATGGCAAAAGCCTGACCTGGCATGTTGCCTTGCAGGCGCTGCAGGTCGGCTTGCAGCGATTCCATTGTGGGTGCCGGTGTTACGTCAGCTGCTTGCACCGCGCTGGAGCTGCCGGTCAGCAGTAGTCCTGCCAGCATTACTGTTTTCAATGCAGTTCCGTTCATATCCGCTCCCGAGAGTATTTCTGGCTTGTATGGATAGTGCTTCTGGATCCGTGCGGTTTTCAGTCGCCGAGGCAATTGCGGATATAGCGGTATCCTTCGCAGTAGACCTCTTCGGGATTGGGAAAGAAATCGCGCCATACGCGCGTGGCTGCCGCCAGTTCGGGCACCGCGCGCCCGAAGGCTTCGATGGTCAGCCAGCCGTCGAAATCTGATGCCTTCAGCACCGCGATGGTTTCGCGGATTTTCGCGTGGCCGCGACCCGGTGTGCCGCGATCATTTTCCGAGATATGCACATGGTTCAGATAGCCCGAAGCCAGCACATCATTGAGCGCGGCAATCGGGTCTTTCTCCTCGATATGCTGGTGGAACGTGTCGTAGAGAATGCCGTAGCCCTGCTCTCCCAGCAGTTCGCAATAGCTGATCGATTGGCCAATGGTGTTGAGCAGGTATGCCTCAAACCGGTTGAGCGGCTCCAGAGCGAGCGTGAGGCCTGCACTGCGCGCAAAGGGGGCGAAGTCGCGGTGCAGTCCGGCGCAAAGTTCCAGTTCTTCGGCGGTCGGCTTTTCGCCGGTGAACACGCCGAGCGGCTGGTAAAACGGCCCGACCAGGTGCGTTGCGCCCAGCGCCTCGCAGCATTCTGCTACGCGCTTGAGATGATCGAGCGCGCGGCCCCGCATGGCAGCATCGCCGGTGAGCGGGTTGTGGGCCTCGTCGGGAATCAACGCCACGCAAGTGCGCTCCAGCCCGATACCGTCAAGCATCGCACCCAGCGCGCGGAAATGGCCCACGTCGCTCGGGTCGAACACGGGAATTTCCACCCCGTCGAATCCGGTCTGCTTGATCGCTTCGAGATGTGGCCTGTGGTCTTCGGTCACGTGGCCAGTCCACAGCAGCATGTTCATGCCAATTTTCATCGCTGATTATCCCTTGTTCTTGCTGCGTTCGACGAACCAGACGATGCCGAAAATGAAGAACAGCACCGCCGGGATCACTGAGATCGTCTTGAACGACTCCTCGGCGGCGTGAACCAGCGCTGCGTGCAGCCCCGCGCTACCGGCCTCCAGCGCGGCAAACGCGTCTGCGCCGCCAGCAGCATCGATCTTGGCGTTGTCGTAGATCTTGCCCAGTTTGGGCAGCACCAGATAGATCGCCAGCGCGCCCGAAAAATTGACGAGACCAATCCCCCACGACCCGCTGCGCGGATAACGGCGGGCGACGGCTGCCAACATGGTTGGCCACATGAAACACACGCCCAAAGCCCACAGGGTTGCCGCCACCAGCGCGGTGATCGGCGAATTGGCGGTGGCGAGCATGTACAGCCCTATCGCTGCCGGAATGGTGCTCACACATAGCAGCCCCATATCCGAAAAACGGTGCTCTAGTGCGCCTGCGAAATGGCGCATGGCAAACATGATGGCCGAAACATAAACCAGCAGCAGAATGCCATCCATGCCGACCGTTTCGGTCAGCGCCACCTGCACCCACGCGCCCGGTGCCAGTTCGGCGGAAGCGGTGAGGAACATGATCGCCGGGAAAATCCAGAAACCCGCATGCTTGAACGGCTCGGCCAACATTTCCTTAAAGGTGATGCCCGCCACGGTGCTTTCGGTTTGCGGAAATTCATGCCGCATCACCCAGATCGCCAGCACCACGCCGGGAATCATGATCAGCGCGATCAGCGTCCGCCAGCCAAAGCCTGCGCCGAACAGCAGCACGCTAAGCAATCCGCCAACGATGATGCCGAAGGGCCACCACGCGTGGAGCACGTTGAGCCTGCCGGTCTTGTCTTCGGGGTAGATCGTGGTCGTCAGCGCGTTGATCGACCCTTCGGTTGCGCCCCAGCCGAAGCCGGTGAGGGCCATGCCGAGGTTGAGCATCAGGTTGACCGTGTCGAACCCGCCCGCCGAGGGGGCGTAGAGGATCAGGGCAGGTCCGAAAATGAAACAGGCGGCAGCGAACAGGATGATCCGCCGCGCGCCGATCTTGTCGAGCAGCGGGCTGATCACCAGCAGGCTGAGCGCGAAGCCGAGAAAGGCATTGCCGAGCGCGGTGCCGATGTATTCGCCCGAGCGTGCAGCGACCGTGGGGTCGAACAGTTCGGCCTTCATCGCCTCAGAAGCGCCGCCGCGAATGGCATTGGCGACCGCCGCCGTGAACAGCGCCAACACGCTGATCCAGAAGATTGCCCTGTGATTGGTCGGGCGGCCAGGTGTTGCGTCCATCGACTCTCTCCCCTTGCACCGTTTGCTCGGCGCATATTTGTCGGTTGTTAGCTTATTAGGCGAACGATACCCGAGGGACGAGTTCAGGCGGTAGTGGTTGTAAAATCGGACCTTCACGGCGTCAGCTCACCTCGAGGCGCGGCGCTCAGGGTGGCGCGGTTCAATCAGAAGAAGCGTGATGAGCCAGTGAAGGCATAGAATTCTGCGCATCATGGTCCATTCCTATCGAGTGTTCGCGGGCGCTGCCCTCATCGCGATGGTCGTCGTGGCTTGCCTTATCGCCCCGGCGCCAGTCGCGCTCGTCATCGATGACTACATGACGATGCCACTGACGGGGTCGCCGACGGGAACGGGCAATGTCGGATCGCTGGCGCGAATCAGCATGATGCGCGAGGAGCCTGGCGGCGGGCGGTTCTTCATCAACGATCTCAATGGCCCGTTCTACATCCTCGACACGCGCACCCGCGCCCTCGCGACTTATCTGGATTTCAACGGCCGTGAAGAGCGGACCGGTTTGTTCGATCGGCTGCCCTTTGCGGCCGGCTATCAGAACGGCTTCATCAGCTTTGCGTTCGATCCGGACTACCTGCAGAACGGCAAGTTCTACACGGTTCACATGGAGGAGACGGGCGCTCCCGGCGAGTTGATTCCGGACAACACGAAGTTCCCCGGGCTGAAAGTCGCTGGCTACACGCCGACACCGGCAATCAAGACGCCGGGCAACATAGAACGGGAGGGCGTGCTCATCGAGTGGACCGACACGAACATCAAGAACACCACGTTCGAAGGCACCGCCCGCGAAGTGTTGCGGCTCGAGATGAACACACGGATACATCCGCTCGGGGACATGATCTTCAATCCGGTGGCGCGCCGCGGCGACGCCGAGTGGCGCGTGCTCTACATCGCGTGCGCAGACACCGGCTCAGGTGAGCAGTCGAGTGCCATGCGGCAGAATCCGCAGCGGCTCGACACGATGGTCGGCAAGATCCTGCGCATCGTGCCGGATTTGTCGGAGCATCAGCAGGCGACCACGGTGAGTGAAAACGGACGCTACCGGATTCCTCGCGACAATCCGTTCGCGGATCTGGCCGGCGCGCGGAAAGAGATCTGGGCCTACGGATTTCGCAATCCGCATCGCCTCACGTGGGATGTCGATCCGGTGTCACGGACGAATCATTTGATCGCCGCCAGCATCGGTCTGCGCGCATGGGAGGCGGTCTACATCATTCACAAGGGCGCCAACTACGGTTACTCGGCGCGCGAAGGCAATCAACTGCTGCAGCCCGACAACAAGACTGCGTCCTTGCCTGCGGTCGACGAAGTGCCGGTGCAGATCTCGGCCACTGAAACCAAGGGCACCATCGTGCCGACGTATCCAGTGGCGCAGTTCGATCACACCAGGAATGGTGGGGACGCCATCAGCGGCGGCTTCGTGTATCGCGGCAAGCGGCTGCCGGCGTTGGTGGGCAAGTACGTGTTTGGCGACATCACGACTGGCAAGGTCTGGTTCGCCGACTTCAAGGAGATGCTTGCGGCCGACGATGGCAATCCCGCGACGCTGGCGTCATTGCACCCGCTGCAGGTGCGTTGGGACAATCCTGATGATGCGCCCGATGAGGGGCGGCAGTTGTTTCCGTCGATGTTCCCGGTGGTGCTCGCCGCGTACAAGGCCCGCGGCGGAATGGATCCGGATTTACCGGGGACGTCCACGGTGTCCGGACCGGGACGTGCCGATGTCCGTTTTGCCATCGATGCCGCCGGCGAGCTCTACATCCTGAGCAAGGCCGACGGCATGATTCGCCGCGTTGTCGGTGTTACTGCGGGGCCTGCTCGTAATTGATCATGATGACGAGGTCATCGGCGCCGACCTGCTTCAGGCCGTGAGAACTGCCAGTCCGGGTCAGCACCGCGGTGCCTGGTCCGACGTCCACGGTCTTGCCATCCAGCACCATCTGTCCGCGGCCACTGAGCACGTAGTAGATCTCGTCTTCCTTCTGCTCGTGGTAGCCAATGCCTGAGCCAGGCTTCAGCGCACGCTTGCGGAACACCAGCTTCAATCCCGGTGTCGTCTTGAAGAACGAGTAGCCGACGGTCTGGCCGCCGCCGTTGCGGGGGCCAGGTTCCGGCGTCGCGACCTCGACATCTTGTTCGATGATGTAGCCGCCTGGTGCCGGCTTGGCCTGTTGCGCCGCAGTCGCCACCACTGCGCCCGCCAGAATACCGATGGCAAGCCACGAAACATTTCGCATGAGCTATCTCCTACCGATACGCGAGACGCTACCATAGCGCATGCGCTTCTTGAAGTTGCGCATCCTCGCCGCCTGCAGAAATTACTGGGAAGTTGACGCAGCCTGCAGCGACGACTCCACCGTGCGAACGACGACGCTGGCCACTTTGTTCAGAAAGTCGTAGTCGAGCGTGCCGGGGTCGTCGGGCCCGCTGCCGCAGTGGTAGTTCGGGTTGCGGAAGTTGGCGGTGTCGGTGATCAGAATGCCGGGGTAGCCCGCGAGCCAGAAGCTGGCATGGTCCGAGCGCGCAGCATCTGCGAGCAGGACGCGTGTTGCTCCCGCCAGCTCTATGCCAAAGGCCGGCTGTCCGATCGCGGCGCCTGCCGCTTCGAACAGGGCAAGTGCGGGAACGGATGCGCTGTCGCCCAGCGCAGCGACAAAATTCGCGCGGCCCTCATTGGCCGCGAGGCGTTTGACCAGATCGGGCAGGAGCACGCCCACGGCCTGCGGCATCCTTTGCGAGTTGGGCGTGTGCCTGGCGAAGGCGACGCCGTCGAGCGAGATCATCACCCGGATGTCAGTGCCACGCTGCCTCGCCTGCGATGCCCACGCGCTTGAGCCGAGCAGGCCATCCTCCTCATGATCCCAGAATGCAAGCACCAGCGTGCGCGGGAACGAACGTTGCGACAGCTGCCGCGCGGCTTCCAGCACGACGGCCACGCCCGAGGCGTTGTCGTCGGCGCCCTTGCAGCCCCGGATGTGATCGTAATGTGCCGAGAGCACCACCACCTGCTCGGGCGCGGTTGTCCCCTTGCGGGTCGCGATCACGTTTCGCCCCGATTCGTCGAATGCATGGGTCTCGACCTGGAAGCGTTCCCTGTCGAACGAGTTCTCGATCGATGTGCGCACCTGGTTCCAGCCAGCGGAACCCGGCGCTCGCTCGATCGCAAAGCGCTCGACATCCGCCTTCAGGCGATCTCGCTGAGCTGCATCTGGCGCTGTAGCACTCGCAACGGCGGCGCTGTTCGTGCCTGCTGGCGGGGCCTCTGCTGACTGGCCACCCGCACTCAACGTGAGAAACAGCGCCAGTGGAGCGCAACTCACAGCAACTCGCGCGAAATTCATGATTTCCCCCAGGACTGCAACGCCTGCCTACCGTAGACGCTGTGGAAAGGAAGGAAGTTCAATCGGCCGGATCGAGGGTGGGCTTTGCGTGCTCGTCGATGATGATGCGCTCGAGCCCATGCTTCTCGCGCTGGCGCACTCGCGCGATGAGAAGCACCGCGACGATGGTGAGCCCGACCACTAGTCCCCACCACAACCCAACCGCTCCGTAATCGAGGCCGAAAGCAAGCCACAGGCCTATGGGTATGCCCATGCACCAGAAGCCGATGACATTGATGATCAGCGGCATTCGCGTGTCGCCCAGCCCGCGCAGCAGGCCCAGCGACACGACCTGCAATCCGTCGAACACCTGGAACAAACCAGCCAGCGGCAGCAGCAAGGCTGCCATCGCCAGTACCACGGCATCGTGCGAATACATGCCTGCGAGCAGTGCAGGCTTGCCGATGAACAGCGCCGCTGTGCACAGCATGAATGCGGCGCCGACTGTCAGCGAGGTGATCGTCGCACGGCGGACGCCGCCCGGGTCGCCCCGTCCGACGGCATGCCCCACGATGACGGTGGCAGCTGACGAAACACCGAGCGGTACCATGAATGCCAGCGACGCCAGATTCAGCGCGATCTGATGCGCGGCGACCTGGGCGACGCCGAGCCAGCCCATGAGCAGCGCCGTCACGTTGAAGGCGCCGCCTTCGAGCATCATCTGCGCGCCGATGGGAAAGCCAAGTTTGAACATGCGCAGCAGCGGTTGGATATCGAGCAGGTTCGGTGCAGCCGAACGCAGATGGCTGCCGAGCGTTCGCCATCCGAGCATGAGCAGCATGATCGCCATGAGCCACCGGCTCACGACGGTTGCCCATGCGGAACCGAGCACACCCATCGCCGGAAACCCGAGGTCGCCGTAGATCCAGATGTAGTTCAGCGCCACATTGACGAGATTCGCGACCACGACGGTAATGCCGATCGGCAGCACGCGATGGTGCGCCTGAAGTGTCTGGCGCAGTACGACGAACACATAGAACGGCCACACCGACAACGCATTGCGGTAGACAAAGCCTGCCGCATCGGGAATGACCTCTGCCGGCTGGTTGACGAGTGTGAGCACGGGACCCGCCGTCAGCAGCAGCAGGGAGACCGGCACTGTAAGGAGGACTGCCAGCACCAGCCCGCGCTGCACTCCGCGTCGCACGGCGAGGTCGTCGCGGGCGCCCAGTGCCTGCGCAATGACCGGATCCAGGGCGAACAGCACTCCCATGCCGAAGATGGAGAATGCGAAGAAATACATGTTGCCGAGCGCGACAGAAGCCAGCGCCTGCGGCGAGACGCGCCCGACCATGATGGTGTCGACCACACCCATGAGCATCGAGCCGACCTGAATCAGCACGATCGGCCCCGCCAGACTCAGCAGAGCGCGGAAGTCGGCGCGGGTCGGCTTGTTCTCGGGCGCAAGGAGGAGCATGACGGCCACATTCGTGAGTCGGCCGT
>JBDSJD010000025.1:0-15747 GCA_039917615.1 Steroidobacteraceae bacterium
AGGGAACATTGAAAACGCTGCCCGGCGTCACCAGCACATGCTTTTCTTCCAGCAGTTCGAGCGCGAACTGCTGGTCGTTGAAATCCGGCAGCACATCCGCGCGCACCTCGATGAATGCGTACATCGCACCAGCCGGCGGAGTGAGCCGCAGATACTTGCTGCGCTTGACTGCCTCGATCACTGCACGGCGCGATTCAAACAGGCGACCGCCAGGTGACGCGAGGTCAACGATGCTCTGGTAGCCACCCAGTGCGGCATGTACGGCATATTGTGCCGGCACGTTGCTGCACATCCGCATCGAGCTGAGCAGTTCCATTCCGGCAAGGTATTCACTCGCGCGCTGGACTGCGCCGGAAAAACTGACCCAGCCGACGCGATAGCCCGCCGCGCGGTAGACCTTGGACAATCCCGACAGGGTCGCGCACAAGGTGTCGTTCACCAGCGAGGCGATGGGCACGAAGGTCACGCCTTCATAGGTGATGCCGTCGTAAATTTCGTCGCTGAGGATCATCAGCTGGTGTTTCTCGGCCACCCGCGCAATGCGTTCCAGCACCTCGCGTGGATACACAGCGCCGGTGGGATTGTTCGGATTGATGACCACCAACGCGCGCGTGCGCGGCGTGATCAGCGCCTCTATTTCGTCTGCATCCGGATGGAAGCTGTTCTCGGGCCGGCAATTGTAATGAACCGCGCGCCCACCGTTGAGCGTCACCGCCGCTGTCCACAGCGGGTAATCCGGCGCCGGCACCAGCACTTCGTCCCCGTCACTGAGCAACGCCCGCAAGGTCATGTCGATCAGTTCGCTGGTGCCATTGCCGATGAAGATGGTTTCGGTGGTGCAACCCTTGATGCCGCGGCTCTGCTGCTGCAGCATGATGGCCTCGCGCGCCGAATAAATTCCCTTCTGGTAGGCGTAACCTTCTGCCTGCGGCAGGTTCTGCACCAGCGCCAGCCGCACGATCTCCGGAGTGCGGAAGCCATAGGCACCGGGATTACCGATGTTCAGTGAAATGATTTCATAGCCCTGGCGTTCCAGCTCGATGGCCCGGCGTGCCAGGGCACCGCGGATCTCGTAGCGGACGTTCTTCAGGACATCGCTGGGCTTGATGCTGGAATCATGTTTCATCGGCGCAAGTCTAGCCTCCCGAGGGCTGCACAGCCACAATGTTGTATACTGCGAACCCGGAACTGGATCCCTTTTTTCACGATGAAACGCATTCTCGTAGCCGTAAAACGTGTCGTCGACTACAACATTCGAATTCGCGTAAAACCAGATAACACTGGGGTAATTACCGAAGGGGTCAAACAGAGCATCAACCCTTTCGACGAAATCGCGCTGGAAGAAGCACTGCGCCTGCGCGAGAAAGGCCTGGCCGAAGAAGTGGTGGTCGTATCGATCGGCCCAGCCGATGTGCAAAGTCAGCTGCGCACTGCGCTGGCAATGGGCGCCGATCGCGCCGTGCTGGTGAATGCGAGCAGCGCTATCGAGCCACTGGATGCAGCGAAGATTTTCCTGAAACTGGCAGAGCGCGAGCAGCCATTTCTTTTCATGCTCGGCAAGCAGGCCATCGACGACGACAACAACCAGACGGGACAGATGCTGGCCGGCCTGTGGAACCGGCCGCAGGCGACTTTCGCCTCGAAGGTGGAGATTATTGGCGACATGGCGCGGGTTACTCGTGAAGTGGATGCAGGCCTTGAATCGCTCGAAGTCGACCTGCCCGCCGTGGTCACAGTTGATCTGCGACTGAACGAACCACGCTACGTGAAGCTGCCGGACATCATCAAGGCCAAGAAAAAGCCGCTGGAGACGCTGGAACTTGCCGCACTGGGCATTACGCTGCGCCCGCGCCTGCAGGCGCTGCACTATGCGCCACCATCCGTCAGGACCAGGGGCGTGATGGTGAAGGATGCCGGCGAGCTGGTGGCTGCACTCGCAGCCCGGGGCCTCGTCTGATGAGCCGCATTCTGGTGATCGCGGAACACGACGGCCGTCAGCTGAATGCGGCCACGGCCAAATGCCTGCGCTGCGCGCAGGCGATCGGCGGGGAAATTACCTTGGCGGTGCTGGGCAATGGCCTGTCTGCCATTGCGGAAGACGGCGCCAGACTCAATGGCGTTACGCAGGTGCTGACATTTGATTCACCCGCCAACGCCCATCCGCTGGCTGCCGTATTCGCGCCGCAGCTGGCTGCGGTCGCGGCCGAGTTCAGCCATGTGCTGGCGCCCTCCACCACCTTTGGCAAGGACCTGCTGCCGCGTCTGGCGGCACTGCTCGACGTCCCTGCCATCAGCGACATCATGGCCGTGGAATCAGCGTCGCGCTTCCAGCGCCCCATATACGCCGGCAACGCCATACTCACCGTGGAGGCAGGCGAGCTGCGACCCATCTGCGCCACCGTGCGAATCGCCTCGTTCGATGCCGTGGAGAAAGCCGGCACGGTGGCAGCCATTCAACCGGCCGCCGTTGCCATGCCCGCGGTCGGGCATACGCGATTTGTCGCCGTGTCCTCTCCCGCAAGCGACCGGCCCGATCTGCAAACCGCGCGGCGGGTTGTCTCCGGTGGACGAGCGCTGGGCAGTGCAGAGAAATTCCAGCTGATCTATCAGCTCGCCGATGCGCTCGGCGCAGCGGTTGGCGCCTCGCGCGCTGCGGTCGATGCGGGGTATGCCCCCAACGACCTGCAGGTGGGCCAGACCGGCAAGATCATCGCGCCGGAGCTGTACGTGGCGCTGGGCATCTCCGGCGCCATCCAGCACCTGACCGGCATCAAGGACGCGCGCACCATCGTGGCAATCAACAAAGATCCGGACGCGCCCATCTTCGAAATCGCGGATTTTGGCCTGGTGGCAGACCTGTTTGAGGCAGTGCCCACCCTGATCGCGGCGCTAGCAGACAGGGCCCGCGCCAGAACCTGACCGCAACCGGCCGGCAGTAGACACGCCGGCGCAGGTGAGTCGCTTCAGGGCCTGCTGGCGTGAAGGATCCACAGCTTGACGATGCGCTGCGTGAGTGGATCCGCCGACTTGATCGACTGGAATGTCTTGACCGCCTCGGACTTGTTGTTGGCGCGAAACTGGGCGATTCCCAGCATCAGTTGCGCATCGTCCAGATTCTTCAGGCCACCCTTGCCGATGCCGCGTGACAGAGCCTCGACAGACCTGGCGTACTCGCCGTACCCGAATTGGGTGGCGCCTAGTTCCACGTCCAATTGGCCAGTCTTGGCCGCCTTGGCGTCGACTTCAAGCTTGGCAAGGCGCGCCTTGTCCGCGGCAACTTCCCTGGTCGCAGTTGCGTTCATGCGCTGCAATTTGTCCAGGGCGGTTTTTTCCACGCATGCCTTGGCGGCTACGCCCTGCTCAATGACCGTCTGGCCTTCGCCCGGGATCCCCGCATCGATGGCCGTCTCCGCGTATTCGGTGAAGTCCTCGCAGCGCTTCAGGTTCCCGGTATCCTTCTTCAACCGGAACAGCTGCATCCTCTGGCGCTCGGTGAGCTTGGCATCGCGGCCCGCCGCGTACAGCAGCAGGCTCCAGTACTCTGGCTTCGGATAATGGACAACCAGCTTTTCCATCGTATCGGTTGCGGCGGACTTGTTGCCGTGTTTGTCCTGCCATGCCCGCAGCATTGCCAGCGTCTGTTCCGGTGGCTTCTGCGAGCCGCGCTCCAGACCGGACACGTAGTCACTCAGGAACTTCAGCGCCTCGGCAGATTTACCCTGCTTGTCCATGCTGTCCGCGATCACAACGTAGGTGTTTGGCTCAGCCCCGCCACTGCGGATCAACCGGTTGCCATACTCCACCGCCTGGGGGTAGTTCTTGATCCCGGCTGCCGTCAGAAACATGTTCTTGGTGATCTGGTTTTGTTCCGCTGAGGAGGGATGCCCGGAGTCCAGCATGCCCTGCCAGGCATTCAGCATTTCGGCCTGGTTGCCCTGTCCTTGGTAGGCCAGGAGCATGAGCCTGTACGCGAAGAAAGTGTCGTACTGTGTTTTGCCGGAGATTGCCAGAATCTCCTTCGCCTTGGCGATTGCCTCGCCGTAGCGCTTCGCTGTGAATTCATTCTGCGCAGCCAGGGCCACCTTTGCTACTGCCGGACTAGGGCCGGCGTCGGCCGCCCAGAGCGGAACCGCGACACTGCATAGAAGCAGCGCGGCAATTGCCGCAGCAGGGAAATTTGACTTCGACATGATTAACCTCTGCTCAGTCAAGCTGGACACAGGCGAGTGGTTCACGCGCCCGCATAACCGCGATTATCTACCACGAACCATGAACGGGTGATGAAGCCCCCCGCAAGGCATTACCGCCGAAAGTTCAGTCGGCAAATTCAGACACATTGGCAAAGCCCAGTTTTTCCATCTTGTGTCGCTGCGCCGAAGCCATCACATTGGCGACCACGTCGTACTTGGAGCGGCGTGCGGGGCGCAGGTGAATCTCGGGCTGCGGGTCCTTGATGGTTTCCTGCTCAAAGCGGGAATCCAGTTCGGGGATGCCGGAAATCGGCGTCCCATCCCACACGATGGTGCCGTCGGAATCGATTTCAATCACGATGCGATCTGATGGCGGGGGTGGAACCAGAGTCTTTCGGGGAATAGGCATGTCAAGCTTCACAGCATGATTTTGCACTGGCAGCGTCACGATCAGCATCACCAGCAACACCAGCATCACGTCGATGAGCGGCGTCGTGTTGACATCGCACATCGGCTCATCGGTGCCGCCTGAAGAAACGTTCATCGACATCTAAGCCAACTCCTACTGGATGCGACCCTTGGGCTCGGTGAGAAAGGACACTTTCTGCATGCCGGCCTGCTGGATGTTGTAAAGCAGACGCGCCACATGTTCGTAGCGCGCGTTGCGATCCGCCTTCAGATGCAGCTCGGGCTGAGGTATTTTCTGGCTGACCTCGAGCAGCTTCTCGAGAAACTCCTCGCGGCTTTTGAGCGCTCCGCCCTTCCAGTAGACATTGCCATCCACATCGACCGACACACTGATGTTTTCCGGTTTCGTGACGATCGAGATGTTGCGGGGTTCGGGCATCTCCACTTTGACCGTCGGCACGATCACCGGAATGGTGATGAGGAAGATGATCAGCATCACCAGCATCACGTCGACCAGCGGCGTGGTGTTGATGGTCGACATTACCTCTTCGGTTTCGCCGCCAACACTCATCGACATGGCAATACCCCTCTGAGCTGCATGCTTGCTATTTCTTGACCGGAGCCGCCGCCGCTGCCGGACGCGCTGCGTGTGGCGCTGCCGGCTTGACGCCGCCGATCAGGTTGGCCTCGAGGTCACTCGTGAACTCGCGCATGATGTCCTGGATCGCCTTGTTGCGCTTGAGCAGGATGTTGTAGGCAAACACCGCTGGCACCGCAACCGCAAGGCCAAGCGCGGTCATGATCAGCGCCTCGCCGACGGGACCTGCCACCTTGTCGATGGAAGGCTGGCCGGACAGGCCGATCGTGATCAGCGCGTCCAGGATGCCGTACACCGTGCCGAACAGTCCGACGAACGGCGACGTGGAACCGACTGTTGCCAGGAACGACAGCCCATTCGACAGCTTGCTGTTGAGGTTGTCTACAGAGCGGTTGAGCGCCATGCTCAACCAGTCGCGCAGGCTGATGCGATCGCCCAGGCGACCCTCGTGATGCGCGGCAGCGCGAATGGCGCTTTCGGCGATCTCGCGAAAGTCATCGTCCTTCGGCAGACGTTCGGCGCCTTCGCGCGCTGAACCTGCAGCCCAGAAGTTCTTCTCCACGTTACGGGCCGCCTTGCCCAGGCGGTACTGATCCCAGAGTTTGGTAAAGGTGATGTACCAGGAGACCAATGACATGATCAACAGAATGCCAAGGATCGCGTATGAGATCCCGGTGCCGTGTGCAATAAGCGCACCAAATCCGTACGGATTCTCGCCCGCTGCTTCGGTCGCTACGGCTGCTACTTCGTTTTCCATTTGTTTCCTCGATTACAACGCAAACATCCGTACAGGATGGTGATTAGAAACTGACACAAGATACCGACACAGGTTGCGGGCGAACCCGCAGCCGGTGCCACGAAAACAGCCTATTTGAGCGAGAAGACCACCGGCTGGTTGGCACAATCGCCTGTCGCGACGCCCTCGGATATTCCAGGCTTGAACCTCATCTGCTTGCCGTATTTGATCGCGGCATCGTCTAGGCGCTTGATGCCAGAGGACTTCGCCACCTCGCTGGTGACAACTTTTCCTTTAGCATCCCAGCACACCTTGACAATCGGCTTGCCCTGCTCCTCCATCTGGATGGATGAGGGAGGGTAGAGATCAGCCACGTCTGGTTTGTAAGCGATACCGTAGGCCGAGACAACTTTTGGCGCCGGCGGAGCCTGATAGACAACCGGTGCAGGCGGCCCGGGCGGCGGGGGTGCCGTCGTGATGGTGATTTGCGGCGGGGGAGCGTCGACCGGGATCTGGATATCAACCAGTACGGGCGGCACTGAAATTGGCGGAAGCTCAACCATCTTGACCGGCGGCGGCGGCGGCGGCGGTTCCACTTCCTTCTCTTCCTTGATGACCGCAACCTTGATAGGCGGTGTGATCATTTCCATGACCTGTATCGCGAAGCCGGATTTCAGCGCCCACAGCAGCAGCACATGGAATGCAATAAGCAAAATCAGGAACGTGCCGCGACGTGAAAACCAGTTGCCTTCGGTGTGTGTATATACGCCCATGACTGATCTCTTAAAGTTCTGTCTAGCGCCGGCGTTAAGCCGGTCCCCCGCTCTCCGAGCGCCGCAAGGTAGCGACCTTCGCCGCTCCGTGCAAGTGTTCTACCACTTTACCCCTGTAGCAGGACTCCGACAACACCCGCTTGGCCCCGTTGCGCCAGGGCGTGGAGCGCAGATTATTGCGTAACGGCGCCACGACTTGCACTGCTGACACTGCGCGCGTATTTCGCCAGCACGCCACGTCGTGCGTAGGGCTTGGGAGGGCGCCAGCCCTTCCTGCGACCGGCCAGTTCCGCCACAGTCAACTTAACGTGAATCCGCCGTTTTACCGCATCGATGGTGATGATGTCACCGTTGCGTAACAGGCCGATAGCACCACCGAGCGCAGCTTCAGGTGAGATGTGACCGACCACGAAACCATGACTGCCCCCCGAAAATCGCCCGTCGGTAATCAGCGCAACCTTGTCACCCAGCCCCCGGCCAATAATTGCACCAGTAGGGCTCAGCATCTCGCGCATTCCGGGCCCTCCGACCGGGCCCTCGCCACGGATGACCACCACATCGCCCGCCTTGACTTTGCCAGCGAGGATCGCAGCGGTGGCGCGTTCCTCGCCTTCGAACACCCGCGCCTTGCCGGTGAATGCCAGGCCTTCCTTGCCGGTGATCTTCGCAACTGCGCCCTCCGGTGCGAGATTCCCTTTGAGAATGACCAGGTGACTGTCTTTCTTCACCGGACGGTCGAACGGCAAGATCACATTCTGGGTGGCAGAATAGTCCGCAACCTGCTTCAGGTTTTCCGCAACCGTCCGGCCCGTGACAGTCAGGCACTCGCCGTGCAGCAGCTTTTTGTCCAGCAGGCGTTTCATCAGCGGCTGGATGCCGCCAATGGCGATCAGCTCCGACATCAGGAACTTGCCACTGGGCCGCACATCGGCCAGTACCGGCACCCGCTTGCCGATGCGGGCGAAGTCGTCGAGCGAAAGCTTGACGCCGGCTTCGTGCGCGATGGCCAGCAGATGCAGCACCGCATTGGTGGAACCAGCAAGGGCGATGGTTACCGTGATGGCATTTTCAAAGGCCTTGCGCGTGAGGATCTGGCGTGGCGTGATGCCCGCCTTGAGCAGCGCTACCACGGCAGCGCCCGCCCGATGGCAGTCGTTATGCTTGCTGTCGCTGACGGCTTCCTGCGCCGAACTGTTGGGCAGCGATAATCCCAGCGCTTCAATCGCCGAGGCCATTGTGTTGGCGGTATACATGCCACCACAGCTGCCTGCGCCTGGAATGGCAGTGCGCTCAACTTCAAGCAGCTGCGCGTCACTGACCTTGCCGCTGGCATGCCCACCGACAGCCTCGAATACCGAGATGATGTCGGTGTGGCCAGCGCCCGGCTGTATCGTGCCGCCGTAAACGAAAACCGCCGGCCGGTTCATGCGCGCGATTGCCATCGCACAGCCCGGCATGTTCTTGTCGCACCCGCCGATTGCGACAAAGCCATCGAAGCCTTCGGCGCCAACCACGGTTTCGATCGAATCGGCAATGACCTCGCGCGATACCAGCGAATAACGCATGCCCGGCGAGCCCATGGAAATGCCGTCCGACACGGTGATGGTGTTGAACACCACGCCCTTGCCACCCGCCGCATCGGCCCCGGCGGCGGCATCGCGCGCCAGCTGATCGATATGCATGTTGCAGGGGGTGACGTTGGCCCAGGTGGAGGCGATGCCCACCTGCGGTTTCGCGAAGTCCGCATCCTTGAAGCCAACGGCGCGCAGCATGGCGCGGGCCGGTGCATTCCTGAGGCCATCTACGACCTGGCTGGAATGCTGGCGGGGATTGATGCGGGTTGATTTTCCACTCATGTGCGCAACGGTCCTGTTCTGGCTAGTTTCATGCGGGTAAAGCCGATGGCGCCCGACACGGTCAGGCCCAGCGGCAGTAGCAAAGCATAGCGCCCCGCGCCGGCAGACTGTCGCTCCAGCAGCGTGTACGTCAGGGCGCCCAGCGGCGGTGCAATCAGGCCACGCATGCCTGTCAGCGTCACGTTCACGCCCATATAGTGCTGTGCCTTGCCCAACGATGCGAAATCATTGTGGCCGAGATTCCAGCCCAGACTGGCACCGGCTGTGGCCACCCCGAACAGCAATGCCGAACACCACAGCAGGGGCACGTATCCCAGGAAGATCGCCGCGATCGCCACGCTCATAGCAGCCACCAGCGACCAGCATTGCCGGGCGCGAAAATCGATCACATGCCCCGAATCGAACAACCGCGCCCACACCGGCGTGAACAAGGGCACGCACAGCAACGGCACGATGGTGAGCATGCCCACCTGCTGGGCAGCCGGCAGATGCAGTTGATCGGTGAACAGGATGACGAGCTGGCCGGTGATCATCAGGTTGCCCGCCCCATACAGCGCCTGCCAGGTCATGAACCGTCGGTAATCGGGATCGGTGCGCAGTACATTGCGCAATTCCTTGAGGCTGAATATTTCCGCGCCGGCGCCCTCGCCCTGCTCTGCCTGTCGCAGCCGGAATGACTGGCGCACCCGCACCCGCCTGCATAGCCAGGCCGCCAACAATCCCGTAACTCCCGCAACGATGTACAGCCGCGAAGCCTGCTGCGGCTGCGTTTGCAACACCAGCCCGGCAATGGCGGCCGTGACGACCATTCCCGCCGAGGTCGCCACGACAATGCGCCCGGTGATCTGCGCCAGATTGGCGCGCGGATAGTTCGAGCTCCACACCGCAGCCCGCACAGTCAACACACCGGCCCAGATCACGCGCGCCGCGAGCACTGCAAGCAGTGTGAACGTGAGTCCGATGGAAGCACGGGGGGCAAGGCCCATCACCCCGACCGCAACGCCGAAAACAGCCAGCAGCCAGACCAGCAGCCGAACCTTTTCGCGACCATGCGCCAGATTCGCCCACAGGAAGCTGGTCATGTTGGCCAGGGCCGGCGAGCCGCTGACGAACGCGACGGCGAGGTTGAGGACCTCAGGTTGAACCAGGTCCGCAAAGCCGCGCTTCACCAGCACCGCGGCGGTGGCGCCTTCTACCAGGCCCAGTGTGCAACCAGCCAGTGCCCAGGGAAGCAGTTCGCGCCGGTACAGGGCCAGTGCCAACTGGCTCGGACCCCGCGCCTTCATGCAAATCGCTGCCGCAGCAACTCCACCACCGCGCGGATTCCCTGGGCCTCCGCGCCCTGCGGACGGCCTGGGCGAACCTTGAGGTTCCAGCCGTAGATGTCCAGGTGGATCCAGCGAGCCGGATCCGTGACGAAGCGCCGCAGGAACAGCGCGGCGGTGATCGAGCCTGCCATGCCACCGGCGGGCGCATTGTTCAGGTCCGCGATGCGGCTGCCCAGATCCTCGTCATAGGCATCCCACAAGGGCATGGGCCACAGTGGATCCACGACGGTGTCCGCTTTGCTTATGAGTTCCTGCAGCAGTCCCTGACTGCCGCTGAAGGCCGCGGGCAATTCGGGACCCAGGGCAACGCGGGCAGCGCCGGTAAGGGTGGCGAAGTCCACCAGCAGTTCGGGTGTGGTTTCGCTGGCCAGCGCCAGCGCATCAGCCAGTACTAGTCGTCCTTCAGCATCGGTGTTGGTGATCTCGACTGTCAGGCCCTTGCGCGAACGCCAGACGTCGCCGGGCCGGAATGAATTGCCATCGACGCTGTTTTCCACCGCGGGTATCAGCACCCGCAGATCCACCGGCACGTTGAGGTCGTGCAGCATCTGCGCGGTGCCGAGCGCGCAGGCAGCACCACCCATGTCTTTTTTCATCAGCGCCATGTTGGCCGATGGCTTCATGTCGAGGCCGCCGGTATCAAAACAGACGCCTTTTCCAACCAGCGTGATGCGCGGCGCGCCGGGGCGCGCGAAGCGTAGATCAAGCAGTCGCGGCGCCCGCGGACTGCCCTGCCCCACGGCGGCAATCAGGGGAAACTGCCCGGTGAGCGATGCATCGCGCACCACGCGTAACTCGCCGTTGCAGCGTTCAGTCAACCCTGCGGCCGCTTGTTGCAGCTGGTCCGGACCCATGTCGTTGGCGGGAGTGTTGATCAGATCGCGGGCGAATGCCGACGCACTGGTCGCAGCCGCCACGTAGCGGGAATCAACGGTTGCGGGAGCCTCAAGGTGCGGGCGCTGCGGCAGCGTGGCAGCCAGCTTGTAGCGCTGAAAGCGGTAGCCGCCCTGCGTCCAGCCCAGCATGAAAGCAAGCTCACCAGTGGGCAACGGCCGCGCCAGCCGGTAACTGGCAAAGGGGAGCTGGTCGGCCAATGCAGCACCGAGCCAGAATATTGCGCGATCGTCCAGCGGTTCCTTGCCGATTGCCACCAGCACACCGCTGGTCGCGCCATCGATGCCAGGCAGCAACAACCAGCGGCCGCGGTCGGGCGTGAAGCCGCTGCTGTCCAGCCACTGGCGCAGGGCTTCGGATTGTTCGCCGCGCCAGGCCGGGTACTCACCTGCACTGATCCAATGCAACGGCAGCGTCGCAGCCGGCATTGCATTGCGGGTCGAGGGTTCGTCTTGCACACCCGCATTCTAGGTGATCCGCTTCGCTGACGCGTCAGCAAATAGCCGAAATGGCGCTATACTTATGAGCTCTGTCACGAGCCTTCACACGGAGTTTTTGCAATGCGTTTATTTGGACCAAAGGATGTCGAAAAGTCAGCGCTGCGCCGGGCGCGCATCGCCATTCTCGGCTACGGCAGCCAGGGCCGTGCCCATGCGCTGAACCTGAAGGACAGCGGCTTCGATGTCGTGGTTGGAGTGCGCAAGGGTGACAGCTTCAACCAGGCCAAACGCGACGGATTGTCGGTGATGAGCCCGATCGATGCGGTCAAGGGCGCGAAGCTCATCGCGATCCTGGTGCCAGACACGACGCAGAAGTCGCTGTACGCAGAGATCAAGGACGCAATTCCCGAAGGCGCCACGCTGCTGTTCGCGCATGGATTCAATATCCACTTCAAGCAGATCAAGCCGCGCAAGGACCTGAACGTCGTGCTGATCGCACCGAAAGGCCCGGGCGGACTCGTGCGCCGCCAGTACCAGCAGGGTCGCGGCGTGCCCGCCCTGATCGCCGTGGCGCAGGATCCAGGCAAGAAGGCTTTCAACACGGCGCTGGCCTATGCACACGGAATTGGCAGCACCCGCGGCGGCGTACTCATGACCACGTTTGCCGAAGAGACCGAGACGGATCTGTTCGGTGAGCAGGCCGTGCTTTGTGGCGGCACCTCAGACCTGATCCTGAAGGGTTTCGAAACGCTGACGGAAGCCGGCTACCAGCCGGAAGTGGCCTACTACGAAGTGCTGCATGAATTGAAGCTCATCGTCGACCTGCTGCATGAAGGCGGTCTGGCCAAGATGCACAAATACATCAGCACCACCGCCAAGTGGGGCGACATGACCCGTGGTCCGCGTGTGGTGAACCGCGGCACGAAGAAGGAAATGAAAAAGATCCTTGGCGAGATCCAGTCCGGCAAGTTTGCCCGGCAGTGGATCGCCGAGAACAAGTCGGGCCTGAAGAAGTACAACAAGCTGATGAAAACCGACCTGAACCACAAGATCGAGAAAGTCGGCGCAAAGCTCCGCGAGCGCATGCCCTGGCTCTCGGACGAACGCTAACAGGAAGCTTTAGACCGCCATGCCCATTGCAGCAACGAAGTACATCTGGTTCAACGGCAAGCTGGTTCCCTGGGAAAAGGCGACGGTACATGTGCTGTCGCATGCCCTGCACTACGGCTCGTCGGTGTTCGAGGGTGTGCGCGCCTATGCAACGCCAAAGGGCGTAGCCATCTTCCGCCTGGCCGAGCACACACGCCGGCTGTATGACTCGGCGAAGATCTACCGGATCAATATTCCGTTCACGCCAGCCCAGGTCAACGCGGCCTGTGCCGAGGTGTTGGCGGTCAACGGCCTTACCAATGGGGCGTACCTGCGTCCGGTTGCATTCCGCGGCTATGGCGAGATCGGTGTTGCGCCGAAGATCGACCCACCGGTGGATGTGGCGATTGCCGCCTGGGAATGGGGCAAGTATCTGGGGGCAGAAGCGGAGGCGGCTGGCGTGGACGTGTGCGTCTCGTCCTGGCAGCGCATGGCGCCCAATACCCTGCCGGCCATGGCGAAGGCTGCAGGCAACTATCTTTCGAGCCAGTTGATCAGCCTGGAAGCAAAGCGACTCGGGTTTGCCGAAGGCATCGGTCTTGCGGTGGACGGCACCGTCAGCGAAGGCGCGGGCGAGAATCTGTTTGTTATCCGTGATGGCATCATCTACACCCCTGGGTTTGCACATGCTGGCTTGAGCGGCATCACACGGGATTCAGTGATACGCCTCGCCCGCGATCTCGGCCATGAAGTGCGTGAAGCAGCCATTCCGCGCGAAATGCTCTATGTCGCCGACGAATTGTTTTTCACCGGCACCGCGGCAGAGGTCACGCCGATCCGTTCGGTCGACCACATCACCGTGGGCGCGGGGCGTCGAGGCCCCATCACCGAGAAACTGCAGAAGGCATTCTTCGGTCTGTTCACGGGCGCTACGCCAGATACCTATGGCTGGCTGGAACCTGTAGACATGTCGGCACCGCGCGCCGCCACAGGCTAAGGGGATCGCAATAATGAGCGCCCCAAAGACGCTGTTCCAGAAGGTGTGGGAACGGCACGAAGTCGTGCCCGAGACAGCGGATACGCCTGCCGTGCTGTTCATCGACCTGCATCTGATCCACGAAGTAACCACGCCACAGGCATTTACGATTCTGCGTGAGCGCGGCCTTGCCGTGCGGCGCCCCGACCTCACGCTGGGCACGATGGATCATTCCACGCCCACCCGCACCGAGCAGGTCTTCGGTGGCCAGGCGTTCACCATTGCGTCCGCAGCCAACCAGGTTCGGCAGCTGGAAACCAACTGCACCGAGTTTGGCGTGGAGCTGATGAACCTCACCAGTGACAAGCGCGGCATCGTGCATGTCATTGGTCCGGAACTCGGCGCCACGCAGCCCGGCAAGACCATTGTGTGCGGCGACAGCCATACCAGTACGCATGGCGCGTTTGGTGCCTTGGCGTTTGGCATTGGCACTACCGAGGTGGGCCATGTGCTCGCCACGCAGTGCCTGCTGCAGACCCGGGCCAAGACGCTGGCTATCACGGTCAGCGGCAAGCTGCGCCCCGGCGTATCCGCCAAGGATCTGGTGCTCGCCATCATCGGCAAAATCGGCGTCGGTGGCGGCACCGGTCATGTGATCGAATTTCGCGGCGAAGCGATTCGCGCGCTGAACATGGACGAGCGCATGACGGTGTGCAATATGTCGATCGAAGCCGGCGCGCGCGCCGGTATGGTGGCGCCGGATGAAACCACGTTCGCATACCTGAAAGGCCGACCGCGCGCGCCGCAGGGTGCGGACTGGGATCGTGCCGTAGCCGACTGGCGCACGCTGGTGACGGATCCGGGCGCTACCTTCGACCGCGAAGTGGCCGTCGATGCAAGCAGCATCGAGCCGATGGTCACCTGGGGCACGCATCCCGGCATGGTGGCTGCGGTTTCCGGCAACGTGCCGGCTACCAGCGATGATCCGGTATTCAGCCGCGCGCTTGAATACATGGGCTTTACCGCTGGCCAGAAGCTTTCCGGTTCACCAGTGAACGTCGTATTCATCGGCAGTTGCACCAACTCGCGGCTGAGCGACCTGCGTGCCGCAGCGGGGGTGCTGAAAGGTCGGCACATCGCAGCGGGTGTGCAGATGCTGGTGGTGCCAGGTTCACAGCAGATCAAGAAACTGGCCGAAGCCGAAGGGCTCGACCGCATATTTACGGATGCCGGAGCCGAGTGGCGGGAATCCGGCTGTTCGATGTGCCTCGGCATGAACGGCGATACGGTGGGCAAGGGCCAGTATTCGCTCAGCACCAGCAACCGCAATTTCGAAGGGCGTCAGGGCGTGGGCGCGCGCACGCTGCTCGCTAGCCCACTGACCGCCGCTGCCAGTGCTGTGCGGGGCGTGATCACCGATCCGCGCGAGCTGATGCAGGACCGCTGAACCATGGAACCGATCCAGAGCATTACATCGCGCACCGTCGTGCTGCCCCGCACCGACATCGACACCGATCAGATCATCCCTGCCCGCTTCCTGCGCACCACCTCGCGCGAAGGCCTGGGAAAACAGCTGTTCGCGGATTGGCGTTATCTGCCGGATGGCCTGCCCAATCCGGACTTCGAATTGAACAAGCCCGCAGCCGAGGGTTGCAAGGTACTGGTGGGCGGACGCAATTTCGGTTGTGGCTCGTCGCGCGAACATGCGCCCTGGGCGCTGCTGGACCACGGGATCCTCGCAGTCATCAGCAGCGAGTTCGCCGACATCTTTCGTTCCAACGCGCTGAAGAACGGCCTGGTCCCGGTGATGGTCGACGACACCACATTGCAATGGCTCATCGCCAACCCCGGTGTTGAAGTCACGGTGGACCTCGCCACCAGCACCTTGCAGCTGCCCGGCGGCAGGCTAGTTGCTTTTCCGCTCGAGCCCTTCGCGCGTTACTGCCTGATGCAGGGCGTCGACCAGCTCGGCTATCTGCTGTCGAAGAACACAGCAATCACTGCTTACGAGAAGAGACGGGCATGAAGGCAACCATCACCGTTCTGGGTGGCGACGGCATCGGTCCGGAAGTCACCCGCGAGGCAGTGCGCGCGCTGCAGAAGGTGGCGCAGCTGTTCGGGCATGAGTTCGCACTCACCGAACGGGATTTCGGTGGAATTGCCATCGACAATCACAACGACCCATTGCCCGCGGCCACTCTTGAGAGCTGCCTGAATGCGGACGCGATTCTGCTGGGCGCGATCGGCGGACCGAAGTGGTCTGCCACGGATGCCAAGCTGCGGCCGGAGACGGGACTGTTGCGCCTGCGCCGGGAACTTGGTGTGTACGCGAATCTTCGCCCCGTTGCCGTGCATCCTTCACTGGCCGACTCCACTTCCCTCAAGGCCGATGTGGTGCGGGGCGTGGACCTGATGTTCGTGCGCGAACTCACCGGCGGCATTTATTTCGGCGCGAAGAC
>JBDSJD010000026.1:0-8816 GCA_039917615.1 Steroidobacteraceae bacterium
CTGGATCGGTCATGCTCATGCTTGCCTACGCCTCCTACCAGCTCGACTTCACGAGCCCGGGGATCTCACCGCGATTGGCTACTTCGCGGATCTTGGTGCGGGCCAGACCAAACTTGCGGTACACGCCGCGCGGACGCCCTGTCAGTGCGCAGCGATTGCGCTGGCGCGCAGGACTTGCGTCCCGCGGCTGCAGCTGCAGCTTGCGCTGGGCCTCGGCGCGCGCCTCGTCGGATGTGCCTGGGTCGCGGATCAGCTCCTTGAGCTGAGTCCGCTTCACAGCGTACTTCTCCACCGTGCGCGTGCGACGCTTCTCGCGTTCGACCATGCTTGTCTTGGCCATCGTCTTACCTCTAGCCCGTTACTTGCGGAACGGGAAGTTGAATGCTGTCAGCAGCGCCCGACCGTGCTCATCGTTCACGGCGTTGGTGGTAATGGTGATGTCCAGTCCACGCAGCTGATCGATCTGGTCGTACTGGATCTCGGGGAAGATGATCTGTTCCTTCACTCCGAGCGTGTAATTGCCGCGACCATCAAAAGCCCGGGCCGAGACGCCGCGGAAGTCGCGGATGCGCGGCATGGCAACCGTGATCAGTCGGTCAAGAAATTCATACATGCGCGTGCCGCGCAGCGTGACCTTGCAGCCGATCGGCAGGTTCTCGCGCAGCTTGAACGCCGCCACCGCCTTCTTCGACTTGGTGATCAGCGGCTTCTGACCGGTGATCTTTGCCATGTCGCCCGCAGCAGCGTCGACCACCTTGCGGTCGGCCACAGCTTCGCCCACTCCCATATTCACCGTGATCTTGGTGATCTTGGGAACCTGCATCGGATTCTTGAGCGCCAGATCGCTGATCAGCTTTGGCACAACAGTGGTCCGGTAATAGTCCTGCAGTCTGCTCATGTTCGTTCTGCTTTGCCTACTTGACGTCGAGCACTTCGTTGTTCGACTTGAGGAAACGCACGCGTCTGCCGTCGGCCAGCGTTTTCACGCCAACCCGGTCGGCCTTCTTGCTGCCGGCGTTCCAGATGGCCAACTTCGATACATGCACGGGCATTTCCTTGTCGAGGAGGCCGCCTGGCTGGTTCTTCTGGGGGTTGCCACGCTGATGCTTCTTCGAGATGTTCACGCCCTCGATCAGCACTTTTTCGTCCGTCAGCATCCTGGTAATTGCGCCCGTACGGCCCTTGTCCTTGCCGGACAGCACCACAACCTGATCGCCTTTTCGCAGTTTCTTCATTGCCATCAACCTTCAGAGCACTTCCGGCGCAAGGGAAATGATCTTCATGAAACGCACGTTGCGCAGTTCGCGCGTCACGGGCCCGAAAATGCGGGTGCCAATTGGTTCCAGCTTCGGATTGAGCAGCACAGCCGCGTTGCCATCGAAGCGGATCAGCGAGCCATCGGGACGACGCACGCCAAAGGCCGTGCGTACCACGACGGCGTCGTAGACCTCGCCCTTCTTCACCTTGCCGCGCGGAATCGCATCCTGCACGCTTACCTTGATGACATCGCCAACCGTCGCGTAACGGCGGTGCGAGCCACCCAGGACCTTGATGCACATCAGGGTGCGGGCGCCGCTGTTGTCAGCGGCATTGAGCACTGTCTGCATCTGAATCATCTTGCCACCTGCCTAAATACTTCGTTCAGACCGCGCTCGCGCGCCCGACAACCGTCACCAGGCGCCAGGACTTGCGGCGTGACACGGGTGCGCACGGCGAGATCGTCACGGTGTCGCCCTCGCGCGCGTCGCCAGCTTCGTCGTGCGCCAGCAGGCGCGTGGTGCGACGGATGTACTTGCCGTAGCGCGCATGCTTGAGCACGCGTTCGATTTCCACCGCGATGGTCTTCGCCGTCTTGGCGCTTACCACCGTACCCGTCAGGGTGCGCGGCGCCTTGTCTGCTGTTTCCGCCATGATTACTTGCCTCCCGTCTTGCCGCGCTGCTCACGCTGCACGGTCTTCAACCGCGCGATATCGCGGCGGGTCTTGCTGAACTGATTTGGCTTCGCACCCTGACCGGTCGCCCGCTGCAGGCGCAGTGCAAACTGCGACTTGCGCAGCTCGACCAGTTCGGTGACCAGCTCCGGCGCGCTCTTGGCCCGCAGGTCGGCGCGCAATTTCTGGATTCTCTGCAGTTCCTTGGCCATCAGCGCACCTGCCGCTTCACGAAGGTCGTGGCGACTGACAGCTTGGCACCGGCAAGGCGGAATGCCTCGCGGGCCTGCGCTTCCGGCACGCCTTCCATTTCAAACAACACCTTGCCCGGCTGCACCTTGGCAATCCAGAACTCGACGTTACCCTTGCCGCTGCCCATGCGGACTTCCAGCGGCTTCTTCGACACCGGCACGTCGGGAAACACCCGCACCCAGATCTGGCCACCGCGCTTCACGGCGCGGGCCATGGCACGACGAGCCGCTTCGATCTCGCGGGCAGTCATCCGCGCGCGCTCGGTCGCCTTCAGGCCGAATTCGCCGAAGGCAACGCTGCTGCCACGATTCGCAAGGCCCGTGTTGCGGCCCTTGAACTGCTTGCGATACTTGGTTCGCTTTGGTTGCAACATGACTTACCAGACCTTCAAGCTGTAACCGTCGGCGCCGCAGTTTCTGCTGGCGCAACCGTCGCGGCGGCGGGTTCTTCGACTACTTCCGGCACCTTGTCGAACACTTCACCCTTGAAGATCCAGACCTTGATGCCGATCACGCCATAGGTCGTGCGGGCCTCAGCGGTGGCATAGTCGATGTCGGCGCGGAATGTGTGCAAGGGCACACGGCCTTCGCGCGAAATTTCCGTGCGTGCGATTTCCGAGCCGTTCAACCGGCCCGACAGACGCACTTTCATGCCCAGGGCGCCGCTGCGCATCGTGCTCATCACGGCGCGCTTCATGGCGCGACGGAACATCACGCGCTTCTCGATTTGCTGGGCGATGCCTTCGGCCACCAGGTGCGCATCGAGTTCCGGCTTGCGGATCTCGGCAACGTTGAGGCGCACGTCCCCTATCGGCATGCCGATCAGGCGCGCGGTCTCGGCACGCAGCTTTTCGATGTCCTCGCCCTTCTTGCCGATCACGATGCCCGGACGTGCCGTGTGGATCGTGACGTTGACCTTGCGGGCCGCACGTTCGATGTTCACCTGGCTCACCGAAGCCTCGGACAGTTTCTTGCGCAGGAACTCACGCACCCTGAAATCGGTGTGAATTTGCTCCGCGTACTGCTTCTTGCCGGCGTACCACTTGGAAACCCAGTCACGGGTGATGCCAAGACGTATTCCCAGCGGATTGACCTTCTGGCCCATTCGCTATTCCTTCCTGCCGTCGCTGACGTGAACGGTGATGTGGCTGGTGCGCTTGACGATGCGGTTGCCGCGGCCCTTGGCACGCGCCGCGAAGCGCTTCAGAACCGGGGCGTTATCGATCTGGATGGCCGAAACCTTCAATTCGTCGATATCCGCGCCGTGATTGTGCTCGGCATTGGCCACGGCCGACTCGAGCGCCTTCAGCACCAGCTCAGCGCCTTTCTTCGGCATGAAGCGCAGCTGCGACAGAGCGAGGCCGACGCGCTTGCCACGGACCACGTCGGCAATCAGGCGGCATTTCTGCGGCGAGATATGCGCGTACTTGATTTTGGAAAATGTCTGCATGGCTTGACCTTAGGCCGATACCTTTTTGTCGCCGCCGTGACCCTTGAAAACACGCGTTGGGGAAAACTCACCCAGTTTGTGTCCGACCATGTTCTCGGTAATGAGCACGGGGATGTGCTGCTTGCCGTTATGCACGGCAATCGTCAGCCCCACCATTTCAGGAATGACCATTGAACGGCGCGACCAGGTCTTGATCGGCTTGCGGTCGTTCTTGCCCGCCGCAACCTCGACTTTCTTGGCGAGATGCAGGTCGATGAACGGGCCTTTCTTCAGCGAACGTGGCACTGCTTACTTCCTCCGCTGCACGATCATGTTGGATGTGCGCTTGTTACGACGGGTCTTGAGACCCTTCGTCTGCCAGCCCCACGGCGATACCGGATGCGGGTTGCCCTGGCCAGGCTTGCCCTCGCCACCGCCGTGCGGATGGTCTACCGGGTTCATCACCACGCCGCGGACCGTCGGGCGGATGCCGCGCCAGCGCTTGGCGCCGGCCTTGCCGTAGTTGCGCAGGTTGTGCTCATGGTTCGACAGCTCGCCCAGCGTGGCGCGGCAGTCGATATGCACCTTGCGCGTCTCGCCGGACCGTAGCCGGATAAAGGCGTGGATGCCTTCTCGCGAGGTGAACTGCACCGAGGCCCCGGCGCTGCGCGCCAGCTGGCCACCCTTGCCCGGCTTCATCTCGACGTTGTGCACCTGCGAACCGACCGGAATGTGGCGCAGCGCCATGGCATTACCGGGCTTGATCGGCGAATCCGCGCCGCTGCGCACTTCGTCACCAGGAGCCATTTCCTTGGTGGCGAGGATGTAACGACGTTCGCCATCGGCGTATTTGATGAGCGCGATGTGCGTGGTGCGGTTCGGATCGTATTCGACCGTCTCCACGACGCCGGCAACGCCGTCTTTGTCTCGCTTGAAATCGATGATGCGGTATTTCTGACGCGACCCGCCGCCTTTGTGGCGCGTGGTGATGCGGCCAAAGTGGTTGCGCGCACCGGTCTTGCTCTGCGACGTGGTCAGGGGACCGTGGGGATCGCCCTTGTGCAGATGCGAGCGGTCAACTTTGACGACCTGGCGCGTGCCAGGCGACGTCGGCTTCATTTTGATCAGTGCCATTAGCGCTTACCCTGATTCTTCATGGCCTGGGCTTCGTAATCGATCGCCTGGCCATCGGCCAGCCGGACGTAGGCTTTCTTCCAGTCCTGCGTGCGGCCGATGCGGGCGCCGAAGCGACGGTCCTTGCCGGGCTCGTTCGTGACCTGCACGCCAGCCACCTTGACGTCGAACATCAGTTCGACTGCGGCCTTGATTTCCGTCTTGTTCGCGTCGCGGCGAACCCGGAATGCGTACTGGTTGGAGTTCTGCATGGCCAGGGCGGTCTTTTCGGTGACATGCGGAGCCACCAGCACGGTGGAAAGACGCTCGATGCTGCTCATTGCAGGCGCTCCTCGATCATCTTCACGGCGCCGACGGTCATCAGGACCTTGTCGTAGGCCGTCAGTGACAGCGGGTTGATCTCGGCGACCGTGATCACCTCGATGTTCGGCAGGTTGCGCGACGCCAGCATCAGCTTGTCGTCCTGCGCCTCGATCACTACCAGGGCGTTTTTCAGGGAAAGCTTGGCAAGTTCGCCCACCAGCAGTCTGGTGCGCGGCTCGGCCACCGACAGCGCTTGGGTCACCACCAGCCGATCCGTGCGAACCAGCTGCGCCAGCATGGAACGCAGACCGGCACGGTACATCTTGCGATTGACCTTCTGCTCGTAGTTGCGTGGACGCGCGGCGAAGGCGCGGCCACCGCCGACCCAGATCGGGCTGCGGTTGGAACCGGCGCGCGCCTGACCCGTGCCCTTCTGGGCGTGGGGCTTGCGGCCACCACCACGGACTTCTGCGCGGCTCTTCTGACGCTTGGTACCGGCACGGCCGCCAGCCATATAGGCGACGACCAGCTGGTGCACCAGCGCTTCGTTGTATTCGGCGCCGAAGTTTGCGTCGGAAACCGACAACTCCGCACCACCATTGGCGACCTTAAGCTTCATGACTCAAGCCTTACTTTTTGCCGTCCGACTTCTTGGCGTCGGACTTCTTGCTGGGCGTGATGCTCTTGCGCAGCGCCAGGCGCGCTGCTTTTACAGAGGGACGCACGATGACTTCGCCGCCTTCAGCGCCCGGAACGGAACCGCTGATCAGCAACAGATTGCGCGCGACGTCGATCTCGACGACACGCAGCTTTTCGATGGTGACGCGATCGACACCCATGTGACCGGACATGCGCTTGCCCTTGAACACACGGCCTGGTGTCTGGCGCTGACCAATCGAACCAGGCGCGCGATGCGTGACCGAGTGGCCATGCGAAGCGGGGCCGCCGGAAAAGTTGTGACGCTTCATGGTGCCAGCGAAGCCCTTGCCCACGGTGGTGCCGGTGACGTCGACCAGCTGCCCAGCCTTGAAAATCTCGGCGGAAAACTCGGCGCCAGGCTGCACATCAGTGGCCTCGCCCGCAACCAGCCGGAACTCGACCAGCGAGCGGCCCGGCTCGACCTTGGCCTTGGCATAGTGGCCGTTCACGGCCTTGCCATAGAGCTGCGGGCGGCGCTTGCCGTAGGTGACCTGCAAGGCGCGATAGCCATCCACAGCCTCGCTCTTCACCTGGGTGACGCGGTTGGCCAGCACTTCGACGACCGTGACGGGCACGGATTCGCCGGCTTCTGTAAATACTCGCGTCATGCCGCATTTGCGGCCGACCAGTCCGATAGTCATCTCGCTATCCTCGGTTCAACGCAACCGGGCGGGAGTCAGGAACTGACGCGCGAGACTGGCAAACCCCTTAGGAGAGGGGTTTGCGAGGCTCGAGCGGTCTTGGCGCCTGCATTTCAGGGGGCCAACCGTTCCCGATTCCGCATCCGATAGACGCGGGCCGCCGGAAACAGCCGGCGGCGAAAAGGGCGCGCAGTATATGCATCTGCCCTGCCCGGTACAAGTATTTCGGGGGTAATCCTGTCAGGTCATCCTGGCTGGACCGGCCGCCCGGCGGTGGGAAGCTGGATCAGGCGGCATGTAAGGCCTTGGTGTTACCAGCGACTGGCCGTGATCGGGAAAGGTTCCAGCTCGCCCTTGGCATAGCGTTGTTCTAGTCCCGGCGTGCCATTCTCGAACACCATCAGCATAGAGCGTTTCGGCGCAAAGCCCTGGTGGCGGATGTCGGCAGGCATGGCACAGACGTCGCCAGACCGCATGACGATCCTGCCACGCGGGTTGCCGGTGTTCTTGTCCTGGATGTTCCAGTGGATCTCGTCGGTCAGCTGGATGAACCACTCGTTGCGATCATTGCCGTGGATCACGGGCAGCATGTGCTCTTCGCTGGTGACGCAGCAGATGCAGGCGCCAGTGATGGAGGTGAAAGAGGGATTCCAGGTGATGTCGGCGCGGGCAATGTGGTCGTAGAGATTGAAGGCGTGGATCTGGCCTTCGAATCCCGGCTCGGCCTCGATGGTCGGCTTGTCGTAAGTCACGTCTGCAAATGCGCGGTTGATCGGGTGACCGCTGGCGTCGGAGCGCGGCGTTACGTCACCTGGCAGTCCCATCATGCGACGCGCCGGTTCGAAGCCACGAATCAGCGGACCTTTGGCTTCCCTGGTTTTTGCGCCCAGCGGTGAGCCGGTTTCCATCGGTGCGCGCAGTGGGTCGTAGCCCTCGTTGATCCAGTTGATCGAGATGGTCTCGAAGGCAACGCGGACGTCTTCGGTGTTGAACGTTTCGAGGAAATCGACGCCGGTGTCCCGGTGCCCCTTGCTGTAGGTTCCGGCAAAGATATCGACAGTGCCGTAGTGGTTCTGGGTGCCGAACACATCGTCGAAGAAGATCCAGCCGTAGAAAAAGCCCCAGCCGATGTCACGGACCATCGCCCGCAGGAACCGGTCCACTTCGATGGTGTGCATGCCCTTGGGCCAGCGCACATGGACGAAGTACGCGTCGCGTTCGAATGTGAAACTGCCGAACTTGAACTTGCGGTAGCCCAGAACCGGATCGGGTTCGGAGGCGATGACCGGGACTTTTTCTATGCGCACAGCGTTCATGTTGTTGCCTCGCTGAATTCGATTCGGCAGGGGTGCCCTACTTCAGCACGCAGATTTCAGACCACTTCTCGACGCTTTCGGGACCGGCCGAGGTCTGGATCAGGGCCACCGAAGGTTTGGCTGCTTGCAGCTGGTAGGCGGCACCTTTTGGCAGCAGCACTTCGTGGCCGCGGCGTGCGATCACGCGCCCCATGCGCTTGCCCTTGGGTTCGGTTTGCAGACGGCCAGCCCCGGCCTTGTGGGTGGGTTTTTCTGCGTCAGTGAGCTGGAAGAAGGTGAACTCGACCTCGCCGTCCATCACGATGGCGAATTCGTCATGCGGCGCCGTGTACCAGGGCGAGGTGCCTTCGGCACGTACGGCTTCGGCGGCGTACTCGAGGTTGGATGCCACCATCACCCGTTCGTAGGGTTTGGACTTGCTGCAGACTTCGAAGATGTTGGAAAAGGCGTAATGCCTGAGATCGTCGTTGAGCTCGATCGTGCCCTTCTCGTACGACGCCAGCGCCCCCATCCTGGTCTTGAAATTCATGTCATGCCCCCTTGCCTGCAAGGATGATGCTGCCGGCTACCGCAAAAGCGCAAGCGTCGGACGCCTGGCTCCAAGGCGGTTGAGAACTGGCGACCAGCCGGCGGGGGGGCTCACCGCCGCAGGCTGGAAGAAAACCTAATTCAGCTTGATCTGGACGTCCACGCCGGCCGGCAGCTCGAGCTTCATCAGTGCATCGACCGTCTTGTCGGTGGGATCCAGGATGTCCATCAGGCGCTTGTGGGTGCGCAGTTCGAACTGGTCGCGCGCGTCCTTGTCGCCGTGGGGCGAGACCAGCAAGGTGAACTTCTCCATCTTGGTGGGCAGCGGCACCGGTCCGCGCACGGTTGCACCCGTGCGCTTGGCGGTTTCGACGATTTCCTTCGCCGAGGTGTCGATCAGACGGTGATCGAAGGCCTTCAGGCGAATGCGGATGTTCTGGTTTGCCATATTGATTTCGCCTTACTTGAGAACTTTTGAAACGACGCCCGAGCCGACGGTCTTGCCGCCCTCGCGGATGGCAAAACGCAGGCCCGGATCCATCGCGATCGGTGCTATCAGCTCCACCGTCATCTTGATGTTGTC
>JBDSJD010000027.1:0-91128 GCA_039917615.1 Steroidobacteraceae bacterium
GTAGCGGCGGTTATCCCGCTTCACTCAAACCGGCCCGGCATCCTCCGGAATGGTGGCCCGGCATAAACCGGAATCCCGGCCCGCCATGGTCCGGAACTGTGGCCCGGCATCAACCGGAATACGCACACCACAGACTGGCGACATTCCATCGTGGCCGAAGGCCAGGTGGTCGCCATCGTCAGTCGCAAGTCCACCAGCACCAATGCGGTCTACTACCCGTTGGAAGATAGCCAGGGCAGCGGGTCGGTGCTGACCAACAGCAGCGGCACGAACCTGGTGCGCCAGAGCTACAACGCGTTCGGCCTGCCCAGAGACGGCGCGGACTGGGATGGGGCGGTGCCCTCAGGCGACCAGAGTACGATCAACGGCATCAGCCGCCGCGGCTACACCGGGCACAGCATGCTCGGCAGCATGGGGCTCATCCACATGAACGGTCGCGTGCAGGATGCGATTACCGGTAGGTTCCTGAGCCCGGATCCCAACGTCCCGCATCCGGACTACACGCAGAGCTACAACCGCTACGCCTATGTCCGCAACAATCCGCTGAGTTTCATTGATCCGAGCGGATTTGCTGAGGCGACTTTTATGGGAATGGGCGCGTCACAGGCCGCTTACGCTAGCCAATTACTTGAGTTTTGTTCTCAAGATGAAGTCAACGAAGGTCAGCAGTTCTACTGCACTGACATGGAAGCGGGAATTCTGAGCCAGGTTCTGTCGGGGTATGGAATGATGATGGGCAATATCTCTGCCATTAACGCGCAAATAACACGAATTAATGTTTTGTATCAACAGCAGCAAATACAGAACAAATCCTTGGTTTATAAAGGTCCGGATGGCAAGGAATACGCCATTGATCGCGCGAAATACGAGGCCGCAGTAGATTTCATTCGCGATTCGATTCCGAAACAAAATGCTCAAAAAAATAAAGACAAAGAGCACTACGGGCAACTAATAATGGCGGACGGAAGTATCTATTACGGCTTTCACGATGGTGACCCGAACACGCTGAGCTACTGGCCCAACGAAGGAATTCGGAAGTCAATGAACGTGCATCTCCATCCTGACACTCCAGGGACAGAACCGAATCGGTTCTCGGACTCCGACAAGCGAGTAGCAAGAGTGACGGATGTGTTTATCGGAACTATGAATGGAGACATTTATGTTTGGCCGAAAGGGATGCCTACCAATGACAAGGGAATAGGCATTCAACTGTGTGTGGGATGCGCAAAGTAACGGAGATGGTGTGAAGAAGTCGGCAGTTTTGATAGCGTTTGCATGCCTTTCATATTTGGCCAACGCCGGAGCACGCGAGGCGAGCGTCCAATCGATAGTGAGGTCGCCTAGGGAAGGCTGCAATGCGGACGAATATAGCGACGCTGATCCGAGCACTTTGATCCAGCAGTGTCTTTTGGCGCGGCCAATAAGGGACGCAGAAAAGCATCGTGCGTTAAACGGCGTCCGGGAAAACAATCGCTTTCTAGACGCCGTGCTCCGCCAGGAAGTAAAAGACGCAATCAAACGTGGGGCTAATGCCTATCTGGCGGCGCATCGCGCCGAACAACACTCGTTTGATGCGGATAATTTGTACAGGGCGCTAAGCGCTGAATTCAGCGCTTCGGTGGACGCCAACGACTCAGAAGATATATTTCTCCTCCTGCTTGTCTTCATTGAGAAGACTTATCACTTCGAAGGTGTCAGACGAGGGCCGGTTTCTGGGTTAGAGAAAAGCGGGCGCGGTCAAGGAATTTATACCCTAAAGGCTCTGCAGAGGTTGGTTTTATATGAATATGCGTCACACGTGACGGGGAGCAAAAGCCTTGGGACGGAAGCAAGAAAGAGTCTTAGAGTTCAGAGTGAAAACGTTTCGCCGCCAAAAACAAATCTTGCGAAAGGATGCGGAAAACGGATTACCCACACATGGCCAACGGTGAGCGCTCCCGTCGAATCGTACTCTGATACTTCAGAAGAGCCAGATGGGACTCAGAGAGTAGTGCATTGGGGAATTTGTCCTGATGATCAATCACTCTGGGTGTATCACTATAAATTTGGGTGGAAGAAAGCATCGATCAATGACGTCGCTGCGGTGTGCGGAAAACTCGAGGACTTTGCGCATATGGCCGTTGCATGCGTGGGCTCTAGATAGCTCTTGAATCCAAAGGCCGCATGGAGCCTATACTGATTTACGGTGGATCCGGCGCAAGGATTGAGTAGCTACCGGCATGAACATTGTGGCGGCATGGACGCCAGCACGCGCCCATCGGGAAAACGCTAGGTGAGGGTAATTGAATGGGCTGTTTCATGAAGACGAATCTCCGCGCGGCCATTGTTGCAATAGCTAGCTATCCCCTGCTTTCTGTACAGGCCTCGCCGGCGGAAAGAGTTGAAGTTGAATACAAATGTGGGGTGACTGGGCGCGATGCGCCAATCAATACTGACGGCAATCCACCGCTTGTCAGAGTACTGCGACTGAAGAGGGCGGATGCTTTGCGGTTGCCGAGTGGCACCGACGCCGCCAAGCACGCGATGTCCTGTTCACGATCTCTGCTGATCCCATCCGTCAACGATGCGAAGGTGCTGGAGTTAGGTCTTGACCTTTTCATCGGTGCAAGTGACAACAATTCCGAGAAACCGCGCCTAGCGCTGCTAACGGGAGTCAAACCAAACATAGTATTTCTTATCATCGACGGGGAGCAGTCAAAATCCGAATCCGATAGAACTAAAATCGTTCTAAACGAAATAAATGGACGATAACAACACGCGCCCAAGTATTTTCCCCAATTGACATGCCGCAAGGAAATGGGTTCGGTGGTAAGGACGTCGCATCATTTGAAAATTCCCGCGCCACGCTTGGGGCCGTTTTCCAGGAAATTCTTCAGGATGTTGGGCCATTGTGCGACGTCACCCGTGAGTCCGGGCTTCATGCCGAACCCATGACCGCCGTCTTTTAATTCATACATGATCCCAGCTCCACCGGCTTTGCGCCACGATTGGACGTAATCGCGAGCGCCTTGCAGCCACGTCGCCCGATCATCGACTGCCATGATTGCGACGAGGCGCGAACGGGGATGTGCAGGCGGCTGCACCGCCGGTGTCTTTGCATCAGCAGCCATTTCCTCGAGATACGCCGGATACACCAGCACGATGTCGTCGGGTGCCTCGTTTGCCCGCAACTCCTGCACCATGCTCGCGGCGAGATGACCGCCGGCCGAATACCCCATCACGATCCAGCGACGGCCTTTGACGCCGAAGGCCTTCGGTTTTTTCCTTAACAGGCGCCAAGCCGCCAGTGCATCTTCGAGAGCGAGAGAGCGAGACTTCACGCCGGCGCCGACATGGTATTCCAGCATTGCGACATCGTAGCCAAGATTGTTCAGACCTGCGGCAGTGCGCGATCCCTCGTTCAGAACATCGAGGATGCCGTAACCGCCGCCCGGAAAGAGAAGAACCGTTCCCTGCGAACGTGGCTGCGTCGTTCGTGTCACGCCCAACACGACGGCGTCGAATTTGCGAACCAGCCCTTGCTCGCTGGGCGCGTTGCCGGACGGAACCGGTTTGCCTTCGAGCGAAAACCATTTCGTACCGCTCGCGTCGGATGCGTGGACGCCCGGCGTTGCGAGAAGTGAAAGAAAGCCTGCCATGACGCAGAGTCTTGCGATGGTGTTCAACGTGGTCACGGCATGTTCCTCCCCATTAGCGATGCCAGCGGATTCTCAAGCAGGGCGGTCACCTGCGCAATGGACCGCGGCACGATTTCAGGCCGATTGCTGGCTTTAGCTCCTGATTGACAGGGTGACTGGCCCCAACAGTCCGGATTCGAAAAGCGTGTCTTCCTTGGTGAAGAACTTGTATGTGGTGAACGTCCGCCGGCCGGCCGATGGCCTTGATCGTCCTTCCACAAGCCATGCTGGAACCTCGGCCAGCGGCTTCCCGACGGTGGTGGGCTTTCCCCACACGCAATCGTCCGGTTCCTGTTCGTCCCCTATCAGCCTGTTGGGCCAGAGGTTCGTCACCCGCACTTCGATCAGGTTGTTCCCTGGCTTCAGCGCCTTTGAAATATCGGTGCGGAACGGAGGCTTCCACATGGTCGGGAACGTAGTCCCGTTCACGACGACCGTCGCAATATTCTTGACGCGGCCCAGGTCGATTATGACTCGGGACGCCCTGCGCGCCCGAGAGGAAGGAATTTCTACTTTCTTCGAGTAAGTCGCTGTGCCGGAAAAATATCTGACCCCGGGCGCGGAGTTCTCGGACCAGGACGCCAATTCCTTGATCGATATCCTGCTCGGCGCCCCCATGCCTTGCGCGAACTGGATTTCCCAAGCTCCATCGACAGACAACGTCATCGCCTGGCCATCAGCCGCTGCCTGATTTTGAATTGCGCTGGATGGCTTCGCGCGGAACACGACGAAAACTGAACCGCTGGGATCCAGCGAGAGTTTGATATTGGTTCGGTTCCCTGAGACCGACCACTCTTGCGGCCGCGCGATCATTCCGGTGTCGGCATGCCACAGTTCCGGTTTCAGGCCGTTCTGCCGGAAGCTAACCGTCGTCGCGAGCGACTCGTCTTTCTGGTTGGAAAGGAAATAGATTTCCGCCTCCGGATGAGTGCGGTGCGTCCATAGCAGCGACGCATCGCCTTCAACCTCTACGTCAGGCTTGATTCCCGCTTCCTTTAGCGCATCATCGAGACTCATGCCCCACACGATGCGCCCCTTTCCGTAAGCGCGCTGGGCCGCCGCGGCTGTGTCGCCCCACACATCAGCTGCAATTCGGGCGACTTCGCGGTCGCAGGCAGGGTAGTCGGTGAGACTGGGCGACCGAACCGGCTTTGGACCAATGACGATGGCTCCGTCCGCGACGAGCTGCTGGATCTTGCGCGCGAGTGCAGGGGTCATGACATCGCTGCTGGGCAAGACCATGGCGCTGTAGCTACCGCCATTGGAAAGGATGAGTCTGCCATCACGCACCGAAATGCGCGTTAACACGTCCTTCTCGCCGAAGATGTCGCCTTCATATCCGTTGGGCATTTTTGGCGTGCCGCTGGCGTTGAGCAGATAGCAAAGGTCTGAGGCAAAGACCCCCTGCTGCAGCAGGTACTGGCACCGGGTGAGATAGGCGATCCATTCCGGCCCGCCATGCTCCCACCAAGTCTGACCGGGCCCGAACTGCGTGCCCCACCACCCCATAGTCATCCCCGGCTTCATCGTTGGCCAAGGGTTATGAGCCGCTGCGTGGAATGCCATCCGGTTCACGCCAGCGCAGAAGGCGCGGTCGCCCGTAGCCTTCAGTGCATAGGGATCCTGTCGCCACGCGTATGGCGGCTGACCGGTGAATGATTCGGCATAGACCAGACGCTTTCCTGTCCTATGCGCTGCCGACGATACCGTTTTGAGTGAATCCCATCCCCAGGTCGACGGCGCCTGCCAGAATTCGCCCATCACTGCGTTGCCTTCCCCGCCTACATCGAGGGAGTCGAACGGCGCTCCACGTCCGGTCGCATAAGGCTCTATCATCATTTCCACACCGGGGGTACGGTTGGCAAGTTCTGTTATATATCCGTAATAATTTTCGGTGAAGAGTTCGGCGATGGTCTTGTTCCAGTCGCTTTTGAACCGGTCGGATTGCTCCTTGCTGCTCACGGTTCGGCCCGCGAGCACCAGCAACCAGGGGAGCACCTCATAGCCGCGACGTGTCGCAAATTCCTGGCGCATCAGCGGCGTCCAGTCTTGCGGCCCTGATTCGTAGGAATCGATTTCGAAGCGCACCATCGTGCGCCCGGCTTCGGCGCCGGCGAGCTTGATGACCTCGGCCGGATAAGTTTTCCAGTAAGCCTCAACGGCTGGGCGGCTCATCATGTCGCAATGCAGGCCAGCACCTGAGGCAGGCGAGGTGCCGGCATTGGTGCGGCCGTTGGTGGTGTGGCCGAAGCGCAAGACGCTCCATTTGCCGGGCGGGGCGGCCCAGTTCAAACGCCCGTCGGCTGTCATGAGGCTGGTCAAATCCATGATGTCGGCGGCGGCGACAACGTCACCCTCTGGCGCCGCCAGCACGGCCGCGTCACGATAGTAGTCCCACTTGGGATCGACATTCGGTCGAGCAAGCAGGCCGTCGAACCGCGCTGAGCCTTCGACGACTGTCTGGCTCCACACCAGCTTTTGCATGGACTCGTCGACCTTTACCAATGGTCCTGCGCTCGCGTCCCAGCCGGGGCTGTTGTGCGTGCCGAAGCTAAGGCCTAATCGCGCGCACTCGTCGACCGCGAATGCCATCAAGCTTCGCCATTTGGGATTAAGGATTTTGACAGTCGGGTCATCCAGGAGCGACTGTGAGCCGCCGATCATGAACTGTTGCACCCCGCCGAGGCCGGCGCGCTTGTAGGCTTCCAGATCTGCGGTGATGCCTTCCCTGGACACGCAGCCGTTCATCCACTGCCAGATGGCCAACGGCCGCGCGTCCCCGCGGGGAGACTGGAAGCCCGCGGCGAGCGGGTCCGAATTTTCAGATGCGGAAGCAGCCGCCCATACGGGGGAGCGCCCGGAACTCAGGCACATGACCGACGCCGCGGCCGTTGTGCCTAGAAACATGCGACGAGTGGTTGGCCTCGATCCGAACGGCTTAAATGCCATCTTGTGCGCTCCATTTCATATTCATTTCGACCCGCCCGCCTTAGCGTGCTGGCAAGAGCGGCGCTGTCGCGCCAGGTCCGGCACCTGCTGCAGGAGTTCGCAGGGCGGCCTCGGCAACCGAGATGAGATAGGCGCGCAGGGCAACTGTGTCGCCGTCATTGAGGTACTGCTTGAACGACACCATGCCTCTTTCAGACAAGGTGCCTTCCAGCACGATGGCATCCATCAGCGCCTGGCTATGCAATGCCGGCACTCGGCGAAGGTCCGGGAAGGTTGCGCGCGCAGCGCCATTGCGGCCGTGGCACAACTGGCACTGCGCTTCAAACACCTGCGCTCCGCGAGCGATGGTCGCGGCATCGGCGAACTGCGGTGGGGGTGCGATCGGTGCCTCGGCGAATTTCGGCAGATTGGGAAGCACGGTCTTGCCGCCGAGCTTGAAGACCAGAAGCCGCGCACCGTTCGGCGCGTAGTAGCCGCCCGCTACCGGTCCGCCAACGGTGATCGCAACAAATTGGTCGCCGCCCACTTCATAACTGATTGGATTCGCCAGCACCGCGGTCTTGGTGCCGAAGGTCCACAGCTTCTTGCCATCGCTCGCTCGAAAAGCGCTGAACTCCTGCTTGGGTAGGTTGCCGTGAAACACCAGATTTCCTGCGGTAGCGAGCGCGCCGGCCGTGACCTGCACGCCGCCGGTGGGATTGAGGAATTCCTCGCTGCGCCACACTTCTTTTTGTGCGATCGGATCCCACGCGGCCAGTCGTCCGGAGAAAGTTGTCTTTGCATCGGGATTGGCAGCCAGATACTGCTGGCGCAGGTTGGCGGGGCCGATCATCTGCCAGTGCGTGGTTGCGGGAATGTAGACCAGCTTGGTGATGGGGCTGTAAGACATGGACTGCCACGCGTGACCGCCAGCCGGACCCGCCACCATGTTGTAGGGCTTGTTGGTCAGGTTTGCCCTTGCCTCCGGCACTTCAATGGGACGGCCGGTGACCAGATCCACGCCGGTGGCCCAGTTCACGTCGGTGTACGGCTTGGCTGACAGCAGCTTGCCGTTCGTCGCATCCAGCACATAGAAGAAGCCATTCTTGGAGGCCTGCATCACGGTGTGGCGCTTCTGTCCGTTGATCTCGACATCCAGCAGCATCAGTTGCTGGTCGGTGTCGTAGTCCCAGGTCTCCCATGGCGTGGTCTGGTAATGCCATGCGTAGCTGCCGTCCTTGGCATGTACCGCGACAAGGGACGTCGTGAACAGGTTGTCGCCGCGAGCCGGATCGCGCTTCACAGCATCCCCGGGCGTGGCGTTGCCGGTGCCGAAGATGACAAGGTCGGTGGCGGGGTCATAGGTGATCGCGTCCCACACCGTGCCGCCGCCACCTTCTTTCCACCATCCGGGTGTCTTCCAGGTATTCGCCGCCATCTTCATGGCATCGTTTTCGAAGCCTTTGGCGGGATCGCCAGGGATGGTCCAGAAGCGCCACAGGAACTTGCCGGTGTCGGCGTCGTAGGCATCGAGATAACCGCGTACGTCGTATTCGGCGCCAGCCGAACCGATGAACACCTTGCCATTGGCGACGCGCGGAGCGCTGGTGATCGAATAGCGCCGTTCGTTGGGAGTGGCCTTGACCGACTTGACCTCCTTGCCGGTCTTCGCGTCGAGCCAGATCAGCCGGCCGTCGAGCGTGCCGAAGATTATCTTGCCCTTCCACGCGGCCGCGCCGCGGTTATCGACGCCGCAGCAGATGTTGCCGTTCCAGGACTTCGGCACCTTGGGGTCGTGCAGCCATAGCTGTTTGCCGGTCTTCGCATCCACGGCCATCACCATGCTCCACGGCAGGGTGACGTAGAGGACGCCATCGATCATCAATGGCGTGGTCTCGATGTTCTGGTTGGTGGGCAGGTCGACGAAGTACGCGAGGCCAAGGTTGCCGACGTTGCTGTCGGTGATCTTCTTCAGCGGACTGAAGTATTGCTCATCGTAGGTGCGGCTGTGGCTCATCCACTGGCCGGCTTCCTTGTCGGCGTTGAGCAGACGTTTCATGTCTACCCTTGCGTTGGACTGAGCATGTACCTGGGCGCCCAGCAGGACAGCGGTGCCTGCCATGATTGCTTGGATCAATCGCGGTGATGCCATGACGATTCCCCCGTCCGAGTGGTTGTGGGTGAAGACTACAGCTCGCGCAGCCCGGTCACCACCGGCATCCGCGCCGCGCGGATGCCGGGAAACAGCCCACCGAAGAATCCCAGCGCAACGGAATAGAGCAGTCCGCGCACGAGCAGATCCGGTGTCACCGTGAACGCGAATGTGAGCTGGCTGAAAGTCGTGAAATTGAGCGTCGAGGCTTGCTGACCATCGAGTGCGAGATAGGCGACGGCTACACCGATGAGTCCGCCGACGAGGCCGATCAGCACTGCTTCGAGCAATACCGAGACAATCACCGGCAGCGCGCCGAAGCCCAGGGCACGCAGCGTGGCGATCTCGCGCGTGCGCGCAGAGACGGCCGAGTACATCGTGTTCAGTGCCGCAAAGATGGCGCCGAGACCCATCAGCATGGCGATGACGACGCCGACCGTGCTGACGATGGCAACGAGCGTCTCGGACTGCCGCTGGTAGTACTCACGTTCGGTGAACACCCGCACGTTGAGTCGTGGGTCCTTGGTCAGCGTGTCGCGAAACGCCGTGAGCATCGCGGCGCTGGTCAGCCGTGCCCGTATGGACTGGTAGCTTGCGCCGCGCTGGTAGGCGCCCTGCAATACCGCAGCATCCGTCCAGATCTCCGATTCCGCGACGCTGCCGGCGTCGCGGAAATGCCCGACGACGAGCCATTCCATGCGCCCCGAGCGAATGCGATCGCCGACCTTGAGATTGGCGAATTGCGTGACCGAGCCACGGCCGACGATGACCTCGAACGTGCCGGGCGTGAACATGCGACCGGCCGTAATCTCAAAGCCCTGCCGCAGTTTCGCGGCGGAACTGCCGACGCCGCGCAACGGCACATTGGCCGCTGTACCGGTGCGCTGCAGCGGCACGTCGATGACAACGTAGAGCTCCGATGAAACAACCGGGCTGCCGCCGTCGCGTGCGATCTGCCCGGCGTCGGCCACCACGCGCACCTCCTGCTGCGAGAAGTTGCTGCCCATCTCGTCGGTGGAGCCGCCGCGCAACACGATCGCGACATCCTCGGCACCGGCCTCGTCGAGCACGGCGCGGAACCCCTCCGCGATTGACAGCACGCCGACCACGACGGTGACGACGCCAGCGATGCCGATGAGCGCGACCAGTGTCGAGCCGATGCGTGCGGGGATGTTGCGCACGTTCATGGCCGTCACGGCGAGAATCTGGGTCAGGCTATTGCCGGCCATGCTCGCTCCTATGCCTTGCGCAGTGCTGCGGAGATCTTGAGACGTCCGGCCTCGATCGAGGGCAGGAGTGCCGCGAGCACGGCGAGAACAACCACCAGGATCGCACCGGTGACGTAGGTGCCAGGCGGCACTCCGATGACCGGGAAGAACTGCTGCAGGGACGCCGACATGCCCTTGGCAAAAAGTGCCGCGAGCCCGAGCCCGATCGCACCGCCGATCGCCGTGATCACCAGGGCCTCGGCCAGCACCATTGCGACGATGCCGGCACTTGGGAAACCCAGCGTCTTGAGCACGGCGAGTTCGTTGGTCCGCTCCCGCACCGACTGCGCCATCGTGTTGCCCGCGACCAGCAGGATGGTAAAGAACACGGCCGAAACCACCGCTGTGACGATGGCGCCTATATTGCCCATCTGGTTGGCGAAGCCCTGGATGAAGGCGCGCTCGGTGTCGGTTTTGGTCTCGGCCGGCGAGTTTGCGAACTGCCCGTCGATCAGGCCTGCGATCTCACGCAGCCGCGCCGGGTCTTTGACTCGCAGCACCACATAGCCGATCAGGTTCGGTTCGCCGATCGACTGGTTCAGGTAGTTCCAGTGGAAATAGAGGCTGGAGTTGTCGCCGTTGCCCGCGTCGTAGATGCCGGCGACGCGGAAGTCCCAGCTGTTGCCGCCATCCGTGCGCCGATAAAAGCTCGAGCGGATGGGCACGGTGTCGCCAACCTTCCAGCCGTAGCGCGTGGCGACGGCCTTGCCAACGATGAGGCTGCCGCGGTCGGCGATCCAGTCCGCCTTCTGCTCATCCGGCAGCTTGTACTCGGGATAGACCTTGAAGAAGCGGTCGGGATCCGTGGCCATGGCGGCGACCTGGTTGCGGTCATCCTGGAAGGTTCCGCCCAGCCAGTTGAAGGACACGGCCGAGGTGACGCCGTTGATCGCATCGATGCGGCTCAGGTAACTGCGCGGGAACAGCTGGATCAGCGTCATGCGGTGCATGGTCACGAGCCGGTCGACGCCCGCCATATCGGCGCCGAGCGCAAGCGCACCCTGCAGCGTCTTCAGCAGGCCGAAGAGCAGGAAGGCAACGACAATGCAGGCCAGAGTCAGCCCGGTGCGCAGCGGTTTACGGCGCAGGTTCGACAGGAATAGCGGCAGGAACTTCAGCATCCGTTTGCCTTAGACCGTTTCGGCTTCGAGCAGCAGCCGACCCTTCGTGAGGTGCAATGTGCGCGTCGCGCGCGCGGCCGCGTGCGGATCGTGCGTCACCATGATCACGGTCTTGCCGTGCCGCTGGTTCAGCGCCTGCAGCAGGTCAAGGATCTCATCGCCGGACTTGCGGTCCAGATCACCGGTGGGTTCGTCGCAGAGCAGCAGCTTCGGATCCGACACGATGGCGCGCGCGATGCCGACGCGCTGCTCTTGTCCGCCGGAAAGCTCGCGCGGCTTGTGCTTGGCGCGATCCGCGAGGCCGACCAGACTGAGCGCCGTAGCGACGCGCTGCCGGCGTTCGCTGCGCGAGAGGCGCGTCAGCAGCAGCGGCAGCTCGACGTTGCGTTCTGCGTTCAGCACTGGCAGCAGGTTGTACATCTGGAAGACGAAACCGATCGTGTCGGCGCGCCAGCGCGCTAGCGCGCCACTGCGCATGGTATCGATGCGCTGGCCCGCGACCTCGATCTGGCCGGTGGTTGGCTGGTCGAGTCCGCCGATCAGGTTGAGCAGGGTAGACTTGCCCGAGCCTGATGGCCCCATGAGTGCCAGAAATTCCCCTTGGGCGATGTCAAGATCAAGCGCCTCGAGCACATGCACGGTCTCGCTGCCGCGGCGGAAGTTCTTGCTCAGGCCACGAACGCGAACCAGGGATTCCGGACTGCTCATCGGTTGCTCTCCGCTCTAATTACTTCCCTGTTGGCACTACGACTGCGCCCGGCGCAAGTCCTGCCACTGGGCGGGTGACCACAGTGTCGCTTGCGGCTATCCCCGAGAGCAACTCGATCTGCCCGTCGCGCTCGCGGCCGGTTGTTACGGCGATGCGTTCGACAGTGTTGCCGCGTAGACGCCATACATAGGTGGTATCGCCGTCGCGCACGGCGGCCGTCGCTGGCACGCGGACGGGCGGGCGGGCCGCACTTCCGGCGCTGGCGCTGGCGGCCGTCGCTGCGGCTTCAAGAAAACTAACCTTGACGCCCATGTTCGGCAGGATACGGGGGTCCAGATTGTCGAAGGCGATGCGCACCCTGACGGTGGCTTTCTGCCGGTCGGCGGTCGGCACGATGTTGATGACGTGGCTTGCGACGCGCCAGTCCGGATAGGCATCGAGCGTCGCTTCAGTGTGCTGGCCGGCGCTGACGCGATTGATGAAAGCCTCGTTGACGTCGACCTCGATCTCGCGCGAGTCCATGTCTACCAGCGTCGCGATGCCGGTGCGCGTGAAGCCGCCGCCGGCCGAGACCGGCGACACCATCTCGCCGGGCTGCGCGTCCTTGGAGACGATGACGCCGGCGAAGGGCGCGCGCACGGTGAGATCCCCGAGTTGCTGTTCATACACGCGCACGGTTGCCGCCGCGACCTCAATCGCGGCAGCGAGGCCCTTCAGCCGTGCTTCCAGTGCATCCAGCCCGGCCTGGGCCGAGTCCAGGTCGGCCTCGCTGATCAGTGCAGCGGCGCGCAGGCGCTTGATGCGGGCAAGGTTGCGCCCGGCTTCGGCTAGCCGTACCTGCGTCTCATCCTGGTCGGTCGCGCGCGCGCGCAGCTGCGTGCGCGCCAGCTCGAGTTGGGGTTGGAGCGAAGCATCATCCAGCCGCGCGAGGATTTGGCCCTGCGTAACGACCATGCCTTCCTCAATCAGCACTTCGGCGATCTTGCCGGTCACTTTCGACGAGACAGTCGCCTCGCGGCGTGCGACCACATAGCCCGAGGCGTCGAGCACCGCGGTGCCACGTGTCTGCGCGCCGCTTGGCGCGGGCACGGCTGTCGCCACTTCGACCTTGATCGGGCGTTCGCGGAGCAGCCACAAGGCAACGACTCCGGCCACCAACACGAGCGCGGCCAATGCCCACAGCGCTGCACGCGGACTTCGGGACGCCGCCGCGTTGCGGTCGATCTTCAAGCTTGCGAGAGAGTTGTCGTCCAGTGCCACCGGCCCATCTCCTATTAAACGACCCCGAATTCTAGCCGCCGGGTTGAGAACGCGCCGCATGCCAGGAAAACCTCATTTGGCTGGCTCGCGAACACTGCACCCTGTGACTTCTGGCCTTCCACCCCATTCGTATTCGCCAAACAGCGACATAGGTGACGCACGAAAGTAGGAGAATACGCACATCGGATCTGTGTCGCCGTCCTACCGCGTTGGTAACACGTCTGCAGGATTCCTGAGTGATGATGCGGGCATGGCAACCCCCGAGCACGCGGCATTCCCGGACAGGCCACGCATGGCAGCGGATGCCGACGTCTCAGACTGGCTGGATGCCATGGCGGCTGGCGAGTGCACGCGTGACGAATTTATCGACGCGATCTTGCGACGCGAGCCTGAGGAACCGGACGTAGGCTGGAAAGCTCTCGCGCAGCTTGACCAGCAGTTTCGCCGCCACAGGATTGGTCGCGACGACTTCACGAGCCTGAAGGCGCGGCTGTACCAGCATTTCGTGAGTTCCAGCGCAAACCTGCCTCTGCCTGCTCCGGCGCCGGCTTTCGCTCCAGACCTTGAGTCTGAGCTTGAGCCTGAACCCGAGCCCGCCCCGGTGATGACCACTCGCGCAGCGCCGTTGGTGGAAATTCCCGTCGCGGCCGCACGCGAGGCTGCAAATGCTGACGAGCTGATTGAAGTGCCGTTGCATTGCGAACTACGCGCAGGAGACAAGCTCCGCGACCGCTATCGCGTCGTCGAGTTATTACGCAGGAATGCCGCAGGCACCCTGGTTGAAGCCATCGACGAACTGAAGCTCGAACTGCCCGTGCGCAATCGCGTAGCCATTCAGGTGGTGGATGAAGAGCTTTCGCGGGAACCGGACTACCTGCATCGCATCGGCAAGTTGCAGGGCTTGTCACATCCGGCCATTGCAAGGCTGTTGGACGTCGATACGGACGACGGCGCATTGCTGCTGGTAATGGACCTGCTGAACGGACCTTCCCTGCACGATCTGCTGTCACGAACTGCCAGCAAACCGCTGCATGCCAGTGTCGTGCAAGCCGCATTGTGTGCGGTCGCCAGCGCGCTGTCTCACGCACACTCGCAGGGTCTGACTCATGGCGATGTCCGCGCCATGAATGTCATCATCACGCAGGCCGGCGACTTTCGGCTGCAGGGTTTCGAGTTGCAGGACGTCCGTCATCCGACAGATGCTGCGGCAGACAGGCTGGCGTTTGCGCAGCTCGCGTACCAGGCGCTCTCTGTCCCTCACCCGGTTAGCTTGCAGCTGGACAGTAGCCCTCGTCTGCGCCGTCCGCGCTCTATCAGTCGTGAGCAATGGCGCGCGCTGCATGATGCACTGACTTCCAACGGCGGCCAGCGCCGTGACGTGCTCGCCGCCTTTGCGCGCGATGCCCCGGCTGCTTCATTCAAAAGATGGGCCGCTGCTGCATGCATCGTCGCGTTTGTCGGCATTGCCGGTTATTTCGTTCCCAATGTGGGATCCAGAAATTCGAGCGCGCCTGTTGCGGCCGCGCCAGCCGCGCTTATTGCGGCGGAGCCCCCCGCAAATACCACGCCACCACCGATCGAAGTGGATACACCAGCATTACCTCTCGTGGAGGCAGCCTCACCGGCACCTCCACCGCCGCGCATCGATCTATCCCCCGAGTCCTCGGTAGCACAAACCACCGCACCCGTGGCGCGCATCTGGGTTCGTCGCCGCGGCAGCCTGGACGGTCCCGTGACATTCAAATGGTGGACCGAAAGTGGCTCCGCCGAGGCGGATCGTGACTTCCGCAAGGTCGCTCCGCGAACAGAAACCATTCCGGATGGTGCCAGGGGGCTGGAAATATTGGTGCCGTTAATGCCGGATCCACTGCGCCGCGAAGCGCGCACGTTCTGGGTGAAGATCGATGAGGCAGGGCACGGCGCGACGCTCGGCACTAAGACATCGATGCAGGTCGCGATTGTGCCGCCGGGCTATCCGGCGCAAGGCCGGGACGCTGGCTGAACAGAACCTTTTGCACCGGCTCGAGCAGTTCGCGAGGATTAGTCCCCTTCGAGCAGGTCCAGCGGCGCAGGCGCGCCATCCTTCCAGCCGAGCGCGCGCGCCTTTTCCTCGGCGCGCACGAAGCTCTCGTGCATGGCATTGCAGATATGGCAGAACAGGTCGGCGGTGTGTTCCGCATCGTAGGCAGCTGAGTGGGCAGAGCGGTTATCCCACTCCATGCCCACCAGTTGCACGGCGCGCGCCAATACCGTCTGGCCAAGAGCCGCACCCGCGAGCGTAGCGGTGTCGAAGCAGGAGAACGGGTGGAAGGGATTGCGCTTGAGGCCGGTGCGCTCCACCGCCGCGTTCAGGAATGCCAGATCGAATGCCGCGTTATGCCCTACGAGAATGGCCCGACGGCAGGCGTGCGAACGGATGGCGGTACGAATCTCGCGGAACATTCGCTGCAACGCATCGGCCTCGTCGATGGCTGGGCGCAGCGGGTGCCAGGGATCAATACCGTTTACCTCCAGGGAAACCGGATCCATCCGGCTGCCCTCAAAGGGCTTTACATGAAAGGCGTGGGTCGCGCCGCGGCGCACCCGACCAGCGGCATCCACCTCGATGATTACCGCCGCGATTTGCAGCAGGGCATCGGTGCGGGCGATAAAGCCGCCGGTTTCGACGTCGATAACGATGGGCAGGAAGCCGCGAAAGCGTCGGGACGCCAGATCAGGGGAGGCCATGGATACTCGCAGTGATCAGGTGGAGGGCGGCGCCAGACGCCACCCCAGTGTTTCGCCGGCGCGCAGGGGTACGATGGTTTCGCCGGCAAACGGATAGGCAGCCGGCACGGTCCAGGCACTGCGTTGCAGAGTGATCTGGCCGGCATTCAGGGGCAGGCCGTAGAAGCGCGGGCCGAATTCGCTGGCAAAGGCTTCCAGTCGGTGCAGTGCGCCGGCCTGTTCGAACACCTCGGCATATAGTTCCAGCGCGGCGTGCGCGGAGTAGATGCCAGCGCAGCCGCAAGCGGACTCCTTGGTGTTGCGCGCATGTGGGGCGCTATCGGTGCCCAGGAAGAATCGCGGATCGCCTGCGACTACTGCATCGAGTAGCGCGACGCGGTCGTGTTCGCGCTTGAGCACGGGCAGGCAATACAGATGCGGACGAATGCCACCCTGGAACAGGGCATTGCGATTCAAGGCCAGGTGCTGGGGCGTGATCGTGGCTGCCACTTCCTGCGGCGGCTGAGCCCGCACGAACTCCACGGCGGCCCGCGTGGTCACATGCTCGAACACGATGCGCAGTTGCGGCAGGCGTGCGCGCAGCGGCGCGAGTACGGTGTCGATGAACCGGGCCTCGCGGTCGAATACGTCCACGTCATGGTGCGTTACTTCGCCGTGCACCAGTAGTGGCAGTCTGATTTCTGCCATCGCCTCGAGCGCCGCGTCGATGCGGCGGATATCCGTCACCCCCGCGTCCGAATTGGTGGTGGCACCGGCGGGATACAGTTTGCAGCCGTGAATAATGCCGCTGGCTTTGGCCACAGCCATCTCTGCCGGATCGGTGCGATCAGTGAGATACAGCGTGAGCAGCGGCTCGAAATTACTACCTGCCGGTCGCGCCGCCAGAATCCGCTCGCGATAGGCGGCGGCCTGTGCAGTGGTGGTGACCGGTGGCTTCAGGTTCGGCATCACGATGGCGCGCGCGAACTGCGCAGCTGTGTGGGCCAGCACCGAATGCAGGGCGGCGCCATCGCGCAGGTGCAGGTGCCAGTCGTCCGGCTGCCGCAGCGTCAGGCTATCCATCAATGCTTGCCCTGGTGGTCGAGCACGAAAGTCAGCGCAAAGCGGGCGCCGAAGCCGGTGATCTCGGTGGGCACATGCGCCAGTCCCCCGCGGCGAGTAGCCGATGACAGGTCGATGTGGGCCCAGGGGATGTCATCGGGTACGAAACGCTTGAGAAAGCGGGTGGCCAGTATGTGGTCGCCCTTGCCATCGACGGCGCACTGCGCGATGTCGGCAGTGGAACTCTCAAGATCGGTGTCGAAGTCGTCGGGCAGCGGAAACTGCCACAGTCGCTCGCCGCTGGCGCTGCTCGCCGCGAGCGCGCGTTGCGCCAATGGGTCATCGGTGGACAGCAGGCCGCTCATGCGTTCTGTCAGCGCATACACGCAGGCCCCGGTCAGCGTGGCGAAGTCCAGAATCGCGCGTGGTTTGCGGCGCGCCGCCAGTGTCAAGGTGTCGGCCAGCGCCATGCGTCCTTCCGCATCGCTGTGGATTACCTGGATGGTGGTGCCATTCATGGCGCGGACCACTTCCTGTGGCCGATAGGCCTTCGGGCCGATGTTGTTCTCGGTAATGGCAAGCCAGGCATCGATGGCGATGGTTGCGCGCAATTGCGCGGCCGCGACAATCGTGGCCAGTGCCACGGCGCTGCCTGCCATGTCTGTGTGCATGTCGAGCATGGACTTGTGCGGCTTGAGGTTGGTGCCGCCCGTGTCGAACAGCACGCCCTTGCCAACCAAAGCCAGATCGGGTCGACCGCCACCCTTCGCACGCTTGCGACGTGGAACGTAACTCAGTTGTGCGATGCCTGCGTCACGGCGCGGATTGCCGCGACTCACAGCGAGAAAGGCACCCGCGCCCAGACGCGCCAGCGCGGCTTCGCTATACCAGCGCAGGCGCAGCCCATGCCGTCGCGCCAGCAGGGCAAGCACGCGTCGATAGGCGCTTGCATCCAGTACGTTGGGTGGCAGTGCGGTCAGGTGACGAACCAGGTTAGTGGCTTCTGCCGTGCGTTCGGCGCGCGTCGAGTCGAGCGATGAATCGCCATATGCGTCGACGTTGGTGAGCGTCTTTTGTTTGCCCGGCCGGGATTTGTCGCTGGGCAGGGGGAAGCCGTGTGCTGCCAGTGCGGCGTACAACGCCTCCTGCCAGGCGGCGCGTCGCTGCGGCGTCGTCTGCGCGATGATTGCGATACGCAGCGGTTCCGGCCGATTGGCGAAGGCGCGCTGTGCCAGCAGACCCGCTACGCGCAGCAGTTCAAAACTTGTCGCATCCGCACGGCAGTAGCCGATTACACCCAGTGTCTGCCGACGGTTGTCGAGTGTGACAGTGCGTATATCAGCATGCGAAACCTTTGCCATCGCATGCAGTGTCTGCCAGCGGCTGGCATCTGGAAGGCCTGCCGACGGATGTGCGTCCGTTGGCAGCAGCAACAAGACCGCGTCGTATCGGTCCAGTGAAGCGGATGCCGGGAGGCCGGATTTGAGGGTCAGGCGGGGGGACTTGAGAAGAGGCAGCAGGGATGGCATTTACACAGGCGGTTTGCTTGACCGAACATGGCTAAAACCGGATCATCGCGCGCGTCCTTCAAGGGACGCTTGCGGCATCGTAGCACAGCGCCACTATTGACTTTTTTCCCGTTAAAGGGGTGCCGCAAAGGCAGGACCAATGACTGACGTCCAGAATATCCAGGACCAGGATCCGGAAGAAACCCGCGAGTGGCTTGAATCGATCGATTCGGTGATCCGCACCGGCGGTGGAACGCGCGCCCACTTTCTGCTCGAGCGACTGATTGATCGCGCCCGTCGCTCTGGCGCCTATCTGCCGTTCAAACCGAACACGGCCTACGTGAATACCATTCCTGTCGCGCAGGAGCCCAGCTACCCCGGCGATCGCGCGCTGGAAAAACGCCTTGAAGCCTACATGCGCTGGAACGCCGTGGCCATGGTGCAACAGGCGAACAAGACCTCTTCGGAATACGGCGGGCACCTGGCAAGCTACGCCTCTTCATCCACGCTGTATGAAGTGGGCTTCAATCATTTCTGGCGCGGTGCTTCCGACCAGCATCCCGGCGACATGATTTTCATGCAGGGCCACAGTTCGCCAGGCGTGTACGCGCGCGCGTATCTTGAAGGCCGCCTGGGGGAATCGCAGCTGCAACGCTTCCGGCATGAAGTGGGCGGCGGTGGTCTGTCGTCCTATCCGCACCCGTGGCTCATGCCGGATTTCTGGCAGTTCCCCACCGTGTCGATGGGACTGGGCCCGATGATGGCCATCTACCAGGCGCGCTTCGTGCGTTACATGGAAAACCGCGGCATGGTTGCGCCATCGGATCGCAAGGTGTGGGCATTCTGCGGCGACGGCGAAATGGACGAACCGGAGTCGATGGGTGCGCTCACCATGCCGGTGCGCGAAGGCCTGGACAACCTCGTGTTCGTCGTGAACTGCAATCTGCAGCGACTGGATGGGCCGGTGCGAGGCAATGGCAAGATCATCCAGGAACTCGAAGCCGCATTTCTGGGCGCGGGCTGGAATGTCATCAAAGTGCTGTGGGGCCGCCGCTGGGACCCGCTGCTCGCCAAGGACACCAACGGCGTCCTGCACCAGCTCATGGAGTCCTGTGTCGACGGCGAGTTCCAGAACTTCAAGGCCAAGGGCGGCGCGTACACGCGCCAGCACTTCTTTGGCAAGCATCCGGAAACCGCCGCCATGGTGGCCAACATGTCCGACGACGACATCTGGCGCCTGAAGCGTGGCGGCCACGATGCGCAGAAGGTCTATGCGGCCTATGCCGCGGCCATCGCGCACAAGGGCCAGCCCACCGTCATTCTGGCGCACACCGTAAAGGGCTTTGGCCTCGGCAAGTCCGCCGAAGGCCAGATGGTTGCGCACCAGCAGAAGAAGATGGATGTGGAGTCGCTCGCGAGCTTCCGCACCAATCTCGGCATTCAGCTCACTGACGACGACATCGCGCGATTCTCGTTCCGCAAGCCCGCGGAAGACAGCGACGAGATCCGCTATCTCAAGGCGCGTCGCGAAGCGCTCGGCGGCTATCTGCCCAGCCGAAACGTCAAGGTTCCCGCCCTCCAGATCCCAGCACTCGAGACCTTCAAGGCTTTGCTGGATGGCAGTGGTGATCGGGAGATCTCGACCACCATGGCCTTCGTGCGCATGCTGACCGCGCTGCTGAAGGACAAGAACATCGGCAAGAACATCGTGCCGATAGTGCCCGACGAAGCGCGCACCTTCGGCATGGAAGGCCTGTTCCGTCAGATCGGCATCTACTCTGCAGTTGGTCAGCTCTACACGCCGCAGGATTCCGACCAGCTCATGTCCTATAAGGAGGACAAGAAGGGTCAGATGCTTGAGGAGGGCATCAACGAGGCTGGCTCGATGTGTTCATGGATCGCGGCCGGCACGGCCTATGCGAACCATGGTCAGAGCATGGTGCCGTTCTACATCTACTACTCCATGTTCGGCTTCCAGCGCGTGGGTGACTTCATCTGGGCGGCGGGCGATATCCAGGCGCGCGGCTTCCTGCTGGGCGCGACCGCTGGCCGCACTACGCTGGCGGGCGAAGGCCTGCAGCATCAGGACGGCCACAGCCAGATCGTCGCGACCACTGTGCCCAGTTGCCGGGCGTATGACCCGGCCTATGCCTACGAGCTGACAGTGATCATTCACGACGGCCTGCAGAAGATGTACGTCGAGCAGCAGAACATCTTCTACTACCTGTCGGTGATGAACGAGAACTACCTGCAGCCCCCGATGCCGCCGGATGTGAGCGAAGGAATACTGAAGGGCGCCTACCTGCTTAAAGGTGGTTCGCCTGGCAAGCTGCGAGCGACGCTGCTGGGTTCCGGCACCATCCTGCGCGAAGTGAATGCCGCAGCTGAAATCCTCGAGAACGACTATAAAATCCCGACGGATGTGTTCTCGGTTACCAGTTTCAGCGAGCTGCGTCGCGAGGCGCTCAACGTGGAACGCGACAACCTGCTGCATCCGGACCGGGCGCCGCAGTTGGCCTATGTGCAGCGGTTGTTCAAGGACCGCACGCAGCCGGTCATTGCGGCCACGGACAACATGCGGCTGGTGCCGGACCAGATCCGGCAATGGATGCCCGGCCGGTACGTCACGCTGGGCACCGACGGATTCGGTCGCAGCGATGGTCGCGCGAAATTGCGCGAGCATTTCGAAGTGGATCGGCGTTTTGTCGTGCTGGCGGCATTGAAGGCGCTGGCCGATGAAGGCTCCATTGACCGCTCTGTTCTGGTGGATGCCGTGAAGAAGCTCGGCGTCGATCCGGACAAAGCCAATCCGCTGAACAGTTGAGGGCTGCGCGTGTCCCAGACAATTGAATTGCGCCTGCCCGACCTCGGCAGCTTTTCGGAAGTCTCAGTCATCGATGTATTGGTGAAGGTGGGAGACACGGTCGAAGTCGACACGCCGCTGGTCACTCTTGAAACCGAGAAGGCGACTATGGACGTGCCTTCAATCGCCGCTGGCGTGGTCGAAGCCGTGCACGTGCAGGCCGGTAGCAGGGTCTCCGAAGGTGCGTTGATCGTCACCCTGCGCGGTGCAGCCGCTACCGTAGTCGCAAATGCACCGGCTGCTGCGGCTGCAACCGCGCCCCCCGCTGCAGCGGCGGCAGCAGCACCGATTACAATTGAAGTGCGCTTGCCGGACATGGGCAACTTCACCGAAGTCGGCGTCATCGAGGTGCTGGTCAAGCCGGGCGACAAGGTCGAAATCGACACGCCACTGGTCACTCTGGAAACCGAGAAAGCCACGATGGATGTGCCATCGACCGCCGCCGGCACGGTTCAGTCCGTGCATGTGCAGGCGGGTGGCAAGATATCCGCAGGCGGACTTGTAGTTACGTTGAGCGCAGTTGCGAGCGCGGCAGCGCCGGCGCCCGCTGTTGCTGTGGTGGGGGCCGCGCCAACACCGCCCGCGCCTGTGGCCACGAAGCCCGCACCTGCGGCACCAGCTTCGCGAGCTGGCAGCCTGCCACCCATAGGCGAAGCGGGCTTCGGCAAGGCGCATGCGGGCCCGTCGGTGCGCAAGCTGGCGCGTGAACTGGGCGTGGATCTAGGCCGCGTGAAGGGCACGGGCCAGCGCACCCGCATCACCCACGATGACGTCAAGGCCTGGGTCAAGCAGATCCTGTCCGGCGGCAGCGTGGCCGCTGGTCCGGCGTTGCCGCAAGTGCCGACAGTGGATTTCGCGAAGTTCGGTCCGGTGGAGATCAAGCCGCTCGGACGCATCCAGAAGATTTCCGGCAGCCGGCTGCATGCCAGCTGGGTCAACCTGCCACATGTCACGCAATACGATGAAGCGGACATCACTGACCTGGAAGTCGAACGCGCGAAGCTCAAGGACAAGGCGACCGCTGCAGGTGTGAAGCTCACCCCGCTAGCCTTCATCGTGCGTGCCGTGGTGCTCGCGCTGCGCGAGTATCCGACCTTCAACGCATCGTTCGACGCCTCGGGCGAGAACATGGTGCTGAAGAAATACATGCACATTGGTTTTGCGGCCGACACGCCCAATGGCCTGCTGGTGCCGGTCATCCAGAACGCCGACAAGCTTGATGTCTATGGCATTGCCCGCGCGCTAGCTGAGTTGTCGGATCGCGCCCGCAAGGGCACGCTCAAGGGCAGCGAGATGCAGGGCGGCACCTTCACCGTCTCGAGCCTGGGTGGCATCGGCGGCACGGCCTTCACGCCGATCATCAACGCCCCGGAAGTGGCCATCCTGGGAGTGTCACGCACGCAGACCAAACCCATCTGGCAGACCGACAAGTTCGTGCCGCGCCAGATGCTGCCGCTTTCGCTTTCCTATGATCACCGCATGATTGATGGTGCATTGGGTGCGCGCTTTGCTGTGCATCTGTCGAAGCTGCTGGCCGACCCGGCCGCGCTGCTGGCAGGTGCCCTTTGAGCGACGTTGAAATTGCAGTCCCGGATCTGGGCAATTTCGACGAAGTGTCGGTTGTCGAAGTCCTGGTCAAACCTGGCGAGACAGTTGAACTCGACACGCCGCTGATCACGCTCGAGACCGAGAAGGCGACGATGGATGTGCCATCGGTGGCCGCTGGTGCGGTGACGGCCGTGCTGGTCAAGGCCGGTGACAAGGTGCGCAAGGGCACGGTCATCGTGCGTATTGCAGCCACTGCAGCCGCACAGGTGGCCGGTGCAGCCAGGCCAGTTGCCGAGTCAACCGCCGCCGCCGCTGCCGCCGTCGCCGCCGCCGCTGCGGCCACACCTGTGGCAGCAGTTGCCAGCGCTCCCGTTGCCGCGGCAGCACTGCACGCTCCCGCGCCACCGACCGAACAGCCATTGATGCCACCGGGTCCCACACCAGACCGCAAGGTGGCGCTGCTGGTACTGGGTGGTGGTCCCGGGGGCTACACCGCCGCATTCCGCGCGGCTGACCTTGGTCTGCAGGTCACGCTCGTTGAGCGCTGGGAAAGTCTGGGCGGCGTATGCCTGAACGTGGGTTGCATTCCCTCCAAGGCATTGCTGCATGCGGCCAAGGTTATCGACGAAGCCCATTCGATGTCGGCGCACGGCGTGTCCTTCGGCGAGCCGCAGGTGGATCTCGATAAGTTGCGCGCCTGGAAGAACAGCGTGATCCGCAAGCTGACTTCAGGTCTGACCGGGCTCGCGAAGCAGCGCAAGGTGGAAGTGGTGCGCGGCACTGGCAGGTTCGTGGGCAGCCGTGTCGTTGAAGTGACCGGTGCCGATGGCAAGACGCAGTTGATCGGCTTCGAAAACTGCATCATTGCGGCAGGCTCCGAACCCGTGAAACTGCCGTTTGTCCCGGTTGATCCGCGCATCATCGATTCCACCGGTGCGCTGGAACTGGGCGGCATCCCGAAGCGCATGCTGGTGATCGGCGGCGGCATCATCGGCCTCGAGATGGCCTGTGTGTACGACGCGCTGGGCACGAGGGTCTCGGTGGTGGAGCTCGGCGATCAACTGATGCCTGGCGCGGATATCGACCTAGTGAAGCCGCTGGAAAAACGGCTGAAAGCGCGTTACGAGCAGATCATGCTGGGCACGAAATCGACGCAGGTCGAGGCGCTGCCCGAAGGCATCCGAGTCAGCCTCGAAGCCGGCGGACAGACCACCACTGCCATTTATGATCGCGTGCTGGTGGCCGTGGGGCGAGTGCCCAATGGCAAACTCATCAATGCCGAAGCCGCAGGCGTTACCGTCAGCGAGCGCGGTTTCATACCCGTCGACAGGCAGATGCGCACGAATGTGCCGGGCATCTTCGCCATCGGCGACATCGTCGGTCAGCCCATGCTGGCGCACAAGGCCACGCATGAAGCCAAGGTGGCCGCGGAAGTCGCGGCTGGTCACAAGGCGTATTTTGACGCACGCGTCATTCCGTCGGTGGCTTACACCGATCCGGAAGTGGCCTGGGTCGGCGTGACAGAAGGTCAGGCAAAACGCGATGGCCTTGATTTCCGCAAGGCGGCGTTTCCCTGGGCGGCAAGCGGACGCTCGCTGTCGATTGGCCGCGATGAGGGTTTCACAAAGCTGCTCGTCGATGCTGGCAGCAACCGCATCATCGGTGGTGGCATCGTCGGCCCCAACGCAGGTGAGCTGATCGCCGAAGTGGCGTTGGCTATCGAGTTGGGAGCCGATGCGGCAGATGTCGGCCTCACTATCCATCCCCATCCCACGCTGTCCGAGAGCATAGGGATGACGGCTGAAGCGCTCGAAGGCACGCTGACCGATCTGTACATGCCGAAGAAGGGCTGATCCTCTTGACAATGTCGTCTTCATCGATCCTCCGTCTGTTCACCGATTTCATTTGTCCTTTCTGCTTCATCGCCGAACAGAGCACGGTGCCACGATTGTTGGCGACATACGAACTGGACCTGGATTGGTGCGGGTTTGAGTTGCATCCGGAGACGCCCCGCGGCGGTCGAGAGCTGTCGACCTTGTTTCCCGGCGTCGATCTGGCATCGTTGCACGAACGAACGCGTCGCTTCGCCGCGCAATTCGGCGTCTCGGGTATCAAGCCGCCCGACCGAATCCAGAGTAGCCGCCGCGCTCTGGCCGTCGCAGAATTTGCGCGCGTCAACGGCCGACTGGAGGCATTCCGCGCCGCCGCCTTCGAAGGTCACTGGCGGCAGAGCAAGAATCTGGAGAGCGACGTCGATCTCGCTGCGCTCGCCGTAATGGCTGACCTCGATTCAGACGGGGCGCTTGCCGCAGCGGACGATGCCGTCTATCTGGCACGCGTCGACACGCGCCAGGCGCAGGCTCGTTCGGCTGGCATCAGCGGCATCCCCACATTCATTCTGGGACAAGCCATCATTGTCGGCTGTCAACCCTACGAAATCTTGGCGCAGGCCGCCGAAAGCGCCGGGGCGCGCCCCCGCTCCGCAAGCTACCCCCCAGTAATTTCCGAGCCTTGGGTCTCTTCCTGTGTGTGACGCAAGCTACCCCGGCAGGGCGTCGAAGAACGCGATCATCCGCCGCCGCATCGCCGCGTCGGGCTGGCGGCCCCGGCCGGCGGCGAGGTTGTCGCGCATATATTCCGGCTTGTCGGTGCCCGGGATCACCGCGGTGACCGCCGGGTGGGAGATCAGGAATTTCAGCAGCACCTGGGCCCAGGTGGTGCAGTCGATCTCTTTGGCCCAGTCCGGCAGAGGGGTGGTGCCGATCCGCTTGAACAGGGCGTTGCGTCCGAAGGGGAGGTTGGTCACCACAGCGGCGCCGATATCCTGGGCCAGCGGCAGGAGCTCAGCCTCGGCCTCGCGGTCGCCGAGGGAGTAGTTCACCTCCAGGAAGTCCGGCTTGTCGCGTCGCATGATGGCGGCCATCGCGGGATAGTCGGCGTCGATGGAGTTGGCGATCCCCCAGTAGCGGCAAATGCCCTTGGCCTTCCATTCGCGGAACTGGCCGGTATCGAAGTTCGGGTCATTGACCATGTGGGCGTGCATCAGATCGAATTTCTGAACCCGCAGCCGCTGCTGCGAGCGCTTCAAGGAAACCTCCCGCTGCTCGACGGTCTCTTTGGCGTAGGCCTTGGTGGCAATGAACACTTTGTCGTGAGCCTTCAGGGCCGTGAGGATGTCGCCCACCCGCTCCTCGGCCGTGCCGTAAGCGGCGGCGGTGTCGATCATGCCCCTGCCGCCGGTCATCAGGAGCCGGACCACCTCGGTGCGCTCGGCCATCTTCGCGGGATCGTTTTCCCACTGGAAGACGAGCGAGGTGCCGATGCCCACCACGGGGATCTGCTCGCCCCCGCGGGGGATCGGCTTATGCAGGATCCGCCCTGACTCCGACGCAGCAGCGGCCAGAGCCAGGTTGGGTAGGACGGCGAGCGCAGGGGCGGCTGCGGCGGCGGCCAGTACGTAGCGGCGGGACAGGTTGCGGGGGTGGGTCACTGGTGGTTTCCTTCGGGTGGAGGTGAGAGGGCGGCGGAGCGGCGTTTCTGGGTCTTGCCGAGCCACACGGCGGTCATCGTATTGTCAGCCAATCGGTGAAATTGCTTAAGCATTACCGCGGGCCTCGCTGCCCCACGGCGGTCCAGACCGAGCTCTGCCACTCGGGGACGATGGTTCTATCCGGCGCCTCGAGACGACCTTCACGGCTAGCGGAGCCTATCTGGGCGATCACCGGACCGGGCTCCTTGGCCTTGATTTCGTAGATGGCCAGATATCTGAACGGCGGATCGTTGGGACCCCGCGGGCTCAGCACGAACCGCTGGGCGCTGACGAAGCCCGGAAGCTTCATCATGTCGCCAATGTGCCGATCATAGAAGGTGTTGTACTCAACTTCCTTGCCGGCGGCGGCGTTGGAGAACACTAAAAAGAGATGGTTGCCTTCTGGCGACAGCATCTTAAACGCGCGGTTGACCGGCGCCTTCGCCGGCTGGGCCAAGGCACCGGAGACGACAGCCGCGCCGCCGACCGCGATCCCCATCAAAGCCGCACCAAGCATGACGCCGCGAAGCTCGCGCTTGTATTGCGTTATCTTTTTCATGGAACACCTTTGAAAGCCATGCGAATGAGCAAAGGCAACCACGCAGGTGATCGCCCCAGCGAGTGGCTCGACTACTTCTGGGCCGGAGGGACGCCGAAGTACTTGCCGTCGGACACGCGCGTGAAGGTCTTGATCGCAACCTCGAGCCCGTTATCACGGCGCGGGAAACCGATGACGTTGACCTTGTCTCCTGTCTTGAAGTCGCTCGGCTTCCAGCCGTCGCGGCGCCAATCGGCGACGCTGCGGCCGTGGATACTGTAGGTGACCAGCGCTCCGTCTTTGACTGTCTCGACGACCAAGCCGACGTGCGGGTTGGCGAATCTGACTTCCTTCAGAGTTCCATCGATAGTGACGGGGTTCTTGTCGTCGTAAGGGGCGAACGAATGGTGGGCCGCAGCGGGCACCGAACAAAGGATCGCGCCGGCAACCAGGGCTCCGGTTGCTACGACTATGAGCTTCTTGATAGACATTTCTATCTCCTTTTCTTCAACCGATACTGGGCCATCTGCACTTAAGCACGACGTCACCTAGTGCGCTTCTTCTTCATAACTTACACACTCATACTCGACTACATCTTCTGTTGAGGACTGGCGCGTCCAAGTCCGCCGAACGGTCCAGGGCTTGGTGTAGACCGTCGGATCGTGGAAAGTGATCAGCACGTCGAGCTTTTTGCCGCCATCGATGAGGCGCATCCGCTCCTCTATGCGTAGATCGGCAGTCGCGGGAGCCGCAGCCCCTTGAATGTCCATGCCCAGTTCGGGCGTGATCATGGTTGTGTCGATGACCAGGGTGTCGCCCTCCCAATGGCCGATCGAATGGCCCGTGAATGACGGATCGAAGTCGTCCAGGATGGGATGGGGCCGCCCGTCAAGATAGATCCGCCGCACCGCGCTTCTGTGCAGGGCGATGATGTACATCCGGTCATCGCCGTAAGCGATCTCGTTAGGAAACGGGCTCCTGATGATCTGGGGCATCTTGGGCGGATTACACACGGGATTCGCGGGAACGGCTTTTGCGTGCGCGGCTATCGCCGCGGGCGTCAAGCTTTCTTCATAGCGCTTTTTGTATTCCGCGTTGAGCGGGGCCGGATTGATCGTTTCGTCATAGGCAGGGTGCGCACCGGAACCGTGCAGCGGGGTGGGATCGGTGAAACTAACGCCCTGATCCTGCAGCCATCGGCCGGTGAAATCAGGATGCTTGGTGGGGTCAAAGAACTTCTTCGCCCTGGGAGCCGGCACGAGATCCGCGCGCAGGGGCGGGTGCTCCGCGCTGCATGGCCAAGGAGCCGAAGCCGAGCCGCAGTTGCGAATCTTTGAAGGCGCCGCCGCAGCTTCTGCAACAGGCGGCATAGCAAGCAAGGTCACGCACAAAGCACCAACAATCGCAGCTACAAAAGGCATATTAAAGATCAACCTGTCTGCAGATCGCACCTTTGATTGACTATTATTCACAACCTTACTACCCCTTTTTTCACGTATTTGCCTTCGGTTGAAGGCTACTGCCTGATGCGAACGCGCGCACGAAACGCCCGCCCGAACCCATCGTAATAGGGGCTGACAATGAGCGAAGTAGGTGGAAATGGGAAGGGAGGGCTGGAGTCGAAAAGATTACTCACGCCCGCCTTATCGCCCGTCAACCCGTGGTAGACGGCGGCTGGACCAATTGAGGAGAACAAAGTGAAGCTGGTTCGATACGGGATTCGCGGGCAGGAAAAGCCCGGCATGATCGACGCTGCCGGAGCGCTGCGCGACCTTTCGGCTCATGTCGCGGATATCGCCGGGCCGGCGCTGTCGATCGCGGAGCTGGACAGGTTGCGCGCGCTCGATCCGAAAAACCTTCCCCTGATCCAGGGCATGCCACGGCTTGGTCCCTGCGTCGGCGCGGTCGGCAAGTTCCTCTGCATCGGCCTCAACTTTGCCGATCATGCCGCCGAGGCCGGGATGACCGTCCCGCCCGAACCGGTCATTTTCACCAAGGCCACCAGTGCGATCACTGGTCCGGACGACGAAGTCATTATTCCTCGCGGATCCACCAAGACCGACTGGGAAGTGGAGCTGGGTATCGTCATCGGCGCACCGACGAAGTACGTTTCGGAGGAAGACGCGCCGCGGCACATCGCAGGCTACTGCGTTATCAATGATGTCTCCGAGCGTGAATTTCAGCTCGAACGCCACGGCACCTGGGACAAGGGTAAGGGCTGCGACACCTTCGGCCCGATCGGGCCGTGGCTGGTCACCGCCGACGAGATCGCCGATCCGCATAATTTGCGCATGTGGCTGGAGGTCAACGGCCGGCGATTTCAGAACGGGTCCACCGCGACCATGGTCTACCGGCCGGCGTTCCTGGTCAGCTACCTCAGCCGGTTCATGAGTCTTCAGCCGGGCGATGTGATCTCGACCGGTACGCCGCCCGGGGTCGGAATGGGCCAAAAGCCGCCGCTGTTCCTGAAGCCAGGGGATCGGATGGAGCTTGGCATTGAGGGCCTCGGCGTCCAGCACCAGCGGGTGATCGCGGACACGGCAGCCTGAGATGGGCAAGACCGCAAGCCTGGAGCGGGCCCTGCACAAGGCCGCCTGGCGGCTCCTGCCCTTTCTGTTGCTGCTCTACATTCTCGCCTTCCTCGACCGGGTGAATGTCAGCTACGCGAAGCAGGCCCTGATGCGCGATGTGGGTCTGAGCGAGGCGGTCTATGCCTTTGGGGCCAGCATCTTTTTCCTCGGCTATGCGCTGTTCGAGGTGCCGAGCAACCTGATCATGCATCGGGTGGGCGCGCGCGCCTGGATGTGCCGGATCATGATTACGTGGGGCCTGCTCTCCGCGGCGATGATGTTCGTCAGCTCCGCGTCGTCCTTCTATGTGCTGCGTTTTCTGCTGGGCGTGGCTGAGGCGGGGTTTTTCCCGGGGGTGATCCTCTACCTGACCTATTGGTTTCCCGAGAAGAACCGGGGTCCGATGATGGGGCTGTTTTATTTCGGCGCGCCACTCGCGCAGATTTTCGGCGGACCGCTGTCGGGCTTGCTGCTGGACCTTGACGGCCTGGGCGGCCTGCGCGGCTGGCAGTGGATGTTCGCGGTGGAAGGGCTGCTGGCCTCGGCCGTGGGCGTCTGGACCTACACCTATCTCAACAATCGGCCGGCTGACGCGCGGTGGCTGTCCGTGGATGAGCGTCACGCGCTGCAAACCGTGCTCGATGCGGAGGATGGCGTCAAGGCTGGCCATGCCACGGGCGGTGTCATGGCGGCGCTGCGGCAACCGCGCCTCCTGCATTTCGGCCTGATCTACTGTCTCATTCAGGTCAGTGTCTATGGCGTGACGTTTTACCTGCCCTCGCATGTCGCCCGTTTGCTCAACCGGGATACCGGGTTCATCGTCGGGTTGGTCAGCGCGATTCCCTGGGTTTGCGCGTTGCTTGCTGCCTACGCGCTGCCGCGGCTGGTCGATCGACTCGGCACGAGAAATGGCATTGCCGCCAGCGCACTGTTGCTGGCCGGGGTTGGCATCGCCGTCTCCTCCACCAGCCTACCGGCGCTCGCGCTGGTGGCGCTGTGTGTGGCCACGGCCGGATTCATCGGCGCGCAGCCGATTTTCTGGACCTTTCCCACCAACGAACTCACGGGGGTCCGCGCCGCTGGCGGCATCGCCTTCATCAACGCCCTGGGTGCGGTCGGGGGATTTGTCGCGCCCAATCTCAAGACCGCAGCCGAAAAGGCTTGGGGCACGGCCGCCGCCGGGCAATTCGCCCTCGCTGCCACCACCGTGACCGGCGCAGTCCTGATATTTTTTTTGCGACAGAGGCCGCTCGGGCCAGCTCGCTGAGCCGCCTGCCTCAGTACACGGCGCGACCGCCGGTTAGATCGAAGGTAAAGCCCGTCGTGAAGGTGGCCTCGCGGGAAAGGATGAACGCCGCCATCGCGGCCACCTCGTCGCGCGTGCCGCAGCGCTTCATCGGGATCTTGTCGGTCATGTATTTGACCTGCGCCTCGGGCAGGGCATCCACAATCGGAGTCCGGATGACGGCAGGGGCCAGGGCGTTGATGGTGATGCCGCTTTCGGCGTAGTCCTTGCCCTGGACCTTGGTAAGTCCGATCACGGCAGCCTTCGAGGTCGAGTAAGCCAGCATGCCCGCGTTGCCGTCCTTGCCCGCGATCGAGGCGATGTGCAGGATGCGGCCGTAGCCCTGCTGCACCATCCCGGGCAGCACATGTTTGGAAGTCAGGAACGGCCCGCGGACGTTGGTTTTCAGCACGAAGTCAAAATCGCTCAGCTCGACCTCGTGGGATTTCAGGTTCGTTTTGCCGGTGACGCCCGCGCTGTTGACCAGCATGTCGATCCGGCCGCGGCGGGCGAGCACCGCGGCGATGGCGGCCTGCACCGCCGCCTCGTCGGTGACGTCCAGTTGCAGGCACATCCCCCGGCTGTCGAATTCCGCCTCCAGCGCGGCAAATGCCTTGGTGTCGTAGTCGACCACGGCGACGAACGCGCCCTCGGCTTGCAGGCGGCGGGTGATGGCGAGGCCCAGCCCGGAGGCGCCGCCGGTGACGACGGCAGTCTGGTCGGAAAAGCGTGGTTTCATGGCGGAAAGGGTCGGTTCCATTTGAGAGCGGGGTTGAGCTCGACACCGAAGCCAGGGGCGTCTCCCAGATCGATGTGCCCTTCAACCGGCACCGCTTCGTTGGTGAAGAGGGGCGAGAACATCGGCACGATCCGGTCGGCCTGCGGGGCCATCATCAGGAATTCGGAAAATGGCGTCGCATCGCTCGCCAGGGCGAAATGGTAGCTATAGACCGACGAGCCGTGCAGCACGCACAGGCGACTCTTGGCCGAGGCCATGGCCTTGATCTTGAGCAGCTCGGTCAAACCGCCACACCAGTGGATGTCGGGTTGGATGATGTCCACACCGGTGTTGAGCAAATTCTCGAAACCCCAGCGCGTATATTCATGCTCGCCAGTCGCGATCATGATCGGGTGCGAGCGCTGGGTCACCAGCTGGCGGTAACCAGCGTAGTCGTCGGGCGGCAGGCACTCCTCGATCCAGAGAAAGTTGAAAGGTTTGAGCGCGTCGATCAACCGCAGCGCATAGGCGGGCGTCAGCGCCATCCAGCAGTCGAACGCCAGGAAGAAATCCGCCCCGCAGGCTTCGCGCATGCGGGCTGCGAGCTCGACGTTCTTTCGCAGTCCCTCTTCCCCGTGCGCGGGACCCCAGGGCAGCGGCATCTTCCCGCCGATGAAGCCCAACTGCTTCGCCAGGTCCGGCCGCGGGCCGGTGGCATACATGGGCTGCTTTGTCCGCAGCTTGCCCCCGATCATTGCCCAGACGGGTTCCTGCCGCAGCTTGCCCAGCAAGTCCCAGACGGCACAGTCCACGGCTGAGATGGCGTTTACCGTGAGGCCCTTGCGGCCATAGTAGAGGGAGGCGTGATACATCTGGTCGAACATCACCTCCACGTTGTGGGCGGGCTGTCCCACGATGAATCGCCGGAAGTGTTTCTCGATCAGGTATGCCGCGGGCACGCCACCGGTCGTCATTGCAAAACCGGTCGTGCCGTCCTCCGCCTCCACCTCCACCAGCACGGAACCGAGCACATCGATCCCAAAGGAACGCCGGGTCGCCTGATACTCCGGATACTTGCTCATCGGTGTGGCGATCACCGTGCTGTTGATCCAGTGCCCGTCGGGTTTGGCGTGATAGTCGGCGCCCTGGTCAAGGCCCTCTTGCACGAGGGCGCGGATAGCGATGATTTTTTTCATGCGGCGGGCAGTGGTATCCGGAGATCGTAAGCTTTGGCTGATCGCTTACGGGACCGAAAAAAGCGACTGGAATCGAGGCCCGCCATAGAAGGACGCGGCGTTGCGCCCCATGATCTTGGCGAGAGCGGCGGGACCCTTGGTGGCGAAGAAATCCCAGGCGAGCGTGACGGTCGTGGCGTAATCCCCCGACTGAAGGCAGGGGGGCCAATTGCTGCCGTAAGCGAGCCGGTCGGCGCCAAAGATGCGCCACAACACTTCGAAGGTCGGCGCGTAGTAGGCAAGCTCCACGGGCCCCGGCTGGGTCACGGCCTGCTCGGTGTAGCGCGAGACCTTGCAAAAGACATTGGGCAGCGGGGCGAAATGCTCCATCCGGGCAACCCAATCCGGGTCCGGTGCCTTGCCCGACGGTTGGACGTGCGCCAGGTGATCGACCATGACGCGCAACCCGGGCAGCGCGGCGGCGAGTTCGGCCATGCGGAGGATTTCATTGCCGCGCAGGAGCACGTCGAGGGTGCAGCCGGCCTCGGCCAGCGATTCCAGATGGGGCCGCAGCCGCGGGTGGGCGAAGTTCATCGGCCGTGCCGTGCGGATCCGGATGCCGCGATAGAGGGGATTCGCGGTAAAGCGTTTCAGCAGCGCGGGAAATTCCGTCGCCTCCGGATCGAGGTTGCCGACCACTGCGCAGATGAACGGCTCGTCCGCCACCGCGTCGAGCACCCACTGGTTGTCCTCCACCCACGGGCTGCATTCCACGAAGACCGCCCCGCGCACCCCCGCAGGTTCGGCGGCCTCCCGAAGATCCTTCGGCAGCATGGGACGATAGATGAGTTTGTCCGACGGCGGAGGGAACGGGACGCCCTGGGGACGGGTGGTGTCGTAGAGGTGGATGTGGGCGTCGACGATCGTAGTTGTCGTCCTTGCAGACGAGGCAGCGCGGACCTGCGCATGCACGGGCACGGCGCCGGCGCCGAGGGCGGACCAAGTGAGGCCAGCCTGGGCGGAGACGAGACTGTATTTGGTCAGGAATTCGCGGCGATTCATAGGTTCGGAGGGGAGACTGACACAATATTCCGTCGAAAACCAAGCGCATCCTGCCGCATCTGGAAAAGGCAGCTGGCGAAGATTCACGAGCGGGATGGACAGCCTTCTTCGGCAATCTAAAGAGCGCGAGCCGCGCTCGTCATCATTCTTGCGCTCGATTGCGATGCGTGCCGCTGGGGACACGAGGTAGCTCGGCAGGTGGATTGCTGGGGGGCTGTGCTAGAGTTTCGCCGCTGGCAGCTGGACGGAAAATAGCCATGCTGAAGAAGGGCTAACACTTCACGATACGGGGGCCGCGTGGCAGCAGTAGTAAGACTCCAGGGCGTCGAAAAATCCTTCGGCGCGCAGCGGGCCGTCAGCGCGCTCGATCTGGTCGTGCCTGCGGGTGAAACCTGCGGCTTGATCGGGCCCAGTGGTGCCGGCAAGACCACCTCCATCCGCCTCATCATGTCCATCCTGTTTCCGGATGCGGGAAGCATTGAAGTTCTCGGCCATTCCTCGGCACTGGATGCGAAGGACCGCATCGGATACCTGCCCGAGGAACGTGGCGTCTATCGCAAGATGCGCGTGGATGCCTTCCTGCGTTTCCTGGGCGGGCTGAAGGGAATGCCCGAGGCCGAAATCCTGCCGCGCGCAGGCGAGCTGCTGGAGAAACTCGGTCTGAAGGATGTCGGCAGCAAGAAGTGCGAAGATCTGTCGAAGGGCATGACCCAACGGGTGCAGTTCGTTGCGTCCATCCTGCATCGCCCCGAATTGTTGATACTCGACGAGCCATTCAGCGGCCTGGATCCAGTCAGCGTGCGGCTGCTAAAGGGCGTGATCAGCGAGGAACGGCGGCGCGGCACCACCATCCTGTTTTCCACCCATGTGATGGCGCAGGCTGAAGAGCTCTGCGATCGCGTGGTGATGATCCACCAGGGCAGCAAGGTTCTTGATGAATCGATGAGCGCCTTGCGCCGCCGCTTCGATCCGACCCGCGTGCTGTTCGAACCGCTGGATCCGGCGGCGAACCTGGACGTGCTGCGCAGCCTGCCGGGCGTGCTATCGATGCGCGCAGTCGAAGGCGGGGTGGAACTGCATATTGCCGAAGGCACGGATCCGGTTGCCGTGATTCGCGCTGCGGCCGACCGTGTTGCGCCTGCGCGAGTTGAAATTGCGCGCATCAGGCTCGATGACGTGTTCGTCGGGATGGTGGGCGCGGACGCGGCTCAATCCGCGGCATTGCGGCAAAACCTGCAGGGTCTTTCCGGGGAGAAGGCATGAACACGTTGCGTCGCATCCGACTGGTGGCTGGGCGGGAATTCCTCGTCACGGTGTCGAGCAAGGGCTTCCTGTTCGGCGTGCTCATCATGCCCGTGATCATGGGGGTGCTCTTGTCAGTCATCCCGAAGCTGCTGAATCAGAGTGGCGTTGCCATGCAGGTTGAGGTGGGACTGATCGACCGCAGTTCGCTGCTGGCACAACCGCTGCGTGAGGAGTTGCAGCCTGCAGCCATCACGGCCCGCCGCGAAGCCAGCCGGCGTGAGGCAGCCGAACGGACCGCGCCCGGCGCAGGTGATGTGCGCAACCCCCTGCCTGTGCCCATCCTGCCAAGCTTCACCATCAAGTCGTTGCCAGCAGACGCAAACCTGGATCCACACAAGACCTGGCTCAAGGATGCAAACATCGGCAAGACCAATCGCCGCGCGCTGGTAGTGGTGCCTGTCGATGCCGTGACTCGAGCGCAAGGCCAGGAAACCTACGCCAAATACGAGGTGTATGCGCCGCGCAATCTGCCGCAGGATGCCGAGGGCATCCTGCACAATGCGCTCCGCCAGGTGCTGATCACCGAGCGATTGCGCGGCAGCGGCTTCGACCCAGCGATCGTGAAAGCCGCCACCACCAACCCGAGCACGGCCACTCAGCTGGTGACTGCTGGTGGCCGGCAGGGCGCTGCGCAGGGTCTGAACCGTGCGCTGCCCTTCATCATGGGCATCCTGCTGTTCATGGGCGTGATGATAGGCGGACAGTCGATGATGACTTCCACGGTGGAGGAAAAATCCTCCCGCGTGGTCGAGGTGCTGCTGGCCGCTGCTTCGCCGCTTGAATTGATGTGGGGGAAGCTGCTGGGCCAGCTTGGAGTGGGCCTGGTCAGCATGGGCGTATACGTGATCCTGGGCCTGCTTGCACTGCTGCAGTTTTCGATGGTCGGCCTGATCGATCCGATGCTGATCGTTTGGCTGGTGGTGTTCTTTCTGATTTCCTACCTGATGTACGGCGCGCTGATGCTGTCCATCGGAGCCGCGGTAAATCAGATTGCGGATGCGCAGTCCCTGATGGGCCCTGTCATGGTGCTGCTGATCGTTCCTTACGCGCTGTCACCCATCATAGGCCGCGCGCCGGATTCGGCCATCGCCGTTGCTGCCAGTTTCATTCCCCCCGTGAATGCGTTTGCGATGTTGGCGCGCATTGCGTCCAGTTCGCCGCCACCGTTGTGGCAGGTGCTGCTGTCAGTGCTGGCTGGAGTTGCGGGATCCTGGGTTGCCGTGTGGTTTGCGGCGAAGATATTCCGCATTGGCCTGCTGATGCACGGCAAGCCGCCGGGATTCGGCACGCTCATCAAGTGGGCGCGGATGAGCTGAAGGGATGGCGGGCAGAAACTACTGGCTGCTGGGCGCGTCGGCCCTGCTAGTCGCGGGGCTCGTCATCAGCGGGATCCGGCCATTCGATCGCGTCACCTGGCTGATGGAAGTGCTGCCCGTCATGGTAGTGCTGCCGTTGCTCTGGGTGACCCACCGCAGGTTTCCGCTGAGCAGCGTGCTGTATGCCTGCATCTTCGTGCACGCAATCGTGCTGATGGCGGGCGGCGCCTTTACCTATGCCCGCGTTCCGCTGGGTTTCCAGCTGCAGGAACTCATGGCGCTCGACCGCAATCCCTGGGACCGGATCGGGCATTTCCTGCAGGGCTTCGTGCCTGCGCTGGCGGCACGTGAAATCCTGTTGCGCGGCCGTTTCGTGCAGGCAGGCCGCATGCTTGCGTTCCTCGTCGTCTGCGTGGTCATGGCGGTCAGCGCGACGTACGAGCTGATCGAGTGGGCTGCGGCGCTGGCGATGGGCCAGGGCGCGGAAGATTTCCTCGGCACGCAGGGAGATGTCTGGGACACTCAATCAGACATGTTCTGCGCGCTGATCGGCGCCGTCGCGGCCCTGGTGTTGCTGTCCCGCCTGCAGGACCGGCAGATCCGGCGGCTCTAGAGGCGCCGCAGCCGCTCCAGATAGCCCTGCTCATCCGGTGCCACGCCCGCGCGTTGCGCTTCCCACAGCGTTTCTGCGAGCACCTCGATCATGCGGTGTTCGGCTGCGTGTGCATCACCGAGTTGACTTGCCAGGCGTTGATGCACCTGCCTGATGCCGGCGGGGCGGCCTGTGCCCAGTTGCTCCCTGATGGCAAGGTGCAGGCCCATGTGCAGGAATGGATTGCTGCGTCCCTGCTCGACGGCGAACGATTCGCTGGCCGTATCGGGATTTTCCAGCAGGGCATGGTATTCCGGATGCAGTGCGATCACGTCCGCGATCTGCGCATCCAGTGGTTCCAGCGGCAGGCCATCGCGCTGCCGCTGCCAGGCGTTGAGGTAGCGGCGGCGCAGCTGGTCGCGGCTGGCGTCGGCGAACATCATGCGAGTACGCGGGTCTTGGGCTTGTAGCTGCAGAAGGGCGCGATCACGCATTGCGGGCACCTGGGAGTGCGTGCGACGCATATATGCCGGCCATGCAGGATCAGCCAGTGATGTGCATGCTGCATGAATTCTGCCGGGGTCACCTGCAGCAGCTTCTGTTCGACCGCCAGCGGTGTTCCGCCGCGCGCAAGGCCGGTGCGATTTGCCACGCGGAAGACATGCGTATCCACAGCCAGCGTGGGCTCGCCGAATGCCACGTTCAGGACCACGTTGGCCGTCTTGCGTCCAACCCCGGGCAAGGCTTCAAGCGCCGCGCGGTCGCGCGGCACCTGGCCGTCGTGCAGTTCCAGCAGCAGCCGGCAGGTTTCGATGACGTTTTTCGCCTTGGCGTTGTAGAGGCCGATATGGCGGATGTACGGCGTAAGGCCTTTCACCCCCAGCGCGAAAATAGCGGCGGGCGTGTTTGCCTTAGGATAAAGCTGTCGCGTGCCGATATTTACGCTTTTGTCGGTCGCCTGCGCCGACAGGATCACGGCTACCAGCAGCTCGAAAGGGGAGTTGTATACAAGCTCGCTGCGCGGTTCGGGATTCGCATCCCGCAGCGCGGAATACAGCGCCGCCACGCTGCCAGGCTTCAACTGATTTTCATGCCCGGCGTGACGCCTGCATCGGCGGAAAGCAGGAATATGCCTTCACTGCCACCATCCTGCTGCCCGCTGGCGCACAGCACCATGCCTTCCGACACGCCGAAGCGCATCTTGCGCGGCGCAAGATTCGCGATCATCACGACGTATCTTCCGACCAGGTCTTCCGGCTTGTAGTTGCCGCTGATGCCGGAAAATACATTGCGCTGTTCGTCGCCCAGGTCGAGCTTGAGCTGCAGCAGTTTGTCCGAGCCTTCAACGCGGCAGGCGTCGACTACCTTCGCGGCGCGCAGGTCCAGTTTGGTGAAATCGTCGATGCTGATCACGGGTTTGCCTGGGTTCGGTGAAGCGGAGGAAGCAGTAGGTGGCGTTGCGACCAGTTGTTTGACCACGGCGGGGTCGACGCGGGCTGCAAGCTGTGGGTACTTGCCGATGGGGCGTGCAAGCAGCGGAATCTGCACACCATCCCAGCGCGCGAAGACGTCGGCGCCGAGCCAGTCTGCGGCCTTCGCGGTAGTTCCGGGCAGCACCGGCGCTAGGTACGTCATCAACACACGGAACAGGTTGATCGCCTGGGTGGCCACCGCGCCAGTTTCTGCCACGCGCGCCGGATCCTTGGCCATGACCCATGGCTTCTGCTGATCAACGTACTGGTTGGCCCGGTCAGCCAGCAGCATGATTTCGCGCATCGCTCCGGCGTATTCGCGCGCCTCCATGAGCGCCGCAATGGGTTCCGCGGCCGCGGTGAACTGCGCATACAGGGCCGGATCTGGCAACTGCGCAGCCAGCGAGCCGCCGGCCTTCTCGATGAACGGCGCGCAGCGGCTGGCGATGTTCACCAGTTTGCCGACTACGTCCGAATTCACGCGTGCAGTGAAATCATCGAGGTTCATGTCGATGTCGTCGAGGCCATTGCCCAGCTTGGCCGCGAAGTAGTAGCGCATGGGATCGGCCGGCAGCAGGTCGAGGTAGCGTCGGGCGGTGATGAACGTGCCCCGCGACTTGGACATTTTCAGCCCGTCGACATTGAGGAAACCGTGAACGTGCACCCCGGTGGGGCGGCGATATCCGGCGCCATGCAGCACCGCCGGCCAGAACAGCGTATGAAAGTAGCTGATGTCCTTGCCGATGAAATGGTGCAGCTCGGTGGTGGCGCCGGCTTTCCAGTATGCGTCGAAGTCGAGCCCGCGTTTGGCGGCCAGCGCTGCGAAACTGCCGATATAGCCGATGGGCGCGTCGAACCAGACGTAGAAGTATTTGCCGGGCGCGTCGGGAATCTCGAATCCGAAATAAGGCGCATCCCGCGAGATGTCCCAGTCCTTGAGTCCCGCTTCAAACCACTCGTCCAGTTTGGCGCGCACCGCAGGCTGCAGGCGGTTGTCGGCCAGCCATTCGCGCAGATCCTGCTCGAATTCACCCAAGCGGAAGAACAGGTGATCGGAGTCGCGCAGCACGGGCTTCGTACCAGTGATCGTCGACACTGCATCCTTCAAATCCGCTGGTGAATAAGTGGCACCACAATTCTCGCAGCTATCGCCGTACTGATCGGGGGTGCCGCAGCGCGGACAGGTGCCACGCACGAACCGGTCAGGCAGGAACATGCCGGCCTGCTCATCGTATGACTGGCGCACGCTGCGGCGGGTAATGGCGCCGCGCTTCTTCAGCGCCTCATACAGCTCGCCGGAGTAATGGCGGTTTTCGTCGCTGTGCGTGGAATGGAAATGATCGAAGGCGATGGCAAAGCCCGCGTAGTCGCGCTGGTGTTCGGCTGCCGAGGCCTTGATCAGGGCTTCCGGCTCGATGCCATCCTGCCGCGCGCGGATCATGATGGGCGTGCCGTGGCAGTCCTCCGCGCAGACATAGATGCAGTCGTGGCCGCGCATGCGCTGGAACCGGCACCAGATATCCGTCTGCACGGCCTCGATGATGTGGCCCAGATGCAGCGAACCATTGGCATAGGGCAGGGCGCTGGTAACGAGAATCCGGCGAGTGCTCAATCCTGATCCCTGACGGCCTCGAAGCGGGCCTTGTTGATGGCCTTCTTGAAGGCTTCTCTGCCGGAAATAAGGCGCTGTTCGTACAGCGCCTGGATGGAACTGTCCATGGTGCGCATGCCACTGGCGCCGCCGGACTGCATGGTGTTTTCCAGCTGGTCCAGCTTGCCCTGGCGGATCAGGTTGGCGACTGCCGAGTTGTTCACCAGGATCTCCAGTGCCGCCACCCGCCCCTGCTTGTCTGCTTTCTGCAGCAGTTGCTGCGAAATCACACCGCGCAGCGAGGTCGAGAGCATCGTGCGCACATGCGACTGCTTGTCGGCCGGAAACACGTTGATGATGCGATCCACCGTCTGCGCCGCGCCGTTGGTGTGCAGCGTGCCCATGACCAGAATGCCCATCTCGGCGGCAGTCACCGCAATGCCGATGGTTTCCAGGTCGCGCAACTCGCCGACCAGGATCACGTCGGGGTCTTCGCGCAGGGCGGAATGCAGCGCCTGCGCGAATGAATGCGCGTGCACACCGATCTCCCGCTGGCTTATCAGGCAGCTCCTGCGCTGATGCACGAATTCGATGGGATCCTCGATGGTGAGGATATGACCTTTGTCGCGCTTGTTGATGTCATCGACCATGGCGGCGAGCGTCGTGGACTTGCCTGAACCGGTTTTGCCCGTCACCAGGATCAGGCCATTGTTCGCCCGCGCCAGTGCCCGCACGGAATCGGGCAGCTTCAGCTCATCCATGGTCAGCGCATTGGACGGAATGGCGCGAAACACCGCGCCCATGCCATTGAGCTGGCGCATTACATTCACGCGAAACCGACCCAGTTCGGCCAGCGAGTAGGCGAAGTCGGCACCATCATGCTTGTCGAAACGTTGCTGGGCTTTGACCGGCATGATTTCCAGGAGCGCCTCACGCACAAACTCGGCCGTCATCGGTTCCGCGCGCAGTGGCGATAGGTCGCCGTACAGGCGGACGCGCGGCGGATCGCCGGCGATGAAATGCAGGTCGGATCCCCGGCGTTTCAGGACATCCATCAGAAAGGCGTCGATCGTGGGCATGCGTCAGGATCCGACGCCCGCCGGCGCATCCAGCCGGGGCAGGATACTGGTATCGGTGACGAACTTCTGCAGCACACGTTTGTCGACCGCGAAGGAATAGGCGTGGTCCGGGTCGATCTCTTTCGCCGTGACGGCGGCTAGCAGCGCCTGGTCCAGCATCTGCATGCCGAATTCGCGACCCATCTGCACCTGGCTTGGGATCTGGTGCGACTGGTCTGTCTGAATCAGCTTTGCAATGGCCTTGGTCATGACCATCACTTCGCAGACGGCCTTGCGACCCTGGCTGTCTGCCGTCTTGCACAGCACTTGCGTGACCACTGCCAGCAGGCTCTGCGACAGGAAGCTCTTGGTCTGCTCGCGCTCTTCGGTGGGCAGGGCGTCGATGATGCGGTCGATGGTCTTGACGGCGCCGGTGGTATGCAGGGTGCCTAGCACCAGGTGACCGGTCTCCGCTGCGGTCATGGCCATGGAGATCGTCTCCGCATCGCGCATTTCGCCCACCAGGATGACGTCCGGGTCTTCACGCATGGCGGCCCGCACGCCTTCGGCGAAACTTGGCAGGTGAGTGCCAAGTTCACGCTGGATCACCTGGCTGGATTTGCTGCGGTGAACGAACTCGATCGGGTCTTCCAGGCTGATGATGTTCAGTTTGCGCGTGGTGTTGAGCAGATCGATCATCGCCGCAAGCGTGGTGGACTTGCCGGAGCCGGTGGAGCCGGTGACCAGGATCATGCCCTGGTGGTAGTCGCAGAGTTTCTTGACGATGGGCGGCAGGCCGAGCTTGTCGAGAGTGGGGATGTCGGTGGGAATCGTCCGGAATACCGCGCCGATGCCGGTGTCCTTGCGGAACACGTTGACGCGAAAACGGCCGCCTTCTGCCGACACATAGGAAAAATCCACGTCCGTGCCCCGCGCAAACGCTTCTGCATGGCTGGGCGTGAGGATTTCCGTGATGTAACCCTCCAGTTCCGTGTCGCGCAATTCGCGGAACTTGATGGGTACGAGATCGCCATACATGCGCAGCATGGGGGGAACCCCGACGGCCAGATGGATGTCCGAGCAGCCCTGCTGCGTACCCAGTTTCAGGAAGGCGTCTATGCGTGCCATAGACGCGATCTTACGTCATGCAAAGCGTTCCAGCGCGGTCTTGAATTCTTCCATGCTCTGGAAACGCTTTGCTTTGTCGACCGCCATGGCCTTGACGATGACATCCGAAAGTCCCGGCGGCAGTTTGGGGTTGAGCTCCTGCGGTGTGCGGGCCTTGCCCTGCACATGCTGGTACATCACTGCCATGTGGTCGCCCCGCGCGTAGGGAGGTACACCAGTGAACATCTCGTACAGGATCACGCCCACGGCATAGACGTCGGCGCGTTCGTCCACCTTGCGGCCCAGGATCTGCTCCGGCGCCATGTATTTCGGGGAGCCGATCACGTAGCCGGTCTTGGTGAGCTGGGTGTCGCCTTCCCGGTGGGCGGCCGCGACGCCGAAATCCACGATCTTCAGCAGGCCATCGTTGTTGATCAGCACGTTGGCCGGCTTCAGGTCGCGGTGCACGATGCCGACCTGGTGCGCGACGGTCATGCCGGTGCACATGTCGATGCCGAATTTCACCGCGCGCTTGGTCTCGACCGGCTTTTCGTTGACAATTTCCGCTCCCAGCGTATGCGAGGGGAAATACTCCATCGAGATGGCGTAGTTGCCCTGGATCTGCAGAAAATCGTAGATGCGGATGACGTTGTGGTGCGTGATCTTGCGCGAGTAGCGCAGCTCATGCACGAAGCGCTTCATCATTTCCTCGTCTTCCGAGACGTTCGGATTGAGGAACTTCAGGATCAGTCGGTCGTCCACCACCGTGTCTTCCATCAGCAGCACGGTGCCGAAGGCACCCTTGCCGATGCGCTCGATGAACTTGTAGCGGCCCTCGACCATGTCGCCGTTGCGCAGGCTGGTGATGTCGAGCTTCGTGGTGGCCGCCGGCTGCTCCACCTGGGGCAGCATCGGCTTGATGTCTGCTTCCTCGGTGGGGAAAGCGCGCGGAATTTCCGTGCCGCCTGCGGTTGTCGATCCAGCCCGAGTGCCACCTGACACCATGGTGGCCCCTGCGTCGCCCGTCAGGCGTGCGGTCATTCCCTTCATTGCCGCCACAGCCGCATTGGCAATCGCGGCGTCGGGATTCTGCGCCTGGGATTGCAGTTGCAGCCGCACGTGTTCCGCGTGACGGTCATCGCTGACAAGCGCCAGGGCATGCATGGCTTCGATGCGCAGATCGCTCTCGGGACGCGACAACAGCGGCAGCAGAGTTTCGACGTTTTTCGGATCGCCCAGCCGGCCAATCGCGCGCACGACTATTGGCAGTGATTTGGGTGGGGCGGTCTGCAGCATTTCGAGCAGGCGCGGCAATGCGCGCTTACTGCCGATTTCGGCCAGGGCGTCTACCGAGCGTTCGCAGACCCACCAGTCCTTGTCCCGGGTTGCCTCGATCAGGTGGCTGACCGCGCGTTCGTCCTTGGTCTGGTTCAGGATCTCGATGGCGGCGCGGCGGATATCGGCATCCTTGTCGCGGGCCAGCATCAGCACCGCATCGATCACCTTGGGGCCGCCGATCTTGCCGAGCGCATCGCCGGCGCGGCTGCGCACCCACCAGTCGTCGTCCTTGAGGGCTTCCAGCAGGAATTTCACGGACTTCGCGTCGCCGATCTCGTTGAGCACTTCAACCGCGGCGCGTCGCGCGTATTCGTTTTCGTCCTTCAGTATCGCGATCAGATGCTTGATCGTCTCCGGATCGTTGGCGCGGATGAGCACGTCGATGGCGCGATTCTGCACATCGATTTCCTGGTCGCGCAGCAGTGGGCAGACGGCAGCCGCATCGATTGGGCCATCCATGCGCGACAACGCGGCGAGCGCCGCCGAGCGGATCATCTTGTTGGGGTCGCGCAGCTGGCCCTGCAGCGCGCGCTTGACCTCCGGCCGGTTGAACCGCGACAGGATGTTGATGATGTGCATCCGGGCTATCGGATCCTTGCCCTCGATGCGGCCGAGCAGTTCGCCCACTGAATGCTCGTCCGCGAGCTCACCCACGACACGGAACAGCGCCGCCTTTTCGTTGGGTTCCTGGGCATAGGCGGCGGTCAGCAGTTCCCGCAGGTTGAACCGGTCGCGCTGGGCGTGGATAACGTCCAGCAGCGAGGACTTGGCCACACCTTTGGCATTCAGCGCTTCCAGCAGCAGGCCCGGCGCGTACCCGCGGCTGCTGGTCAGTGCCCAGGCGACACCGGCGGCAACGCGCGGACCGCCTTCGCACAGGCCCCGCACATACAGCGGAAAAGACTTGTTCGTGGCCAGGGTCGAAAGCACATCGACCAGCCCCACGGTGGCATTCTTGTCGGCGTCCGCCAACGCCTGGATGACGGGCTCGATCGCCCCTTGGCCCAATCCCTTGAGCTTGGCGACAGAGCGCAGGGTCTCCTCGCCCAGCGGTTTGTCGGTCGACTTGATCTGGGTGATCAGCCGATCAGAACGCACGTTCGTGAAAAAGCCCATTACTGCATCTGTTGCGGGAGACTTCAGGTGATTCGCCGATTATGCCACAGCCCCCCCCACCGTCAGTTGCGACGGCGCGCGCACTGCTAGAATTGGCGATCTGCGAAAAGGATCACAAATGTGCGTGCTGGCCTGCCATGAATGACCCGGATATGACAGCGACGGTGCGCGCTGTGCTCGACGCCTTCTGTGACCCTTACCTGGGTAAACTGGGCGAATTCAAGGCCGTTACCGGCCTGACGGTGAATGCTGCGGAGGCACGCGTGGCCCTGCGGCTGCCTGTGCCCGTAGACGGCTACGCGCCGCAATTGCTGACAGCCCTCCAGGCTGCGCTTACGCGCGCTGGAATGACGCAGCGGCTGGTGCTCGACCTGACGGCAGACATCACCAGCCGGGCCGTACAAAAGCCCCTGAAGCCCATGCCGGGAATCAGCAACATCATTGCTGTCGGATCGGCCAAGGGTGGCGTCGGCAAATCCACTGTAGCGGCCAATCTGGCGGTGGCCTGGGCTGCCATGGGAGCGCGGGTGGGGATGCTTGATGCGGACATCTACGGTCCGAGCCAGCCATTGCTGCTGGGGGTGGCTGGGCAGAAGCCGCAGACGGTTGAGAACAAGCGGATCATTCCGCTGCAGGCACATGGCGTAAAGCTGATGTCGATTGGCCTTCTGATCGACGCCGGCGCGCCTGCCATCTGGCGCGGCCCGATGGTCACGCAGGCTCTGACCCAGCTGCTGGCCGACACCCTGTGGGGCGACCTTGACTACCTGGTCATCGATCTACCCCCAGGTACCGGCGACCTGCAGCTGACGCTGGCGCAGAAAGTGCCGGTGGCCGGCGCGGTAGTCGTGACCACGCCGCAGGAAATCGCCGTTGCAGATGCGCGCAAGGGGCTGCGCATGTTCGAGAAGATGTCGATCACCGTGCTCGGCGTGGTTGAGAACATGAGCACTCATGTGTGCCGCAACTGCGGACACGAGGATGCGATCTTCGGTGACGGTGGCGGCGCACGGCTGGCGGAGGAATGTGGCGTGGCGCTGCTGGCCAGGCTGCCGCTGGATACGCGCGTGCGCGCTGAATCCGACAGCGGCCGCCCGACGGTGGTGACCGCGCCGGATTCGCCCCGCGGGGAGGCGTATGTCGAACTGGCGCGACGCACCGCTGCGGAGCTTGCGAAGCGACCGCGTGACCGCAGCGGTGCATTTCCCGGAATTGTCGTAGAGAGAGCTTCATGACCATCAAGTCCGACCACTGGATCCGGCGCATGGCGGCCAGTCACAAGATGATCGAACCCTTCGAGGCAGGCCAGGTGCGCGACGCCGGCGGTGGGCGCATCGTCTCCTATGGCACGTCAAGCTATGGCTACGACGTGCGCTGCGCGCGCGAATTCAAGATCTTCACCAACATCAACAGCACCATCGTCGATCCGAAGAACTTCGATCCGCAGAGTTTTGTCGATGTGGCGTCTGATGTCTGCATCATCCCGCCCAACTCGTTCGCGCTGGCGCGCACGGTGGAATATTTTCGGATTCCGCGCAATGTGCTGGTGGTCTGCCTGGGCAAATCCACCTATGCCCGCTGCGGCATCATCGTCAACGTGACGCCGCTCGAACCGGAGTGGGAAGGGCACGTGACACTGGAGTTTTCCAACACCACGCCGCTGCCCGCAAAGATCTACGCCAACGAAGGCGTGGCGCAGATGCTGTTCTTCGAGTCAGACGAGATTTGCGGCACTTCCTACAAGGATCGTGGTGGCAAGTACCAGGGCCAGCAAGGCGTCACCTTGCCGAAGGCCTGATTAATGTGCTGTGCCGCTGATGTCGATGCTTTTCACCCGCATCTGCAATTCCACAGTCTTGCCCTCGCGCCGCTCCACCTTGAGCGGCAGATAGCCCAGTTCCGGTGCGCACCAGAACCAGGTGGTTTTCCGTGAGCCGGACCGGCTGCTGCGGTAGATCTCCACCTGATGCGTGCCCACGGCGGTGCGCAGTGTAGCGGTGCCTTCTTTGGTGTAGGCGTATTCCCTGATGAGGCCCTTTTCCACCAGCACGAATTTTTGCGGTGTGCGGCCCGCTAAAAGCTCATTCATCAGTGCCACCACCACTGACTGGCTGTCGAGCAGACCAGGCTGCGTGGGCAGGTCAACAGGTTTGCGTTCGAATACGCCTGTTACGCGGCTGCGAGTCCAATCGAAATTGAGCTGCTGACCGTCGTTGCTGCTGCCGGCGCCGTCATCTGAGGTCAGCTGCTGGGGTACAACGTGACCGTTCTGGATTGCAAACACACTGCGGGACGAGAGTTCGGCCGGCGCTTTGATGCGGGCCCATAAGTTCGCGAATGTGCGTGACTGATAGGACCAGCGTCCGTCGGCAAGTCGCTGCAGTTCCAGGTCGCTGGAGCCGGCGGACAACCCGTTCCAGGCAATGTTGTAACTGGCGCGAAAGGGGCGCAGTTCAGACGTGGCAGCCGCAACAAGCGGTGAGCTGCAGGCCAGCAGCAGCCCGATGCCGAACCAACGCTGCCACCCGGTCATGCGTGGTGCGACGTTCACTGCAGCAACACCGGCGCCGTCAGCGGCGCGCCATCGAGGGACGGACTGCCCTGGTTCCACTGCAACCGCCCACTTGCCAGCAATTCGATAACCATGGGGTAGATGATGTGTTCACGAGCATGAACCCGGGCTGACAGGCTGGCAATGTTGTCGCCCGGCAGGACCGGTACGGGGGCCTGGGCAATCAGCGGACCCCCGTCTAGCTCGGCGGTAACGAAATGCACGCTTACCCCGTGCTCGCTGTCGCCGGCCGCCAGCACGCGCGCGTGGGTGTCGAGGCCCTTGTAACGGGGGAGCAGCGACGGGTGGATGTTCAACATGCGGCCAGAGTAACGGGCCACGAAGTTGCCGGATAGCACCCGCATGAAGCCGGCCAGCACGATGAGCTCTGCGCCGCTTGCATCGATGTGCGTGCCCAGTGCGTCTTCAAACGCCCGGCGATCCGCTTTGCCCGCATTCTGGAACACGCTGCGATCAATTATGGCGGTGGCAATGCCCAATGCCTGCGCCCTTGCAATGCCGCCGGCGGTGGGAACATCCGCGATCACCAGCGCCACCTCGGCATTGATCCGTCCGGACCGGCAGGCATCGGCAATGGCCAGCATGTTGCTGCCAGCGCCCGAGATCAGCACGGCGAGACGCATGTTTTGGCGCTCAGGCGTCGATGATGACGCCGGAATTCCCGGGACGGATCTCGCCAATCACCGTGGCCTGCTCGCCCTGCGCCTGCAACAGTTGCAGAGCCGGGGCGACATGCGGCAACGGCACCACGACCACCATGCCGATGCCGCAGTTGAAGGTCCTGTGCATCTCAGCTGGCCCGATGGAGCCGGTTGCCGCCAGCCATTCGAACACAGGGTCTTGATGCCAGCGGCTGCGCAGCAGATGCGCTTCCAGACCTTCGGGCAACACTCGCGGAATGTTGTCCGTGAGACCGCCGCCGGTAATGTGGGCATAGGCCGACACCGGCAAGGCGGCCGACAGTTTGAGCATGCTCTTGACGTAGATGCGGGTGGGTTCCAGCAGCCGGTCGAACAGCGTCCTGCCCGAGAGCCGGGTTTTTTCGTCGGCGCCGGCCATCTCGATGAGCTTGCGCACCAGTGAAAATCCATTGGAGTGCACGCCGGACGAGGCGAGGCCAATGATGACGTCGCCCGCCTTGACGCGGCTGCCATCGATGATTTCGCTGCGCTCGACCACGCCCACGCAGAAGCCGGCCAGATCGTAGTCGCCACCGTGGTACATGCCGGGCATCTCGGCGGTCTCGCCGCCGACCAACGCGCACCCAGCCTGCAGGCAACCTTCAGCTATACCCGTGATGACGGACTCCGCGACATCAACCGACAGCTTGCCGGTGGCGTAATAGTCGAGGAAGAACAGCGGCTCGGCGCCCTGAACCGCCACATCATTGACGCACATGGCGACCAGATCGATGCCGATGCGGTCATGCCGGTTGGTGTCGATGGCCAGGCGCAGCTTGGTGCCGACGCCGTCGGTGCCTGCCACCAGCACCGGCTCACGAAAGCGTTGCGGCAGGCCGACCAGCGCACCGAATCCGCCGACGCCAGCCAGCACTTCGGGACGCAGGGTGCGGCGTACAATGGGCTTGATGCGATCGACCAGCGCATCGCCTGCGTCGATGTCGACGCCGGCATCGCGATAGGTGAGGCCGGTGGATTTGTGCATTTGTAAACGCCTGTAACGAGGTCCTTGAGCCGGACAATGACCGGCTTGCGATATTGTATAGGACTGAGCGGACTGCCGTGCCATGCGCCACATACCCAATCTCATCTGTCTGGCCCGGATTGCGCTGATCGCGCCGCTGCTGCAGGCGATGCTGGCGGGCGATCAGCTACGCATCCTGGTGCTGTTCTGCCTCGCCGCCGTGTCCGACGCGCTGGATGGCTATCTCGCCAAGCGGTTCAACTGGACTTCTAAACTGGGCCGATTCCTTGACCCTGCCGCCGACAAACTACTGTTGGTGGCGGTATTCATCATGGCGGCCTGGCTTGATATCGCGCCGTGGTGGGTGGCCGCAGTGGCGGTTGCGCGCGATCTGGTCATCGCATGTGGTGCGCTGTTCTACTGGTTGTGGTTCGGCCCGTTGCGCGGCCGGCCCACGCTCATCAGCAAGATCAACACGGGCGTGCAGATCATGTATCTGCTGGCGGTTATCATGGCCAGCGCCAGTGGGTTTCCGCCGCGCGAGATTCTGGATGCGCTGGCGGCCGTGGTGGTGGCCACAACCCTGGCAAGTGGCGCGGACTATGTGGCGAGTTTCCTGCGTCGCGCCTTCGCACAGATTCCAGCGGCCTGACGACACTATTCAGGCGGAGAGCAAGCTTGAGGCAGTTACCCCTTGGCATGCGGTTGCAGGACCGCGCGGTCTTCGCCAGCTTTCTGGCCGGAGGCAATGCACTGGCAGTGGCGGCGGCCGAGCAACTGGTGGCTGCGCGTGGCGATTCCCTCCTGTATCTGCACGGCAGCGCAGGCACGGGCAAATCGCACCTGTTGCAGGCCATCTGCACCGCCGTTCCGGCGGCCGCCTACTTTCCATTGGCGCAACTGTTGGAATTCGGCCCCGGTGTACTGGAAGCTGCGGCGCAATTACCCGCAATAGCCGTGGACGATCTGGATGCAGTAGCCGGTGACCCGCATTGGGAGCAGCAGCTATTTGGTCTCTATAACGATTGCCTGGCTAGCGGCACGCGGCTGGCGGTGTCTGCACTGGTGCCTGCGGCCTATCTGGGGGTCAGCCTGCCGGATCTGCGTTCGCGGCTCTCAGCAATGCCGCAGTTTGCCTTGCGTCCGCTGGATGAAGCGCAACAGCGCGAGGCTCTCAAACTCAGGGCTGCGCAACGCGGCATCGAATTGCCGGAAGAAACGCTTCTGTATCTGCAGCGGCGCTTCGCCCGGGATATCGGCAAGCTGCATGCACTGCTGGACCGTCTGGACCTCGCATCGCTGCAGGAACAGCGGCGCCTGACGGTGCCGTTTATCCGGGCAGTGCTTGGCGAGCCGCCTTGAGGGAGCGTGCAATGCGCGCAACTCTTGCTCCCAACGCTTGCGCCAAAGTTACTTCATCTGCAGACAGCCTGCCTTCCATTGCAGCCGAAGAAACATGCGATGCGCCATAGGGCGTGCCGCCACTGCGCGTTTCGTTCACGCCCTTTTCGGTGAAAGGCAAACCCACGAATAACATGCCGTGGTGCAGCAGTGGAGTCAGCATCGAAAGCAGCGTGCTCTCCTGGCCGCCGTGCATGCTCTGCGAAGAAGTGAAGGCAGCAGCGGGTTTGTCCACCAGTGCGCCTTGCAGCCACAGGCTTGCGGTCTGGTCCAGGAAATATTTCAGTGGCGCCGCCATGTTGCCGAAGCGCACGGGACTGCCAAGAACGAGGCCGTCGCAGATGCGCAGGTCTTCGAGTGTGGCCCAGGGGGCGCCATCATCGGGCACCTCGCGCACGGGGCGTTCGTTGTCCGCCGACACCGGCGGCACGCTGCGCAGCCGTGCGACCGCGCCTGAAACAGACTCCACCCCGCGGCACACCTGTCGAGCCAGCAGCGCGGTGCTGCCATTGCGCGAGTAATAGACGACCAGGATTTCCGTGCGCGCATCGCTCATGTTCAGCGCTGCTTTTTTTTGAGGCCGAGATCGTCGGCGCTGTTCCAGCGCGTTGTCCAGCGCTGCACGACCTTGTCGGGGTATTCGCGCCGACCGACGCTGCCGTTGTAGCGCGCCAGAGCCTTGCGCACATCGTTCTTTTCCCGGCGCAGGTAAAAGCGCAGGATGGCGCAGCCCATCCGCATGTTGGCTTCGACCTGTGTCAACTCGTGGCGTTGCATTCCGAGCTCAGCCGGCCAGAATGGCATGACCTGCATCAGGCCAACGGCGCCGGCGGAAGATACCGCCCAGCGGTTGAAATGACTCTCGATATCCATGAGCGCCAGCACGAGGCCTGGCGGCAGGCGTTGTTCGCCGGGCCGGTGTGCCTCGCAGAATGCGGTCTTGAGAATCTGGATGCGCTCGTTGTGATCCTTCACCACGCCGTGCAGCTTCGGCTCCATGAGTGTGTACCAGACCGCGGAGTCGAACTTGTCGGGAAAACATTCCGCCGACGCGATGGCTTTGGCCAGGATGCCGCGCAACTCAGGATCGCGCTGCGCTTGGGCGAGCACCACGGGCGCTGTGCCCAGCAGCACCCCGGCCAGCAGGGCGCTGCTAGTGCGCCAGGCGAGTCTGCAGTTCCGGTAGTACAGCATTGGCAGCAAGCTCTCCATTTTCACCAGTGCGGCGGTTGCGGTATTCCAGCCTGCCGGCTGCAATGCCACGATCACCAATCACGATGCAATGCGGAATGCCGAGCAGTTCGGCATCGGCGAATTTCACGCCCGGGCGCGCATCGCGGTCGTCATAAAGCACGTCGATGCCGGCCTGTCCGAGCTCTGCATACAGACGGTCGGCCAGCATGCGCACGGCCTCGGAGCGATCATGATTGAGGGTGACCAGCAACACGGTGAAAGGCGCTATGGGCTCGGGCCAGATGATTCCTTTTTCATCGTGGTTCTGTTCAATCGCGGCTGCCACGACGCGCGTCACACCAATGCCATAACAGCCCATCAGCGGGATCAGCGGCTTGCCGGCAGGGTCAAGAACCGAGGCCTTCATCGCTTCGCTGTATTTGCGTCCGAGCTGGAAGATGTGGCCCACCTCTATCCCGCGGCGGATGACGAGTTTGCCCGTGCCCGACGGGCTGGGATCGCCGGCCACCACATTGCGCAGGTCGGCAGTCTGTGGCGCGGGCAGGTCGCGCCCCCAGTTCACACCGGTGCAGTGGCTATCGCGGGCATTGGCCCCGCAGACGAAGTCCGCAAGCGCGGCCGCTGCATGATCCACCACGATTGGGCAGGCAAGTCCGACGGGACCCAGGAATCCGGGTTCTGTGCCGGTCGCAGCCTGCAGCCGCGCTGCGCTGGCCATGCGCAGCGGGTTTGCGACGCTGGGGAGCTTCTGTGCCTTTACTGCATTGAGCTCGTGATCACCGCGGATCACCAGCGCGACCACGCCGCCATCACTGGCGTCGACGATCAGCGTCTTGACGCAGCGGTCGGCGGTCACGCCGAGCAGCGCACTGACTTCGGCGATGGTGCGCGTGCCTGGAGTCGGCACGTGCTGCAAAGTTTGTGCGGCGGCCGGGCGGCTGCCGTCGAAGGTCGGCGCCGGCGCGAGCTCGAGGTTGGCGGCGTAATCGTCGCTGTCGGAAACCGCGATGGCATCTTCACCGGAGTCGGCCAGCACCTGGAATTCCTCCGATGCGGAGCCGCCGATCGAACCGGTGTCGGCGCGCACGGCGCGAAAGTTCAGACCCATGCGCTCGAACATGCGGGTGTACGCGGTTTTCATCGCCGCGTAACCTTCGGCCAGTGAAGCTTCATCAGCATGGAAGGAATAGGCGTCCTTCATCAGAAATTCGCGGCCACGCATGACGCCGAAGCGGGGACGGATTTCGTCGCGGAATTTCATCTGGATCTGATAGAAATTGACCGGCAGCTGGCGGTAGCTTTTCAGATCGCGCCGGGCGATGTCAGTGATCACCTCTTCGTGCGTGGGGCCGATCACGAAATCGCGGTCGTGACGGTCCTTGAGTCGCAGCAGCTCCGGTCCGTACTGCTCCCAGCGGCGGGATTCCTGCCACAGCTCGGCGGGCTGAACGGCGGGCATCAACAGCTCGAAGGCACCGGCCCGGTCCATTTCCTGGCGCACGATCGCCTCGACCTTGCGTACGGCACGCAGGCCCATGGGCAGGAAAGTGTAGATCCCTGCGGCCTGGCGGCGAATCAGGCCGGCGCGCAGCATGAGCTGATGGCTGATGACTTCCGCGTCGGCAGGGGTTTCCTTGGCGGTATTGATCGGATATCTGGAAAGTCGCATGAAGCCTTGGAAACAGCCTGCAGAACAAGGCCGCCGAGTTTAGCAGCACCGCCAGGGGGATCACGCTGCGGCGTTGTGGCCAAAGCCCTGCGGGGCCTATCATGCGCACCGTAATGGACCCTGAAAATCCCCTGGATCGGCCCCGCAGCCGCGCCATCTACCTGTTACCCAATCTGTTTACGACGGGCTGCCTGTTTTCGGGCTTCTACGCCATCGTCGCTGCCATTGACGGTAACTACGAACGCGCCGGCCTGGCCGTGTTCGCGGCAATGCTGTTCGACACTCTGGACGGCCGGGTTGCTCGCCTTACCCGCACCGAGAGCGCATTTGGCAAGGAATACGACAGCCTCGCAGACATGGTGTCCTTTGGCGTTGCACCGGCCATCGTCGCCTATCAGTGGGGCGTGACGCATGTCTTCGAAAAAGGTTCGGTGTGGGGGCGCCTCGGCTGGCTGGTTGCATTCAGCTATGCCGCCTGCGCCGCGCTGCGCCTCGCCCGCTTCAATACCCGTACCGGCCAGGACAAGCGCTTCTTCGAAGGTCTTCCGAGCCCGTCTGCCGCCGCGGTGGTCTCGGCATTCATCTGGTCGATCAGCGAGTGGTGGGAACCCGGCAAACCCGGGTTGATACCCTCCTTGCTGGTTACCCTCTGCGCCGGTGCCTTGATGGTGAGCCGCTTTGGCTATAACAGCTTCAAGAAGCTGGATGCGGAAGGGCCAGTGCGCTTTGCGACGTTCCTGCTCGTGCCGCTGGGTTTCGTGTTGATTGCGATCTACCCCCCGACAGCGTTGCTGGCAATTTTCGGTACCTATGCCCTGTCGGGACCCCTGTTCTGGTTTGTGCGCCGCATGCGCCGCGACAAGCGGCGCAGCGCCGGGTCCGGGGGGCGCGGCGGGGCAGAGGATTGATGGCGCGCCGCGACGACTACCTGGCCGCGCTCGGGGTGGAGAATTGGCAGCAGCGACGGGTGCTCACGCCAGCAGCTATTTCCACAGCTGTAATGGTGGCGCCGGCAGCCTCAACCGGCATTGATACCTGGGATAGCGTGGCGGCCGAAGTCGCCAACTGCATCAAATGCGAGCTGCATCAATGCCGCAATCGCACAGTGTTCGGAGTGGGTGACCGGCGCGCGAAATGGCTGGTGGTGGGCGAGGCACCTGGGGCCGATGAAGATCAGCAGGGGGAACCATTCGTGGGTCGTGCCGGCGGTCTGCTCAATTCGATGCTGCGTGGCATCGGGCTCGAACGCGAACAGGTGTTCATCGCCAACGTGCTCAAGTGCCGCCCGCCCAACAATCGCGATCCGAAACCGGAAGAGGTCGCACACTGCCTGCCATACCTCGAGCGCCAGATTGCGCTGCTGAAGCCGCGTATCATGCTGGCGGTTGGGCGCATCGCAGCCCAGAACCTGCTGGCCACCGATACTCCCATCGGCAAGCTGCGCGGCCATGTGCATGCGTTTGGCAGCGCGCGCATTCCGCTGGTGGTGACCTATCACCCCGCCTACCTTTTGCGTTCGCCCACCGAGAAGCGCAAGGCCTGGGAAGACCTGAAGTTTGCGCGTCGGGTTGCGGGCGGCAAGACGGCGTGACGGCGCTGCCCGAGATCCTGATCCGCGACATGGGTTTTGACGATGTTGCGGCGGTGGCGGAGCTGGAGCAGGAGTCGTACCCGTTTCCCTGGAGCGACGCGATCTTCCGAGATTGCCTGCGGGCCGGCTATTACTGCTGTGTGGTCGAGCTGGATCACATCCGCATCGGCTACGGCGTCATGAGTACCGGCGCCGGTGAAGCGCATGTGCTGAACCTGTGCATCGCGCCACTGTACCGGTGCCGCGGCATCGGCAGCCAGCTTCTGGAACACCTGATGGAATTTGCAAAGGGGTTGAGTGTCACGGATGTGTTCCTGGAGGTTCGACCTTCCAATCCGGCGGCAATCCGGCTGTATCAGTCCCATGGGTTTGCGCAGATCGGCGTGCGCAGGGGGTATTACCAGGCAGTTGGCGGCCGCGAGGATGCAGTGGTGCTGCGCAAGGTGCTGGGCAAGGGCAGGCGATGAATGCGAGACCTGCTTTAGGTCTCTCTTTTCATTAGTCCGGAAAGGAAATGCGCAAAAGGCAGAATATTTCTGTCTACGCTCGCAGATTCCAGCGCGGCCATGTATTCAGCCCGGCTTTCAACAGGGATTATTGTCCACGGATAGCCTCCAGCACTCAGCATGGCATTCATCAGGAATCTGCCCATTCGCCCGTTTCCATCGAAATACGGGTGAATGTATACAAAAACCCAATGACCAAGAACGACGCGGACCGCGGGCTCGGTTTCTTCTGATAAGAGTTCGAAGAAAGCGGAAAGAAGTTCGATTGCTGCCTCGGCCCGCGGGGGCACATGCATTGAACGTCGGATAAACACCGGCCCATTGCGATACCCAGCAAGTTCGGACGCCTTAATTATTCCCGCAGAAACGCTCGGTCCGAAGAGTTCGCTGTACCAAAGTTGGTGCGTTGTCGCTACCACTTCGCCCGGATTCACCCGATCCAGAATTGTCGCGACACTTTTCTTTACAGACTGAAATGCTTGCCAGTAGCCGCGCGCTGCAAGGGCATCTCGATTCTTCCGGTCGTTCTCGTTGTTTGCCGGGTCCCAACTTCCGGAACGCACCCGCTCAATGAGTTCCGCATTGACGCGATAACCTTCGATCGAAAGGGAATGATATGCATCACTCACATACGCGTCTTCAACAGCCTTGAGATAGGCACTCTTATCTCGCGGAAGTCCTGGAGGAGCAGGAAAGACTTCGAGTACCGGGCCTCGCATTTGTTGCCAGAGAAGTCTGATCCGGTTGGTGTATGGAGAAATCTCGCGGGGCGAGAACTTCAATTCGACAGCACCTTCAAAGGGGTCGCTCTCAGTAACCGTGTATCCCGCTGCCCGCATTGCAGCGAGAATCCGGTCCGCTACCCCGTCACGGCCGATATTCCGAAATGCGCCGGCGAGGCGTCCCGCAACTTTGCTGTGGCCTCCCTCCAAGAGGCGGGGCAGAACTTGGGAAGCGTCGGCAATCATGGCCAGTGCGGTTCGCATCTCGAGGGGCCGGGCATTGAACTGGGCTGCCGAGCATGCGATCAGCGCGGCAGGCAGGCTCAGGGTTCTCATGCGGTCGAGGATCTGCCTGTCCGCCTCAGCGGGGAGCTCAAGGCGAGCGACGAACACGGCAGTTTCGTGGGGAAGTTTAGAAGGCTTGTTGTCCCCTTTGGGAGTCCGTACGAGCAGCTGGCGCGGAACCGTCCACTCGCCGATATGCAGTGCAATCGATTGCTCCGGACTAAGGCTCCACTCGGTTCTAAATCTTTCCTCCAGGTAATCCGCGCAGAAGTGCCAAAAGGAGGCGTACCAGTCTGTGCTTTCGCCAGGCGCATCGTCGGGGCGGGAGGAGACGTACCAACCTTTCATGACCTCCTGAAGGAAGCCGGTCTGGACCAATCGCTCTCGATGGGACCGGGTAAGATCGCCCGTCCGGACAGCAACGCGCCCTTGGTCCTGAATTCTCTTCAGGGCATCGAGCGAGGCAGCGAGGTTTTCAGACGGGGAGGCCATCTAATTGTTCTCCCATTTTTAGGTTATTGAGTCAACTCTTTTTAGGTTATTGCGTTAACCTATTTTTAGGTTATTAAGAATCTCAAATTTAGGTTATCATGTTGCCAACGAGGCGACATGACGGAAAGTCGAGCTGTCTGGTGCCCGCAGGGCCCTTAAGCCCCGTCCTAAAGGTTTGTGTACATATTTGTGTACACGGTTAAGGAATTGATTGATGGGCACCTCTGCAATAGCCGAAGAAATAAGCAAAAGAAGAACGTTTGCAATCATCTCGCACCCCGACGCCGGCAAGACCACACTGACGGAGAAGCTGCTGCTATTCGGCGGTGCGATCCAGTTGGCAGGCACGGTGAAGGGACGCAAGGCGGCCCGTCACGCCACTTCCGACTGGATGCGCCTGGAACAGCAACGCGGTATCTCGGTGACTTCATCGGTGATGCAGTTTCCCTTCAATGGCTGTGTCGTGAATCTGCTTGATACTCCGGGCCACGAGGATTTCTCCGAGGACACCTATCGCACGCTCACCGCCGTGGACTCAGCCCTGATGGTGATCGATTGCGCCAAGGGTGTGGAGGAGCGGACCATCCGGCTGATGGAGGTCTGCCGGTTGCGTGCGACTCCAATCATGACCTTCATCAACAAGCTGGACCGCGAAGGCCGCGCCCCGCTGGACCTGCTGGATGAAATCGAGCGGGTGCTGAAGCTGGATGTAGCGCCGGTGATCTGGCCCATCGGCATGGGGCGCGATCTGATGGGGACGTATCACCTGACTGAAGACCGCATCTACGTCTATGCGGCAGGCGAGCGTGGCAGGGTGGGTGAGAACCTCTGTATTGAAGGGCTTGGCAGCGACGCGGCCAGCGAATTTCTCGGCGATCGTGCCGCCGCATTCCGCGAGGAAGTGGAACTGGTGCGCGGCGCAGCCACCGAATTCGATATGCAGGCGTATCTGGCGGGAAGACAGACACCGGTATTCTTCGGCTCGGCGATCAGCAACTTCGGCGTCGAGGAATTGCTGCGCAGCTTCACGCTGTATTCACCCGCGCCACTGGCGCGCGCGGCGCGCGAGCGAGTAGTTGAGCCGATCGAGCCGAAACTCACCGGTTTTGTCTTCAAGATCCAGGCGAACATGGATCCGAGCCACCGTGACCGCATTGCATTCATGCGGGTATGTTCCGGGCGTTATGCGCCCGGAATGCGTTTCTTCCACCCGCGGCTCGGCAAGGAGGTGCGCGTGGCCGACGCGCTGACTTTCATGGCCGGCGACCGTTCGGCAGTGGAAGAGGCTTTTGCAGGCGACATCATCGGCTTGCACAATCACGGCACGATCAATATCGGCGATACCTTCACCGAAGGCGAGACGCTGACATTCACGGGTATACCCAATTTCGCGCCGGAGATGTTCCGGCGTGCAGTGCTGAAAGACCCGCTCAAGATGAAGGCGCTTGCCAAGGGCCTGGGGCAGCTGTGCGAAGAGGGCGCTACACAGCTGTTTCGGCCCCTGCGCAACAACGACCTGATTCTCGGCGCCGTAGGCCAGCTGCAGTTCGAAGTGGTGGCATTCCGGCTGCAGGACGAATACGGCGTGCAGTGTGCCTTCGAGACCATAGGCGTGCAGACAGCGCGCTGGGTGAACGGCAGTGATGAAAAAAAGCTGGCCGAGTTCCGCGCCAAGGGCCATGACAATCTCGCAGTCGATCATTCCGGCGCGCTGGTGTATCTGGCGCCATCGCGGGTCAACCTGTCATTGACGCTGGAACGCTGGCCGGACCTGCGTTTCAGCGAAACGCGCGAGAGCCAGGCTTGATGGGGCAGCTGCAGTGAGGGCCTGGCTCACCGCACGACCCGCGTTGTCATGGGCCCTTTATGACTGGGCCAATTCGGCGTTCGCCACCACCGTGATGGCTGCGCTTTTTCCGGTGTTCTTCAGCAAATTCTGGAGTGCCGGCGTGGATTCCGCGATGACGACCTTCCGCCTGGGCATGGTCAATGCCGCTGCTGGCCTGGCGATTGCACTCATGGCACCTTTGCTTGGCGCGATTGCCGACCGCGGCGGTCATCGCAAAAGCATGCTGCTGGCATTCAGCCTGCTCGGCATAGGCACGACATTCGCGCTGTATTTCGTCGGTGAAGGGCAATGGGCAGCCGCGGCGCTGCTGTTTGCGCTCGGCACGCTGGGATTCAACGGCGGCGTGGTTTTCTACGATGCGCTGCTGCTAGACGTTGCGGCACCCCGGGACTATGACCGTATCTCCGCGTTCGGATACGCGCTGGGCTATCTGGGGGGCGGCGTGCTGTTCGCCGTCAATGTGTTGATGGTGCTCAAACCAACGCTGTTCGGTCTTGCCGATGCAACGGCTGCAATCCGCTGGTCATTCATTACGGTTGCCATCTGGTGGGCCGTATTCCTGCTGCCATTATTGGTGGGTGTGCGGGAAGCCCCGGCGCGAACCAGAACGACTTCAGGAAGTGCGATGTCTGCGGCGTGGACCGAGCTTGCCGGCACCGCCCGCTATGTCCGTGGGCGGCCAGCGTTGCTGCATTTCCTGCTGGCATACTGGCTGTACATCGACGGTGTGAACACCATCATAAAGATGGCGGCGAACTATGGCCTGTCGGTCGGGCTCGCGCCCGCCGATCTGCTGGGCGCGCTGCTGCTCACGCAGTTTGTTGCGTTTCCTGCTGCGCTCGGCTTCGGCTGGCTGGGTGGCCGAATTGGTGCGCGTGCAGGCGTGTTGCTGGGCCTTGCGGTCTACGTGCTGATCACGGTCTGGGCGTATTTCCTGAGCACGCCGCTGGAGTTCTATCTCATGGCAGCGGTGCTGGGGCTGGTGCAGGGTGGCGTGCAGAGCCTGTCACGATCGATGTTCGGGCGACTGGTGCCACATGGCAAGTCGGCGGAGTTCTTTGGCTTCTACAACATGGTCGGCAAGTTCGGCACAGTGCTCGGGCCGGCGTTGATGGGTGGCGCTGCGCTCGTGTTGGGCAGCACGCGTGCGTCTATTCTGACGCTGTTGCTGCTGTTCGTGGGCGGCGGCGTCCTGCTGTGGCGCGTGCGATTCGTCGCAGCTGGGACCGCAGCGCGCTGATCGCGGCCTCGCTCTGTTCAGCGCTGCCGAAACGCAGCTGTGCGTATCGACTGGCGAAACTGCGGATCTCATCGGCCGCTGCCGGCAATTGCACCTCAGCCCGCGCGGCAATCGCGCGCGGGCCGTCATGAGCAGCAATCACGATTCCCCGCGCAGCAAGCAATCCAAGGAATCGATTCCAGGTTCGTCCGAGCGCATCGGTTGCCTTGGGTCGTGGCCTGCGCGCGGCAATTCCCCACAGAGCCAGACCCCACAGGACTGCGCCACCGCCGAGCAGCAACACCATGCCGGGATAGTCGATGTGGTCGAGCCCGAGGCGCCGCAGCAGATCCAGCTGTGCGCTGCGATTGAAGTTCACAACGCGCTCCTGCCACCAGTTACTGGCCGCATCCCATGAATCCCGCAGGTTGCGCAGCCAGGCGGCATCGCCGAACAGGCTGTTCATCGCGGAGCCGCTCCGCGACAGCAATTCGCCGGCACCGGGCTGCAATCTCTCCGGTGCTACAACCACAGTGGGATCAACCCGTACCCAGCCTTCACCATCGAGCCAGATTTCGGTCCAGGCATGGGCCTCCGACTGGCGCACGGCGTAGTAACCGCCCACCGGATTCCAGGTGCCTCCAAGGTATCCGGTCACCACGCGGGCTGGTACGCCAGCCGCGCGCATCAAGGTGGCATAGGCCGACGCGAAATGACCGCAGAAGCCACGCCGCGTATTGAAGATCAGGTCGTCGATCGAGTCCTGATCAAGCAGTGGTGGTGTCAGCGTGTATTCAAAACCGGCTGTGCGGAAATAGTCGAGCACCATCATCGAGTACTGCTGGTCAGACGCCGCGCCGGCACGAAGTTCGCGCGCCAGCGCGATGCTGCGCGGATTGCGCCCTTCCGGAAGCCGCGTGTCGAGCGTGCGGCCGGTGCTCGTCAGTGCACCGTCGAAGCGCGTATGTACGTACGAGACGCCATCGTAGGCAATCGGTTCGGTAACCGGGCGGCTGGCCAGCACCTGGCCGTCGAATGTGGTGACGTGCCGCCGTCCCTCGATGGATGCGATGCTGTCGATGCCAAACAGATAGGCGCGGCCAGTCGGTTCCAGCAGCACGTGATAGCGCAGCGGCGCCGACATGGGCAGTGGTTCCTGTCGCGGCGCGCCGGGACCTCGCTGGCGTCGCCAGGTGTAGCCATCGAAATCATGCAGCACCGGCCCGCGCCAGTAGCGCTGCGCCATGGTTGGCGCGTCGGCTTCGAAGCGAACGCGCAAGACGACGTCTTCCGAAGCGGACAGCTCCGAAATGCTGCCGGGGCTCATCTCGTCTGCAAGACCCGTTTGTGCGCCCCCGTTGGCTGGCATGGACCACAACGCGCCCTGCATGCGTGGCACCAGTACGAAACACAACGCAGCAAGTGGCAGGGCGAACAGCAACGCGCGCCCTGAATTGGCGAAGGCGCGAAACGCGGAAGTGGCGGCGCGCGTGCCTCCAGTCGCTGCAATGGTTGCAAGCGCGATCCAGCCGCTGATCAGATACAGCGGTACGCGCAGCAGTGATTGCCGGTCCAGGCACGCCGCCAGCACCAATATCAGGGACACTGAAGCCAGCACTGCGACATCGCGCAGCGTGCGGGTCTCCAGCAGTTTGGCTGCGCCCATGACCATCAGCAGGGCAGTTCCGGCCGACAGGCCGCTCAGCGTGGTGAATGAAGCCGCAACGCCGGCAAACAAGGCAAGCGTCAGAAGGATGCGCAATGAGTTTGGCGGCAGTCTCAACCGGCCGAGGCTGTGCAGCCAGTACCAGGTCAGCGCAGCCACCGCGACGCCGGTACACCAGAGCGGCGTCCGATCGACATGCAGCAAAACGCCACTGGCCAAACTTGCCAGCATGATGCGTGTAGGAACCGGTTTCAGCTCACCGCTCATGCTGCGGTGCCGCCGCGTGTTGCGTGCAGGGCGAGTCTCTGCAGGCACCTTTCAAGGTGTTCGGCCCCGGCGCCGGTCAGCGGCGCTGCAGCCGGAAGGCGCAATGTCCAGTGTTCACCACGGGCGGCTGTGTCGACGCACCAGCGGGTTAGCTGCGAGAGGCGGGCCTCGACATCCAGGTCGCGCAAGGCGGCAAAATCGAAGTCGTGCTTTGCTGTGGCATGGCCTCGATACTCACGCACCAGCAGCGGTGCACCACGCGCGTAGGCTTTCCATGCGACCTGCCGCGGCGAGTCGCCGTCGCGGAAGTCGCGCAGCCAGGCCAGTTCATCCTGATTGTTGGCCATAGCCGCCGTGCCACCGGCATCACCGGGCGACTCGGGCACAGCCCTGTCGCCAGCCAGTCGTGGATATACCAGTGTGGCGATATCAAGTGTCAGCCAGGTCCAGGTGCGGAACAGGCCGAACGGTGCCGTAGATGTCAATTGCAGTGTCGGCGCACGCCAGGGTCCACGGCGTCGGGCTGCAATACGCAAATACACGGCATCGGCAGCCGGGTCGGTGGCTGGCGTGCCTGGTGTGGTATCGCCATCAGTCGACAGTGTCAGGTCGGCAACAGCACCGCGTGTCGACACTACAATCGATACCGCGACCTTGTCGCCAGCAAAAGCGGGCACAGCGCTCGCGGACAGCAGTTGCGTGCCTGCCAGATTGCGCTGCGTTTGCACCATTGCAACCAGCGCAAATCCAGTCAGCCAGAACGTGAACAGCAACGCAAGTCCGTTGCCGTAGTTCATGCCGGCGATGAACATCACCAGGATCAGTATTGCGAAAGTCCAGCCAGCGCGCGTGGGCAATATGTAGATGCGTCTGGCAGCCAGCGTCAGTGGCAGCGCATCGGCTCCCTGCCGTCGCAGCGCCCAGCTTCTGAGGCGATTGCGGAACCCTGCGGTCAGCTTGCCTTGCGCCACGCGCGTTGTTTCCGGTTCAGCGGGGAACGGCGACCGACTCGAGGATCGCGCGCACCAGTCGCTCGCGCTGAACTGGCGTGCGGTCGGTGGCATTGCGGGGCTCAAGGCGATGCAGGGCGACGGATGCCCAAACGGCCTGCACGTCGTCGGGAAGGACAGCGCTGCGCCCCTCGAGCAGTGCCCAGGCGCGGGCGGCGCGTACCAGCCCTTGCGCGGCGCGGGGTGAAAGTCCCAGTCGAACGTCATTGCGAGTGCGGGTGCAGGCGACCAGTTGTTGCACATAGTCGAGCAGCGGCGGGGCAACGTGCACGCGGGTCACTTCCTGCTGCATCTGCAGCAGTTGTGCGGCAGTCATTGCAGCAGCGGTGCGCGCCAGCAGGCTGCGGCGGTCGCCCTCGGCCAGCAGCACTCGTTCATGACGCGGGTCCGGATAGCCCAGTTCAATGCGCATCAGGAATCGATCAAGCTGCGACTCGGGCAACGCATAGGTGCCGAGCTGTTCATGTGGATTCTGGGTGGCAACCACGAAAAACGGGTTGGGGAGGGCATGGGTGATGCCATCGATGCTGACCTGGTGTTCCTCCATGGCTTCCAGCAGCGCGCTTTGCGTGCGGGGGCTGGCACGATTGACTTCATCCGCCAGCAGCAGCTGGGTGAACACCGGTCCCTGGCGGAATTCGAACTTTTGTGTGGCCCGGTCGAAGACCGAAACACCGAGGATGTCGGCGGGCAGCAGGTCGCTGGTGAATTGCACCCGCTGCCAGGAAAGTCCCAGCACCTGCGCCAATGCGTGGGCCAGCGTCGTCTTGCCGACTCCGGGCACATCCTCGATGAGCAGATGGCCGCGCGCGATCACACAGGACAGGGCCAGCCGCAGCGCACGACCCTTGCCAAGGATGATGGAATCAAGGGCGGCGAGGGCGGCGGGCAGCGCAGACATCAAGTCTCCGGGTGCGTCAGGAGGGCACCAGACCCTGCACGATTTCGATCTGCCGCGCGAGGCTCTCGTTCACTTTTTCGAACTGCGCGATGCGCTCACGCTCGGTTGCCACCACTTCCGGTGGTGCGTGGTTCACAAAGTTCGGGTTCGTAAGCTTGGCCCGCGCGCGGGTGATCTCCTGCTGGTTCTTCTCCTGCTTGCGCCTGAGCCGCGTGAGTTCCACCGCCGGGTCGATCAATCCCAGCATGGGTACGAGCAAGGTCATGTCGCCCACCACCGCAGAAGCACTGGCGGGCGCGGCTTCTCCCGGGGCCAGCAGGCGTATGCCATCAATGCCCGCCAGTCGGCCCAACAACGCCTCGTAGCGGGCAAACCGTTCAGTGTCGCCCGTTTTGGCACCCTGAGCCAGAGGCGCGAGGCGGCGCGCCGGGCTGATGTCCATTTCACCGCGAATCTGCCGCAGCGCCAGGATGACGCCCTTCATCCAGTCCACATCCTGCGCTGCAACCGGATCCGCGACCAGGCTGCCCGCATCAGGCCAGGGAGCAGTCATGATCGTGTCGCCGGCAACTCCCGCCAACGGCGCCACACGGAGCCAGATCTCTTCGGTGATGAAGGGCATGATGGGGTGCAACGCGCGCAGCAGCGTCTCTAGCACCGTCAGCAAGGTTCGCCTCGTCGCAGCAGCAGCGTCCATGTCATCGCCCTGCAGCACCGGCTTGGCGAGCTCCAGATACCAGTCGCAGAACTCGTGCCAGGTGAACTCGTACAGCGCGGTAGCCGCCATGTCGAAGCGGTAGTTGGCGAAGGCTTCATCGGTGGTCACGATGGCTTCGCGCAGACGAGAAAGGATCCAGCGATCGACCACGCTTGAAGATACTGTGCCGACCGGCGCCACCGGTTTGTCGGTGGACATCATCAGCACGAATCGCGCCGCATTCCACAGCTTGTTGCAGAAGTTGCGATAGCCGGCGACGCGGCCCAGTTCAAAACGGATATCACGGCTCTGGGTGGCGAGTGAAGCAAAGGTGAAGCGCAGCGCATCGGTGCCATGGGCCTCGATGCCGTTCGGAAACTGCTTGCGAGTGGCCTTGTCGATGCCAGGGGCCAGATGCGGTTGCATGAGTCCCGTGGTGCGCTTCTTCAGCAATGCTTCGAGCGAGATGCCATCGACGATATCGAGCGGGTCGATGACATTGCCCTTGGACTTGGACATCTTCTGGCCTTCGCCGTCGCGAACCAGACCATGCACGTAGACCTCGCGGAATGGCACATCTCCCGTGAACTTCAGGCCAAACATGATCATCCGCGCAACCCAGAAGAAGATGATGTCGAAGCCCGTGACCAGCACGTTGCCAGGATAAAAACGCTTAAGCTCCGCATTCTGGTCTGGCCAGCCCAGCGTTGAAAACGGCCACAGCGCGGAAGAGAACCAGGTATCGAGCACATCAGCGTCGCGGGTGAGGCTGACTTCGCGACCATGCTTTTGCCGGGCCTGCGTGACGGCAGCGGCTTCGGTGCGCGCCACGTACACATTGCCACCCGTGTCATACCAGGCGGGGATCTGGTGTCCCCACCACAGCTGGCGGCTGATGCACCAGTCGCGGATGTTCTTCATCCACTCGAAATAAGTCTTTGACCAGTTGCCCGGAACGAACTTGATCTGGCCGGATTCGACTGCGGCGATGGCAGGTTCCGCCAGCGGCGCAATACGCACGTACCACTGGTCGGTGAGCAGCGGTTCAAGGATGGCGCCGCTGCGATCACCACGCGGCACCATGAGTTTGTGTTTGTCGATACGCTCGATGAGCCCGGCTGATTCGAGCTCAGCCAGCATGCGCTCACGAGCCTGGTCGCGGGGCAGGCCGCGCAGCCTTTCCGGCACATCGTCGCTTAGCCTTGCATCAGGCGTGAAGATGTTGATCAGCGGCAGGTTGTGACGCTGCCCTACTTCGTTGTCGGTGAAGTCGTGCGCTGGCGTGATCTTCACGCAGCCGGAGCCGAACTCGCGATCCACGAAATCGTCGGCGATGATCGGTATCAGGCGCTCGGTGAGCGGCAGACGCAGGCGCTTGCCGACCATCGCCCGATAGCGTTCGTCCTCCGGATGCACGGCCACGGCGCTGTCACCCAGCAGCGTCTCGGGACGCGTCGTGGCAACCACCAGATGACCACTGCCATCTTCCAGCGGATAGCGCAGATGCCAGAGGTGGCCTTCCTCCTCGGTCGAAATCACCTCCAGATCGGACAGCGCCGTGAGCAGCACCGGATCCCAGTTAACCAGCCGCTTGCCGCGATAGATCAATCCCTCTTCGTGCAGGCGCACGAACACTTCGGTGACGGCCTGCGACAGGCCTTCGTCCATGGTGAATCGTTCGCGCTGCCAATCGACCGAGGCGCCCAGACGGCGCAGCTGCTGCGAAATGAAGCCGCCTGACTGCGCCTTCCATTCCCACACGCGCTTCACGAATGCGTCGCGGCCAAGGCCGGCGCGCGTTTCGCCAGCTGCGTTGAGCTGGCGCTCCACCACCATCTGGGTGGCGATGCCGGCGTGATCGGTGCCGACCTGCCACAGCGTGGCCTCGCCCCGCATGCGGTGGTAGCGGATCAGCGCATCCATGATGGTGTCCTGGAACGCGTGACCCATGTGCAGCGTACCAGTGACATTGGGCGGCGGGATCATGATGCAATACGGCTTGCCGTTTGCCGCCGGTGCAAAGCGGCCCTGCGCTTCCCAATCGCGATACAGCCGCTGTTCGATCTGGCCCGGTTCGTAGACTTTGTCCATTGCTAGGTCGTGGCTTCAATATGTTGTGGTGTGAGGCCGTGTTCGCGATAGAAGCGGAAACGGGCGCGGCCAGCGGCGCGGCACGCCGGATCGGCATCCACCACTTCGATGATGGTGTTGAAATCCAATGCCGCCGGTGCAGCCTCGTTACGCAGCATCACCAGCGTCGAGAAACGACCTGCAAGGGCTGCCGCAGGCAGGTCCGCGCCAGCGTGCAGCTGCACTGGCGCTTCGCAGGCAGCAGGATCAGCGGCGAGCGGTTCGTGTGGCACGAACGAGCGGTCGCCAAAGGTCCATAGAAGGTTGTCGAACTGCGCCAGCGCGGCGGCGTCTTCCAGCCACACCAGCACGCGTCCGCCATCGCGAAATGCCTGCTCAATCAGCGCGCAGACCTTCTTGAGTCGCGCGGGACCAGCAGCATCGCTCAGCGTGTAGAACCGGACTTCTGCCATGCTGCACCGGGCAAGCCGTCAAGCCGTGCCTGCGCCAGCGCGTTGGATCAGAAAATCTGCCAGCAACGGAACCGGCCTGCCGGTGCCACCCTTCTGCGCGCCGGAGAGCCAGGCGGTTCCCGCGATATCCAGATGCGCCCATTTCATTCCCTGGGTGAAGCGGCCCAGGAAAGCGCCTGCCGTGATGGCGCCGCCGTCGCGGCCACCGACGTTCGCCAGATCGGCGAAATTGCTGCGCAGCTGTTCGGCATATTCTTCCGTCAACGGCAACTGCCAGCCGCGATCGCTGGCGCGTGCACCGGCAGCAACCAGTTCCTGCGCGAGATCATCATCATTGCCCATGATGCCGGTGAAATGATGACCCAGCGCGATTACGCAGGCGCCCGTGAGCGTGGCGATGTCGACCACCGCCGCTGGTTCGTAGCGGCGCGCATAGTCGAGAGCGTCGCAGAGAATCAGCCGGCCTTCCGCATCGGTGTTCAGGATCTCAATGGTCTTGCCGGCCCGGCTGGTGACGATATCGCCAGGCTTCGTGGCGCGGCTGCCCGGCATGTTTTCGACTGCTGCAATCAGGCCCACCAGGTTGATGCGCAGTTTGAGCAGCGAGGCGACCAGCATGCAGGCCAGCACACTGCCGGCGCCGCACATGTCGTATTTCATTTCGTCCATCGCGGCGGGATCCTTGAGGGAAATGCCGCCGGTGTCGAAGGTGACGCCCTTGCCGACCAGCACCACCGGCGCCGCGCTTCTTGCGCCACCGCGATGCTCCATGGCGATGAAACGGGGCGGCTCGGCGCTGCCACGTGACACCGACAGCAGGCTGCCCATCTTCAAACGCCGGATCTGTGCCTCGTCGAAGATGCGCACTTTGAGATCGCGATGGCTCCTGGCCAGCTCGCGTGCCTGTTGTGCCAGGTAGCGCGGCGTGCATATATTGCCGGGGAGATTGCCCAGATCGCGCAACAGCGACTGGCCCGCTGCGATTGCATCGCCTTGTGCCAGCCCCCGTCGGGCAGCAGCCTGTGCCCCAGCAGACAGACCAGCCAGACTCACGCGTCGCAGGGCGGGGCGCGTCGACTTGCGTGCGGTCTTGAAGTCGTTGACGCGATATAACGCGCTGCCGGTGAGATCGGCCACGGCGCGACCTGCGTAATAGTCGCTGACCGCGCCGGTATCAGGCTGGTCAATCGCGAGCGCCAGATGTGCAGCGCGCGTCTTGAGGCTTGCGCCCAGCGCGGCGCTGATCGCCTTGCGCCAGCCACGCTGGGCAAAATCCTTGCGCTTGCCGAGGCCTACAACCAGCAGGCGTTTCGCCTTCAGGCCAGGCGGCTCCATCAGCAGCTGGCTGTCTCCCGCACGCAGCGGCAGGTCGCCACTGGACTTGAGTTTGCGCAGCAGGCCTCGGGTGGCTGTGTCGATGACCTTTGCTGTGCCGGACAGCGCTTCTTCATCGAACAGGCCGATGGCGAGGCAGTCGGCAGCAAGCGCAGGAATGCGTTGGGCGGGGGTATCGAATCGGACCATGTGATTAAGGACTCCGCGGCTTGTCTGGCCGTGTGTTCAATAGGTTAGAGTTTAGCCGAATGCGCGTCCTGGATCGGTACATCGTCAAGGCGGTCGGCGGCTCGGTAAGCCTGGTCCTGACAGTGCTGTTGACACTGCTGGCGCTGTTCCTGTTCATCGACGAACAGGGCTGGGTTGGTGTGGGCAGCTACGGCAACCTACAGGCCGTGCATTACGTGGTGCTGAATCTGTCAGCCACCCTGGTGCAGTTTCTGCCGGTGGCGGCCCTGATCGGCTCACTGCGGGCCACGGGCGCGCTCGCCGGCGGCAGCGAATTAACCGTCATGCGCGCCTCTGGAATTCCGGTTTGGCGCATCGCCGTGTCGGTGCTGTTCGCAGGACTCTTGATGGTGCCCTTCGCGGTAGTGGTGGGAGAGTATCTGGCGCCACCGCTGACGCAGATGGCGCGCATCAACAAGGCGGTGCAGCGTAATGCGAACATCAGCCTCACCGGTCGCAGCAGCGCCTGGATCCCCGATGGCAGGCAGATTCTGCGTGCCGAGCGCCTGTCGGGTGAAGCTGGGTTTGGCGGCATCACACTGTTTGAAATTGCCCCCGGAAACCAGCTGCTTGCAGTAGGCCAGGCGCACGGTGCACATGTCACTGCCGACGGCAGCTGGGAGCTCGAGGGCTACGTGCAATCGCGCTTCGAACCGCAGCGCGTGTCGTCAGGAAGCTTTGCCGCGCAGCGCCTGAATGTCAGCGCCAGTCCCGCATTCCTCGGCGCGATTGCCAGCGATCCGAAGGAACTGTCGCAGCGCGAGCTTCGAAGCGCCATCGCGCACCTGCGGGCCAACGGACAGGATTCGCGTCGCTATCGATTTGCGTACTGGTCGAAGGTGGCGGGGCTCGCGGCAATTCCGCTGGCAGTGCTGCTGGCGGTGCCGTTCATGTTCGGCCCATTGCGCAGCGCCGAAGGAGGCGCCAGGGCGATGCTCGGACTTGCGTTCGGACTCGCCTATTTCATTTTCCAGCGCATGGTGGAGAGTGGCACTGTCGTCTTCGATCTGGACCCGCTGCTGCTTGCATGGCTGCCTGCCACGCTACTGGCAGCAGCTGTGGCGCTGCTGCTGATCCGTCTGCAGCGCCGCGTCTGAAGTGCTCAGCGCTGCTTGAAGTCTTCCGGCACCAGCTGGTGCCGACCCAGCAGCTTGTAGAAATCGGTGCGGTTGCGCTTGGCCAGCCGCGCTGCCTGGCTGACGTTGCCGCCGGTGATCTGCAGGATCTGCGACAGATAGCCGCGGGTGAATTCATCACGCGCGTCGTCGAAGGAGGGCAGCCGGCCCGGCGCGCCACCGAGACACTGCTGCACGAGTTCGACCGGAATGACGGGAGTCTGCGAAACCGCAGCCGTTTGGCGCACCAGGTTCTGCAGCTGACGCACGTTGCCAGGCCAGTCCGCAGTGGCCAGCAGTTCCAGCGCCTCGGGCGGGTAAATGCTGCGCTGTCCGGTTTCGCTGGCGTTCTGTGCGATGAAGTGCGCGATCAGCAGGGGGATGTCTTCGCGGCGGCGAGCCAGCGGCGGCATTTCAATCTGCACCACGTTCAGGCGATAGAACAGGTCTTCGCGAAACCGGCCGCTCGCGGCTTCCTGTTGCAGGTCGCGGCTGCTGGTGGAAATGACCCGCGTGTTGATTGGCCGGGGCGCATCCGAGCCCACCGGGCGCACGGCCTCTTCCTGCAGCGCACGCAGCAACTTCTGCTGCAGTCGGGCCGGCAGTTCGCCGATTTCATCCAGCAGCACGGTGCCGCCGTCGGCTGCTTCCAGCGCACCCTTGCGTTCCTTGCCGGTGCTGGCGTCGGAGCCGAACAGTTCGATGTCAATCTGCTCTTCGGAGATGCCGGTGCAGCGACTGACGATGAAGGCGCGGGCGCGGCGCAGGCTGGCCTTGTGCAAGGCGCGCGCCAGCAGTTCCTTGCCAGTTCCGCTTTCGCCCACTATCAGCACGCGCGCGTCGGTGCCCGCCACCATGTGCGCCTGCGCCAGGCGCTCTTCCATGATTGCGCTGCGGGTGATGATGTCCGACCGCCACTCCTCGGTGGAGTCAGTAAAGCCGGAAATTTTCAGCGCTCGCTGGATCTGGTCGAGCAGTTCCTGCTTGTCTACCGGTTTGGTGAGAAAGCCGAAGGCGCCCATCTGCGTGGCCTGCACTGCATCGGGAATCGTGCCGTGTGCAGTGAGCAGGATAACCTTCAATCCCGGCCAGCGATTTTGCAGCTCTTTCAACAGCCCTATACCATCGACCGGTTCCATGCGCAGGTCCGAGATGACCAGGTCAGGACGGAAGCGACTGGTCGAGGCCAATGCCTGTGCAGCGCTTTCCACCGCCTCGACATCATAGTTTTCGGCGCGCAGGCGAATGGTCAACAGGCGCAGCAAGCCGGGGTCGTCATCGACGACCAGGATGCGTGCCTTGCGGGACGCCTGATTCATCGCCGCTGCTCCCGGATGGGTGCAGGGGTCATGTTGAAGATCTGCTGAATCACGGAGTACGTCCTTCGGGAGCGGTTGGGCGGTCGGAAAAGTTGCGCTCGATCGTGGTGATGGCGTCGAGTTTGGCGCGTGCCTCCTCGAGTGCCTTGCGCAGGCGCGCGGACTCCTCCTGTTCTGCCTGCAGACGCTTGTTCAGCGCCGTGTTCGAAGGCGCGACGCTTTGTCGTTCGCGCTCCCGCTGCAGGTCGGCAACCAGTCGGTCGATTTCGAATACGAGGCGCAGCTCGGCATCCACACGCGCCAGTTCCACCACCGCCAACGCACGTTCCCCCACGCTGAGCAATTCGGGATGTGCCAGCGCTTCGCGCAGCAGGCGCTGCGCCAGGGAGGCATCCCTGGCTGGATGTACGGGCGCAGCCAGCAACAGTCCGTAGTGCAGTGCGGTCGGCCCCTGCTTTGCCTGCTCATAGCCGGCGCGGGCGCTGGCCATTGCCTCGGCCTGCTCGGTGGGACTGCCCTGCACCACAATCTGCAATGCCAGGACATGGTTCGCGAGTTGCGCGGCCTGGACTATTTCGGCACTCGGAGGCGCAGGTGAGGGTGCGTGCTGGCCGCGCGGTACAGGCAGGCTGGCACAACCTGCGAGCAGCGCAGCGACAAGCAGCAGTGGAATCCTAGGCAGCATGAGCCTGCTTGCCCCCGGGCATGGGGGTTGCTCCGGCCGCGGGATCTGCAGTGGATGATTTCAATGGCATACGAATCCGGAAATGCGCCCCTGCCCATTCTCCTTCGACTATTTCGATCTGGCCGTTGTGCGCTGTTACAAATTCCATCACGACGGACAGGCCGATGCCCGTTCCCTTGATAAGGCCTGCAGGCGCCTTGCCGGTATAAAAGGCCTCAAACACCTGTTTACGCTCTTCTGGCGGTATCCCTGGTCCGCTGTCGGCGACTTCGAGCACCAGGTCACAGTTGTCGGCGCGCGCGCGGATATGGATGGTGCCACTGAGTGGGGTGTACTTGATGGCATTGGACAGCAGGTTCTCCAGGATCAACCGCACCTTGCCGCGGTCGGCCGCGATGCTGACATCATCGACATTCACATCCAGCCGCACCCGCTGCGAAAGCAGCGCCAGCTGCTGGTTTTCGATTATCTGCTTGACCAGCGGACGCAGCCGGAATTCAGTGACTTCGAGGCCCACGCTGCTGGTCTGCCAGGCGCTGAAGCTCAGCAGGTTCTCGATCATCCGCTGCAGGCGCAGGCCGTTCTCGCGCAGGATGCCGGTGACTTCCCGCTGCCCGCCCTGCAGCTCTCCCACCGCGCCATCCATCAGCAGTTCAGTACCTTCCCGGATATTGGCCAGGGGTGTCTTGAGTTCATGCGACATATGCCGCAGGAAACGGCTGCGCTCCTGTGCAAGCTCGAGCAGCCGCAGACGCAGCCATTCCAGCTGGCGGCCAAGCTTCTCAAGGTCCGCTGGGCCACGGATGCCGATCGTCTGATTCAATGCACCGCTGCCCAGATCACTGATGGCGCGGTCTATCTGCCGCAGCGGCCGGCCGACGCGCAACGAGAACAGCAGGATCGCGGTGGCGGTCAGCGGCAGCAACAATATGGAGCCCCAGAACATCAGAGCCTGCACCCGCTGGATGCTGGCGCGCAGCTCATTGGTTTGCGCATTGATCTGCGCGATGGTGCGGGTGGAAACCAGTTGTGCGACCTGCTGCATGCGGGTGAAGTTGCCCTGCAGCCGCTCGACGCCTTCCTTGTTCTGCTGATCAGCCAGGACCTGCGGGTTGACGTTGCCGCTCAGGTTGGCAAATTCCCGCAGTGCGTCGCGGGCGTCTTCCTTCCGCAGCATGGCATCCAGTTGTTTCTGGATGCCACCCAGCCGGGCATGCCGGGCCTTGTAGGATTCGAGCAGCGTCGGGTCCATGAGCACGGAATAGAACTGCAACTGCCGTTCGAGCAGCGCAGTCTGCACGAACAGCTCCTGCGTCAGGCGGGTGGCCGTGCCACTATTGTTGATCATGTCCTTGGTGGTCGCGGTCAGTTGCCGCATCTGCAGGCCCGCCATCAGCAGCGCGGCAACCAGCGGTAACGCGATGATGGCCACGCCGAGCAGCACTAGCGCGCTCAACGATCGGGGGCGCAGCAGATTCATGCGCCAGATTCTAAAGAAACCCCGGCGCCGGGTCTGTAGTTCAGCAGTTTCAAACCGGCGACCTGAAGGGAGACATTACGCCCATGGCTCCCGCAGGAGCTTGCGCTCCCAGTTCAGGGAGCTGGCAACGATGCCGTCCAGGTCGTCGAGCTCCGGCTTCCAGCCCAGCACCGTGCGGATCTTGTCGCATTTGGCAACCAGCGACGGAGGATCGCCCGCGCGGCGCGGCTGTTCGATAACGTTGAGCGGCTTGCCGCTGACCCGCTCGACGCTGCGCAGCACTTCGCGCACGCTGAAGCCATGCCCGTAGCCGCAGTTCAGGGTCTGAGACTGGCCGCCAGCAGAGAGATAGTCGACCGCCAGCAGGTGTGCGCGGGCAAGATCCTGCACATGGATGTAGTCGCGCACTCCGGTGCCATCCGGCGTCTCGTAGTCGGTGCCGAAAATGCTGACGCTGTCGCGTTTGCCTACACTGGCCTCGCAGGCAACCTTCACCAGCAACGTGGCCTTGCGGGTGGACTGGCCGATGCGGCCGGCAGGATCAGACCCCGCTACATTGAAATAGCGCAGCACCACATATCGCAAGTCGGACGCCGCGCCCAGATCGCGCAGCATCCATTCGGACATCAACTTCGACGTGCCATAGGGATTGATCGGCGCCAGCTGCGCGTCTTCGGCAGCCAGTCCTGAAGCAGGAATGCCATAGACGGCGGCGGTGGAAGAGAACACGAAATTCTTCACGCCATGCGCCAGGCAGCTGGCGAGCAGGCTGCGGGTCTGGCAGGTATTGTTGCCGTAGTACTTGAGCGGGTCGCTGACCGATTCGGGCACGATGGTGTGCGCTGCGAAGTGAATTACCGTGTGCACGGAATGTTCGCGCAGCACCGCAGCCACCAGCGGCTGGTTACCCACGTCGCCCTCGACGAACGTTACTCCCTGCAGCGATTGCCTGAAGCCGGTGCTGAGATTATCGAATACGACCACGGACTCGCCGCGACCGGTCAGCTGCTGTACCGTGTGGCTGCCGATATAGCCGGCGCCGCCTGTTACCAGAATTGATCCGCCCACTTCAGATATCTCCCACGCGTCCGGTGCGGTTGCCAACGCGGATCATAGCCGGCCAAACCGCGGATGCCTGCGGCGGCAGGCAGGAAATCGGCCTGTGTCACAAGAACCAGTGCTGAACACTCCCTATGCAGGGTTGACGCCAGAGGTCGTGCTGGCAGCGGTTGAGAGCCTCGGTCTCGTCGCAGACGGGCGCCTGTTGGCACTCAACAGTTACGAGAACCGCGTGTACCGTGTCGGGCTCGAGGCGGACGCAGATGCACCAGCCGGACTGCCGGCAACCGCACCGGTGGTGGCCAAGTTCTATCGCCACGGCCGCTGGAGCGATGCGCAGATCCGCGAAGAACACACGTTCGCGGCGGAGCTTGCGGCCGGGGAGCTGCCAGTGGTGGCGCCACTGCAATTTGGCGGTGAATCGCTGCATCGGTACGCGGACTTCCGCTTTGCCCTGTTCGAGTGTCGTGCCGGGCACGGTGCCGAGATCGATCAACCCGGGCACCGCGCATTGCTGGGAAGGACGCTGGCGCGCATGCATGCCATCGGCGGAACACGCGCATTTCAGCGCCGTGACGCGATCTCCGGGTGGCGCAGTGGCGCGCGCGCGCGCGATGCCATCCTCGACGGGAACCTGGTGCCGGCACCACTGGATGAAAGTTACGCGCAGGTTTCGGGGCAGCTGGTGCAGGCCGTGGCCCGATGCCAGGAGCAGGCAGGGCACATGCGCGTGCTGCGCATCCACGGCGACTGTCACGGCGGCAACATACTCTGGCAGGCGCAGGGCCCGCTGTTCGTCGATTTCGATGACTGCCTGACCGGACCTGCAGTGCAGGATCTGTGGATGTTCTGCGCTGGCGATCCGCAGCAGATCCAGCGCGAGTGGACCGAGCTGCTGGACGGCTACGAGCAGTTCGCCCACTTCGATTTCGCCGAAACAGCCTTGGTAGAGGCCATGCGCGCCATGCGCATGCTGAATCATGCGGCCTGGATCGCCAGCCGCTGGACCGACCCGGCATTTCCGCGAGCCTTCCCGTGGTTCGGCGAGCCGCGCTACTGGGAGCGGCACATCGATGAGTTGCGCGAACAGCTCGATGCATTGGAAGATCCACCGCTGTTGCGGCTGATGCGTTAGTGGGCCATCAAAGGAACATGATGAACAAACGTCTCGTGGCGGTGCTGGTCGCGGTGTTCGTTGTTGCCGGTTGCAGCAGGAGTGAAAAGACCGACGGCGCTGCCGGTACGCAGGCCATGGCGCGGGCCCCGATTGCGCCTGGTGCTGATGCTGTGGCCGCAGCGCTGCAGTCGCCGGGCACGCCAATTGCGAAGCTTGGTTTCGTGGTGACGTCGAGACCTGTAGTCGGCGCGCAATCCGGCCTGCGGCTGGATATTTCCGGCGCCGCGCCGGGCACTTTGCTGGTCACTACTGAAGGCGATGGGGTGGAAATCGATCCCGCCATGGCCAGGGTTGGCCTGGCTGTCACGACCGCAGATGCGACCGTGAGCCACGCACTCCAGTTCACACCGCAACGTGATGGCATCCTCGAAGTAACTGTGCGGCTGCATGGTGGCGCGGCTGACAGTCCGGAGACGATTTACGTCATTCCAGTGCTGGTCGCCAAGGCTGCCGTCGGCGGCTAGAGTTCTCTGCAGAGACCGCTGGTCAGACGAAGCCGATCCAGCGCCCAAAGCCGATCACGCCGCACCAGATCACTATCGACAACAGACCAGCCACCCGGGCGGCCGGTGCTGGTGTGCCGGAGTCCCAGGAATTTACGCTGCGGAAGATGACGAACTGGAAATACAGCATGTTGATGCCCGCGACAAGCAGCAGCACCATCTTGATCTGGAACGGCACATTGTGGGCATAGTTGGTGGCGTTTGCGATGAACAGGAGGCCACCAGTAATCGCGGCGCAAATAAAAGCCCCCCATGTCCATGGCAGCAGGCGTTCGGACACATAGGTGAAACGCAGCTGGCGCGATGCGAATCCGATCAGGCGCGCATCGACGGTGAAGATGGTTCCCGCGACCAGCGCGAGGCACACCACATGGGCCGACTCCACCCAGGGGAACCACGTTTCTCCCACCAATACGGCCAGGGGAGTATTTTGCAGCCATTCGAAAAAAGTCTGGAACAATTTCGTCGTCTCTCAGTTTGACTCTACGTAGGCGATGAACCGACCGGCAAACATGATGCCGATCCACAGCAACATGCCGAACGCCGCCATGAACACATGCAGACCGGAAGGACGCTCGAACTGTCGCCGGGCAACAGCCGACAGCCACAGGGTCACGGCCACCACCACGGCGAGCATCGTCATCTTGGCGTAGAACACCGGATTGGTGATGGTGCGGCCGGGCTCCGCCACGATGAGCAGTGCGCCCGACAGCAAAAGCACCACCAGCAGGTACCATATGGCACGCGTAAAACGCGTTGCCAGCAAAGGCAGCGGCTCGGATGACAGGCCACGGCCGGCGATGCGCAGGGAAAACACCAGCGCGCAGGCAAATACCAGTGCGAGGCAGATGAGATGTACTGTCTGGATGCCAGGGATGGCCCAGGTAGTGACCTGGATGCGCTGGCTGAGTGGGGTCGCTGAGAGCCACTCGCTGAATTGATGCAGGTCCAAGATGTCAGTGCCCCCGGGAAGTCGTTACCGGCGTAACCGCCGTTGCTGCTGTCTGATCGCCGCACAAGTATAGGCGCAGCCGAACTCAAGGTCGAGAAGCGATATGTCGTGGACGGCCGATTACATCAACCAGACCGGTCACTTGCGATTTTTCGCTTATTGCTGTCAGCTGCCGAGACGCCACCCAGCACCAGATCCAGCAGCTTCTCGATGAAGTTGCGGTCGATGGGCATGTGGTTCACCAGGAGGCGGTGGAAGATTGGGCCCCAGAGCACATCCGCCAGCACATCGATGTCGGTGTCTTTGGGAAGCTCGCCTGCCTCTACAGCTCGTTGCAGCAGCCGCAACGCGGACTTTCGTCGCGGCTCGACAAAATCAGTTTGCAGCACTTTGCGGGTGGCACTGTCTTGCTGCCCCAGCGCAATCAGTTCGCGTAGCAGCTGGCCAGGGCGTCCGCGGTACACACCGGCGGCATGATGCACCTGCGCGCGCAGGTCCGTGATCGCGGAATCTGTCTCATTCGTGGCGTCCATGCGCGGCGCCACCGCAACCAGGAAGGCCTCGATTGCGAGAGTGCCCTTGGTCTGCCACCAGCGATAAATGGTGGCCTTGCCGGCACCGGCGCGGGCCGCCACGCCCTCCACGGTAAAGCCTGCAAACCCCGCTTCGCGCAGGATCTGATAGGCGGCCTTGAGGATGGCGCTACGCGATGTCGCAGAGCGGGGTCGGCCGGCGGTTTTCGGGCGAGGCCGCTTGCGCGGTGCTGGCATGGAATCAACAGTGTGTGGCGCAGGAGAGCTGCGGCACAGGATTATATAGGGCGGGGGCGTTCGTTGGGACAACGCTACCCCGCTGGACAAACTACTCCCACGGCTGCCAGTCGCGCCACTTCGGCAGCCAGACCCGCCTCGGATCATTCAGTTGGGGCGCCCACATCCCGGGCCTTGCGCGCCAGCTGCACGAACTCGGCACGATAGCCGTATTCATCCCTGCCGAGCGATGACTCGGCCTGCTGGATCACGTCGTCATAGGTGAGTGCGCCGGTATACACGCCGCCGCGCAGCAGCTGTGCGAATCCGGCAACTGCCGTAGAGAAAGTCACGTCCTGCCGCAAGGCAGCGGGGACGCCGGCATCCTGCCGGATCGGTTGCGTCAGCAATCGCGACTGACTTTCGCCCGGCAGCTTGTAGCGGATCTTCAGGAAGCCGTACTCATTGGCCTTGCCGCGCGGGTTCACTGCGGGTTCCGCGCTTGCGGCGTAGCGACGCTCATCGATCAGCTGCGCACTCGAACCCACCGGTGTGATTTCGTAGATCGCCGTGACCCTGTGGCCAGAACCCACATCGCCGGCATCGACCTTGTCGTTATTGAAATCCTCGCGGTTGAGCGCGCGCGTTTCATATCCGATGAGCCGGTATTCCGCAACAGCGGCCGGATTGAACTCGACCTGGATCTTGACGTCGCTCGCAATCGTGAAAAGAGACGACGTGGCTTCCTGCACCAGCACCTTGCGTGCCTCCTGCAAGGTGTCGATGTAGGCCGCTACGCCGTTGCCGTTCTGCGCCAGCACCTGGGCGACCTCGTCGCGGTTGTTGCCCTGTCCGAATGTGAGCACCGACAGGTAGACGCCCCGGGCGCGCTCGCGCTCCACCAGGCCCTTGAGTTCGTCACGATTGCTGATGCCGACGTTGAAGTCACCATCGGTGGCAAGCAGGATGCGATTGACGCCATCCTTGCGGAAGTTCTGCTGCGCGAGGTTATAGGCAAGCTGGATGCCTGCGGCGCCCGCCGTGGAACCACCGGACTGCAGCGAGTTCAGCGCCCGCTCAATTGCCTCTCGGTTACGCACCGGAGTTGGCGGCAGCACCTGGCCCGCGGCGCCAGCGTACACGACGATGGCTACGGTGTCGGTGGGCTTCAGGCTGTCCAGCAGCAGCGCCACCGACTGCTTCGCCAGTGGCAAGCGATCGGCCGGACTCATTGAGCCGCTGACGTCGAGCAGCAGCACCAGATTGACGTCCGGCTTGCTCCGGGTAGGCAGCTCATAGCCCTTGATGCCGATGTGGACCAGCTTCTTGCCCATGCCCCAGGGCGAGTCGCTGACGGTTACGGTCGGCCGCAGAGGTTCCCTTCGCGAAGTCGGGGCGGGCCACGCATAGGCGAAGTAGTTGATCATTTCCTCGACCCGCACTGCATCCATCGGCGGCAGGCCACCGCCTTGACGCAGGCCGCTCTGGTTCAGCAGTCGCCGCGTAAAACTGTAGGAGGCCGTGTCCACGTCGATCGAAAACGTGGACTCGGGTTCGTCGGCCACGCGCTTCACGGGATTCGTCTCGAAGTGTTCGAAGCGGTCGCCGCCTATCGGCCGAGGGGCGATGTCGACCTGGTTCGAAGTCGAAACCATGCGGCGACCATCGACCAGCGTCAGGGTTCGCGAGCCAAACGTCGGGTCCATGCCGCGCAGGTTGGCGATGGTGTTGCCGATGGCTGGCCCAGGCAGCGCACTAGTAGCCACAGTGGTGGGCTGATTTGTGGAGATGTTCTGCGGCACCAGTTGCTGGAGTGCGTCGGCCGTGTTGACGATTCCCTGCCGCCGCATCTCCTCGCCCGTGATGCTTTGAATGGGGTTGGCAGAAGTCCCTCCGGGCCCCTGGATACTGGCGCCGGTGACCTTGACCTCACTCAGTTCATCGACTTCCCGTTCCCGGCCCGGCAGGGCACCCGCTGAATTGGCCCGCTCCGTATGCGTGATGGTTTCAGCAGCCGAGTTTTCCGCTGGCACTCGCGCTGACGGTCTTGCAGATGCCGATGCTGGCGAAACGGCTGGCGAAGGAGCCGGCGCGTCCGCCTCGACTGCGAGTGCCCGCTGCGTTTTCGAAGGTGCCGGTGTCACCTGCCTCGGGGCAGGCGCAGGCAACTGTAACTTGCGCCCTTCCTCGGGCATGAGCCACGTAAGCGACACGCCGACCACAGCGACGCAGGCCGTGGCGAAGCCGCCCAGCCATGGACTCTTCCATGACCATTTTGAGGCAACAGGTTGCCGTTCGCTCTTTGCATGGACACGCCGGAACTCCGCCAACGCTGCGCGCTGCGCACGCAACCGCGCCGCGGTATCCGGCACCGGAGGATTCATCTGTTGCAACTGCCGCTGAATGGATTTCGTATTCATACGTTGCTCGCGATCTGTTCGCGCCTCGTCATGGTTTTGCGCATCGTGTGGATGCGCCAGGAAATGGTGGATTCGGATACGCCGAGGATTTCGCCGGCTTCGGCGTGACTCAGGCCTTCGGCGTGCACCAGCAGCGCGGTCTCTTTCATGCCTTCGCCCATGCCATCGAGCTGCGCCAGCAACTGGGCGACGTGGATGGAATCCTCGGCCTGTGTGGCACCGCTGGCGGGCTCATCCTCGGGAAGCGCGTCGTGCAGGTGGCGTTGCTGTGCTCGTTGCCAGTCCTGGGCGCAACTGACCACCAGCCGGTAAAGCCAGCTGGTGAAGGCGGACTGGAAGCGGAATTGCGCCAGGCTTTTCGCCAGCTTGATGCAGGACTGCTGGGCGATGTCCTCGGCATCGGTGCGGTGGCCGCACCATTTCCACGCGAAGCGGTAGATCGTGTCGTAGTGCAGATCGACCAACTCCGCGAAGGAGGAGGAGTTTCCGCCCTGCGCCTGCCGTATCAGCCCCGTCAGTTGCTGGTTGTCCATGGGTCTTCTTTTTTGTGGCTGTCGAACCTTGGACGGTTGGATTTGCGAAAAGCTTGGAACCCGGGACCAAATAACATATCCCGGACCCGTGGAGGAGGCGGGCTGGGCTAGACTCGGTCAGGTTTCTGGTCGAATGGGCGAACTCCAAAAGGATGGGATGCATGAAAGCCGGCGCAGTTATCATCCTCCTGACCTGCCTGGGGCTGCTGTGGGCGCCCGATGCGGGCGCGGCGCAGCATGTCGACAATTTCACGTTGCTGGACCAGAACGGCAAATCCCACAAGCTTTATTACCACTCGGACAAGAAAGCGATCGTGGTAATGGTGCAGGGCAATGGCTGCCCGATCACGCGCGCGGCCTGGAACGCTCTCAAGGAAATACGCGCGGAATTTGCCGGCAAGGGTGTCGAGTTCCTGATGTTGAATCCGAATCTGCAGGACGACCGCGCGTCGATCCAGGCGGAGGCGCGCGAGTTCGGCTATGACATTCCCATCCTCATTGATCGGGCGCAACTTGTCGGCGAAGCGCTCGGGGTGACCCGCACGGCCGAAGTGTTCGTCATCGACACAAAGAGTTGGGACGTGGCCTATCGCGGACCGATTGACGACCGTGTGACCTATGAGCGCCAGCGCGCCACCGCCAAGGAAACCTGGCTGACCGACGCGCTGAACAATCTGCTTGCGGGCAGGCCCACTACGGTGGCGAAACGCGACTCCGTCGGCTGCATCGTGAATTTTCCGCATCGCGACGCGCCAGGCAAAACCATCTCCTACAGCAAGACGATCGCGCCCCTGCTCGTCAAGAACTGTGTGAGCTGCCATCAGCAGGGCGGCATTGCGCCATGGGCCATGACCGGTTACGACAAGGTGCGCGGCTTCGCGCCGATGATCCGCGAGGTGGTGCGTACCCAGCGCATGCCTCCCTGGCATGCGGATCCCGCAGTCGGCCACTGGGTTGCTGATCGCAGTCTTTCTCCCGACGATGCCGCCACCCTTGTGCACTGGGTCGAGGAAGGGGCGCCTCGCGGCGACGGACCTGACCCGCTTGCGGTTGCGCGCGCCGTGGCGAGCGAGTGGCCGCTGGGCAAGCCGGATCTCGTGCTGACGCTGCCGGCTTTCCAGGTGCCGGCGACGGGAGTGGTTTCGTATCAATACCAGACGGTGGCCAATCCGCTCGACAAACCTGTCTGGGTGCGTGCGACGGTGGTCTTGCCGGGCGACCGGACCGTGGTGCATCACATCCTGACCGGCTACAACGCAGGCGCGGGCGCAGGCGCAAGCACGGGCACAGGCACTCCCGCTGCCGCAGTAGGCGGTCGCGCCAACGGCCTCGGCGCTGCCCTGGGCGGCATCAGCGTGTTCGAGAGTTCACTGTCGGGCTATGTGCCAGGCAACGACGCGCATGTATTCCCCGCGAACACGGGCGTACTCATCGAACCTGGTGGCAGCTTTGTCTTCCAGATCCACTACACGCCTACCGGCAAGCCTTCGACAGACGTTACCCGCCTGGGTCTGTATTTCTATGACAAGCCGCCAAAGCAGATCATGCGCAATGTGGTCGCGATAAATCCGCTGATCAACATCGAGCCCAACGCGGCTGCTCACGAAGAGACCGCCTATATCCTGTTCGACAAACCGGCCATCATCTACAGTCTCTTTCCGCATGCGCATTATCGGGGCAGCAGTTCAAAGTTCGAGATCCAGTATCCAGACGGCCGGGTCGAGCTGCTGCTTTCCGTGCCCAGATACGACTTCAACTGGCAGCGCGACTACATTTTCGAGAAGCCGCTCGAGGTGCCGGCAGGATCGAAGATCATCCACACCACTGTGTACGACAATACGATGCAGAATCCGGCCAATCCCGATCCCGCCAAGCGTGTGACCTTTGGCGAGCAGTCCTGGGAAGAGATGTTGTATGGCGGGATCCGCTTCCGCTGGCGCGACGAAACCGCCGACCATGTCATTCACGATCAATCCCTGATGCGGGTGCAGCAGCTCTTCGGTTACCTGGATCGCAATCGTGACGACGGCATCACTGCGGCCGAGCTACCTGGAATGATGCAGCGGCTCGCTGGGCCAGGGTTTTTGCTGCTCGACCAGAACGGTGACGGCAAGCTTGGCGTTGCAGAACTCAGCAGCTTGCTGGGCGGCATGCGCTCACTGCTCGGTGCGCCGGCGCGATAGCACCGAAGAAACGCGAGTCGACGCAGCTGCCGTGACCATCTAGTCAGATAGCCGAGGTCGCCCCCTTGCTTCGGATTTTGTGGCGCACGTATCGGAAATCCGCAGTCGGAGTCAGGAGATGTCGAAGCGCTAAGTCACGTTGGTCTCGGTGAGTACCAGGAGAAACCTGTCGCCATCAGGGTCCCGCGATACGTTCGCCTGTACAAGGCGCGGGGTTCCGTTGAGCCCTGCAAGCCGTAGCGCGCCGATAGATACCGTGCAGCTGCCCTGTACGAGCTGCGCGAGCAGCCCCTGCAGTACCGCATGCGCCTGCGGCAACAAAAAGCTCTCGAGCGCGCGCCCCAGCAAAGAGTCCCGCGCCTGACCCAACACCCGTTCTGCGGTTAGATTGACCTCACGTAAAGTCGTATCCGGATCAATGGTCAGATAGGCGACAGGTGCCGCGTCGTAGAGTCGATTCTGTCGGGCCAGTGATACTTCCAGTTCCGCACGAGAGCGGCGCAACTCTTCGTGCTGAAGATCCAACTCCACTTGATGCACCTGCAATTCATGCAGCAATGCCAGCGCTTTGGGGGCGGTTGCTGGTGAGCTCGACAGATCGTAAAGAACCCCCAGGGCGTCGGGAGCGCCAGCGAATGAATTGGCATTCGACCTCTCACTGCGAAGGTGCGACACGGCGCGCGAACGCAGCGAATCAAGATCGTCGAAGGGAAGCGTCTTGGGAGGCATCGTAGTGTCCTTGCATTCGTCCAATTCTGCGGCGTGATGAATTCATCCTGCCACACCTGGTTCTGGCTTGCGCAGGTGACGCTCGAGTTCTTTTGCCGCCGTGATGTCTATGAATGTGATTACCGCACCCTGAATAACGTTCGCCAGGGTGCGGTACGGCATGATGCGTACGCTGAACCAGTGGCCGTCCGTTGTTGGAATCTGCTTTTCAGAGAAGGTCAGCGTGCGTAGTGTCTCCTTGGCGTCTTCGTGCAACTGCGGGTAGATGAGCGTGCTGGTCAGGTCGCTCATGGGCCTGCCGATGTCCCCGTCGCGCAGCTGCACGATGCGCTTCATGTGCTCGGTAAAACGTCTTACATTGAGTGCGTTGTCCAGGAACAAGGTCGCGACTTCCGTGCTGTTCAGCAGGTTCTGCATGTCGCTTTGAGCGAGTGCAAGGTCGTCGAGCTTTGCCTGCAGTTCTGCGTTGATGGTCTGCAGTTCTTCGTTCATGGACTGGGACTCTTCTTTCGAAGTAGTCAGTTCCTCATTGGCTGACTGCAGCTCCTCGTTCGTTGACTGCAGCTCTTCGTTGGCTGCCTGCAATTCCTCGGCAGAGGCGCGCATTTCCTGCCGTAGGGCACGCAGTTCGTCTTGCGAACGCGCGAGCTCATCGGCCAGCATTGGGTCCGGTGCGCCCATCGGCCCCCCGCGTTTCGCCTTGCGTGGCATGGCAGGAGCCGCTTCCCGAAAGACGATCAGCGCCATTCCCTCCAGCAGCTTGGGTTCCTGCACGGCCTTGATGACAATATCCACGGTGCCGTGGGGGCTTTCATCGACCTTGAGTCCGTGCAAATTCACCGAGTTCTTGTCGCGTAGCGCCTGTCGCAGCCCGACAGCCAGCTGCGTGCGGAATGCCTCATGCGCCATGACATGCACGTTCCAGTTTGCCCGGCCCGCTGCAGGCTCCAGGTAGCGGCCGGTCCGGCCGCTGATATAAATGATATCGCCGTGTTCATTCACCAGCACTGCGGGCGGTGAGAACTGCTGGAGGAGCAGGTGGTCTGCATGCCCTTGCAGGGTGTTGAGATGAGACAGTGGGGTGGTCAATTTCAGCTCCTGCGGCGCACTGCGCAACGGTAAGCCACGATGGATCGGAAAGTCTACAGAGCCAGCGACGCCCCGGCCGCCGCTGCGCAGGTAGATTCGAGCTGCGGCGTCCAGTGGCGCAAACAGATCCAGTGAGCGGCCGATCGTCTCGGATTCGCCCAACAGCAGCACCGCATCGGGCAGCAATGCGTAGTGAAAGAGCGGCAGCAGGCGCTGCTGCAGCGGGGCGTTGAAGTAGATCATCAGGTTGCGGCAGAACAGCAGGTCCAGCCGCGTGAACGGCGGGTCGATAATCACGTTGTGGCGTGTGAAGAGCACCATCTCGCGGATGCCCTGCTCCATCTGGTAGCCATCGCCTGCACCGGAGAAAAAGCGCTGCAGGCGCTCTGGAGAGACGGCGCCGGCAATGCTGCGCGGATAGTAGCCGCGGCGTGCGATTGCGATAGAGTCGGCACTCAGATCCGTGGCGAATATTTGCAGGCTCCAGTTCGAGGGCTGCGGAAGCGCGTCAACAACTTCCCGGAACACCATGGCCAACGAGTAGGCCTCCTCGCCGGTGGAACAGCCCACTACCCAGGCGCGCAGTCGCACACCCGATTCGCGCCGGGATAGCAGCGCTGGCAGCACATTTTCCCTGAGCGCCTTCCAGACCTGCGGATCCCGGAAGAAACTCGTGACCCCAATCAGCATTTCCTTGCCCAGCAGATCCAGCTCCAGCGGGTTTTTACGCAGGAAGGCTTCATACGCCGCAAGGCTCGCCAGGCCATGCAAGCCCATACGCCGCTCGCAGCGGCGCTTGAGCGTGCTGGGTTTGTATTGAGTGAGATCGTGCTTGCCGTGCTTGCGCAGCAGGTCGAGGATGTCTGCCAGGGACTGCGTGGCGTCGGCGCTGTTGTCAACGGGAAGCTCGGCTTTGAGTCGCCGCGTGGCGATGAATCTGAGAATTTGCTGCGGCATTTCAGAAGGCGTTGCGACGATATCGCAGGCACCGGCGCCGATGGCATTGCGCGGCATGGAATCGAACTGTGCGGACTCGGGCAGCTGCGCCAGGGTCAGCCCCCCCTGGTCCCGGATCGCTTGCAGCCCAAGTGTGCCGTCCGAGCCCATGCCGGACAGCACTACGCCGATAGCCCTTTCCTCCTGTTCGCGTGCCAGGGAGCTGAATAGGACATCAATAGGCATTCGCAGCCCTCGCGGCACGCTTGGGTGCTGCAATCGCAGCCTGCCGCCTGAGACCGTGAGTTCCCGGTTGGGTGCAATGACGTAGACGACATCAGGTTCCACCCTTTCGTCGCCAGTAGCCTCGCGTATGGGGATTACGCATACACGCTGCAGCAGCTCGGCAAGCAATGCCTTGTGCGTCGGGTCCAGGTGCTGCACGACTACGTAGGCCAGGCCACTGTCAGGGGGAACCTGTCCCAGGAACTGCTCCAGTGCTTCAAGCCCACCCGCAGAGGCGCCCAGACCCACGACGCGGGTTGTGGACAGGTCAAGGTTTGGGGACCCCATCAGGGGATGCTGCACTCTTTCTTGCGCCAGGCCTAGCCCGTGTGTATCGCCTGGAGTGAGGCAGCGGACTTTCGGCTGTCCAGTTCAGTGGCGCAGGGGCCATCATCTATAAGTGGTCTTGATGGACCACTTGGTCCGGTTAACCGTGGTGTCGACGAGTCCCAGGTTCTGCCTTTGAGCGATCTCGAGGCAAGACGGCAGAAGTAGGGGCGGGCAACGTAAGCAATATCGACTCCATGCGCCCTCGAAGGGCGGACAGTTCCGCCATCAGATCGTCGCGTGAGACAGGTCGAGACAGAAGGTAACCCTGAATGTGGGTGGCGCCATGCTCGACCAGCATTGCAAGCTGCTCGGGCCTTTCGACTCCTTCCGCCGTGACTTCGAATCCGAGGTTTCGACACAGGTCAATGATGGAGCTTGCAATGGCCCGCGAGGGGGGATTCGTGTCGATGGAGGAGACGAGACTGCGGTCAAGTTTTACACGGGTCAGTGGCAGGACTTCAAGCGAGGCAAAGGAAGAATAGCCGGTTCCGAAGTCGTCCAGTGCGATCGCGATTCCCGATGCACGCAGGCGCCGCAGGGCATCGATGGTGGTGGCGCCAGTCTGGAGGACGTTTTCGGTTAGTTCTATTTCGATGCAACGCGGCGGTAAGTTGTGATGCTTCAGGAGTTCCTCGACGCGATTGACGAATTGCACATCGAACAGCTGACGCGAAGAGACATTGATGGCAACCCGAACTTCCGGCCATGCACCCTGATGCCAGGCTGCCGCCGTGGCGATGACAGTGCGCAACACCCAGTCGGACAGATCCGTAATAAGTCCTGATTCTTCGGCCACACTCAGAAATGCGTCCGGCGCCAGCAGGCGACCATCCCGCGTCCTCCAGCGCAACAGGGCTTCGACTAGGGTTGGCTCCAGCGACACCAAATCCATTTCCGGCTGGTACATGAGTTCAAATTCACCATGTTCCAACGCATACCGCAGTCCCTGCTCGACTACAAACTTCGTGCGCGCTGCTTCGACGAGATCAGGGCTGAACAGGTGCAGTTGGGTTCTGCCCAGCGCTTTGGCGCGGAACAGTGCCGCATCGGCGGCCCGCAACAGCGTCTCAGCCTCTGCGCCATGATCTGGAAAGATGCTGGCGCCAACACTGGCACTCAGCGTCAGTTCCCGGTCACCGACTGCCAGCGGTCGCTGAAATGCACGCAGGATGATCCCGCCCATCTCCGCAATGGCTTCAGCACTTGGGGCTTCGGGATAGAGAATTGTAAATTCATCGCCCCCAAGGCGGGCAGCGAAACCGAATGACGCGGCTGTTTCCGACAGCCGCTGCGACACGCTTAGCAGCACAAGGTCACCGAATTCGTGACCCATGCTGTCATTGATGTTCTTGAAGTTGTCCAGGTCGATAAAGAACACGCCAACGCGGGTTCCAGAATCTGTGGCGCATTGCAACGCTGCGTTTAGGCGCTCCAGCAGAAGCCGCCGGTTGGGCAACTGGGTTAGCCAATCATGTTCTGCCTGGTGCTGCAGCTCCTGCGTCCGATCCCGCACACGCTTCTCCAGTGTTCCCTGGTGGGCGAGTACTTCAGCGCGCGCCGATACGAGCTGGGTAGCCATTTCGTTGAAAGCCACTGCCAGATCATCGAGTTCTTTGATGCCGCCGCGCGTGACCCTGGCATCACCACCCCCGCTCAACGTCCGTGTTGCCTGGATGAGACGGCGAACAGGCCGCACAATACTTTCAATTGTCGATAAGGTCAGGGCGAGAATGCACACCAGCACGGCGACTGTGATCCACACTACCCAGGTGCGCGCCGCTTGATCTTCGGGCGCCAGAGTCCGGGAAACGCGTCGTTCAATGCGCTCTTCGGGCACCGGCGTCGCCGGAAGAACTGCCGACACGGGGAGCGGCAATGCCGTTGGCCCATCAGCCGCAGGGCGCTCGCGCAGTGTTGCGGATTGAAGGGCGGCCTGCGCAAGCTCCATGATCCGGCTGCGTCTCTGCGCCAACTGGCTAGTCTGACTGCGTATTTTCTGGTCAGCAGAGATGGCCGCGGCCCGCGTCGATTTCAGGGCATCGAACCCGGCACTCAACCTGGTCTCCCATTGTAATCCCTGGGAGCGACGCAGGCCCTCGCGACTCTTCGTCAATTCGGCAGCAAATGCGTCCTCACTTGCACTCAGGGTCTCTACGCCGGATGCGTCGACATAATTGGCCGCACTCAATGCTGTGGAATTGTTTTCGATCGCCTGCAGCGCGCGACTCAGGTTGATCAAGGACTGCCTGGCGACAAGCCTGCCGAGGACTTTCCAGCCCTTGTCAATTGCCTGCGCCAACGTCGCTTCGAGAGCTGTGAGATTCTCGCGATACTTCGCGATAAACGAACGGCGCGAATCCGCGATTTTCACGGCACTGCTAGCCTGTTGAATGTATGCCTCGACGAGTGCGTTCGGCGTGTTGGCGCCAGCCGAACGGCCAGTATCGATTTGCATCCAGGGAAATATGGCCGTGAGCCGCGTCAACTCCTTCAGTGCGGTATCCAGGTCGCTACGGCGGCCCGCATCGTCAACTTCCAAACGCGCCTGAAGCGCGAGATGCACTCGTTCAAGAGCGGGCACGAATGCACCTGTCTCAACATTGGGCCGTGCGGGAGGTGCCGGCGCTGCCGCCGCTGCCGGTGCTGGCGAGAGTGGTGTTGACCGTGGGAGGGTTGATGCAGGTTGCTTTCGGAGAAAAGCTAACTCGGTGGTCTCGATAATCGACACACCGTGCTCGGCGATCAAATTTGCTGCGACGGCGAGTACGGCCACTGCTGCAAAGCTGAGTGCCAATCTTGACTCAATCCCCAGCGACCAGGTCCTGGCCCGAGATTTCTCGCGCGGCTTTCCTTTTGCAGACCGAGTGTCGGTAACGGACATGGCTTCCTTCCCACCCAAGGGCAAGCAGCCAGTTTGAAAGTTTCGGGCAATTCTTGGGTCGGAAACTCGTTGAAATGAGGAGGCTTTCTCACTATGCATGGCAGCACAGAGTTAATCGCGCGCGGCAGGGCGGATTCCGGCGCCGATTCAGGCCCTTAATAACTGAAGCACCTTGATGGACCGCAATGGCCTCCAGGTCGAAAGCCACGGCGATAGCACTGGCGGGCTCGAAGGTATTACAGTGTGATCGCTTTCCACCATGAGGCTCCGGCCATGACTTCTCGAATTTCGCGATTGTTGCTTTTCGCCGCATTCACCAGCGCCGTCGCAGGCCTTTTTCTGGGTGGCGGGCAACTGGTCACCGCGGCAACCCCGGGTGAGGGCGCCGCACCAGCCACGCTCCCCGCGCCGGCCAATGCCCCAGCCCCCGGCCGTGGCGGTGGTCGGCCCCCCGCACCGACTTATCCGCAAGGCCCCGAACCCGGAGTCCACGATCCGGTCATGATCAAAGAAGGCGACTGGTACTACCTCTTTCGCACCAGCGGCCTGCTCAATGTCATGCGCTCCAAAGACTTCAAGTCGTGGGATCGCGTCTCCTACAAGGTGGGCGATCAAGAGGTTCTCACCGTATTTGCCGACAAGCCTGCCTGGACCTCTGAAATCCAGCCGACCCGTTCCGACTTCTGGGCGCCTGACATCTCCTATCACAACGGAAAATATTATCTTTACTATTCCGTCTCCTCGTTCGGATCCAACCGCTCCGCGATTGGCCTCGCCACCAACAAAACGCTCGACCCATCTTCGCCGGATTTCAAATGGGTGGATGAAGGCAAGGTCATCGAATCGCACAACCCTGATTACTACAATTGCATCGACCCCAATTCCTTCGTCGACAAGGACGGCACCGTCTGGCTGACTTTCGGTTCGTTCTACTGGAACCAGGGCGGCCGCGGCGCGCCGGCCAATCCGGACGCAGCCACCAAGGGCGGCATGATGCTGGTCAAACTCGATCCCGTGAGCGGCAAGATCCTTCCAGGCGAAACCCCCAGGACCATCGCCTCCCGCGCTTACCCGGACCGCGCAATCGAAGCGCCCTTCATCGTCAAGAGCGGCAACTGGTACTTTAACTTTGTGTCCTGGGATCGCTGCTGCGCAGGCCTCAACAGTACCTATCGCATCATGGTTGGCCGATCCAATAAAGTCACCGGCCCTTACCTCGATAGAGAAGGCAAGGACATGGCCCTTGGCGGCGGGACGCAGGTTCTCGCTGGGGATGGTGATCGAATCATCGGTCCCGGACATCAGGGACTCATGGAAGAGGGCACCCCCGGCACGCGCAATCACCGCTGGCTGCTGCTGTATCATTTCTATGATGGATACGCCAACGGCGCTTCCAAGCTGCAATTGCGGCCCGTCAGCTTCGATACCGGCTGGCCGGTGCTGGGTGAGGTGATCAATAAGCCATCGCCCCAGCCCACTCGGCCCAGCGCGGCCCCAGTCGCCAACTAGAACGATTCTGTTCAAAAACTGACAAATCGATCTTCACTCAACAAGCACCAGCCAGAGAGAAACCTATGATCACTCCATCGCGTCGGCAGTTTGCCCGGTTGCTGTTGTGTGGGTTATTCCTGAGTGGAATCGCCGGCACAACCCTCGCCGCTACTCCGCAGAAGTTCCAGCGTAATGTCGCTCCAGAAAAAGTTGGCGCGAATCCCGCGGAAATCGCCAAGATGGACGCCCTGATGCAGTCCATGGTGGACGAGAAAAAGCTCGCAAGCGCTGTGGGCTTCGTCGCCAAAGGCGGCAAAGTTGTCTATCACAAGGCCTTTGGCTGGAAGGATGTCGAGAACCGCATCCCTGCCGAAGTCGACGACTACTACGTCCTGATGTCGCAGACCAAGGCGATCGTGACGGTTGCGTTCATGACGCTTGTCGAGCAGGGCAAGGTCGCGATCGACGATCCGGTTTCGAAATACTTCCCGGCGATCTCCGACCGGGTGGTGACAAAGGTGAATCCGGACGGCACCTATGAATCGCGTCCCGTGAAATCGCCGATGACCTTCGTCCACCTGATGAGCCACACCTCCGGAATCAGCGCCGGCCTCGTCAGCCAGATTCGGCGTGGCGGTCGTGGCGGTCCTCCTGGCGGACCTGGTGCAGCCCCGGCCCCGGCGCCGGCCGGCCCTCCCGGCGGTGGCAATAATAGCGGGCGGTACCTCCGCGATGCGATGGCGGAAGCTGCGAAATTGCCCCTGGGTTTCGATCCGGGCACTGACTACAACTATCACCCCAGCAGCGACATGCTCGCCTACATGGTAGAGCGGATCTCCGGCAAATC
>JBDSJD010000028.1:0-43692 GCA_039917615.1 Steroidobacteraceae bacterium
TCCGGGTACCAGAAGATCGTGATCGCGATGCTCGCTTTCCTGCAGTTCGCCGTGATCCTCGACTTCATGCTGATGGCCCCACTGGGGGCGCTGATCATGCCGGCGCTGAACGCGACGCCGGCCGAGTTCGGCACGGTGGTCTCCGCGTACGCGTTCGCGGCAGGGATCTCGGGCTTCTTGACGGCCGGATTCGCGGATCGCTTCGATCGCAAGAAACTACTGTTGTTCTTCTACGCGGGGTTCATTGCCGGCACAGTCTGGTGCGGGCTTGCTGGCAGCTTCCATTCACTGCTGCTCGCACGCATCGTGACCGGACTGTTCGGCGGTGTGATCGGCTCTGTCGTGCTCGCAATCGCAACCGACCTGTTCGTTCCGCAGTTGCGTGGCCGCGTAATGGGTTTCATCCAGACCGCGTTTGCTGCGAGTCAGATTCTGGGTATTCCGATCGGCATATGGCTGTCCAATCGCTGGGACTGGAAGGTGCCGTTCCTCGCCCTGGCGGTGCTGGGCTTGACGGCGGGGGTGCTGATCGCCCTCATCATGCGCCCCGTGAACGAGCACCTGAAAGCCCGCCAGGAAAAGAGCGCGTTCGAGCATCTGCTGCACACACTGGTGGAACCGCGCCACGCACTCTCGTTCGTCTCAGTGCTCTTCCTCACCACGGGTGGCTTCATGCTGATGCCGTTCAGCAGCGCATTCACGGTCAACAACCTCGGCATTTCACTGGATCAGCTGCCCGTCATTTACCTCGTGACCGGCATCGCGACAATCTTTGTGGGGCCGATTGTTGGCAAGGTCGCGGACTCCGTCGGTAAATTGTCCACGTTCTATGTGGGCACAGCGATCACCATCCTGACGGTGCTCATCTACACCCACCTTGGTCAATCCTCGCTGGTGGTGGTGACAATCATCAACGTAGTAATGTTCATCGGCATCTTCTCGCGCATGATTCCGTTCCAGGCACTGATGACGGAGGTGCCGGCGCCCACCCATCGCGGCGCGTTCAACGCGGTGAGTGCGTCGATTTCGCAGCTTGCAGGAGGTCTCGCAGCCGTAGCCGCGGGCCACATTGTGCAGCAGGGCGCGGACGGGAAGTTGCACCACTACGATGTGGCCGGATACGTGGTGGTCGCCACCTCGCTGCTTGCGTGCCTGCTGCTTTGGCGCGTCCAGCGTGGCATTACAGGGGCTCGCGCGTGAAAGTCACTTGGGCGTTGCCGCGCAGGTGGATCCGGTGCTAAAAGGCACACTGAATAAGAGGGGAGGTCTGATGAAAACCATGTTCCGCATCGTGCTGATGACTCTTGTGCTCACTGGCATGCAGCAGGCAGTGGCGCAAAGCGCGGCCGCAAAAGGTGACCAGCAGCGGCAGTACCATTTCCAGGAAGCAGGCAAGGACATGCCTTATCGCCTGTATGTCCCGGCCGCCTATGACGCGAGCAAGCCAACACCACTGGTCGTCGCGCTGCACGGCTTCGGCGGGGATCAGGATTCCTTTTTCAAGTCCGTGAAAAACCTTCTGGCACTGTGTGATCAGTACGGGTTTATCTTTGTTGCGCCCATGGGATATTCCCCTGGCAGTTGGTTTGGCTCACCCATGGCGATCCCCGGTGTGACACCGAAAGGCGAGAAAGTACCCGTGCCGGGAATCGGGGAATACTCCAAAGAGGTCCGAGCGCGCATGCTCAGTGAACTGGACGTGATCAACGTGCTCGACTTGGTCAGGGGTGAATACAACATAGACTCCAAGCGCACCTATCTCATGGGACATTCCATGGGCGGATTCGGCGCCTGGTATCTGGGTGATAAATACATCGACTTGTGGGCTGCCATTGCGCCCATGTCCGGCATCAACGAGCCACAAAAACAAATACTCAACCTCAAGAACCTCACCAGGGTGCCGGTGATGGTGGCAGTGGGCGAGCAGGAAGCACCTACAGTGATCACCAGCAAGGAAGCCGTTGCATCGCTGAAGGCTGCCGGTGCTGATGCAGCCTATGTGGAAATCGCCGGCGGGTCGCACGGATCAATGGTCGCTCCCAGCACGGCACAGATCTTCGACTTCTTTTCAAAACGCAAGAAAACGCCCTGATCCCCTCGCCCTCAGACCAGAAAAAGCGTTCCTAGCCCGAGCAGCGTCGCAAAGCCGATGCAGTCGGTGAACGTGGTCAGGATCACTCCGGCCGCGAGTGCAGGATCGATTTGCATGCGGCGCAACGTGAGTGGCACCATCACGCCGACGAAGGCCGAGGCCAGGAGGTTGGTCATCATTGCAGCGGCGATGATGACCGCGATCTTCCATGTCCCCAGCCATGCAACGGTGATGGCAGCCAGGATCACCGACATCACCATGCCGTTCAGCGCGCCCACGCCCATCTCGCGCAGCACCAGCCAGCGCGCATCGCGCCATTGCACCTGGCCCAGTGCCAGCGAACGGATGATGAGCGTGACAGTCTGGGTGCCGGCATTGCCGCCCATGCCGGCGACGATGGGCATCAGCGCGGCCAGAGCCGCCACTTTTTCAATGGTGCCTTCGAAACGTTGCACCACGAGACCGGCCATGATGGCCGTGAGCAGGTTGACGCCGAGCCACAGCATGCGGCGGCGCGTGGTTTTGAAGACCGGCGCAAACACGTCTTCTTCGTCGCGCAAACCTGCGCCCGCCATGACTTCGTGCGCGGCTTCTTCGGTGATCACGTCGACCACATCGTCGACCGTGATGCGGCCCAGCAGCACGCCCTGTTCATCGACCACCGGCGCCGAAACCAGGTCGCGATCGCGGAACAGCTGCGAAACCTCGCTGGCTGCGGTGTCAGGCGCAATGCGCGGCGCTTCTGAGTCGAGGCTGGAGCCGACGAGATTGTCGGGGTCGTCCGTCAGCAAGCGCGCCAGCGTGACCGTGCCCAGGAAGCGGTCATCGCGATCCACGACGAACAGACGGTCGGTGCGCGGCGGCAGATCGCCGCGCATGCGCAGATAGCGCTGCACCACCTCCAGCGACACATCCGAGCGCACACTGACCGTGTCGGTGCTCATCAGGCCGCCGGCAGTGTCTTCCGGCCAGGACAGCACGCGCGTGAGGCGCTCGCGATCCTGCTGGTCCATGTTGCGCAGCAGCTGCTGGGTGACGGTTTCCGGCAAGTCCGACAGCAGGTCGGCGAGGTCGTCGACCTCCATGCCTTCGGCGGCCGCAGCCAGCTCTTCCGGCTCCATCTCGCGGATCAGCTGCGCGCGTACATCCTCGCTGAGTTCAACCAGCACATCGCCATCGAGATCCGCGTCGGTCATTTCCCAGACCAACTCGCGCCGCTTTGGCGGCAGAGATTCGAGCAGCTGCGCGATTTCCGCTGGATGCAGGGTGTTGATCATGCGCTCGGCCGAACGCACGGCGCCTTCATCCAGGGCCGTCCGCAATGCCGCCAAGTACCCGAGCTTGTGCGGGCGCGTCACGGCGAAGTCGTTGTCGTTCGGGGTGTCGCTCATAGGTTGCGTGCAGTTTAGCTGTCTGGCGCGAGATCTGGCTCGGCAATGCGCGCGAGGATGGCCTGTCTTGCGGCGGTCATGGTGGTCGCTACATCCGCGGCCGCAGTTGACGCAGGCGGTGACAGCAATGGCGTCAGTTCGATCTCGATGCGTGCAGGTCGCGGCAGCATCGATCGGCTGGGCAATGCGTCGCGCGTGCCGCGAATTGCAACCGGCATGACGGCAAGGCCCGCGCGCGCTGCCACTACGAATGCGCCACTGCGAAAGCGCAGGAGGCCGGGTTCCTCGGAGAACGTGCCTTCGGGAAAAAACGCCAGGGCTCCGCCGGCGGCCGCCTGCTTCAGCAGTTTGCGCGTGTCGCGCGCACTCTTCTGGCTGCGGTCGCGGTCCACGTAGTGCATGCCGATCCGGCGCAACAACAGATTGGCCAGTGGCACCTTGCTCATCTCGCGCTTGATCACGAAGCCGAACACCGGCGGCAGCGCGGCATACAGCACGATGCCGTCGAGGTAACTCGAGTGATTGGCGACCACCACACAGGCATTGGCGGGCAGGCGCTCGGGGTGGAGGATTACCAGACGCATGCCGCAGACAAAAAGCGCGCTGCGTGCTGCACTGCGCACCATGCGTCGCCGCAGCGACAGCCACGGCACGGGCAGAACCAGGATCAGCGCGCCCACCGCCAGCAGCGTGAATGCCGACAGGGCGTAGACCGCATAGGGCACGGCGAGCCAGCTCGGCAGGTTCCTGGATTGCGGCAAGGTAACAGGAGTTCTCGCTTGGGGATTGTGTGACCCGCGTCTCTTTATGTTAACGCGTAACAGTCGCTGTGAAAGCCATCACGCAGTGGGACGGGGGGAGTGACGATACTGTTGACAGAACCCGCCATGATCCGACCTGGAAGTAAACCGTGACCAAGTCCGCCACCGCAGCTGTTGTCCGAACTGCCGCCGACATTGTCGATCCGGCCGTGACACGGTTTCTCGACGGCGCATGGATGGAGCGGGGGTTGTCAGCCAATACGATGGCTGCCTATCGGGCGGACCTCCTGGCTTTGTCGCGCTGGCTTGCGACGCAGAACGCATCCATAACCAAGGCGACACGCGTCCACCTGCTGGGTTTCATTGCATTTCGCGTTGAAGCCGGCGCCAGGCCGCGTTCCACCGCGCGACAGCTGTCGTCGTTCCGCCGTTTCTTTCGCCACCTGCTGCGCGAGGGCAGCCTGCGGGAAGATCCGACGGCGCAGATCGCCATGCCGAAGATCGGCCGCTCACTGCCGAAGTCGCTGTCTGAAGACGAAGTCGAATCGCTGCTCAATGCGCCGGTGGTTTCCGATCCACTGGGCAGCCGCGACCGCACCATGCTGGAAGTGCTCTATGCCACCGGTCTGCGCGTGTCCGAACTGGTCACGCTCAAGTACTCGCAATTGAATCTGAATCAGGGTGTGTTGCGCGTGCACGGCAAGGGTGATCGTGAGCGCATGATTCCGCTGGGCGAAGAGGCCGTGCGCTGGCTGCGTGAATTCATCGGCACCGGCCGCGGCGAGATCCTCCTCGACCGCACCACTGAATACCTGTTCCCGACGCGCCGCGGCGACCACATGACGCGCCAGGCCTTCTGGCACATCATCAAGCGCTACGCGCGCAAGTCGAATATCGACAAGGAACTCTCCCCGCATACGTTGCGGCACGCGTTCGCCACCCATCTGCTCAATCATGGCGCCGACCTGCGCGTGGTGCAGATGCTGCTGGGTCACAGCGACCTGTCGACCACGCAGATCTACACGCACGTGGCCCGCGAACGCATGAAAGAGATGCACTCGCAGCATCATCCGCGCGGATAGTGCGCTTGAATTCGGGCGGCGCCTGCCGCTTGGGGTTCCGCGGGGCTGATCAACCGCGCCCGTGATGCTAGACTCACACCCATGAATATCCGTTTCGCCTTGCTTTGCGCCGTGGTCCTGCCGCTGACTGCCTGTGCCCAGGGGGCCGCCACGCCGCTGGCTGCGACTGCATCAATACCCGCGGCCGCAGCCCGGTCCACTGCTGCCCAGGCGCCAGTTGCGGCTGGCGATCCGCGCATTGCCCTTGCGGCAAAAATTCCTGGCGCAAAGCCGGAAGACCTGCGTGCCACGCCGGTGCCCGGAATCTTCGAGCTTTCGCATGGCGCGGACATCTCCTATATCACCGCCGACGCCTCTTTCGTGTTCTCCGGCGACCTGCATAAGGTGACAAACACCGGCGAATTCCCGAATCTGTCAGAAGACCGCCGCCGCGAGCTGCGGCTCGGCATGGTGGCAAGGGTGCCCGAATCGCAGATGCTGGTGTTCGGCCCTGCCAATGCGGCGCATACCATCACGGTGTTCACGGATATCGACTGCCCGTGGTGCAGGAAACTGCATTCCGAGATCGATGAATACAACAAACGCGGCGTACGCGTGCGCTACCTGTTCTATCCGCGCACCGGACCAGATACGGAATCCTGGACCAAGGCCGAAACGGTTTGGTGTTCGGCGGATCGCAAGGCCGCGTTCACGCGTGCGAAGCTGGGGAAGAAACTGGATTGGAAGGCTTGCCCGGGTTCACCCGTAGCGCGCGAATATCAGCTGGGTCAGGATATCGGCATCACTGGCACGCCCGGCATGGTGCTGGACAGCGGCGAGCTGGTCCCCGGTTACATGTCACCGCCCGAGCTGATCGCGCATTTCAAGGAAGAGGCCGCCAGGGTCGCGGCCGCGCTGAAGACAGCGAACTAGGCCCTGGCGCTCCAGCAGCTCGCGCTTGGGCGCTGCGTCGACGTCAGCGTTCCAGTAGCTCCCTTTTACCTGGCTTGCCATCCCATTCCTTGCCATCGGCAGGTCCGGGCCTTTTCTCGGTGATGACTGGCCAGTTCTTGGCAAGATCGGCATTGAGCTTCAGGAAATCCTTCTGGTCGGCCGGCACCTCGTCCTCCGAAAAAATGGCTTCGGCCGGGCATTCAGGCTCGCACAGCGTGCAGTCGATGCATTCATCCGGATCGATCACGAGGAAATTGGGGCCTTCGTGAAAGCAGTCCACCGGGCAGACTTCCACGCAATCCATGTATTTGCACTTGATGCAGTTTTCCGTGACGACAAAGGTCATGCGAACTCCCCAAACTCAGGCCCGATATTCTAGCCCGGATGACGCCGGGCAAGTGTCGTGAGGTGGTGCATTTCGACCCCCGTGCTGCGGTCACCCAGGTAATGCTCCAGCGCAAAGCGAGTCGACGGGAAGGCAATTTGATCCCAGGGGATGTCTGCGGCATCGACCAGCATCGTGTCGAGGCTCTCTTCACCTGCACCAAAAGCTGACGTGGTCAGGCGTGCCCGGAAAAACACGTGCACCTGCTGCGCCTCCGGGATATTCACCAATGCCAGCAGTGAGCCAATGGCGACGGTGGCCAGGGCTTCTTCCAGGCACTCGCGTGCGGCGCCGGCTTCCAGTGTCTCGCCGTTTTCCATGAATCCGGCCGGCACGGTCCAGTAGCCGCGCCGCGGCTCGATGGCGCGCCGGCAGATCAGGATCTTGCCCTCGTGTTCCGGCACGCAGCCAACCACCAGACGCGGGTTCTCGTAGTGCACCGCGTCGCAGGCAGGGCAGGTGCGCCGCGGCAGATGGTCGCCCGGCGGGGTGGCGATGATCGTCTTGTTGCCGCAGTAGCAGCAAAATTGCTTTTCCATCAAAAGTGCGGCGGCTTCTCTTGCTCTGCCGTCCAGGCAGTAGCCGGCGCCTGGGATGCAGCAACTCTGGCCGACATGTCCGTCAACTGCATCCGCAGTGCGTCCAGTTCCTGCTGCTGCCGGAACATTGCAGCGCTCAATTCAGCGTTGGCCTGTTCCAGGTAGGCAATCTTCGTCTCGATCTGTTCGAGTGCTGCCGTCATGGGGGGGGCTCGCGGAGTCGGGTTGGAGTTTGAGTTAAACTCACTGCTCACCACCAATGCAACCGGGCAGCGGTAGTATATGGCGCTTCAAACGCATAAGCAGTTTCCTGCACCCGCCATGATGCTCGTGCTTTGCCTGCACGCCTCGCATGCATGGGCCGGGCCGCCATACGTGACGGACGATCCGGTGCCTACCGATACCGGTCGTTGGGAGATCTTTGCCTACACCGACAACAACTTCGACCGGCATGCCTCGGCTACGGAAGCCGGTTTTGATATCAACTATGGTGCGGCTGCCAACCTGCAACTTACCGCTACCCTCGCGGTGCAGCGCGAAACCGGCACGGGAGTGGATCCTGCCGACATCGAAATGGGCATGAAGTATCGACTGGTCGATAGCCAGGCACACGGCTTCCAGCTGGCTGTCTTTCCGAAACTAGTCCTTCCCACAGCGCCCGGGCCAGGCAAGGTGGCCGTCCAGTTGCCAGCCTGGGCGCAGTACGACTCTGGAAGCTGGTCGCTGTTCGGCGGTGGTGGCGTCACTCTGCAGCGCGGTTCCGGCAAGCGTGACTTCTGGGAAGCAGGCATGGCGCTTGTCCGGGAAGTACGCGAAGGCTTTTCCTGTGGCGTAGAGCTGGCACATAGCTCCGCCGAAGAATCTGGCAGTCACGGTGCCACGACTGCAGGCGTGGCGTTCAACCTCCATGTTTCCGGACCGCTCTCGCTGGTCGGCGCAGCCGGGCCCGTATTCGAAAATCATACGGATGAGACTTCCATTCGCGCCTACTTCGGCCTGCTGATCAATTTCTAACCGGGATTCCCTGCACATGAATGATCAACTCTTGAGCAAGGTTCCAGCGGTCACGCTCGGATTCTGGATCATCAAGATTCTGGCGACGACCCTGGGCGAGACCGGCGGCGACACGCTCTCGATGACCTGGGATCTGGGTTACCTGGTGAGCACCATCATCTTCATCGTGCCGTTGGGGCTGCTGGTTGCAGCCCAGATTCGCGCCAGGAATTTTCACCCGACGCTTTACTGGGCAACCATCATTGCCTCCACGACCGCGGGCACCACGATCGCGGACTTCGCCACACGGTCCATCGGCATTGGCTATGCCGGCGGCACGGCACTGCTGCTGGTGCTGGTCCTGCTCAGCCTGTTGACGTGGCACAAGGTATTGGGAACCGTCGCGGTCGGCAGCGTCGTAAGTCCGCGCGCGGAGACGTTTTACTGGGTGACCATCACCTTGTCGCAGACGCTGGGAACCGCGCTGGGTGACTGGGCTGCGGATGACGGCGGTCTAGGCTACCTGGGCGGGGCGCTGGCTTTCGGCGGTGCTCTCGCGTTGATCTGGGTGCTGTACCTGTCGACCCGTATCAGTCGCGTGGTGCTGTTCTGGGCGGCGTTCATCCTGACGCGCCCGCTGGGCGCGACGGTCGGCGACTTTCTCGACAAGCCCATTGCGGAGGGCGGGCTGAACCTCAGTCGGCCGCTGGCCTCATTGGCGCTGTTTGCGGTGATTGCTGTGCTGGTTTTCGTCCTCCCGCAGCACGCTGCTCCCCGCCAGGCGGCAGATCCGGTCTGACCCGGTCCGAGGTTTGGTGCCCGTGGTCCGAATCGAACGGACACGACCTTGCGATCGGCAGATTTTGAGTCTGCTGCGTCTACCAGTTCCGCCACACGGGCATGCAGGGGCGCAAATGGTACAAATTTTTTCAGTCCCTGCTGCGACCTTTTGCTGGCCTCGCGCATCCTAGGGTGCATGAGCCGGTTTTTGGGTATCCAGTTTGATTCGCCAAGCCTGAACCGGGCGGCTGCCGGCGACCGGGAGGCCCAGCGCCTGCTGTACGAGCAGATCGCAGGCCCCATGTTTGCCCTGGTGCGCCGCGTGCTGCGGGACCGCACAGCCGCCGAAGACGTTTTCCAGGACAGCATGATCGCTGTGTTGAAAAACCTGCCGGGGTATCGGGGTGATGCACCACTTGGCGCCTGGGTGCGGCAGGTCACGCTCAACCAATGCCTGGCGCATCTGCGTTCACCCTGGCAGAAGGCCCGTCGCGCATTGCGCGATTGGGCCGGCGCCGACGGCGACGAGGATTTCGAACTGGCGCTGCAATCGGTGGACCTGCCACTGGCCGAGGTCATTGATCTGGCGCGCGCCCTGGATGAACTGGCGGACACGCCACGCATGGTGGTGTGGCTGCACGATGTCGAAGGGCTGACACACGAAGAGATTGGCGCGGCATTTGGCCGCACGGTAAGTTTTTCCAAATCCCAGCTGGCGCGCGCCCATGCGCTCATGCGTGCGCAACTGGCTGACCAATCGGAATCGCGGCAGGCGCTGCTGCGGCCGGAAATCGCAGCGCAGGGGCAGGTCCTATGAACATCCAGGAAAATCTGCGCGCGCTGGCGGCTGCGGATACGCCGCCCGCGCCATTCGGGTTCGATGAGTTCGTGCAGCGGCGCGCCCTGGCCGTGGTCCGCCGACGCACGAATCTGCTGAGCGCGGCCGGATCAATTGCGACGCTGGGAGTCGTATCGATCATGGCCCTGGTGACGCAGGCGCCGCAGCAGCCGCAGGTGGGTGAGACCCTGTCCGTCCAGGTCGTCTCCGCACCCCAGTCTGCAGACCTGCCGGCGCTGGTAAAACTGGACCAGTTCGATGTGACCACCGACCTTGAAGACCACATTGCCTTGCTGGATGCGGAACTGTCGGCGGCGCGCGTGCAGGCCGCACCTGTCCAGCAACTGCGCCAGATGGAATCCACGCGCCAGCAGCTGAACCAATCGCTGCAGCGAGTCACCTATGCCCACTCGCTACTGAATCTGTAAGGAGAACGATCATGCACGTTCGGCACAATGTTCCGCTCATGGCTGCACTGGCGCTGTGCGCCTTGCCGGTTCTTACCCGGGCCGGTGAGGCGCCAGTGGCCAGCGCACCCTCGCAGCAGGAGACCGAGAAAAGACTCGCTGCTGCGCGGCAGCGGCTGGAAGCAGCGGCACGCGAAGTGGGCGAATTGTCGGGCCAGCTCGGGCGCCGCTTCAACGTTCAGCTGGGCAACGAGCCCGGGGATGGTCCGCCCCCACGCGCGCTGCTGGGAGTCAGCATCGGTCCCGGTGCGGACAAGGACGGCGCGCATGTGATGGATGTAAGTCCCGGCGGTCCGGCAGCTGAAGCCGGCATCAAAGTGGGCGATATCATCACCGGCATCGCCGGTTTGGAGCTGACCAAGGACAGCAATCCCGGGCGTGCGCTGGTGGAAAAAATGAGTCAGCTCGAACCGGAGCAGAAGGTGAAGGTTGTCGTACTGCGCGAAGGCAAGAAGCTGAACTTTGATGTCGCGCCGCGACGCGCGCCACAGGACGTCCTCATTCGCCGGCAGGAATTTGCCTTTGGGCGCGGAGGAAATCCCGGACCCGAGACTCGTGCGCGTGTCCGCCCGTTCAACTCGCCGGGTGTGCCTGGGGAGCCTGGGCAGCCAGGGCCGGGTGGTCCGCAAGGTGGGCCGAATCCCGAACCGATGCCTAACAGCATCGCTAACCAGGTCCTGAACCAGGTCCTGGAACTGCGTGCGCGCCAGCAACAGGGAGGGCGTCTTGTCGATGAGTCGGAAGAGCGCTTTGATGGCGCGGAGCTTGCGTCGCTGTCCGAGCGCCTGGGCAGCTATTTCGGTGTGAAGACCGGTGTGCTGGTGGTGCGGGCGGGCGTGAATTCTGCGTTCAAGCTGCAGGACGGCGATGTGATCCTGGCCATCGATGGACGCGAGACCCTCACTGCCCAGCAGGCAGGGCGCATCCTGCGCAGTTATCAGCCGGGCGAAAAGCTGACCCTGCGTGTGCAGCGCGATCGAAAGGTGCAGAACATTGAAAGCACGGCACCGGGCGGACGCAGGCCCAACTGACAGCGTGGACGCAAGACAAGGGGCCGCCTACCATGCGCGGCCCCATGCGCCGCGCCGATTTCCACTATGAACTTCCCCTGGAACTGATCGCCCAGGCGCCCCTGCCAGAGCGATCGGGCAGCCGCCTGCTGTGCCTGGATGGAGCCACTGGCGCGCTCACCGACCGGCAGTTTGCAGATCTGCCCTCGCAGCTGAGGCCAAACGATCTGCTGGTATTCAACGATACCCGCGTGGTGGCGGCGCGCCTGTTCGGCACCAAGCCTTCCGGCGGACGCGTGGAGATCTTCCTTGAACGTGCAGTGGGCGAACGACGCGCGCTGGTGCAGATGCGCGCCAGCAAGCAGATACGCCCGGACCTGCGGATCACTACACCCGGTGGTGAGCTGCGGGTGGTTCGATGCGTCGCGACGCCCAGCGGTGACCTCTGGGAAGTCGAAACCCCGAGCGACGTGTTGTCGTTCTTCGAGACACATGGTGTGGTGCCATTGCCACCATATATTGATCGCGGCGCCGATGCAGCCGACCGCGAGCGATACCAGAGCATCTTCGCGCGTGATCCGGGCGCGGTTGCCGCCCCCACCGCCAGTTTGCATTTCGATGCAGCGCTGATCGCGGGAATCGATGCAACCGGTGCGCGCCGCGCTACGATTACGCTGCATGTCGGTGCCGGCACTTTCCAGCCGCTGCGGGTCGACGATATCGCGCTGCATGTCATGCACGCCGAACGCTATGCCGTGCCTCTGGCGCTGGTCGATGCCGTGGCCCAATGCCGTGCAGCAGGTGGCAGGGTGATCGCTGTGGGCACTACGGTGGCACGCGCGCTGGAGTCGGCTGCACCCAACGGCAAGCTGGCAGCGGGCAGCGGCGATACGCGTCTGTTCATCACGCCGGGCTATCATTTCCGGGTCGTGGACGCGCTCATCACCAATTTCCATCTGCCGGAGTCGACCCTGCTGATGCTGGTATCCGCCTTTGCGGACCGAGAGCAGGTGCTTGCAGCTTATGCACATGCAGTGTGCGGGCGTTATCGTTTCTTCAGCTACGGCGATGCCATGTGGATCACGCCAGCGCCCGGAGCGCGCCATGATTGAATTCAACCTGCTGCAGCAGGAGGGCGCGGCGCGGCGCGGTCGGCTGACCATGGACCGCGGCATGATTGAGACGCCTGCGTTCATGCCCGTCGGCACCTATGGCACGGTGAAGGCAATGACGCCCGAAGAGCTTGAATCGCTCGGCGCGCAGATCATCCTCGGCAATACCTTTCATCTGATGCTGCGGCCCGGCACCGACGTCATCGCTGCGCATGGCGGACTGCATGGTTTCATGCACTGGCAGAAACCCATCCTCACCGACTCGGGCGGCTTCCAGGTGTTCAGCCTCGCAGCCATGCGCAAGATCACCGAAGAGGGCGTGCGCTTCCAGTCACCCATCGACGGCAGTCCAGTGCGCCTTACTCCGGAAGATTCGATGGATGTGCAGCGCGCGCTGGGCTCGGACATCGCCATGTGCTTCGACGACTGCACCCCGTGGCCGGCGACGGAAGACCAGACGCGAGACTCCATGGAACGTTCCATGCGCTGGGCCGCGCGTTCACATGCGCACTACTACCGTGAGGATCCTGCGCCACCGCGCGGCAACCTGTTCGGCATCATCCAGGGCGGCGTGCATGCGCCATTGCGGCAGGCATCTCTGGACGCACTGCTCAAGGTTGGGTTTCCCGGTTATGCCATCGGTGGTCTGGCTGTGGGCGAACCGGAAGAGGTGCGCCTCGCAGTGCTCGAAGCCATCGAGCCATTCATGCCGCGCGACCGGCCCCGCTACCTCATGGGGGTGGGGCGCCCGGAGGATCTGATCGCCGCGGTGGCGCGCGGTGTGGATCTGTTCGATTGCGTCATGCCCACCCGCCATGCCCGCAACGGACACCTGTTCACGACTACCGGCGTGCTGAATATTCGCAATGCGGCACACACCGCCGACACCGGCCCCATCGACCCGGAATGCGGCTGCTACACCTGCTGCAACTATTCCCGTGCCTACCTGCGGCATCTGGACAAGTGCAACGAGATCCTGGGGGCGCGGCTCAACACCCTGCACAACCTGCATTTCTACCTGGACCTGATGCGCCGGATGCGCATGGCTCTGGACGAGGGGCGTTTTGCCGCCTTTGCCCGGGAGACCCTCGCACGGCGGCAGGATGCTTAGGATCCCTGTGGCATAATGCGCGACCGTTTTTTCGGCCCCGAAGGTCTATACCCATGAGCCTGCTGATTTCCGACGCCTACGCCCAGGCCCCCGCCGCCGCTACAGCCAGCCCCTACCAGATGCCCATCCTGATGGTGCTGATGCTGGGCGCGATGTATTTCCTGCTGATCCGGCCGCAGCAGAAACGCGCCAAGGAGCATACGAACATGCTGTCCAAGCTGGCAGCTGGCGATGAAGTGGTGACCGCCGGGGGCATCCTTGGCCGGATCTCCGACGTCAGCGATGGCTTCGTCACTGTTGAAATCGCCGAAGGTGTCCGCATAAAGGTGCAGAAGTCCCAGGTTTCGCAACTGGTTCCCAAAGGCACCTACAAGAGCGCTTGAACCGCCATGCTTGAATTCGCCCGCTGGAAATACATTCTCGTCGCAGTTGTGTCGTTGCTGGCACTGGTCTTCGCCGCGCCGAACTTCTTCGGTGAAGACCTTGCGGTGCAGGTGGCGCGCAAGGATCGCGCCAACATCGATGCTGCCGGCAACCAGGCCATCGAAGCGGCACTGAAGGCAAAAAACGTAATCGTCAAGCGGGCCTTCCTCGACGGCGGCCGCACAATGCTGCTGTTCGATGCGGTGGACGCACAGCTCGCCGCCCGCGATGTGGTGAATGAAACCATGAGCGACACCTACATCTCCGCGCTGTCGCGCGCGCCGCGGGCGCCAGAGATTTTCCGCAAGCTCGGGCTGCGGCCGATGCCGCTGGGGCTGGATCTGCGAGGCGGGCTCTATCTGCTCTACCAGGTCGATGTGGAAGGAGCGGTGGGACTGCTGGTGGACAGTTACGAGCAGGATTACCGGCGTGCACTGACGGAGGCGAAGATCAACTTCACCGATGCTGGGCGCCTGGATGACGACGGCGTGCTTAACGGAGTGCGCGTCACATTTCCGCCGGGCGCCAACCTGACCGCCGCCCGCGATGTCATGAAAAAGTTCGTGTCCGACGCAACGTACACCATCGGTGAGGGTGCAGTGCCCAGCATCAGCGCCACACTCACCACTGCGCAACTCACAGAACGTAAGCGCAATGCCATCCAGCAGAACATGGTCACGCTGCGCAATCGCGTGGGTGAAATGGGTGTGACCGAGCCGGAGGTGCGCCAGCAGGGAATCGACCGTATCTCGGTGGCATTGCCCGGCATTACCAACTCCGCGGAAGTGAAAGACATCCTCGGCAAGGTGGCTACGCTTGAGTTCCGGTTGACCGACACGGTCAACAGTCCCCTGGATGCCCAGGCGAAGGGTCGCGCACCGATCGGATCGCGCCTCTACACCAGGCGCGACGGCCAGCCGACGCTGCTCAAGCGCGAGATCATCGCCACCGGTGAACAGCTGGTGGACGCCACCAGCACAGTTACCCAGGAGGGTCCGGCTGTTGCCGTGCGGCTCAATTCGCAGGCCGGCGACCGGATGTTGAAGATCACGCAGGCCAATATGGGCCGGCCCATGGCAGTGGTGCTCAAGGAACAGACGCGCGAGAAGCGCCTGGTCAATGGCGTGATGACAGATGTCGATGTCGAGAAGCAGGTAGTAATCAGCGAGGCCACCATCCAGGGCATTTTCAGCAACCAGTTCAACATCACCGGGCTTGGCCAGGCCGAGGCGCGCGATCTTGCCCTGCTGATGCGCTCCGGCCAGCTGGCCGCGCCATTGTCGGCGATCAGCGAGCGGGCCATCGGCCCATCGCTGGGTCAGCAGAACATCGACGCGGGCGTGCGCGCACTGCTGTACGGATCCGCCGCGCTGTTCGTCTTCATGATTCTCTACTACCACGTGTTCGGCATGGTGGCGTCGGCAGTGCTGCTGACAAACGTGGTGTTGCTCACCGCGCTGCTGTCGATGATGAAGGCATCGCTGTCATTGCCCGGTATCGCCGGCATCCTGCTCACGGTGGGCATGGCGGTCGACGCAAACGTGATCATTTACGAGCGCATCCGCGAGGAAATCCGCAACGGCATGTCGCCCCAGGCATCCATCCGCGCCGGCTTCGAGAAGGCGTTCTCGGCCATCATGGACTCCAACCTCACCACCCTGATCGCGGGTCTGGTGCTGTGGGTGTTCGGTACGGGCCCGATCCGCAATTTCGCCATTGTGCTGGTGCTCGGCATCGGCACTTCGATGTTCACAGCGCTGCTGGGCAGCCGTGCATTGCTGACGCTGATCTATGGCGGCAAGAGCCGGACCGGCCGGCTCGCGATCGGTTAACCAGGGGACTAGCGTGGAATTCTTTCACAAGGCAACCAATTTTCCGTTCATGGCTACGCGGCGCTGGTGGTACGCGCTGTCCGCGGCATTGATGATCGCCTCGGTCACGCTGTTTTTCGCGCGACCTCTGAATCTGTCGGTGGAATTCACTGGCGGTACCAACATCGAGGCGACTTTCCCGGGCGCTGCCAACGTCGAAGCTGTACGCACCGCGTTGGAGGCACAGGGCTTCCACGAACCCACGGTGCAGGTCTTTGGCAAGGCAAGCGACATTACCGCACGCCTGGCGCCTGAACCCAAGCAGACCAACGACCAGGTGCGTGCCCGCGCCGAGGCCGCGCTGCGCAGCGTCGATCCCAACGTGACCATCAAGCCGCTGGAGATCGTCGGTCCGCAGGTGGGTAACGAACTGCGCGACAGCGCCATCAAGGCGCTGCTCATCACGCTGGTGCTGGTTTTTATCTACATCGCATTGCGTTTCCACACCTGGCGGCTGTCTGCTGGCGCCATCCTGGCGCTGATGCATGACCCCATCCTGATCATTGGCTGGTTTGCGCTGTCGCAGACACCCTTCGACTTGGCGGTGGTGGCGGCATTGCTCGCGGTGGTGGGCTATTCGCTGAACGACACCATCATTGTGTTCGACCGCATTCGCGAGCGCTTCGAGGCGAACCGTCGCCTGGCGCCCGCGCTGGCGCTGGACCAGTCGATCAATCAGACGCTGTCGCGCACCATCATGACCAAGGTCACGACGCTGATCGTGGTCGTGGCGTTGCTGTTGTTCGGCGGGCCAGCGCTGCGCGGATTTTCGGAGGCGCTGGTCATCGGCATCCTCATCGGCACCTACTCCTCGATATACATTTCGGCGGCAGTGGCGCTCGACTTTGGCCTCAAGGCCGAGCATGTGTTCCCGGCCGTGCGCAGCAAGGAAGTAGACAGCCTGCCGTGATGGAGCTGCTGGTCGACCCTACGGCATGGGTGGCACTGGTCACCCTGTCGGCGCTGGAGATCGTCCTCGGCATCGACAACATCATCTTCATTTCCATCCTCGTCGGGCGTCTGCCGCCGGAGCGGCGCGACCGCGCGCGCATCGTGGGCCTGGCGCTCGCAATGGGCACGCGCATCGCGCTGCTGTTCTCCATAGTCTGGCTCACCCGGCTTACCCAGCCTTGGTTCACTATCTGGGGAAACGAGATCTCCGGTCGCGACCTGGTGCTGATCCTTGGCGGCCTGTTCCTGCTCGCCAAAAGTGTCCTGGAAATCCACCATACCCTGGAAGGCGCCGAGGAAAACCGCAGCACCCGGGTATTCTCGAGCTTCGTGGTGATCGTGGTGCAGATCGCCATCATCGACATCGTGTTCTCGCTCGACTCCGTATTCACGGCGGTTGGCCTGGCAACGCCCGAGCAGGTGCCCATCATGGTCGCCGCCATCGTCATCGCCATCCTGGTGATGATGCTGGTATCGCGTTCCATCTCGGAGTTCGTCGAAGCGCACCCCACGGTGAAGATCCTGGCGCTGGCCTTCTTGATCCTGGTGGGCGTGGCCCTGATAGCCGACGGCTCCGGCACGCATATCCCCAAGGGCTACCTGTATTTCGCGATGGCCTTCTCGGTCTGCGTGGAAATGATCAACCTGCGGCTGCGCAAGCTGATGGATCGCCACCGCCACAAGTGAGGGCGGGCGGCTGGATTCCCCAATCCACCCATCTATACTGCGGTACCCCCTCAGGGTTCACTTCGAAACAGTTGGACATACCCATGAAACATCCGCGAATTGGTTTGCTTGCCGCTCTCGCTGGCGTGGCGTTGCTCACCGGCTGTTCGAAGCAGGGCGGGGGCACCACGGCTGCCGACGACACCATCAAAATCGGGGAGTTCGCCTCGCTCACCGGCAAGGAAGCGGCCTTCGGCCAGTCCTCCCACAAGGGCACGCAGCTTGCCATCGACGAACTGAATGCAGCGGGCGGCGTGCTCGGCAAGAAGATCGAGTTGATCTCGGAAGACAATCGCAGCACGGCGGGCGAATCCGCGACCATCGCCAAGAAGCTGATCAGCCGCGACAAAGTGGTGGCGCTGCTGGGCGAAGTCGCTTCCGGTCGGTCGCTGGAAGCCGCGCCGATCGCGCAGGCTGCCGGTGTGCCGATGGTCTCGCCGTCGTCCACCAACCCCAAGGTCACCGAAACCGGCGACTACATCTTCCGCGTGTGCTTCATCGATCCCTTCCAGGGCAAGCTGCTGGCGGGGTTTGCCAAGCGCACACTCAAGGCGCAGAAGGTCGCGATCTTTTCGGATGTGTCCGCACCATATAGCGTCGGACTCGCGCAGTTTTTCCGCGATGCCTTCGTGGCAGATGGCGGGCAGATCGTTTCGGAACAGAAATACACGGGCGGCGACAAGGACTTCAGCGCGCAGCTCACCGCCATCAAGAGCCAGAAGCCGGATGCGATCATCGTTCCTGGTTACTACACCGACGCCGGGTTGATCGTCCGGCAGGCCCGGCAGCTGGGCATCAAGGTGCCGCTGTTCGGTGGCGATGGCTGGGAAGCACCGGAGCTGCTTGCGCTGGCCGGCGCGGAGGCGCTGGAAGGCACCTATTACTCTACCCATTTCTCTTCCGAGAGCACCGAACCGCTGGCGCAGAAATTCGTCGCCGCATTCAAGGCGAAGTACAACGAAACGCCGGATGCCATGGCCGCGCTGGGTTATGACTCGGCCATGGTGCTGGCAGATGCCATCACGCGGGCCGGGGGCACCGAGGGCCCGAAGCTGCGTGCCGCGCTGGCTGCAACCAGCAACTTTCCCGGCGCCACCGGCGCCACCACGCTGGACGCGAAACGCGATGCTTCCAAGCCGGCGGTGATCATCACGGCGAAAGACGGCAAGTTCCAGTACGTCGAAACCATTGCGCCCTGAAGGGCCGCCGCCGTGACTGAGCTGCTGCAGCAACTCGTCAACGGCATTGCGCTTGGCGCCATCTATGCGCTGATCGCCCTGGGCTACACGATGGTCTACGGCGTGCTGCGATTCATCAATTTCGCGCACAGCGACGTGTTCATGCTGGGCGCTTTTTCCGGCTACTACCTGGCGCGCTTCGTGCCGCAGGCCTCGGTGCCCGGCGGCGTGTTCGTGCTGCTTGGTGCCATGGCGATCTGCGCGTTGCTCGGCGTGCTGATCGAGAAGCTGGCCTACCGCCCCCTGCGTGGCCGCTCCACGCTCACCGCGTTGATCACAGCCATCGGCGTTTCGCTGCTGCTGCAGAATCTGGGTCAGCGCATCTTCGGCGCCAACCCCAAATCCTTTCCGGTGCTGTTTCCGCAGCACAATTTCCAGTTCGACAACGGCCTTGTTATTTCCAGCAGCCAGATCATGGTGTTCGTGGTGACCCTGCTGCTGCTGTTCGCGCTGCGGCACATCGTTTTGCATACGCGCATCGGCACGGCGATGCGGGCGCTGTCCGGAAATCCGGTCGCGGCATCGTTGGTGGGTATCAACAATGACCGGGTGATCTCCTTCACCTTCGCGCTGGGCTCGGCAATGGCGGCCGCCGGCGGCATTCTCTACGCCACCAACTATCCCTCCATTGATCCGTTGATGGGTACGCTGCCTGGCCTCAAGGCATTCGTGGCTGCCGTGCTGGGCGGCATCGGCAACATCGCCGGCGCGGCCGTTGGTGGTCTGGTGCTGGGGTTGGTTGAAACTTCAGTAGTGGCGCTGGGTGGATCGACCTATCGCGATGCGGTGGCGTTTGCGGTGCTGATCCTGATCCTGCTGCTGCGTCCCAATGGTCTGCTCGGCAAGCGGCAGGCGGAGAAGGTCTGATGTCGCGGCCGCAGCTCGCATTGCCGGCGGCGCTTGCGGTGATCGGGGTCGCGTCGTTGTTCTCTGCCAGCTACAACCCGTATTTTCTCGACATCGCCGTGAGCTGCGGCATCAACATCACGCTTGCCGTGAGCCTCAACCTCATCAACGGCTATACCGGCCAGTTCTCGCTGGGTCATGCCGGCTTCATGGCAGTAGGCGCCTATGTGGCGGCGATGCTCACGACCAGCTTCGGCGTCATGCTGCTGCCCATGCTTGCCGGCCAGCAGTGGCTGCTGTTCGCACTGGCGCTGCTGGCCGGGGGCCTCGCGGCGGCGGTGGCCGGATTCATCGTCGGCGTGCCATCACTGCGGCTGAAGGGCGACTACCTCGCCATCGTGACGCTGGGTTTTGGCGAGATCATCCGCGTGGTATTGCAGAACATTGATGCAGTAGGGGGCCCTCGCGGGCTGATCGGCATTCCCGCGTACACCACGCTGTTCTGGGCCTTTGGGCTCGCGGCGATCGTGATCTACGTGGTGTGGGCGATGGTGAACTCCACCCACGGACGCGGTTTCATCGCCGTTGCGGACGACGAGATCGCCGCCGAGGCAATGGGCATCAACACCACGCGTTACAAGATAAAGGCATTCCTGGTGGGCGCATTCTTCGCCGGCCTTGCCGGTGGTGTGTACGCGCATTTCAAACAGTACATCGTCCCCCAAGGCTTCGGTTTCGACCGCTCGGTGGAGATCGTGGTGATGGTGATACTGGGCGGCATGGGCAACACCACCGGTGTGATCATTGCGGCCATCCTGCTTACCGTGCTGGGCGAGTGGCTGCGCCAGTTCGGTGATCTGCGCATGATCCTCTATTCGCTGCTGATCATCGTGCTGATGATCCTGCGCCCCCAGGGCCTGTTCACCTGGCCGCTGCTGCGGCGTCCGGCCCGTTGATGGATGCGCCGCTGCTTGAGCTGACAGGTTGCACCCTGCGCTTCGGTGGCCTTACCTGCGTGGGCGACCTGACGATCAAGGTAGCCGAGCGATCGCTAACCGGACTGATCGGTCCGAACGGCGCCGGCAAGACCAGTGTTTTCAACATGGTCACCGGCGTCTACCGTCCGACGGCCGGTGAAATCCATTTTGCGGGGCAGTCGCTGGTGGGGCGCAAGCCGTACCAGATCACAAGCCTGGGCATCGCCCGCACTTTCCAGAACATCCGGTTGTTTCCATCACTGAGCGTGTTCGACAACGTACGCGTGGCGTTCAATTTGCATGTGAAGCACCATTCGGCAAGTTCGCTGCTGCGACTGCCGTCGTTTCATGCCGAAGAACGGCAGATCGCCGCGCGCACCGCAGAACTGCTGGATATTTTCGACCTGACCCGTCTGCGAGACGAACCCGCCAAGAGTCTTCCCTATGGCAACCAGCGCCGCCTGGAAATCGTGCGGGCGCTGGCCACGCAGCCGAAGCTGCTGCTGCTGGATGAACCAGCCGCCGGCATGAACCCCACCGAGAAGCTCGAACTCACCCGGCTGATCCGCCAGGTGCAGGAGCAGTTCGCGATCTCCATCCTGCTGGTGGAGCACGACATGCAGGTGGTGATGAAGATCTGCGAACGCATCGTGGTGCTGGACCACGGCGTCAAGATCGCGGAAGGCACGCCGGCGGAAGTGCGTGCCAACCCAAAAGTGATCGAGGCCTACCTCGGTGACGAAGCGCCGGTCGCGGCGGGTGCCGGCTGATGCTCACGCTCGACAATATCGTGGTGGACTACGGCGCGATCCGCGCGCTGCATGGCATTTCGCTCACCGTCGACGCGGGCAGCATCGTCACGCTGATCGGCAGCAATGGCGCCGGCAAGAGCACCACGCTGCGCACGGTCTGCGGCCTCATCAGGCCGCAGAGCGGCACGATCACCTACAACGGCGAGCGCATCGACGGCCTGCCGGCCCACAAAATCGTTGCCCGCGGGCTGTGCCATGTTCCCGAAGGGCGCATGGTGTTCGCCAACCTCACGGTGCGCGAGAACCTGATGATGGGCGCCTATCTGCAGCATGACACAGCGGCCATCCGCCGCGAGCGCGACTATGTGTTCAGCGTGTTTCCGCGCCTGCAGGAGCGCGAAAAGCAGCAGGCCGGCACGCTCTCCGGCGGCGAACAGCAGATGCTGGCGATTGGCCGGGCGCTGATGGGGCAACCGAAATTCCTGATGCTCGACGAGCCATCGCTGGGCATTGCGCCGCTGCTGGTGAAATCCATCTTCGCGCAGATTGTCGCCATCAACCGCAGCCGCGGCATCACCATCCTGCTGGTGGAGCAGAATGCGAACCTTGCGCTGGAGATCGCCACGCATGGCTTCGTGCTCGAGAACGGGCGCATCATCCTGCAGGATCAATCCGCTGCGCTGCGCGCCGATCCGAAAGTACGCAGTGCGTACCTCGGCGGCTGAGCGGTGACGATGAATCGCGTCGGAGTGGGGCTGGATTTCGGCACATCAAATTCAGCAATCGCCTGGTTCGATGGCGTGCAGCTGCATCGTTTGCGGCTGCAACGTGATGGACCGATCCTGCCCACCGCCATACACCTGGATCGTGGCTATGCTGCGCTCGTGGGCAGCGCGGCCATTGATCGCTACGTGGAGGAAAACCGCGGCCGGCGCGTGGAACTGGTGGCAGAGGTGATCGGTGAGTCGGCGTCATCCGTCGGCGGCAGCAATACCGGCGACGATATCTCGCGCCTCGAGACGCAGCGCCACACCCTTTATGGCCCGCCGTATGACCGCACGCTGCCAGGTCGGCTGTTTCTGGGCCTGAAACGACTGCTGGGCGATCCGGATATCGAGCGGTTGTCGGTGTTCGAGCGTCACTACCGCATTGTCGCGCTGCTCACGCCAATCCTCGCGCACATGCGTGAATGTGCGGAGCAGGAGCTGCCACCGCCATTGCCGGCGATCCACGCGGGGCGACCGGTCACTTTCGAGGGGCGGGCTGGCAGCCGCAATCCAGTTGCCGTGGCGCGACTGGCCGAGGCCTATGAACACGCGGGCTTCGAGGTGGCCGAGTTCTACCCCGAGCCTGTTGCAGCCACGCTGAGCTGGCTGCACGGCGCCCAGCGCAGTGACCACGGCATTGCGCTCACGGTGGATTTCGGCGGCGGCACGCTCGACCTTGCCGCGGTGCGCTTCCAGGGCTCCGATTTCCAGGTGCTGGCGACCAATGGCGTGGCACTGGGTGGTGACCGCATCGACCAACTGATCTTCGAACACATGCTGTTTCCCGAATTGGGCAAAAACGAGCGCTGGGTGCGTGAGGTCGATGGGCGACAGGTCGACACGCTGTTTCCCTTCCACGAATTCGAGTCCGGTCTGCTCAACTGGCAGACGACTTTCCTGCTCAACCAGAATTACACGCGCGCGATGGTGGTGGACCGGATCTCGCGCGGCGGCGCGGGTGCGGAGAAATTCCAGCGCCTGCTGGATCTCATTTCATTCAACTACAGCCACAACTGCTTCCAGGCCATCAAGCGCGCCAAGGTCGAACTCTCGGTTCGCCCTGAAACCGTCATCGATATCCCCGAGCTCAACCTCACCGTGCCTTTCCAGCGTACCCAGCTCGACGCCATCCTGGTGCCGGCATTGGCCACGGTGCGTGAGCGAATCGACACGTTGTTGCCGGCGGCGGGCATCAGCAGGGCTGACATCACGGTAGTAATTCGCACTGGCGGCACCTCCGAGATTGTTGCCGTACGCCGGCTTCTGGAAGACCTGTTTCCCGGTCGCGTCGAAGGTCACGACCCGTTCACCAGCGTGGCTTGTGGACTTGCGATTGCCAACTACGCAGGCGCGCACTGCCGGTTGGGCTAGGACCGCGCGCTAACCCGGGCTGGTGTTCTCGCGCAGCTCGTCCGTCAGGAACGGTGCGATGGTTTCCAGAAGCTCATTGAACACCCGCGGTGTACCCGCCACGATGTTGCCATTCTGCTTGTACTCACCACCGTCGAGCGTTGCCACCAGACCCCCTGACTCGCGGATCAGCAGCGTGCCGGCGGCGGTATCCCAGGCCTTGAGTCCGATCTCCCAGAAGCCGTCGGTGCGCCCGGCTGCCACATAGGCAAGGTCCAATGCAGCCGAGCCAGGGCGTCGCAGACCGGAGGCGCGCTGGATCACGGCCTTCATCATCGCCATGTACGGGTCGAGCAGGTGCAGGTTTTCCCGGTAAGGAAAGCCGGTGCTGATGAGCGAGCCTTCGAGCGTGCGCTGGCGACTGACCCGCAGGCGCCGGTTTTCCAGATAGGCGCCCTGGCCGCGCGAAGCCGTGAACAGCTCCTGGCGCATGGGGTCATAGATGACCGCGTGTTCCATGCGCCCACCCATCTGAAAGGCGATGGATACGGCGAACGTGGGAAAGCCATGCATGAAATTGGTGGTGCCATCCAGCGGGTCGATGATCCAGATGTTCTCGCCAGTGCCACTGGCGCCGCTTTCTTCCGCCAGGAAGGCGTGATGCGGATAAGCCTCGCCGAGAGTTTCGATGATGGCGGCTTCGGCCGCGTGGTCGATGCTGGTGACGAAGTCGTTGAGGCCCTTCGAGGCCGTTTCAACGCCTTCGAAGCGCGCCAGCCCGCGCACGATGATCTCGCCAGCGCGGCGCGCCGCCTTGACGGCAGTATTCATGTAAGGATGCATGGGCGCTCTGGCGAAGGCGGTGCGGCGATGGCGCGGTAGAATAGCAGACGCCGCCAGCATGCCCGCGGCCAATCGGCCGCATTCCGCCCCATGACCCTGCCCATACGCTTCGTGCTCGTCGACACATCCCATCCCGGCAATATCGGGGCGGTGGCGCGCGCCATGAAGAACATGGGCCTATCCGACCTGGTGCTGGTCAAGCCACGGGAATTTCCGCATCCGGATGCCACGGCGCGTGCTGCCGGCGCCGACGATGTGCTGGCCAGCGCCCGTGTGGTGGAAACACTTGCCGAAGCTATTGCGGACTGCGGGCTGGTGCTCGCGACTACTGCGCGTACCCGCGACCAGTATTTCCGGGTGCTCGAAGTGCGCGACGCCGCCCTTCGCATGGTTGACGAAGCCAGCAGCGGAACAGGCAGCGTAGCGGTGCTGTTCGGCACCGAGCGCTTCGGGCTGTCCAACGAACACTTGCAGGCAGCCCATGTCTTGATGCGCATTCCGGCCAATCCCGACTATGCATCGTTGAACATCGCGATGGCAGCGCAGCTCATCGCCTATGAAATCCGCATGGCGCAGCACCAGCCCGGCATGTATCTGGCGCCGCGGGAGAGTCCGCTGGCCACACCAGCACAGATGCAGCACTTCTACGCACACCTGCAGCAGGTGATGGATGAAGTGGGCTTTCGTGATCGCACCCAGGCCGGCACCAGCCTGATGGGCCGCATCCAGCGCATGTTCACCCGTGCCGAACTCGACGGCAATGAAGTGAACATCCTGCGTGGCCTGCTTACCGCCGTGCAGAGTCGGCGCCGCAAGGCTGGCGATGAGCACTGAGCGCACCATGCCGGTCTATCTGGACTATGCAGCCACTGCGCCAACAGAGCCGCAGGTTGCGCAGCGCATGGCCGAAGTGCTGGCAATGCCGCTGGGAAATGCCGCTGCCAATCATGCAGCCGGACAGGCGGCCCTTGCGCTCGTGGAAGCCGCGCGCGCACAAGTAGCGGCGTTGATTGGCGCCAATCCTGCCGACATCGTCTTTACCTCCGGTGCCACCGAATCGAACAATCTGGCCATCACCGGTACCGCGCGTGCGGCGCTGGCGCGGGGCGGCAAGCCGCATGTCATCACGCTCGCCACCGAACACAAGTCGGTGCTGGAGCCGGTGCGTGCGCTGGAATACCAGGGCGTTGCGGTTACGGTGCTGAAGCCCGCTGCCAGCGGTTTGCTGGATGCCGCAACATTAGCGGCTGCGCTTCGTCCTACCACTTGTCTCGTGTCGCTGCTGCACGTGAACAATGAAACCGGCGTCGCGCAGGATCTCGCCGCCTTGAGCCGTGTCTGCGTGGAACATCAGGTGCCGCTGCATGTCGACGCTGCGCAGAGCGCCGGCAAATTGCCGCTGGGCGTGGCTGGCATTGCGCTGCTGGCATTCACCGCGCACAAGCTCGGTGGCCCGCAGGGTATCGGCGCGCTGTATGTCGCGCCCCTGCATCGTGGCCGCATTCAGGCACAGCTGCTGGGTGGTGGTCACGAGCGCGGGCTGCGCGCGGGCACCCTGGCCACACATCAGATCGTGGGTTTCGGTCGCGCCTGCGAACTTGCGGCGCGGCGGCGGGAAGCCGAAGCATCCCGGTTGATCGCCCTGCGTAACCGCCTTTGGCAGGGCTTGAGTGCACTGCCGGGAGCCATGCTGAACGGTCATCCTGAAGCGCGCGCCCCCGGCATCCTTAACGTCACGTTTGCCGGCGTAGAAGGCGAGAGCCTGTTCACGGGGCTGCCTGAACTCACGCTTGCCACAGGCGCTGCCTGCAATTCCCGCAGCGGCGAGCCATCCTACGTGCTGCGCGCGCTGGGCCGTGACACCGCGCAGGCGCAGAGCTCGCTGCGCTTCAGCCTGGGCGGAGCAAGCACCGATGAAGACATTTCCACGGCTATCGGTGCGCTGCGGCGCACGCACGCCGAGCTGTGGAACCAGTCGCCAGCAAGGCCAGTGCCGCTGCAGGGATGGGAGGGCGTGGCCGGTGACATCGTGCTGGGCGAAGCAGGCGCTGAGCGTCTGGGCACCTGGGTGCGATTTGTGGCGCTGGTCGACAACGGTGTGGTTAAAGACGCACGCGTGCAGGTTTATGGCTGCCCGCATACCGCTGCCGCATGCAGGCATGTACTGGCACAACTTCCGGGACAGCCGCTTGCGGCACTTGCGCCCGGCACGCCCGAACAATGGCGTGTCGCCGTGGCCGCACCAGTTGAAAAACTCGGCCAGATGCTCATTATCGAAGATGCGCTTGCGGCACTATGCCGCGGGCAGATCACGAGGAGTTGATCCAAATCCATGGCCATTTCACTGACCCCTGCTGCCGCCGATCGCATCCAGAAATTCATTGCCTCGCGGGGCCATGGACTGGGGTTGAAGCTGGGTGTGCGCAAGACCGGCTGCTCCGGCTTTGCCTATGTCGTCAACTATGCCGACCAGGCCCAGCCGCAAGACGTGGTGTTCGAGGAACACGGCGTCAAGGTGTTCGTGGACCCGGAAAGCCTGCAGCTGATCGATGGCACCACGGTGGACTTCGTCAAACAGGGCCTGAACGAGGCCTTCCGGTTCAAGAACCCCAATATCAAGGGCGAATGTGGCTGCGGCGAGAGCTTCAACGTCTAACCTGATGTAAAATCCGGCTCTTTTTCCAAAGCCGGAGTCCTCTGTCATGGCGCTAGAGCGCACCTTTTCGATCGTCAAGCCCGATGGCGTTGCCCGCGATCTCATCGGCCAGGTCTACACCCGTTTTGAATCTGCGGGTCTGAAAGTAGTCGCCTCAAAACTCACGCAGCTGTCGCAGGCCCAGGCAGAAGGTTTCTATGCCGTGCACAAGGCGCGGCCGTTCTTCAACGATCTGGTCAAATACATGACTTCGGGTCCAGTGGTGCTGCAGGTGCTCGAAGGCGAGAACGCCGTGCTGAAGAACCGCGAGATCATGGGCGCCACCGATCCAAAAAAGGCCGCGCCGGGCACCATCCGTGCTGACCTTGCCCAGAGCATAGAAGCCAACACCGTGCACGGTTCGGATTCGGTCGAGAATGCGGCCATCGAGATTGCGTACTTCTTCGCCCAGACCGAGATCCACAGTCGCTGAAGGGCGCGCCACAGCAACATGAGTGAAACGCGCGTAAACCTGCTGGGCCTGACCCGCCCCGAACTCGAAGCCTGGTGCGTCGAGCGGGGCAGCAAGCCGTTTCGCGCGCGACAGCTGCTGCAGTGGATGTACAAGCGATGCGAAACCGACTTTGACGCCATGACGGACCTTGCCAAGGACTTTCGCGTCATGCTCAAACAGGCAGCCGAAATCCGTCTACCGACGATCATCACGCGGCAGGACGCGGCCGACGGCACCATCAAGTGGATGCTCGAAGCCGACAACCTGCAGGGCTTCGAGATGGTCTACATCCCCGATGGTGATCGCGCCACGCTGTGCATTTCCTCGCAGGTGGGCTGCGCCATGGATTGCAGCTTCTGCTCGACGGCGCAACAGGGCTTCAACCGCAACCTCACCGCTGCCGAGATAGTCGGCCAAGTGTTTCTGGCGCAGAAAGAGCTGGGTTTCCAGGCAGGCGACAACCGCCTGATCAGCAATGTCGTGATGATGGGCATGGGTGAACCGCTGGCGAATTTCCGCAATGTCGTGCCCGGCATGCGGATTTTGCTTGATGACCTGGGCTTTGATTTCTCGCGGCGCCGCCTGACACTTTCCACCAGCGGCCTGGTGCCGCAGATGTACAAGCTGGCAGAAGAGAGCAACGTGGCGCTGGCGGTCTCGCTGCACGCACCCGATGATGAATTGCGCAATCAGCTAGTGCCGCTCAACCGGCGGCATCCGATCGCCGAGTTGCTGGCGGCCTGCTGGCACTACATCGACGAGCAGAACGGCCGCAGTGTGACGTTCGAATACGTGATGCTGGAAGGCGTGAACGATTCTCCCGCGCAGGCGCGGGCACTGGCACGTCTGCTGAAAGGGCATCCGGCCAAGGTTAATCTGATTCCTTTCAATCCTTTCCCGGGTACGAAATACCGGCGCTCCAGTCCCCAGGCCATACTGGCCTTCCTTGATCAGGTGCTGAAGGGTGGTGTCATGGCGACGATACGCAAGACTCGTGGCGACGATATCGATGCAGCCTGCGGCCAGCTGGCCGGGCGGGTGATCGACCGGGTTACCTCACGCATGGGCAGCAAGCGCATTGCCATTCCTGTGGTGCATTCATGAAGACGCGCAAGCCATACACCCTGTTGCTCGCCGCCATGTCCGTCCTGCTGCTTGCGGGCTGCGCCACGCAGAACGAAGGGAAGACCGATCCGAAGAAGGCAGCGGACCTGAACGTGAAGCTCGGCGTGCATTACATTCAGCAGGGCCAGCTGCAGCTGGCCAAGGAAAAGCTTGAGCGCGCCGAGAAACAGGACCCCGGCAATTTCGAAGTGCACTGGGCGCTGGCACAGCTGTCGGAGAAACTCGCCAAGCCCGAAGAGGCCGAGCGTCACTACCAGATTGCCATGCGTCTCGCGCCCGAGAATTCGGCGCTCATCAACACCTATGCGGTGTTTCTGTGTACGACGCAGAAGGTCGACAAGGCGTTGCCGCTGCTGGATGGCGTCATCAGTGATCGTCTGTATCCCACCCCCTGGGCGGCAGCCACCAACGCAGCCCTGTGCCTGCGTTCGGACAAGCGCAATGCCGACGCGGCCCCCTATCTCGAGCGCGCGCTGAACATGCGCAACGACTACGAGCCTGCCGTGATCCAGATGGCAGACCTGCAGCTGGACCTCGGCAAGAGCGCGGTCTCGCGGCAGGTAGTCGACCGTTATCTGGCACTGCCCCGCAAGTCGGCGGACGTGCTGGTGGTCGGAGTGCGGGCCGCACTGGCCCAGGGTGACCGCGCGGCTGCCGAAAACTATGGGCGGCTGCTGCGCAGGGATTTTCCAAGTTCTTCGCAGGCGCAGGCCCTGCCGCAGTTGCTGCAGCCCGCGAAATAGAAGATGAACCAAGGGGCCGACATTGGCGACCAATTGCGCAGCGCCCGTGAAGTCATGGGTTTGAGCCTGGCACAGGCTGCCGAGCGCCTGCATGTGGATGTCGCCGTCCTCAGCGCGCTTGAGAGCGGCAGCTTCATGCTGCTGGGCGCGCCGGTGTTCGTGCGCGGTCATCTGCGTCGCTACGCGGAGTTGCTGGGCGCGCCCGCGGCGGAATTGCAGGCGCAGTATTCGTCAATGCAGGAAGCCTCCCTGTCGCCCGACCTTACCAACGTGCCGCATCTGCCCGCGCAGCCGGGTCGCCATGGCATGGTGCGGTGGCAGTTGATCACGGTGGCGATTGTCCTGCTGCTGGTTGCAGTGGCCTGGTGGGCCGTGCAGGCGAAGCCACCTTGAGTCAGCCAGCGTTGGCCGCGGTGCGCGGCATGAACGATGTGCTGCCCGCCGACATCGGCGCCTGGCAGCATCTGGAACGCACTGTGCGTGAACTGTTCGCAGCCTACGGTTTCGAGGAGCTGCGCGTGCCACTGGTCGAGCAGACCACGCTGTTCAAGCGCTCCATCGGCGAGTTCACCGATATCGTCGAGAAGGAAATGTTCACCTTCACCGAAGCCGATGGCGAGAGCCTGACGCTGCGACCCGAGGCCACGGCTGGCATTGTCCGCGCGGCGATCACCAACGGCCTGCTGCGCGGCGCAAGGTTGAAGTTGTGGACTTCCGGCCCGATGTTCCGGCACGAACGTCCGCAGCAGGGCCGCTATCGACAGTTCAACCAGATCGATGTCGAGGCTATTGGGTTCGCTGGTCCGGACATCGATATCGAGATCATCGCCATGACTGCGCGGCTGTGGAAGCAGCTCGGCATCGACCGCGTGCAGCTCAAGCTCAATTCGCTGGGCACGTCCGAATCGCGCCGCGTCTATCGGGGCAAGCTGGTCGAATACTTCACCCAACATGCCGCATCGCTCGATGCCGACAGCCAGCGGCGCCTGGGTGGCAATCCGCTGCGCATCCTCGACAGCAAGAATCCCGCCATGCAGGCCGTGGTCAGCGGCGCGCCGCTGCTGTCCGAGCACCTGGATGCCGAATCGCGGGAGCATTTCGACGCTTTATGCGCCACGCTTACCGCGATGGGCATCGACTACGTAATTGATCCGCGGCTGGTACGCGGCCTCGACTACTACTCGCGCACCGTGTTCGAGTGGGTCACCGATGCGCTCGGATCGCAGAATGCGGTCTGTTCAGGAGGTCGCTATGACGGCCTGATCGAGCAACTGGGTGGCGAGGCAACAGCGGCCGTCGGTTTCGCGATGGGAGTGGAGCGGGTGGTCGCCCTGCTGCGGCAGACCGGCCCTGCCTTTACAAGGCCGGCCCCGGATGTCTACGTGGTGGCCAGCGGTGAGCGGGCCACGCGAGCAGGTCTGGCGCTGGTCGAGAAGCTACGCGACGAACTGCCCGCCGTGGCATTCGAGATGAACCAGGGTGGCGGCAATTTCAAGGCGCAGTTCCGCCGCGCCGACCGCAGCGGTGCCCGGCTGGCGCTGATCTTGGGAGAAAACGAGCTGGAACGCGGCGCGGCCGCGCTCAAGCCTCTGCGGCTGGACGCCGAGCAGGGGGAATGTACGCTCGCGGAACTACCGACCCGCATTCCGGCCATACTGAATACGCTGTGAGGGAGTAACGACTGTGGATCTGCTTTCTGAAGACGAACAATGGGATGCGCTAAAGCGCTGGGTCCGGACCAACGGGCCGTCGGTCGTGGTCATGGTTGCGCTGGCGTTGCTGGCCTGGTTCGGCTGGAGATGGTGGCAGGACCGGCAGAACCGGCAGGCGCTGGAAGCCGGTGCCATCTATACACAGGTGCTGGCGGATTTCGATGCAGGCAAGCTGGACATAGGTCTGGCGGGAATCGAAAAACTGCGCAGCGACTATCCCGGGTCGGCATATGTGGCAGTGGCAGACCTGGCCGCTGCGAACATGTTCGTCGCTAACAACGATCTGGAAAAGGCTGTCATATATCTCGACCGCGTGACGAACAGCGCCAAGGACAAGCTGCTGCGCCCGATTGCGCGCTTGCGGCTGGCGCGTGTGCAGGCCGCACAGGCGCAATACGACAAGGCGCTGGCTACGCTTGGTACCGCCGACATGGGCGCGCACCAGTCCGCTTATCTTGAAGCGCGGGGTGATGTGCTGTTTGCCAAGGGCGATCGTGCGGCGGCTCTGAAGGAATACGAGGCTTCGCGTGCATTGCTGTCGCCTGAGTCGGCGGGTCCGGAAGGCGTGGGCATGGTGCTTGATCTGAAGATCAGTGACCTCAAGGCAACCGAAAAATGACCGGAATCGCCTCACGCCAGCGTCCGGCAGTTGCCCTTGCAGCACTGCTGCTGCTGGTGGCGTGTGCCAAGAAAAATGTTGAAAAACCTGCCGAACTCACCGAGTTTCAAAGCACCGTAAAAATTTCGCGCGTCTGGAGTGCAAGCGTAGGCGGCGCGCCGAAACTCCGCCTCGGTCTGTCCGCGGCCACCGATGGCAAGGCCGTCTATGCAGCGGGCCCCGACGGCGACGTGGTGGCGTTCGACGCCGCCAGCGGCAAGAGGCTTTGGCAGACCAAGACCAAACTCAAGCTCACCGGCGGACCGGGTGTCGGCGATGGGCTGGTGGTCGCAGGCGGCAGTCACGGCGATATAGTGGCGCTGGATGCAGCCACTGGCACTCAGAAATGGCGGACCCACATCAACAGCGAGGTCCTCGCAGCACCTGCGATCGGCAAGGGGGTTGTGGTGGTGCGGGTGGCAGACGGGCGCGTGGCGGCATTGCGCGCCACTGACGGCAGCGAGATCTGGAGCGCGCAGCAGCAGGTGCCGAAGCTGTCGCTGCGTGGCACGGCCAAGCCCACCATCGTCGGTGATCTGGCTGTCTGCGGTTTCGACACCGGCCGCGTCATGGCGCTGGCACTGGCCGATGGCCGCACCGTGTGGGACGCCAGCTTTTCACCACCAACCGGCAAGTCGGAAGTCGAGCGCCTGATCGACATGGACTCCGCCGTAAAGGTCATCGATTCCGACGTTTATGCGGTGACCTTTCACGGCAAGGCCGCACGCATCGATCGTGACACCGGGCAGGTCGTGTGGTCGCGCGACATTTCCAGCTACAGCGGCCTTGCCACGGATGAAGACGGCCTGTACGTCAGCGGTGCCGATGGCGAGTTGCTGAAGGTGGTGCGGCGTACTGGTGTCGAACTGTGGAAGCAGGAAGTGCTGGCCAATCGCCGCCTGTCTCCGCCGGTGGTGCTGGGCTCCCTGCTGGCCGTGGCCGATTTGCAGGGCTATGTGCATTTCTTCGATGTCGCCAAGGGCGAGCTCGCCGGCCGCATTCATGCGCTGGGCGGACGCGTCACGGCTGCGCCGCTGGTGGTCGGCGACCTGCTGATCATGATGGATGAAAATGGCCGGCTCGTGGCATTGCGCGCCACACCCGCCGCCGCGAAGAACTGAGTTCACCGCTTCTCCTACAGACAAACCTCCATGCTGCCGATCGTAGCCCTGGTGGGTCGGCCCAATGTGGGCAAGTCCACCCTTTTCAATTCGCTGACCGGCACGCGCGACGCCATCGTCGCAGACGTGCCTGGCGTCACGCGGGACCGCCAGTACGGCTTCGGTCGTGCAGACGACACGGCCTGCGTGGTGGTCGATACAGGTGGCGTGGTCGCGAGTCCGAAGAACAATGTCGAAACGCAGATGCGCATCCAGACCGAGCGCGCTATCGCCGAGGCGGATCGGCTCATTCAGCTGGTTGATGGCCGAGCGGGCCTGACCAACGACGACCAGGAAGTCGCGCGGCTGTTGCTGCGCTCCGGCAAGCCGGTGATGCTGGCCGTCAACAAGGCCGAGGGCATGGATCCGGGCGTGATCTCCGCCGAATTCCATCGTCTCGGACTGGGAGTGCCTAAGCCGATCGCAGCCCTCAATGGCCAGGGTTGCATCGAGCTGCTGCGGCAGGCGCTTGCCGGCCTTGCGCCAATGCCGGATGAAGTCGCCGGCAACGACGACTCCATCCGCATCGCGGTGGTCGGCCGCCCCAACGTCGGTAAATCCACGCTGATCAATCGGCTGGTTGGCGAGGAGCGGGTCATTGCCACCGATACGCCCGGTACTACCAGAGACAGCATCTTTGTGCCTTTCGAACGCGATGGCCGCCAGTTCACGCTGATCGATACCGCCGGTGTGCGTCGCCGCGCCCGCGTGGAGGATGCCGTGGAACGCGCCAGCGTCGCGCGCACCCTGCAGGCCATCGAAGCCGCGCATGTGGTGGTGATGGTGCTCGACGCCCACGAAGGCATTGCCGAGCAGGATGCGTCCGTTCTGGGCATTGCCCTGAACCGTGGCCGCGCGCTGCTGCTGGCCATCAACAAGTGGGACGGCATCCCGCTGGACCAACGCGAGCAGGTGCGCAACGGACTGGCGTTGCGGCTGGATTTCGTGCCGTTCGCTCCACAGCATTTTATTTCGGCGCGGCATGGCACCGGCGTGGGCGAGCTGGCAACCGCCGCCATCCGCGCATACGAAGCCTCGATGCGCGACATGTCCACCGGTCAGCTGTCGCGAGTGCTGGAAAAAGCGCTGGAAGCGCACCAGCCGCCTCTGGTGCGCGGGCGTCGCATCAAGCTGCGCTACGCGCACCAGGGTGGACGCAATCCGCCGCGCATCGTCATCCATGGCAACCAGACGCAGCAGACGCCGGAGTCGTACAAGCGTTACCTGTCGAATGTGTTCCGCGAGGCCTTCGATCTCTACGCCTGCCCGGTGGCGCTGGAACTGCGCACGGATGCGAATCCCTTCGGCAATCGTGAACAGCGTGAAGCCGCTGCACGCAAGCTCACCGTGAAAAAGAAGGCCGGGGTGAAGAACGCCCAGCGGCGTGTGCCGCGCAAGAAGGTGGCCGCCGGCAAGCCCACTGGCAAACGCCCGAAGCGCTGAACCCGCCGCGGTTACTTAGCTGCTGACTTCTTCACCGGCGCCAGGAACAGAGCCGGATCCACCGACGCGCCATTCAGCAACACGCCGAAATGCAGATGCGGCCCGGTAACCCGGCCCGTGGCGCCCACCTTGCCGATGACCTGGCCGGCCTTGACCCGATCACCTTTCTTCACCGCATAGGCACTCAGGTGGCAGTACAGCGTGATGAAGCCGCTGCCGTGATCGAGGATCACAGTGTTGCCATTGAAGAAGAAATCGCCGGTGTCGAGCACCAGGGCATCGGCTGGCGCCACAATGGGCGCGCCCGTGGGCGCCGCGATATCCATGCCTGAATGTGGATTGCGCGACTGGCCGTTAAACACGCGCCGCTTGCCATAGGAATCCGAACGCGGACCCGACGTAGGCTGCAGTAACCGGAATGTAGCGGGCAGGGCATCGGTGAAACTGTCGAGCGAGGCGCGCTGGCGAAGTTGTTCCTGCTCCACGCGGGCTGAATCTGTCGGCGACAGATCGACCTGACTTTGCGGTACGGAGAGCCGTTGCTCAGTATATTTTTTCGGCACGATGCGCACGGGCAGGGTGTGTTCGCCGCCGGCGTCGCGCAGCTTCAGGCTGTAGTTTCCAGGGGCGACGGCGAGCGCAATTCCCACCACTGCCTTGTGGTGGCCAGCGTCAGTTGTGACCAGGACGCGGCGACCTTCCCATTCCACCTGCGGCGCGGGCTGTCCGGCATCCCCTAGATCGATGACCAGCACGCCGCCTGGCACGGCGCTGCTGCTGGGGAGAATGCTGGGCCCCGCGGCCGGCAGGGCAGCGGGCAGCAACAGCGCGAGGACCAGGGAGGGAATGCGGTTCATGGTGGAATTCTGGACCGTAAAGAGCGGTTCTGGACGATTTTCGCGAGGAAGGTCAGGCCTGACGTGTACTGGTAACCTTTGCGAGCACCGTGCCGCGTGCCACGCGCGCTTCGATGCGGTCGCCCTTTTTCACCTGCGCTGCGTCCTGCACCACCGAGCCATCAGGCCGCGTGACGATTGCAAAGCCGCGCTCGATGGTGGCCAGCGGGCTGATCGCATCGAGTCCACGCTGGGCCAACAGCAGGCGCTGCGTGGCGCGTGTCAGCGAACTTTCCCAGGCGCGGCGCAAGCGCATGTCCAATTCATCGAGGCGCTGAGCCTGCTGACGTAGCCGGTTGCCCGGGTGCGCGCGTTGCAGCCTCGCAATCAGTTCATTGCAGCGCTGCCGGGCCCGCACCAACTGCCGCTCCACGCTGGCCCCGAGTCGTACCGCAGCCTTGTCCACAATTGCGAGCAGCGCGCGGCGATCCGGCACCGCAAGCTCCGCTGCGCCCGAAGGCGTGGGCGCGCGCACGTCAGCCGCAAGATCCGCGATGGTGAAATCGATCTCGTGGCCGATGCCGGTGATTACCGGAATGCTGCAGCGACGGATCGCCCGCGCCACGCTTTCATCGTTGAAGCACCAGAGGTCCTCGATCGAACCACCGCCGCGCGCCAGCACCAGTACATCGCAATCGCCGCGCGCCGAGGCGTTGTCGATGGCCGCGACAATCGAAGGCGTAGCGGCAGCGCCCTGTACCGGCGTAGGAAAAATTAGCACAGCGGCCGGCGGAAACCGTCGCGCCAGGATATGCAGCACGTCGCGCACCGCCGCGCCAGTGGGCGAGGTGACCACCGCGATACGGCGCGGCATGGCAGGCAGCCGGCGCTTCAGCTCCATGCTGAACAAGCCTTCGGCTGCCAGCTTCGTCTTCAATCGTTCGAATTCCCGCCGCAAAGCGCCTTCACCGGCATCCTCCATGGCTTCGGCGATCAACTGGTAGTCGCCCCGCGGCTCATACAGGCTGACTCGCCCGCGAACCATCAGCTGCTGCCCATCGCGCGGCTTGAAGCCAGTCAGGGAATTGCGATTGCGGAACATCGCGCAGCGGATCTGCGCTTCGCGGTCTTTCAGCGTGAAGTACCAGTGACCCGATGCTGGCGCCGAGAAGTTCGACAGCTCGCCTTCCACCCACAGCGCGGGCAGGCCGGCTTCCAGCAATTGCCGCGCCTCGCTGTTGAGTCGCGCAACGGTGTAGACGTCGCGGGAAGTCTTCATCTGCATGAAAGCATGTTAATACACGCCTGCTGAAGCATCGCGATAGAGTTCAGGGATGGAATCATTGCGGGAAACACTGGCCTTGCTGGAGGCAGAGGGCCTCACTCTGCCATCACCCGCCTATCTGCTCGCGGTGTTGCTGTTCGGCGTGATCGGGCTTGTGCTATTCGTGATGGCGCGCCGCCGCCGCAAGCGCATGGTCAAATGGGTTGCTGTGGCCTTGATGCTGTATCCCTATCTGGTCTGGGGAACTATGCCGGTTTGGATAGTCGGCGTTTCCCTGTGCGCCCTGGCCGCCTGGTGCTGGCGGCAGCCGGGCTAGCCGGCAGCGTTATTTCCCGGGCAGAAGGGTGACCGACTCGGTTTCCGGGTCATAGAGAATCCGCGCCTCGCCCCGTTCCAGCTGCGCGATCACCTGCGCCACCTTCTGTTCGTGGGTGAATTCCCGGTCGCCGTAGTCGGTGCCCTCGCGCAGCACGAACGATTCCACCAGGCCATGCAGGGCCTGGGAAGAAAGGGCGCTATGGGGCACTACGACGGGCTCTGTGGGCAGGTCGTCGGGCGGGTCGGGATCCATGTCCCAAGTGTGAGGCTTTCCAGCGGCGGGCGAGTTGCGTAAAATGCGCCATGCGAATCCTCGAAGACTCCCTCACGTTCGACGACGTCCTCCTGGTCCCCGCCAGCTCCGACGTCCTCGCCAAAGAAATCGATCTCGGCACGCGGCTCACCCGCACGGTGCGCCTGGGTCTGCCCATACTTTCCTCGGCCATGGATACGGTCACCGAGGCGCGCCTCGCGATCACCATCGCGCAGGAAGGCGGCATGGGCATCATTCACAAGAACATGAACATCGAAGCGCAGGCCCGCGAAGTGGTCCGCGTGAAGAAGTTCGAAAGCGGCGTGATCCGCGACCCGATCAGCGTGCCGCCCGAGATGACTATCCGCGAAGTGCTGGAGCTCACGCGTTCGCGCGGCATCTCCGGCGTACCGGTGGTCAAGGGCAACCAGGCGGTGGGCATCGTCACGCACCGTGACCTGCGCTTCGAAGAAAAGCTTGATGCACCTGTGTCATCGGTGATGACGCCGCGCGACCAGTTGATCACGGTGCGCGAGAACGCGCCGAAGAGCGAAGTGCTGGGCCTGTTGCACAAGCACCGCATCGAGAAGGTGCTGGTGGTGGATGCCAATTCAGAGCTGAAAGGCATGATCACGGTGAAGGACATCCAGAAGGCGAAGGATTTTCCCCGCGCCAGCAAGGATGACAAGGGCCAGCTGCGCGTCGGCGCGGCGGTGGGCACCACCACCGACACGCTCGATCGCGTTGCCGAGCTGCAGGCAGCCGGTGTGGATGTGATCGTGGTGGATACCGCGCATGGTCACACGCGCTGGGTGCTCGACACTGTTGCGGCGATCAAGCGCAAGTGGCCGGAGCTGCAGGTGATCGGTGGCAACATCGTCACTGGCGAAGCGGCGCTGGATCTGGTGAAGGCCGGTGCCGATGCGGTGAAAGTGGGCATAGGCCCAGGTTCGATCTGCACCACGCGGATTGTGGCGGGTGTGGGCGTGCCGCAGATCTCCGCCGTGGCCAATGTGGCCAGGGCGCTGAAGGGAACAGGCATTCCATTGATCGCCGATGGGGGGATCCGCTACTCAGGTGACATCGCCAAGGCGCTGGTCGCCGGTGCGCATGCGGTGATGATTGGTGGGCTCTTCGCTGGCACCGAGGAATCCCCAGGTGAAGTCGAGCTTTACCAAGGCGCTTCGTACAAGAGCTACCGCGGCATGGGTTCGCTGGGCGCCATGTCGCAGAAGCATGGCTCGGCTGATCGCTACTTCCAGGACAATTCCAGCGAGCTTGAGAAGCTGGTGCCGGAAGGCATCGAGGGGCGCGTGCTTTACAAGGGCAGTTTGGTGTCGATCCTGTTCCAGCTGTCAGGTGGCCTGCGCGCGGCGATGGTCTACACCGGCACAAGGACAATCGAGGAGATGCGGACCCGGCCGCAGTTCGTGCGCATCACCGGCGCCGGCATGCGGGAGAGCCATGTGCACGATGTGCAGATCACGAAAGAGGCGCCGAACTATCGGGTTTCGCGGTGAGGGCGCTAGAAAAATCGCTCTATGACAGCGGTGATCGAGGCGAGGGCGGCAGCAACGCCAATAAACCGAAGCGTAAGCTGACTGGTTACATTGTCGATGCGCACGTTCGTCGCCTGAATGTCCCTGGAAAAGGCTTCCCGGAGATGCGCAAGATCGGCCTTCGTGGCGACTTCCAGAGAGCGGATGTCTCTCGAAAGAATATCGCGAACGTGTTCGAGGTCCGTCTTTGTCGCGACTTTGTCCATCATCTCGCGCTCCATTGCGTCGATGACGGCCTTGGCCTTCTCTGTGGGAACGTTGATGCTCACGAGGGCATCATACATCGAATAAACAACACCTATTCCCGCTCTCTCCAGACCGACTTGATGGACGTATTGTCCTGCCGTGCTGGCGCGGGCGCGCTGCGGAAATCTGACGCATTTGGCCTGAAACAGACCGCGCCATCGCTTGCCCAAGCAACCATCCAATGACCCAGGATATCCACGCCCACCGCATCCTCATTCTCGACTTCGGCTCGCAATACACGCAGCTCATCGCGCGCCGTGTGCGCGAGCTCGGTGTTTATTGCGAGATCCATCCCTGGGACATCAGCGACGCAGATGTCATCGCCTTCCAGCCCAAGGGCGTCATTCTCTCCGGCGGTCCCGAGTCCGTGCTGCAGGCCAACGCCCCCGCCGCGCCGCAGGTCGTGTTCGACTTCGGCGTTCCCGTGCTCGGCATCTGCTACGGGATGCAGAGCATGGCCGTGCAGCTCGGCGGCAAAGTGCAAAAGGGCGATGTGCACGAATTCGGTTACGCCGAAGTGCGCGCCCGCGGCCATTCCGACCTGCTGAAAGGAATCGAAGACCGCGTCACAACCGAAGGCCACGGCCAGCTCGACGTATGGATGAGCCACGGTGATCGCGTCACCGAACTGCCCAAGGGCTTCAAGCTGATCTCCTCCACCGGCGATGTGCCCATCGCCGGCATGGCCGACGAGGGCCGCAAGTTCTACGCGCTGCAGTTCCACCCCGAGGTCACGCATACGAAGCAGGGTGCGCGCATCTACGGCCGCTTCGTGCACGACATCTGCGGCTGCGGCGAGAGCTGGAACCCCGGCAACATCATCGAAGACGCCATCGCCCGCATGCGCGCGCAAGTGGGGCAGGGCAAGGTGCTGCTGGGCCTTTCGGGCGGCGTGGATTCTTCGGTGGTGGCCGCGCTGCTGCACAAGGCCATCGGCGATCAGCTCACCTGCGTGTTCGTGGACCACGGCCTGCTGCGCCTCGACGAAGGCGATGCGGTGATGCGAGTCTTCGAGAAGAACCTCGGCGTGCGCGTGATCCGTGTGAATGCCGCCGCGCGCTACTTCCGCGAACTCAAGGGCGTGTCAGACCCGGAAGCCAAGCGCAAGATCATCGGCCGGCTGTTCATCGAGGTGTTCGACGAAGAGGCCACGAAGCTCGAAGGCGTGGAGTTCCTCGCGCAGGGCACCATCTATCCAGACGTGATCGAATCCGCCGGCAGCAAGACCGGCAAGGCGCATGTGATCAAGAGCCACCACAATGTCGGTGGTCTGCCTGCGCACATGAAGATGAAGCTGGTCGAGCCGCTGCGCGAGCTGTTCAAGGACGAGGTGCGGCGCATCGGCGTGGAACTCGGGCTGCCCGCCGAGATGGTCCATCGCCATCCCTTCCCCGGTCCTGGGTTGGGCGTGAGGATCCTGGGCGAAGTAACCGCGCCGGTTGCCGAGACCCTGCGGCTGGCAGATCACATCTTCATCGAGGAGCTGCGCAAGGCCGGGTGGTACGAGAAGACCAGCCAGGCATTTGCGGTGTTCCTGCCAGTGAAGAGCGTGGGCGTAACGGGCGACGGACGTCGGCATGAGCCAGTGATTGCGCTGCGCGCGGTGGAGACCATTGATTTCATGACCGCGCAGTGGGCGCATCTTCCGTACGAGCTGCTGGATGTGTGCTCACGGCGGATCGTGAACGAGGTGAAAGGAGTTTCACGGGTGGTCTACGACATCAGTGGGAAGCCGCCGGCGACGATCGAGTGGGAGTGAGGGACGCACCCCGCATTGTTTGCCATTTGGCATAACTGCCAGAACGCACGCGATTGTGCTTGCTGGTGCTGACGGCTGTCAGCGTAGCCTGCGGGGTCCCTGTCATTCCCCGGGACGCGCATCATGCCCGCTGCCGCCTGTGCGCAGCGGCCGCGCTCACCGCCGTTCATCAATCCATCGGGCTATGCGCAGCATCGCCCCGAGACCACGCTGCTGTATCGCCTCGTCGAGCAGCGCACGCGCAGGATCCCCTCCCCCAGTCGACCGCAGCACCACAGACGTGGCAGTGCTGGCCCAGGACCTGATGAACTTGCGGACGCAGCACTGCCGCTGCGTCCGCTCGCAGGAGTGCCTGCTCAGCGCGCGCGCTTGATTGTCACCAGTGCTACCGGGTTGCGCCAGTCGTACTTGGCAGCGCTCAGGTCGGCGATGCCATGAATTCCGCTGTGGATATGCACGAAGCCCTCACCGCCAATGCCGGGCGAGCCACCGATGCCGCCGCAGTGCGGACCCGGGATACTTGCGCAACGCTCGTCATTGGGCTCGCTTCCCGCGTCGTAAGCAGAGAGCGTGTACGTGTATTCGTCAGCATCCCAATCCCAGGGCAGCCGTATGCCGTTGAGGGCAACGAACCCGTCATTGGTTGGCAGCAGCATGCCGGCAATGCTCAACTGGTCAAATCTGCCTCGGGACTGCACACGCACGGTCACTGAGGCGCCCGGAGCCAGCAGACCGGCGGTCGCAACCGCGTCCAGCAGTTCTCCAGACTGCTGCAATTTCATCTGCAGCGGCTGCGTATCGCCACCTTCGGCAAGTGTTGCCAGTTCGTCGCTGGCGGGTTTGCCCAGCCGGAATATCTCGGTCCTGGCGCTGTGCGTCGCAACAAGCAGAGGCGTAAAGCTTACGCCGGCAGTCAGGTTGGTGATGGTCACATCGAACTTGCGTTGGGCCCGACCAAACGACGCATCGTCTGCGTGGGCAGTCGCGGCAGCAATACCCATCAAAACCAGCCCAGTCAAGATATTCATGCTCTTCATCAGACACTCCTTTGAGGACAAACGGCGCGTATGCGCCGCAGTCATCCTGGAGTGCCAGAGTTCACGGATGCATCACGGAGAGCCGGAACGAGACTGTGGTGCCACGACCGGCAGCCGAGTCCACGTCCAGCCGCGTACCGAGCAGTCCCAACGCGCGCCGTACGATGACCAGTCCGAGACCCTGCCGCGACGATGACAGGTTGGCAACCGCGCCCGCTGGCTCCAGAGTCATGCCTGACCCGCTGTCCTGCACGCTGACGAGCACAGCCGCACCACGCTGACTCACTGACAGTCGCGTTGCGATGCCGGAGCTGCCATGCCGCATGGCGTTGTCGAGCAGGTTTTCCAGCACGGTTTCCACCAATTCGCAGTCCGCCCAGACGAGGGGTGCGGTGGCGTCGATGTCCATCAACACGCGCTGTGCGCCGGATGTGCAGTCCTGCTGGAAGCGTGCACCGACGTCGTTAGCGAGATCCTGAACAGACATGAGTTCGCGCCTGGCGGTCATGCCTGGAGACTCCAGGCGCGCAAGCCGGAATACCTGCGATATCAGGCGGCGCAGGCGCTGGACATGCTGCGCGATGATCCGCACATAGTCGAGTCGCTGCTGCTCCGACATGTTGGCGCCGTTGCAATCCAGCGCCTCCAGATATCCACATGCGGCAGACAGGGGCGTGCGCAGGTCGTGCCCTATGGACACCAGCAGCTGCCTGCGCTCCTGATCAAGTTGATGCAACGTGGCAAGCTGCTCGCGGGCCTTGCGCGCACGCCTGTCTATGACCACAGCCAGAAATCCCGCCATCAGCATGATCCCGAAAAGCAGCAATAGCCCCGCCAAAATGACGGGGCTGGATGCCGCCGCCAGTACGGCACGGCTGGTCGCATCGCGACCTCCCAGCACGACGTAGATGTAGCCATTGTCCGGTTTTCCGCCGACTGGATGCACCGAAAATATGGCCTGCCTGCCTGGGTTTGCCGGGTCATCGCCGTATACCGGTCCGGGACGCCCGGCGACCCAGCTCCGCAGTGGCGCGAGGTCGACGTTTCCCGCTCCTCCATCGATAACCCTGCCGTTTCGGTCAAGCAGGTAGACTCTCGCGAGCGGATTGACAACCATGGCGTGCTGCGCAATGTCGCGCAGGCGGGTCAGGTCGGCCTGCCCAGCGCTACCCAGCACTGCCTCACGTTCCACATACATGGCAATACTGGCGTTGCGGCGCTGCATGCGCTCATCGTGGTATCGAGTGGCGGCGATGGCCATCACCCCGGCACATAGCGTACCCATGGCCATCAGCGCGACAACAAAGGACGCCGCCAGGCGCAGCGTAGCCGAGTTCACCCAGCCTGCTCTCCGCCGAAACAGTAGCCCCTACCCCTCACGGTCAGTATGAACTGCGGATGCGCAGGATCCGGCTCCAGCTTGGCACGCAAGCGGTTGATGTGTGAATTGACTGTGTGGGCATAGCCTTCGTATCCAGGCCCCCAGATCCGGTGCAACAGCTGCTCGCGCGTCCAGGCACGCTTGCGATGCTGGATGAGGTGGTGCAGCAATTGAAACTCGCGCTCGGTCAGCGAAATGCGTGTGCCGCCGTAGCGCACCTGTCGCAGGAGTGGATCCACGCACAGACCAGCGACTTCCACAATTTCGCTGCTGGAGTCGGGTGCGGCGTCCTGTCCGCCGCCGCCCCCCCGACGCAACTGCGCGCGAACCCGGGCCTGGACCTCTGCAAGGCTGAAGGGCTTGCCGATGTAGTCGTCCGCACCCGCGTCAAGCCCGGCGATCCGGTCCAGCTCGGAGTCGCGCGCTGTCAGGAAGATCACCGGCGCTGCAATTCGATTAGCCCGGAGGCGACGACACAGCGCCACGCCATCCATGTCAGGCAGCATGCGATCCACGATGTACAAGTCCCAAGTCGCAGCTGCCGCACGGCGGAGTCCGGTTGCGCCGTCGCGCTGCACTTCCACTTCAATGCCGGAAAGCAGCAGCTGCGTGGCCAGCAGTTTGCCTATGGCTGGGTCGTCCTCAATTATCAGAATCCTTCGCACATGCAGTATTCGTTGGAGGGCGTCAATTGGTTACAGGCCGGCTCCGCCGGAGCTTGTGCTACTGGCGGCACGGGCGCCGCCTGACCAGCCGCGACTGATCTGAACTCAGTGTCGATGAAGTTTGC
>JBDSJD010000029.1:0-357086 GCA_039917615.1 Steroidobacteraceae bacterium
CGCGCAGAGGTCACTTCCAGGGGCGGCACCACAGAAGCGGCGTTGAACCGGTTTGGCGCGCTGGCGCTGGATCGCACCGTTGCCGAGGCCATGCAAGCTGCTGCCGCGCGCAGCCAGGAACTGGCCGAACAGTTCGGCAAGCAGCCGTAACATCATGCTGCGTGCACTGCATTTCGTCGTCGATCAGCTGGTCACCCTGTACCAGGGCGTGCTGCTGCTGCGCCTGCTCATGCAGCTGACTCGCGCGGACTTTCGCAACCCGTTTGCGCGGGGCATCGTGCAACTGACCGACCCGCTGATTCTGCCATTGCGGCGCATGCTGCCGTCCGTGCGCCACGTGGATTCCGCATCCGTAGTGGCCATCCTGCTGGTCTCGGTGGCGAAGGTCTGGATATTGCAATTGATCGTGGGATTCGGCCTGCCAGGCATTGCAATACTGGTGCGGCACGTGCCCTTCGACATCGTAGACCTGGTACTCAGAACCTATCTCTACTCACTGATTCTGCACGCGATACTGTCGTTCGTTGCGCAGGGAAACTACTCACCCGTGCAATCCATTCTCGCCTCGATCTGCAATCCGGTGTTGAACCCGATACGCAAGTTGATACCGTCAATTGCAGGTCTGGATCTGTCTGTATTGTGGGCATGTATTGCGATTCAGGCGCTGCTCATAATCCTTCACTGATGCAAAAGTGCTTTGAAAAAAGCTATTGCGTGACAATGCGCATGTGCTATGTTTCGCGCGGAAATACAGCGGCGCGGTTGTTCCTCGCCGTTCAAATCATCTAATTTGCGGGAGTATCCAGACATGGCGAAAAAGGGCGGCGCACCGACCAAGTCCGAAATCATGGCCACCATTTCCAAGGACACGGAGTTGTCGCGCAAGCAGGTCAGTGGGGTTTTCGAATCCCTCAACGGCATCATCCGCAAGAGCCTGCGCGGTCAAGGCATCGTCACGCTGCCCGGCCTGCTGAAGCTGAAGGTTGTGAAGAAGCCAGCCACCAAGGCTCGCAAGGGCACCAACCCGTTCACCGGCGAAGAGATGACCTTCAAGGCCAAGCCGGCCAGCAAGAAGGTTCGCGCGCTGCCGCTGAAGAACCTGAAGGCGATGGTCAACTAAGACCTCGCGCAAGTCTGCAAAAAGACTTCAAGGCCCGGAAAACCCAGTGTTTTCCGGGCTTTTTGCGTTATGAGGCCAGGAAGGGCAACACCTGCTCCTGCAGCGCGCCCAACTGGCCATGGAAGTAATGCCCCACGCCGGGCAACACCACCAACCGTGGCGGCGGTTGCAGTCGCGCCGCCCAGTCGATCACCGTGCGCGCATCGACCACTTCATCTGCGTCGCCCTGCACAATCAGCCATGGGCAGTTCGGCACAACGATGTCACGCACTGCGTCGTAGTTGCTCGCCAGGGCCGGCGCCACCGTTACGAGTCGCGCGATGCTTCCCAGACCACTGGTGGTGCTGGCGCGCAATGCCACAACACCACCGAATGAAAATCCGCCCAGCCACAATTGGGCATCCGGCCAGCGCTGCCTTCCCCACGCCACAACAGACAGCGCATCGTCGGTTTCGCCCCGGCCTTCGTCGAAGCTGCCGCTGCTTTCACCCACGCCGCGATAGTTGAAGCGCAGCGAGGGCACGCCAAGCTCGTGCGCGGTGCGCGCCAGTGTCGTCACCACCTTGTTGGTCATGGTGCCGCCATGCAAAGGATGGGGATGACAAACAACCATGAAGGCAGCAGGCATTTGGGCCTCTGCCGGAATGTCTGCCACAGCTTCCAGCGCGCCTGCGGTGCCCGCGAGCACGAGGCGCTGCACCACCGGCGGGCTGCGGCTCACTCCTGCGGTCCGCGAAAGCCCAGTGACGCCGAATTGATGCAGTAACGCAGTCCGGTGGGCTCGGGACCATCGTCGAACACATGCCCCAGGTGCGCATCGCAACTGGCGCAGGTGACTTCGGTGCGGACCATGCCGTGAGAGGTATCGCGGTGCTGGCGCACGTGATCGCCCGCCAGCGGCAACCAGAAGCTCGGCCAGCCACAACCGGCATCGAACTTCTTTGCGGACTCGAACAGATCCGTGCCACAGACCACGCAGTAGTAGGTGCCCACATCGGTGTGCGCCGCGTATTGGCCACTGAACGGGCGCTCAGTGCCCTTTTCCTGCGTCACGTGGTATTGCAAGGGCGACAGTCGACTGCGTAGCTCTTGCTCGCTTGGCTTGCGGCTCTGACTCATCGGGATCTCACTTCAGCAGCTTGAGCAACAGGCTGTTCAGACGGCGGACATAATCGCCGGGATTCTCGACATGTCCCTGCTCGGTCAGCTGCGCCTGATCGTACAGCAGCTGCGACAGCTCGTTGAAATCCTCACCCTCGAGGGTTGCCAGGCGCTGCACAAGCGGATGCGCCATGTTCAGCTCCAGCTGCGGCTTGCTGGGCGGCGCATCGCCACGACCGGCTGCTGCCAGGATGCGGCGCATGGATTCGCTCATGTCGTCGTCGCTGCGCGTCAGACAGGCGGGCGACTCGGCAAGACGCTGGCTTACCTTCACGCCGGCAACCGCGTCGCCCAGCGCGGCTGCAATGCGGCCAAACAGCGCCTCGTGACTGCTGTTCGTGGTGGCGTCGGGCGGCAACGGCGCATCGCCCAGCTTCGCGAGGTCCAGGTCGCCGCGCGCGGCATCCTGGAAGCTCTTGCCGTCGAACTCGTGCAGCTGACCCATGATCCAGGGGTCCACGCGGTCGCCCAGCAGCAGCACTTCCACCTTGCGGGCGCGTAGTTGCTCTATGAACGGGCTACTGCGAGCCGCAGCGCGGCTCTCAGCCAGGACGTAGTAGATCTTCTGCTGCCCGGCCTGCATGCGGGCCACGTAGTCCGCCAGCGCCACCTTGTCTTCGTCGCCGGCCTCATGCGTGCTGGCGAAGCGCAACAGCGGCAGCAGCTTGTCGCGGTTGCTGTAATCCTCGGCCACGCCCTCTTTGATGACCTGGCCGAACTCCTTCCAGACCTTCGCGTACTGGCCAGAATCCTCCTTTGCGATCTTGCCGATCATGTCCAGCGCACGCTTGGTCAGCGCACTCTTCATGGCCTCGACTTCCGGATCCTTCTGCAACAGTTCGCGCGACACGTTCAATGGCAGGTCGGCGGAATCGAGAACTCCCTTGATGAAGCGCAGATACAGCGGAAGAAACTCTGCACTGTTATCCATGATGAACACGCGTCTCACGTGTAGCTTCAGCCCACGAGCGGCGTCGCGCTGCCACAGGTCGAATGGCGCGTGTGCCGGGATGTACAGCAGGCTTGTGTATTCGCGCTTGCCCTCGACACGGTTGTGGCTCCAGGACAATGGCGCCTCGGAGTCGTGGCTGATGTGGCGGTAGAACTCGCGGTATTCGTCGTCGGTGATCTCGCTGCGGGGCCGGGTCCACATCGCCTTGGCCTGGTTCACGGCCTCGAAATCCAGGGTCGCGGCCCCCTGCTTCGGCATGTACACCGGGAATGCCAGGTGATCGGAGTAACGGCGCACCAGCGAGCGCAGGCGCCAGATATCGGCGAATTCCTTCGCGTCATCCTTCAGGTGCAGGGTCACGGTGGTACCGCGCGCCGCATGCTCCACGGTTTCAACCGTGAAGTCCCCATCGGCGGAGGACTCCCAGCGCACACCGTTCGAAGTGGCCTCGCCCGCCTTGCGGGTGCGCACCTCCACTCGTTCGGCCACGATGAAAGCCGAATAGAAGCCCACGCCGAACTGGCCGATGAGCGCGGAATCCTTCTGTGCATCGCCGGTGAGCTTGCCGAAAAACTCCGCTGTGCCGGATTTGGCGATGGTGCCCAGGTGCGTCACGGCCTCGTCACGGGTCATGCCGATGCCATTGTCGCGAACGGAGATGGTGCCGGCCTTTTCGTCGGCCTCTATCCAGACGCCCAGATCGCGTTCGTCACCCAGCAGATCCGGATTGGCCAGCGCCAGGAAGCGCAGCTTGTCGTTGGCATCGGATGCGTTGGAAATCAGCTCCCGCAGGAAGATCTCGCGGTGGCTGTAGAGCGAGTGGATCATGAGCTTCAGCAGCTCACGCACCTCGGCCTTGAATCCCAGCTTTTCGGGGGCGGGGGCGGTCTCGGACATGGAAAACTCCGGCTTGGACTAACGGTGGGAAACCGTCGCCAATGATGAGGCCGGATCAGCTTAGTTCAAGTGGGTGGGGCAGCGCCGCGCCAGATTCCCCATTGCGCCGCCAGCTGGCGGCCATAGCCCAGGACTTCGTCCAGCTCATCCCACAACAGCAGCAAGCGCTCCAAGCGTCTGCTCACTTCTTCTTCGGTGGCGTATCGGATTCCCAGCCCTGGCGGATCTTGTCCGACCAGTTCTTGTAGTTCGCCCAGGTGTTCAGGTTGCGGCTGATGGCGGCATGGCGACCCCGGCCACGCTGCATGCGCGCGGCCCACTCCGCATACAGCTCCGAGCTGCCCGGACCGGGACGTTCGCCCGTAGTCACCAGATCATCGCCCTGCGGATCAATGTTCGACATGCCGGTTTGCCCTGGCCCGATGCGACGGACCGTTTGCCGTGAAGGAGTGCAAACCAGAGTAGTCAATAGCGCTGTTAAATCGACAGGAACTGAGTCACGGGCGGCGCAACCTCCGGCACAGGCAATGACGTCGATTTCTGGCGAGGCGCTTCTGGATGCCGCGCGGTCGCGCTGGATGCGGTTGCCGCGCTCAGACAGTTCGGCCCCTCACCAGCAACGCGGTACGAAACAACTCAGTTGGGCCGAAAACTCGCGCGGCAACCGCATCCAGCACACCCGCGCTACGTCCCGCAATGATCCGACCGAAATACAGCACTGCGCGTGACGGTGCGGGCGTGGTGTGTGAAATCTTGCGCGCGCGAGTTTAGGCCGTCCTCGGCCGGTGTCTGAGCGCGCGCAAGATTTCACACGCCGCGCCCGCACCATTGCACCAGTCCTGTAAATCCGCCGATCCAACCCGCGACGCGGCGTAACTACGTGATGATCCGGTAACAGGGCGTGTAAACGGTGCCAGGAAGCTTCATTCGACCCTGCGCGACGAAGCCACGCAAGAGCTCGTCGAGCAGCCGCATCAGCTCCGGATCACCGCTGAGTTCGAACGGCCCGTGTGCCTCGATCGCGGCGATGCCCTGCTCCTTCACATTGCCGGCCACGATGCCGGAGAAGGCACGCCGCAGATTCGCCACCAGCAGGTGTTGCGGCTGGTCACGATGCAGCGCCAGGCGGCGCATGCTGTCGTGCGTCACCTCAAAGGGATGCTGGAAGTCTTCCGGCACATGCAGCAGCCAGTTGAACGAGTAGGAATCGTTGCTGGCGCGGCGACGCGTGCGCACCTGCGACACGTCCTTGACCATCTGCCGCGCGACCAGGCCCGGATCGCCGACGACAATGCGTAGCCGATCCATGGCCCGCGGCCCAACGGCCGCTTCAATGAACTGGCGGATCTGCGTGAAATAGCCGGCACTGTGCTCGGGGCCGGTGAGGATCACCGGCAGCAGCTGTTCCGCATTGCGCGGATCGAGCAGGATGCCGAGCAGATACAGCACTTCCTCTGCCGTGCCGACGCCGCCGGGAAATACCACCACACCATGCGCCAGACGCACGAAGGCCTCCAGGCGCTTTTCGATGTCCGGCATGATCACGAGCTGGTTCACGATGGCATTTGGCGGCTCGGCTGCGATGATGCCCGGCTCGGTCAGCCCGATATAGCGGCCATGGGAATTGCGCTGCTTGGCGTGGCCGATGGTCGCGCCCTTCATCGGACCCTTCATGGCGCCCGGCCCGCAGCCGGTGCACACATCCAGGCCGCGCAGGCCGAATTCATAACCGACTTTCTTGGTGTACTGGTATTCGGGCTCGCTGATCGAGTGTCCGCCCCAGCAAACCACGAGGTTCGGCTTGATGCGGCGATCCAGCACGCGCGCATTGCGCAGCACATGGAACACGGCATTGGTGATGTCGGTGCTGTTGGCAAGGTCGAAGCGGCCGTTCTGGTCGATCTCGTGCGCGATGTACACCACGTCGCGCAGCACCGCGAACAGGTGTTCTTTGATGCCATGAATCATCTGTCCGTCGACAAATGCGCCGGCCGGCGCATTGCGGATCTCAAGGCGGATGCCCCAGGGATGGCGCACCACCTTCAACTCGAAGCTGCGGTAGCGCTCGAACAGCTCCTTGGCGTTGTCGTTGTCGCTGCCGGAATTGAGGATGGCGAGCGCGCAGCGGCGGAACAGCGGATGGATGCCGCCTTGCCCGGAATTGAGCAGCACGTCGATCTCCGACTGCGACAGCATTTCCAGGCTGCCGCGCGGCCCTACGCTCGCGTCGACGACTTCCGGCAGGTCAACGATGGCTTCCAAGTAAAGTGTCTCGCTCCCGCCCGTCAGGGCAGGATATCGATGGGCGTGTTGTTATTGGTCAGCAGCCAGATTTCGATCATGTCGGAATTCGACACGGCGATGCAGCCGTCAGTCCAGTCGCGCTCATAGTAGCCGGGATCACGCTTCAGCAAGTTCGGCAGGCCGTGAATCATGATCGACCCGCCCGGATCCCTGCCATTGGCCTTGGCGAGCTTGACGTCGCGCTGGTTGGGATAGGAAACCAGGATGGAAAGAAAGAAGTCGCTGCGGGCATTGCGGCGCGTGAGGTAGTAGCTTCCCTCGGGCGTGCGGTAGTCGCCCGCGCGCTCCTTGGGACCCTGCGGCATCAGACCCAGCGACACCTTGAAAGTGCGTAGCACTTGGGTGCCCTGCAAGAGCTCCATGCGCCGCTCGGCTTTGTGGACCACCACGCGCGTAGCGGTGGGCAGCGCCTCCGCCCCAATGGGAACACTCACCCCCAGGAGGGCGAGCAGGATGATCGACGCGGCAATGTGGTTGGCAAGTCGGATGGCCATCCTCCGGTTTGCTTGAATTGTGGTTACGCCAAGACTATATAGAAGTGCGGGTTATGTGAACTGCCGATTGCCGCACGATTCGCGGCAACTCAAGGGTTTTGCCCAGGCCGATATCTCACACGATGCCCCGGTCACGACAAGGTGAATCACTTCTGAACGCACGACGCGACAACCTGCCGGGCCAACGTTTTTTCGTTGCCGCCGCGCTGGCACTTGGCTGCGCATTATGTTTCGCCGCTGCCCCGAAGGCCGGATATCGCAGCGCTGGCGATATCATCGACGCCGCGCCAGACAGTGCCTGGCGCACCCCTGCCGCGGAGAATCTGCTCTACATGCTGCTTCCTGGTGGCGTTGTGATCATCGAGCTTGCGCCGGATTTCGCGCCCGCGCATGTCGCCAACATCCGCGCGCTGGCGCGCGGGAAATTCTGGGATGGCGCCAGTATTTACCGCGCCCAGGACAACTTCGTGGTGCAGTTCGGCGACGCGCAAGGCGATGATCCGGCCAAGGCGAAGTCGCTGGGTTCGGCAAAAGACCATCTCCCTGCCGAGTTCAATCGTGAAGCAAAGGGTCTGGCCTTCGACCGCCTGCCTGACGGCGACGGCTGGGCGCCGGAAGCAGGATTCAGCGGTGGCTTCCCTGCCGCGCGCGATCCAAAGACCGGCCGTGCCTGGCTCGCCCACTGCTACGGCACCGTTGGCGCGGGTCGTGGCAACGCCGCGGACAGCAGCACCGGCGCAGAACTCTATGTGGTGATCGGTCAGGCGCCCCGACAGCTGGACGACAACATCACCGTGGTCGGTCATGTGCTGCAGGGCATGGAGCTGTTGAGCGCAATCCGCCGCGGCTCGGGACCTGCAGGTTTCTATGAGGACGCGGCTGAACGCACGCCGATCCGTGCGGTCCGGCTGGCAAGTGAGGTACCCGAGGCCGCACACGTGCCGTTGCAGGTGCTACGAACGGACACGCAGACCTTCCGCGATGTGGTTGAAGCGAGGCGCAACCGACTGGATGAGTTCTACAAGCGCCCGGCGGGGCACATCGACCTGTGCAATGTGGAGATAACGGTGCGCGCCGCGCCGCGCTGACGCAGCGCCAGTCAGGCCGCGGATCGCGCCTGCTTTCAATTCCCGCCAGGAGCTGCCGGCGCGGGAGCGCCAGGACCTGCACGAGGCGCACCAGCCGGGCCAGCACCAGGTGCGCGCGGAGCCGCGCCCGGGCCCGCACTCTGCAGCAGGGCCGTCAGCGTGTGCACATAGCGCAGCTTGCCGTTCTCGAGGCGGAACATGTGCGCATCTGGTGCGCCGCTGCCGCCGCTGGGGCCCCCAGCGCCGAAGGTGCAATACACAAGCACGGTATTCAGCACTTCATCGACAACGAAGCGGCGGTTGGCAATGTTCACGCCCGAAGGCACACCGGCCGAGCAGGAGGCGTCGAGCCGTGTCGGCGAGCCATCGCGGCTGCCGGTGTACATGCCACCCTCGATGCGCACGCAGGGGTAGCCCCACGGCACGGCATCGATCTTCGCTTCCAGGAAGGCATCCAGATAGGCGTTGGCGGCAAAGACCAGTTCACCGCGCGTGGACCGGTTGGACGGCGCAACCGGACCCCAGTCTTCCATCGACGCGTACTTCAGGTAGTCGTCGGCGTTGAAGAGCCAGTAGCCGGTGGTCTCGTAGATGATGTCGATTTCCGCAATCTTGTCGTAGGTGACGCGCATGCGGACGCCGGCCACATAGGGTTCAGCCTTGTCGGTGACCATGATTTCGACGTAGGTCTGGCAGCTGTCCTCATCGAATATTGCGAACGAGCGGTTGATGTTCAGTTTCTTGGTGAGGAAACCGGTTTTGATGTCCGCCGCCTTCATCTGCTCCCAGTAGCCGAGGCCGTTTGCCAGCGGCAGAGCGGAGTAATCGCCCTTGGCCTGACCGGCCACGTATTGCTGCGCGGCGTATTGCAGGCCGATGCGCGAGCACGAAATCATTGGCTTCTGCGTCGCCCCGCTGCTCTGGACACCTGGTAAACGGACTGGCGCACCAGCGGGAGGCGGACCGGCAGGCGCTGCGGCAAAAGCGGCGGTAGAAATCAGCGTCGCGCCGCAGAGCGCGAGGATCGAGAACGCAAGAGATATACGTTTCACGTTTAACCCCCACATTGATGTTGTTTCCACAGAAGCCATATTGTAGGCCGGGTCCTACAGTTGGTCGGGGATTTTCCGAAACTTATCCTTCAGGTTCCACTGATATTTTCAGAGGTATAAATCAAAGCTGTCGTCGGTCTCTCGTCCAGACGTGGCTATTCGGGGAGACAGCAAGGATGGGATCACGCGGGAACTGGCCGACATGCCAGCGGCAAGGTAACCGTACCTGGCGCAGAATACTCGGCAAGTTGTTGCTTGCCGCAGCGGCGCTATCCACTGCGGCCAATGGCGGCGAAAGCGACGATCTGTCGAGCCTTTCATTGGAGGAACTGGGCAGCCTCCAGGTCACTTCAGTATCCAAATCGCCCGAACTGCTCCGCGAGGCAGCCGCGGCAATCTTTGTCATCACGCAGGAGGACATCCGGCGGTCGGGCGCAACCAGTCTTGCCGAAGCGCTGCGCCTCGCGCCCAACCTGCGTATCACGCAGCAGGGGTCCAGCGACTACGTGGCTTCGGCACGCGGGTTCGGTGGCGTACCAGACAACCAGAATTTCTCGAACAAATTGCTGCTGCTGATCGATGGGCGCAGCGTCTACTCGCCGCTGTTCTCCGGCATCTTCCTGGACAGCCAGGACGTCATGCTCAGCGACGTCAGCCGGATCGAAGTCATCAGCGGCCCTGGTGCAACGCTGTGGGGCGCCAACGCAATGAATGGCGTCATCAACGTCATTACGCGCCCCGCCTGGCTCACAACCGGGGCTTCGGTCGCCGCTACAGCCGGCAACCAGGAGTTGGGACTGCAGGGCCGCTATGGCGGCAAGCTGGGTGAAGATGGTGCGTATCGCGTCTACGCCAAGGCTTTTGAACGCGACGCGTTGAGCCTTGACGATGGCAGCAGCGCCGGTGACAGCTGGTACCGCGGCCAGGCTGGGTTCCGTGTGGACCTGACGCGTCCGGGCGGCACTGCTACCCTGCAGGGCGATGTGTACGATGGCGCCAATGAAAGAGCCGGGCCCGGCAGTCAGGCAATCAGCGGTGCGAACCTTCTCGGACGCTGGCAGACCCAGACAGAGCGCTCCGATTTTCACGTACAGGGTTATTTCGATCATGTGCAGCGCGGCATGGAAGTGAACGGCGTACGTTTGCAGATCAACACCCTGGATCTGGAGGCGCAGCAAAGTGTGTTGCTGGGCTCGAACCATCGCGTGGTCTGGGGCGCAGGCTCCCGCTTCAGCCGCTATCACATTGTCAACACGGCCAGTTTGCAGTTCCAGCCGCCGCGGCGCGGACTTGAGCTGTGGAATGTGTTCGCCCAGGACACGCTATCGCTCGGACCCCAGATGAAGCTGACAATGGGGCTAAAACTCGAACACAATTCCTATTCGGGCTGGGAGCCTCAGCCGGACGCCAGGCTTGCCTGGCAGGCCAGTAGCTCGCTGCTGCTGTGGGCTGCGGCTTCACGCGCTATTCGCGCGCCGACACCGTTCGACACGGATGTAGTGGAGATCTTCGGGGGCGTGCGTTTTCTCGAGGGCGATCCGGAGTTCCGCGCCGAGAACGTCATGGCCTACGAGACAGGATTTCGCGCCAGCGTCTCACCGACTTTCTCCCTATCCGGTTCGGTTTTCTATAACCGCTATGACGACCTCCGCAGCATCGAACTCAGCGACACGCCAACCTTTCTGCCCCTGCGCTGGGGCAACCTGATGGAAGGCCACACCTATGGCATGACCGCCTGGGCCTCATGGCAGGTTACCGAGCGGTGGCGGCTTTCTCCCGGAGTTTCGGTGCTGCAGAAGCGCTTGCAATTCAAGCCTGGGTCATCCGGAATTGTCGGCACCAGGCAGGCAGGCAACGATCCGCAAGCCCATGCGCTGCTTACTTCCTCGCTCAACCTCGGCCGCAACCAGTCGCTGGATTTTTCCGCACGATACGTGTCGCAAATGCCGGATCCTTCGCTGCCGGCTTACACCGAACTGTCAGCGCGCTATGCGTGGCGGCTGTCAGACTCCTGGGAGCTGTCCGTCCGCGGACTCAACCTGCTGCACCACCATCACCGTGAATATCCATCGCCAGACGGATTTCGGATTAATCGCGGCGTATTCGCCGAGGCTCGCTGGAGACCTTAGGTGATCCGGGCCAACGGCAACCGCAGCCGGGAACTCCTGTGGAGCGTGGTGGCATTGTGTGGCCTTTGGGGGCCCGCGTGGAGTCAGCGTATTGCGGCCGAGGACCTGCATTCGGAGGATTCGGTCAAGGCTGCCTTCGTGCTGCGCTTTGCAGGCTACATCGAGTGGCCGGAGGACGCTGTCCAGGGCGAGACTTTCACCATTGCAGTGCTCGGCTCCGGCAACGTCGCGACGCAGCTGCAGACGCTGGGCAGCGGTCGCGCACTGCTGAACCGGCCCGTGCAGATACGACGGATCACCAGCATTCAGGATGTGGGTGACGCCCGTATCGTATACGTCGGCACTGATCGTCGTGGCGATCTGCGCAAGGTGCTTGCCGCATTGGCCGGACGCAGCGTCCTGGTCATTTCAAGCGAGGATGCTGCGCTCGCCGCTGGCAGCACCATCAATCTGCTGGTGGCTGACCAACGCGTCCGCTTTGAAGTGTCGCTTGCGGCGGCCCGCCAGGCGCGCCTCAGGATCAGCTCCGAACTGTTGTCGCTAGCTGTGCGGGTGCAGAAATGAATTTGCCTCTGCCTGGCGCACTGCGTTCAACGTTCGGGAGCCTGTCGTCGGTGCGCGGCAAGCTCACGGTGGTGGTGCTCGTCACGACCGCGATCGCGCTGCTGTCGATGACAGTGGCGTTGTTGCTGCGCGACCTGTCCGGCTATCGTGAATCACTGCTCACGGATTTGACTACCGAAGCAGACATCATGGCGTTGCTGACAGCGCCTGCCATGGACTTCGACGATCAGCCCGTGGCGGAACGGAATCTGCGGGCGCTCAGCGCCAAACCGGCGTTGCTGACTGCCGCGCTGTATTCAGTAGATGGCAACCGCTACGCGAGCTACGTCCGCGAAGGGGCGCAGGCGCCCCCTGCCCGGCTGCAGATGCCAGCGGAAGGCATGCAGGTGTCCCGCGGCCGTATGGAAATCACCCGAAACGTGCGCCAGAAAGACGAGCAACTCGGCGTCATCCATCTCAGCGCCGTGTATGACATTTCGGGTCACGTATATTCGTACGCGATCATCCTTGTCCTGATAATGACGATCAGCATGGTGGTGGCGCTGCTGTTGGCCGCCGGCCTGCGGCGGATCATTACCGGTCCGGTTGAAGCACTGGTTTCAGTCGCCGATGCAATAGTGACCGGCAGGAATCCGAGCCTGCGCGCCGCAGACACGCCGCTGGAGGAGTTCTCGGTGGTGGTCAACGCCTTCAACAGCGTACTGGATGAAGCCGACGCGCGCACCCGCGAGCTGCAGAACTCGCACCGGGCATTGCGTCGGAGCGAGAAGCTGTACCGGGCAATCGGCGAATCCATCAACTACGGCGTCTGGGTTTGCGACGCAAGCGGCCGCAACATCTACGCCAGCGATTCGTTTCTGCGCCTCGTTGGAATGACCCAGACCCAGTGCTCGGGCATGGGCTGGGGCGACCTGCTGCATCCGGATGACGTGGCGGCCACGATCACCGCATGGGAAGAGTGCGTGCGCACAGGCGACTTCTGGTACCGCGAGCACCGCTTCCTGGGCGTCGATAAACACTACCACCCGATTCTTGCGCAGGGCGTGCCGATGCGCGACGAGGATGGCGTGATAACCGGCTGGGCCGGCATTAATCTCGACATCCGGCGCATCAAGGAAAACGAAGACGCGTTGCGCGAAGCCGACCGCCGCAAGGACGATTTCCTCGCTACCCTGGCACACGAACTGCGCAATCCGCTGGCACCGATCCGCCACGCTGCAAAACTGCTCGGACTCAAGGGGCTGGATGCAGCGCAGACACAGGCGGCGCGCGACATCATCAGTCGCCAGGTGGCCCGTATGGCGCTGCTGCTTGATGATTTGCTGGAAGTATCGCGCATCACGCGCGGCCGGCTGGAGCTGCGCAAGGAGCGCGTGTCACTCAACGCGGTGGTGAACGCGGCCGTCGAAACCAGCAAGCCCCTGATCGAATCCAAGAAGCACACCTTCTCGATACGCATGCCAGGCACAGCGGTGGCATTGCATGTCGATCCCCTGCGAATGTCGCAGGCCCTGTCGAACCTGCTCACCAATGCGGCCAAGTACACTGATCCGGGCGGTCGCATTGATCTCGACATTCAGCTTTCTGATAATGAGCTGGTTCTTGCGGTGACGGATTCCGGCATCGGCGTGCCGGCGGCAGCGTTGCCCACTATTTTCGAGATGTTCTCGCAGGTCGACTCCGCGATCGACCGCGCGGAAGGCGGACTTGGTATCGGCCTTGCGCTGGTAAAGGGTCTCGTGGCGCTGCATGGTGGCACTGTGCAGGCGGCCAGCGACGGTCCTGGGAAAGGCAGCAGGTTTACGATCCGCATCCCGGCGGATGTGATCAGGGAAGCAACGACGGATGAAAATTCCGGCCTGCACCAGAAGGCCGCCGACGGACCACGCGGCCGGATTCTGGTCGTGGACGACAACCGCGATGGGGCGGCTTCGCTCGCGATGGTGTTGCGCAGTTCTGGTCACACAGCGCTCACCGCGCACTCGGGCGTGGAGGCGCTGCAGATCGGCGAACAGGAACGGCCCGACGCGATCGTGATGGACATCGGCATGCCGCAGATGAACGGCTACGAGGTCGCCCGACGGATCCGGGCATCGGCATGGGGCAAATCCGTATTGCTGGTGGCGCTTACCGGGTGGGGACAGAAGGAAGACATCGATCGCGCGATGCAGGCCGGATTCGACTATCACATGACCAAGCCCGCCGACCCGCAGCGCATCGAAGCGCTGCTGGATGAGTTCCTGTTGTCGCACCCTCACACTGTTGAATCAGCCCAGGAGAACTGACATCGAAACTTCCCGCCCTGACCGGCAGAGTCCCATCTGCGTCATAGTCGCCGAAGACAATGACGATCTGCGGATGGTAATGCCACCACTGATCAATGAATCTCCGGACCTGCACTGCCCGGCGACCACGGCCATGCTCGACGAGGTGGCACCGCTGATCGAGCAGTATCAGGCCAAGGTTGCCGTGCTCGATATCGAGTTGCGGGGCGGCTCGGCGTTGAAGATTCTGCCGTCACTGCGTCAGCAGTTTCCGGCCACGAAGTTCATCATTCACAGTGGGCATTCGAATCCCGAGCTGATCCGCAATGCGCGCGCACTGGGGGCTGATGGCTATGTGCTCAAATCCGGGGATTTCGATGAACTGATCGAGGCGATACGCAAGCTGGCGCTTTGAGCCCGGGCGCGCTGTCAGCGCAGCGTACCTGACTGCTTGCTCTGTACTGCTGGCACGCCATCAAGGGGCACGCCAAACCAGCCGAATGCAGATCCTTCGGGCAACTCCATCGTGACGAGCACGCGCAGTTCTGTCGGACCACCTTCGCGCTTGGTCAGCAACAACTGCTGGCGGTACGCGGTTCTGGCGCTGGCCTTCTGCGCGGCGAGCGGGGCGGCAGTGGCGACAATACCGGGCGCTTCCTTGATGCTCACCACCAGGTTGCTGCCCTCCACGCGCGGCACGGCGGCCAGATACAGGGTTACCGGCCGGCCGGTCTGCACGTCGCCATCGAACTTATAATGCAGATCGACAGGCACGCCAATTTTCGAACTGGCCGTGGCCATCCGCATGGCAGTGATTGCCGGCCCAGCATCGTTGACCTTCGTTGCCGCGGGATGCGCAGCGGAGATGGACACCATCGTAGCCGGCTGGGTTGTCGCGGGCGCTGGTGCCGTTGCTGCGGGCGCTGCTTCCGGTGCCGGCACCGGAGGTGGCCGTTCGGGAACCTTTGCCGGCTTGTCGCAGGCTGTGAGCAACGCGATGGTCAATGCGCCGGCGACCAGGCTGCGTCTCATGTCCAGGGATGGCTTGCGCATGGTATTTCGCCTCAGTTGATCGTCACGGTCAGATCGTAGTCGCCGGGCGTGCCCTGAACTGTATCGCAGCCGTTGGCGCAATCGTAGGCATTGATGACGTAGGTCGTGCCGGCGGTCACGTTGAAGGTCTCCGTTTCAGGCTGAGGGGCTCCATCGTCACCGAGCGCCACCAGAATGCCGGATCGCTGGACAAAGAAGTCAGGATCGGAATTCACCGCGGGGTTGGACGTGGTCAGCGTGACGGTGACAGGCCCGGTGCTGGTGGCCACAAATCTCAGCAAACCGCCATTTCCCGCCTTGTTGAAGTGACCACCGTCGTCGATGCTGCGCACGATCACCGGTCCACCACCCCTGGTGATATTGGCGTAGAGCGGCAACATGTTGGGAAACGGCGCGTTGGTTTCGGCAGTGGCGAAGGCATCAATGCTGGCTGCATTGATGTTCTGCGCAGCTACCAGCGTGTTGATCAACGCTGCGGACCCAGGCTGCGCGGCCTTCAGCGCCGTGATGAAGGAGAAAATGCTGGTAAACGCGGGGGTATTGCGCTGGTCGCCTGTCATCGCGGCCCAGATGGGCGCGAACCCCAGGGAAATATTGTCACTGCCATCTGACACACTGTCGTAAAGATCCCAGAGTATCGACACCACGGAGATTTCACTGCACCAGCAGCCGGCCCCAGCGCCCGTCGAGGGCGGATTGGTTTCGGCGTTGAAACTGCCGGAGACCTGCTGACCGAGCGTATTGACGAAGCCATCCCGCACCACCGGATCGTTGAGCACGATGGCGGCGAAGCCATAGCCGAACCCCTCACCGAAAGCGGTCCGCATGTCGAGCCGGTCGCTCAAAGAATGGCTGCCGCCCCGATTGTCGGAACGCGAGAAATTGTGTTCGACGAAGTGGCCGAACTCATGGGCCACCGTGTGCTGGTCGAATTCATCGGCGTCCTCACCCAGATCCGCAAGCAGCTGGATGTACTGGACACCCCCTGCCGCGGTCGAGAATTGCGAGCCGTCTGTCTGGACGCCCCAGTCGACCAGCAGTTCCGGAAAAGTCGCGCTGGGCGCAACCGCGACAACGGCCTGTATGGCCGTGAAGATAGTGTCAAGAATGGCGAAGGGACCTGAGGCGCGATCGCTGAGCGACGGGGGATTGCTGCCATTGGCTGGGATGCCGGTGGGAATGTCGATGTCCTTCGTGCCCACATTGCTGCTGAACGCCGCGGAGGCATAGGTGTAGGGGGCCGTACCCGTGAGGCCGTTCTGCACACGCACATCCCAGCGTGGCGTGCCGGCGCGCTGCATTTGCGCGACCACCTGAATGGCAATGGTGGCATTGCTGGTTACTGTCAGGCTGTAGGCGCCGGAGGCATCGGTGACGCCAGTGGCAAGCACGGCCAGAGTGCCAGCATCGATGGCACGCACGGCAACGCCGCGCGCGGGCCGCAGCACCGGGTTCGCGTAATCCAGACCGAACGGTGACGTGCTGCGATACGTGACGCGCGCGAACCGCACAGTGCCCGCAACTGTAACGTTGACAATGACTGGCGCATTCACCGTAATCGTTACCGACGACGCGGCGCTCAGGGCGCCGACATTGTCCGTAACGACCAGACTGAAAGTCAGCGTGGAAGTGTTCACCACCTGCGGCGCCACAAAACTGGGTCCGGCAGTGGAGGCTCCGGTGAGCGTGACGGAGGTACCTGCCGTCTGCGTCCAGGCGTAGCCCGCGATACTGCCGTCGGCATCGCTGCTCGCTGAACCATTCAGTGTGACTGGGGCGCCGGCACTCACAGATTGGGCACTGCCCGCGCGCGCTATGGGTGCGGTGTTTGGGGTCGGGGCGGCGCCGCCTCCGCCGCCGCAGGCATTCAACACCAGCAGCGCGGCCATGCCGGCAACGATCAGGCCTGTTCCTTTGTAGCGCATGACGTCCTTATCCCCCGATTGAGCCAATAGTCTCCTATGGCGAAGCGGATGGGTAGGGGCTTTCACACGTTCGCGCGCCCATTCGCGCGAGGTGGCGGCTTCTGAACAACTGGATCAGGCGCCGGTTTTCCGTGCCTGTCTGACGATCTTGATTAACGCGTCGAGGTTGGCTTTCTGCCCACCCTCGACGATGAACACATCGACACCGTGCTGCTCCACAACGACCGCATCGGTGGCTCCCTTGTACTTGAGTGTGAGCAGTCGGCGGTAGGCTTCGGCGAACTGTGTGGCCTCGGCCTCACTGTCCCATGAAGTACGCAACAACAGCAGCGTTTCATCCGCACCCCGGCGCTTGAATACGGCGTAACGGTCGCCGTCCCAGCCAGCCGCAGCAGCTTCGGCATCGGCTTGCAGTCCTTGCGCATTGAAGATACTGCGCCACTGGATTTCGCCGAGGACATCCTCATCAATGAGTTCCCAGTCCTTGAGCGCCTTCTCCTTGTCGAAAGCGGGCCATGTGATCGCCGATGGGTTTTCGCGTGCGACCCATTTCTCAGGATGCAGGATCTGCTCCGTGGATTGCGGCGGATACTCCTTGTAGAGTTTCTCTACGGCGGGCCAGCCCTGTTCCTGCAAGGCGAATACAAAGGCCGCACCTTTCAGGTAGTTGCCCACCATGAGCTCGAGCAGAAACGGCGGGATTTCGTCGATCCCGGCGGCGCCTTTAGCCGATTCGCCCACCATCTCCTTCAAGGCACTGGCCGCAAGTCCGGCCTGCATGCTGATGGCGGGCGCAATCAACGCCCGCGGCGGGGTGCCGCCCAGCACCTGACGCATTGCCCACAAGGTGTGGATATAGGTTGCTTCGCCTTCTATCACAGCAACCCGCGCCAGCGACTGGTCACCGTTCAGCTTCAATTTATCGTCGGTGTATCCGCTGAGATCGAAGTACTGATCCTGCAAGGCGTGGTAGAGCTCGTGCGCGTAGATGAGTCCGCGTTCAAGTTCGTCGGCTTCGCCGGCGAGGATGTAGACACGCTTGGTTTTGGGATCATAGTAGGCTGCCACCTGCGAAGTCATGACGGTGCGCATCATGCTGCGAAAGTCATTTATCACCGGCCCACGGTACAGACCCAGACGTCGCACGATCTTGTCGAAGTGCTGGTCCATCATGGCCAGCACCCCTGGCGCGCTTTCTGCCATCTCACTGTCCAGATAGCGGCCAAAGCCCTCCGTGGACTGCTTCTCGATCGAAACTGCACGCTTGAATGGCAGGCTGCGGATATCCACGACCTCCTGCTGCACGCGGGCGGCGAGTACCAGCGGATCGGACTGCTGCCCTGCAGTTGGCGCAGCGGTCTGGGCATGGAGCGATTGTGCGGCGAACAGCGCGACTACGCAGAAACTGCGCAGGGGGCGGATGTGCCCGACATGGCGCGGCTTGTGCTTCATTGTCGAGGCGCATCGAGGGGCGTTCTTGTTATCCGGCATAAGGCTCCTCCAGATCTGGCTGTGATGTGCCCGCAGCCACCGTATCACGGTGTACCCGGCTCTCCTACAAACCGCGCCGTAAATGGCCTACAGAACACCATCCGTGGCCCGGGCATTCTTGTTCGCAGCCCCCCTTTCATACCTGCCAGGAGAATGGATATGCCTTCCACACAATCCTCTGCCGCTGCCAATTCCCGGCGCGCTGTTGCATCCCGGCCCAGCCGTGCCAAAGCGCTGGATGCGATTGCCTTGCTGAAGGCAGATCATCGTGAGGTCGAGGGCTGGTTCAAGACCTTTGAGAAGACGCAGTCCAGCAGCAAGAAGGCTGATCTGGCAAGGAAGATCTGCAAGGCACTGCGGGTCCACACGACGATAGAGGAAGAGATCTTCTATCCGGCGTTCCTGGAAGCCACTGGGGACATGGACCTGCACCATGAGGCGGAAGTTGAGCACAAGGGCGCGAAGAACCTGATAGCGGAGATCGAATCGTCAGGTCCCGACGACGATTATTTCGACGCGAAGGTCAAGGTTCTGAGCGAGATGATCAAGCACCATGTCAAGGAAGAAGAGCAGCGCGGCGGCATGTTCGCCGAAGCGAGAAAGTCCGACCTGGACCTCGCTGAACTCGGTGCGCAGATGCAGGCGCGCAAGAAGGCGCTGATGAATAGCTCAAGCTGAATTCTGCAACGTGGGAAAGCAACTCAAGGACATGTCATGAACGTACTTCGATTGATGGCTATAGGCGGCGTGCTGTTAGGCATAGGCGCAGTGCTGGATTCCAAATGCGCTGGTCGGAATCGCAAGGAACGCACCGAGGATCAGCTCGATGACGCCCTGGACGGAACATTCCCAGCCAGCGACCCCACGGCGACACAGGATTTCGCCATTCCCGTGAACCGCGCGTAGCTTCCGACCCGGGCGGGCCGCGATTTGCCGGCTTGGGTTGGGCAGGGCTGTTACGGCTTGGGCGGCAATGCGAACACCATGATCGCGTTGCTGTCGCCGCTGTTGTCCAGATTCAGCTGCACGGGGCCCATGGTGCCCGTGTTCAGGCCCGGATGCGCCTGGTTGCTGCCTGTGATTACGGCGATGTACTGCCTGCCATTTACCGAGTAAGTGATATTGCTCGTGGATACGGGCGACGGCAGCACGGTGCGCCACAGCACCTTGCCAGTCTCGGCATCCTGCGCCCAGTAACGCCGATTGATGTCGCCCATGAAAACCAGATCGCCGGCAGTGGCCAAGATGGAACTGTTGGTCGGAATCGGTCCCGTCGGCCAATGGGTGATCTGACCGGTCTCCATGTTGATCTTTGCCAGGCCGTTCATCTCTTCCATTTTTGTACCGGCCATGGGAGTGCCCACGCGGCTTTGGGGTTTTCCGGGCTGACCTGCAGACGCAGGCGTGCCCGAGGTCATCTGCAGGCAGTTGTTGATATACGGCACGTAGAGGCTGTTGGTGCGAGGGCTATAAGCCGTCGGCCAGTAGCTGCGCGCATTGAAGAAACAGATGACGCTCTGCTTACCGGGTTTGTCGAGCACCAGTTTGCGGTTGATGATGGTGGCGCCGGTGTTGACGTTGATGTCGCTCAGGATGAAATTGGGAACATCCCACGGAAAAGGCGTAGCCCACAGGAATTCCCCAGTCGCTTTGTCCAGCGCCCAGAGTCCACCGCCCTCGCCGACGTTAACCACGATGTCGCGCTCTGCGCCAGGCTTGAGCTTGGGACTGATCCAGCGGACATGCTTGGGATCGGGGTTCACGCGCGTGCGCAGCAACACGCGCTCCTCGTTCATGTCATCGTCCCAGTCATCGCCGGGCAGGTGCTGGTAGTACCACTTCAGTTTCCCGGTGGCAGGATCAAGCGCCAGCGTGGAATTGCTGTAAAGATCCGCCGGCGCCTCCGTGGGAATGGCGTCGGCATTGCCATGGCGCTCAAGCCGGGTGTAAGGCGTGGGATTGGCGACACTCCAGTACAGCGTGTGCGTGGCGGCATCGTAGGAACCAGGCAGCCCCCATGACGATGCCCTGCGCTTATCGGTGGGCACCCCGGCCCAGGTGTCGAGCTTTCCGGCGATGCCCGGAACGGGATCGTCGGGTGCCTGGGTGAGATAGAACGTCCACACCAGCTTGCCCGTGCGCGCGTCGTGAGCGGTGATATTGCATTGTTCGCGTGTGTTGCCGCAGGTGCCACTGGACATGACCTTGCCATCCACGACAATGGCGCCAGATGTATTGCCGCGTGATCCGGTGGGTGTCTCCCAGCGCAGCGCGCCGGTCTTCGCATCCAGCGCGACAAGAGCCTGGTCGGGCGCCGTGAAGTAGATCATGTCCAGATAGATGGCCAGCGTCTTGGAGCGGCCCTGGAACCCGGCGCTCGCGACCTTGTACTCGCGGTTATAGCGCCAGATGGTATCGCCCGTGGTGGCGTCGAGCGCCGCGACATTACCACCCGGCAGCGTCACGTACATCACGCCGTCGTAGACAGTGGGTATGGTTTCGGTGATGCCTGCCGGCAGTCCCTTCGACCAGGCCAGGATCAGCCCGCTGACATTGTTGCGCTTGATCTGGTCCAGCGGACTGAAACGTTGTGCATCCGGGGTTCTGCTGAACCACAGCCAGTCGTTCGGTGACGGTGCGAGCAGCATGGCATCGGTCACCGGCGTGAATCGGGTGATATGCGGCATCGACGCATAGCGGTTTGCCGGGTCGATTGTGGTTGGGCCGCTTGCACCCCTGGTACCCGTGCCTGGACGGGCAGCGGCGGTGCCGACCGTGCGCGCAATGCTGCGCAGGTATGCTGTGAGCGCCGGCATCTGCGCCCCCTCGATGGGCGCGGGAGGCATGCCCTTGGTTGGATTGCCTGCTCGCAGGTACGCAGCAAGTGCAGCGTCATCGGTGCTGGCCACTTTCGGTAGCAGGTTCGGACCCAGCTGTCCGCCTTGCCCGGCAGCGCCATGGCAAGCCGCGCAATTGGTGGTGAACAGCTGCAGGCCTTCCTGCACTTCCGCAATGTTGACGCCAGCATCCATGGCGTAGACCACGGAACAGCCGATGACCAGCTGCACCGCTCCCACAAAACGAATCCAGCCTCGGATCACAGCGCCCCCTTTTCCATCTAACATAGCACTATCACCTGAGCCGGTCTAAAAGGTTGATTCGATACGCGAATGGGCAGACGCTCGCAACGGAACGCCCGGCCGCAGTCAGACATCCATGATCTTGAAGCATTTCTCCAGGATGGCCGCGGTCTCCTGTCCCGGCGCAGGTCTCCATTCGTGCGAAACGATGCCGGCGTAGCCAGTCTCGGCGATGACATTCGCGATGAAGTGGTAGTTCACCTCCTGGGTGTCGTCGATCTCGAGCCGCCCCGGAGCACCAGCGACATGAATGTGGCAGATCCAGTCCATGTCCTGGCGGAGCGTGCGGGTCAAATCGCCATCCGAAATCTGCGCGTGGTAGAGGTCGTACAGGATCTTGACGTTTGGCGAGTTCACCCGTTTGCAGATGTCGAGCCCCCAGCCGACGTGGTCAAAGGCCTGATCCGTCCGCTGGTCCGCCACGATCTTCGAGTTGGTGTTCTCCATGCAGAGCGTGACGCCTTTCTCTTCTGCATACGACTTGAACCGATTGAAAAAAGCGACGGTGTTTTCGGCGCCTTCCTCCCGCGACATCCCGCGCCGCTCGCCCGCAAACACGAACAGGTTCGGGCAGCCGACCCGCGCGCACAGGTCGATGCCCTCACGGGTGCCCTTCTCGAACGAGTCGTGCAGTTCCTTGCGGACCGTGCCGTTCCTGAAGCTGGTGCCTACGCCGGTCATCACGCTCGGGGTCAGGCCGTACTTTTTCAGTATCGGAATCTGCGCTTCAGTCGGCAGATCCATCGCCAGGAACCCGATGCGCTGCAGTGCCTGGCACCGCTCCTCGAAAGTCAGTTTCGAACCGTTCCACACGGAATTCATCACACCCTGACGGATCTTCTGCCGGGCCCGCGCGGCAGCCGGTGCCGGTGCCGGTGCGGCCGGCGCCTGCCCTGCGGCTGCCGGACGGGATGGGAGCGACGCCCCGAGGTGGGCAACAGCGGCGCCGAGCAGGAAATTTCGTCGCTTCATGGGCAGGACTGTATTCGATAGCCGCACGGGACGGGAACCCTTGTCTCCCCGGAGCAAATTGAAAGTAGAATCGGCCATGGAAAACGAGGGGGAATCATGAACAAGCTATCGCGTGCGGGCGTAATTCTGGGTCTGGCCGCCATCGCTGGGGTGCTCCTGGCTCAGGCGCCGCCTCAACCCCAGGCCAAGCGAGCCTACCCGGAAGGTTTCATTTCGGGCCGCGTCATCAACGGCAGCCAGCCTGAAGCCGGCGTGTGGGTCATTGCCGAGACCAAGGAAACCAACACGCCATTCATCAAGATCGTGGTGACCGACGATCAGGGACGCTACACGCTGCCAGAATTGCCGAGCGCGACATACAAAGTCTGGGTGCGCGGCTATGGCTTGCTGGATTCTGCCGGCGTCGAAGGCCGTCCTGGCGACACCAGTCTCGAACTCAAGGTCGAAACCGCGAAGACTCCGCGTGACGCTGCCAAGGTTTACCCAGGCGACTACTGGCTATCGCTGCTGGAGGTGCCCGCTGCCAGCAATTTTCCCGGCACCGGACTCAAAGCCTCCGGTGGCAATGGCTTCGCTCCTGCCATCACGAGTCAGGACGACTGGATGCACCGCTTCAAGAAAGACTGCAACTTTTGTCATCAGCTGGGCAACGAGATCACCCGCACCCTCACGCACATGGATTTTGCCAAACTGGGATTCAAGTCAGAGGAAGATGCCTGGGTGTACCGCACCTCTCTCGGTTGTCGCGGCAGCAGCATGGCGGCTGCCTTCCTCCAATTCGGCTCGGAAGGCATGTCGAAGACCATGGCTGACTGGACACGGACGGTCGCAGCTGGAGCTCTGCCACCGGTGCCGCCAAGGCCGCAAGGCGTCGAACGCAATGTGGTTGTCACTCTGTGGGACATCGGCGGTCCGCAGGATTTCATGCACGATGAAATCGCCACCGACAAGAACAACCCCACCGTAAACGCCTACGGCCCGATCTATGCCGTTTCTGCGGGCCACGGCACACTCAATGTGGTGGATCCGGTCACCAATGATACCTACAAGATGGTGATTCCCACCCGCGACGATCCGCGCAAGGTCACAAGCCGCTTCCCGCCGGCCCAGAGGCCTTCCAACTTCTGGGGCATGGATTATTTGTGGGGCCTGGAACATCCCTCCGACCCACACAACCCGATGATGGATGATCGCGGCCGCGTATGGTCCACCTCAAAGATCCGCAATGCCCAACCTGCTTTCTGCAAACAGGGCAGCGATAACAAGTACGCGGTGTACTACCCGCTCAACAACAGCTCCCGCCAGGCGTCTGTATATGATCCCGCTACCGGCAAGTTCGAACTGATCGACACTTGCTACGGCACACATCATCTGAATTTCGCTACGGACGCCGATCACACCCTGTATTTCAACGAACTCACCGGCCCCATGTTCGGCTGGCTCAATACCAGGCTTTACGATCAGACCCACGACGAGCAGAAGTCGCAGGGCTGGTGCCCGCAGATCATCGACACCAATGGCGACGGCAAGATCACCAAGCCATGGAATGCGGCCAACATCCAGAATCCGGACCCACGCCTGGATACCGAGGTCCGCAGATCGCTGTATACGGTTGTCCCTGATCCCACCGACGGCAACATTGTTTGGGGCGCTTCCGAAGGCCGCACTGGCGAAGAGCGCGGCTACATCGTGCGCCTGAACCGCGGCAATAATCCACCGGAGTCCTGCGTTGCTGAGGTTTACCGCGTGCCCAAGGGCACGCTAAACCCGCGGGGCATGGATATCGACAGCAAGGGTATTGCATGGGTGGCGATGGCCGCCACTTCGCAGTGGGCACGCTTTGATCGCAGCAAGTGCAAGAAGACCAACGGGCCGGGAACCGAGACGGGCGACAATTGCCCTGAAGGCTGGACGGTCTGGCAGACCCAGGGTCCGAAATTCAAGGGCACCAACTACCCCGCCGATTTCCACTACTTCGGCTGGGTGGACAGGTTCAATACCTCGGGCCTTGGCAATGACACACCGATACTGACCGGTTCCAACTCCGACTCACTGGTAGCGCTGGATCCGGCCACGGGCAAGTGGACTTACCTGCGCGTGCCTTATCCGCTGGGCTTCTATCAGCGCGGCCTGGACGGCCGCATCGACGATGCCAATGCCGGGTGGAAGGGCCGCGGGCTCTACGCCAACTACGGCACGCATCTGGTGTGGCATACCGAAGGCGGCAAGGGCACCACCGGCAAGGTCGTGAAGTTCCAGGTCCGGCCTGATCCGATGGCGCGCTAAAGACCTGCGCGTGCAGGCCGCGGGCGCGGCCTGCACGCGGATCGTCGGTTGTGGAGAATTGGGATTCGAACAAAGCTGAAAGACCGGAATTGATAGTTCCCAGGGCCACGCCACTGGCTCGTTTCTCGAGAGTCGCGAAGGTCGCCTTCATTCTCGGTATGAGCTGCTTGTGCGCATGCGCAACACGGCTGGCCACCAGCACAGCGCGCTTGACCGTTCCGCATGATGGTTCCTTTGTCCTTATGCTGGGTACGAATCACGCGCCAAAACTTGGCGTGATCACTCCCGATGAACGATTCATGGTGCTGGTTGAAAGCTATGTTCAATACACACTTATGACAGAGCAGGCGTTCGTGATGAAAACCAGCCTTGAGATCAATACCCGATCACTGGAAGGCGTCACCTTTAATGATGGGGAAGAGATGGTCGAGCCGGTGTTTACATTGCCAGGCACCTACCGGTTTGTGATCTCGGAAGGCTTGGCGGCGGACCCCGAGAGCAAGCGTACTGTGACGATTGAGGTAAAGTATGACTGACCTGCCGCGCAACCAGCGCATGCAGCGCGGCGTCTTGACGGTCTTGATGCTCGCAGCGGCATCAATGTCGGCTGCAACCACCTGGTCGCAGAGTCTGGACGCTGCCACCGCGGCTGCCATCGATACCGCCTTGGCCGGTCCGCACCGCAGCGATCGCAACAAGGCACGCGATCAGTATCGGCATCCGAAGCAGACACTCGAATTCTTCGGCCTGCGTCGAGACATGACCGTAGTGGAGATCTGGCCGGCTGCCGGTTGGTACACCGAAGTCCTTGCGCCGGTGCTGAAGGGCACTGGCAAGCTTTACGCCGCCCAATATAGTCCCGCGGCCTTTGAATATCAGCGCCAACAAGACGCTGCGCTGCTCGACAAGACAAAGACGTATCCCGACGTCTTTGGCGCTGCACAGTTTACGGCTCTGTGGTCACCGGGCGATCTCGTTATTGCGCCGCGGGGCACAGTTGATCTGGTGGTGACATTTCGCAACGTCCATAACTGGGTGAACCCCGAGTTCAAGCAGGATCCTGCCAAGTTGTTCGGCGCGTTCTTTATCGCGCTGAAGCCAGGCGGCATTCTGGGTGTGGTCGATCACCGCTGGCCTGATGCAAAAACCGAAGATCCGACGGCGATCTCCGGCTATGTATCCGAAGATCGCGTCATTGCGCTGGCAAAAGGCGCCGGCTTCGAGTTCGTTGGCAGGTCTGACATCAACCGCAATCCGAAAGACAACCACCAGCATCCAAACGGAGTCTGGTCACTTCCGCCGGACTTATCAGTGAAAGAGGGTGAAGACCTCCAGACGTATCTCGATATCGGCGAATCGGACCGAATGACGTTGAAGTTCAGAAAGCCCGCCGCGAGGTAGACCGATATCAAGGTTAGCGCAACCGCGCTTCAAGGGCTGCAATACGTTCCAGCAGTTCGATGACCAGGGACGCCCCCGCGGCATTCACGCCGAGGTCGCGCTGCAGCCGCAGCGCGAGGCGCGCTCGCCGTAACGAATCGCCGCCAAACCGTTGGTCGCCTGCGTTCTGCGCGTCAAACAAGCCATGCTCGACCAGTTCCACGATGCGCCTGCGCTCCACTGAGCAGACACCGCTGAGCTCATCCAGCGTCAGCCTCAGTTCTTCTTCGACGATCTTGCCGATCAGAACGGGTGTATCAGCAATTGCCATGCTCAGGCTCCGAGTGCTGCGCGAGGGTTGAAAGGAACAGCCGCGGAGAACGCGCGATACGCTTCGCGTGCCTGCTCGCTGTCTGACGGCGGCAGTACGATCTGCAGCGTCGCATACAAATCACCGGGTGGCTCCGACGGCAGACCGCGCCCCCGAAGGCGCAGCCTCGAGCCGGCCTTCGATCCGGCAGGAACCTTGAGTTCCACCGATCCGGCTGGCGTCGGCACCGCCACGGTTGCGCCAAGCGCCACTTCCCATGGCGCGACGGGCAGATCCAGATGAAGGTCGCGTCCTTCTGGACGATAGAGCCGGTGCGGCGCGAACTGTACTTCCAGAAAGAGGTCGCCAGGTTTGCCTTCGCCCTGCGGCTTGTCTCCCTGTCCCGCAAGCCGGATGTGCTGGCCGGCCTGGATGCCCTTCGGAATCCGGACATTCAGCGTCCGATCGCGCAGGTGTGGTCGCCCATCGTCACCCATCGCGGGTACACGCAGCGTCAGAGCGCGCGTGGCGCCTTCAAGGGTTGCTTCCAGATCGATGACCACGCGCGCGTGATGATCCTCGCCGCGATCAGGGCGGCGATGTGGGCGAGCGCCTGCGGCGGCACCAAAACCGGCGCGGCCGAACAGCGATTCGAAGAATTCACTCGGATCGCCTTCGAAGGCGAAGCCTTCGTCGCCACCAGCAGGGCCGCGGAATTCGAACCCTGAAGCCCAGTCGGGTGGTGGCCGGAATTCCTCGCCAGGTTTCGGACCTGAGCCGAGCTGATCATAGGCCGCGCGCTTCTGCGGATCACGCAGCACTTCGTAGGCCTCGCCTACTTCCTTGAAGCGCTGCTCGGCGTCGGGCTCCTTGCTGACATCCGGGTGGTATTTGCGCGCGAGCTTGCGATACGCCTGCTTGATCTGCTCGGCGGTGGCGTCGCGCGGCACACCCATGCTGGCGTAGTAGTCCTTGAATTCCATTTGCGCTCGCTGATGGATGGCGACATAGGGAGTTTAACTCCGAAACAAGACATGATCCCTATAACACCGGCATCCGGAGCCGGGGGTACATTCGCCATGACGCCTATGTCGTGCGTGATAGGCCGGTTCATGAGTTCGCACCCATGAGCCGGCCATCGGCTTTCGCCACGCGCCAGCTACTTGCTAGTGCCGGTCGTTACGACCGTTACGACCGTTGCGATCGTTGCGATGATCATCACGTCGGTCATCTCGTCGGTCATCGCGTCGGTCATCGCGCCTGTTGTCATTGCGATTGTCGCGCCGGTCGTCCCTGCGGTCGTCACGCCAGTCATGCGAGCGGCGCTCACGATAGCGCGGTACATATACGTCCCGGTACCAGCCATCCTGGACAAAGTACACGGGCCGGAAGCAGGCGTCGTAGCGGTAGCAGTACCGGCGCCAGTTGCTTGAGTGGTCGCGCGGGACGCGCAGATACACGGGGGCAACATTGCGGTAGCGACGCTCAAGGATCACGGGCTCGCTGTAGAGCAGCCGTGGCCGGTAGCCATTGTCGATATCCAGCTGCCCATAGAATCCCGGATCCCCCAGGCGGATCGAAATTCCGAGGTTGGCAGCAAGTGCCGGCGTGGCGCAGGCCGCAGCAGTGAGTGCAAGTGCAGCGATCAGTTTCTTCATGGCTCTGTCTCCTGGCTGTCTGGCCCGGCTTGCCGGGGCCTTGGAGACAAGTCTGCCTAAGGTCGGCTGAACGTCAGCAGAACGAGTCCTGATGGTTGATCTACCTGTGCGGCAGGTGTATTTAGATTGTGTTCCACACGACGAACCACCGCCATGAATATCCAAATTCCCGCGCTGCTAGCTATTTTTCTGGCAACCTCTGCCACTGCTGCAGACACGCTTTCGAACACCGACGACGGCCTGGTACTCATTAAGGTGAAGAACGTCGACCGGGCCTATCAGCGGCCAGGCGCCAGCCTCAAAGGCTACACGGGTGTCGTGATCCGGCCAGTCACGGTCGCCTTCAGCAAAAACTGGAAACCGCGCGATTACGGCGCATTCGGAATGAAGAGCGAGGAGGTGGAGCGCATCCGCTCCGATCTCGCGAAGACGGCCAGTGATACTTTCGCCCGCGTGTTATCGAAGCGCGGCTATACGATCGCCGCTGCCCCTGGCCCGAACGTGCTCGAAGTGCAGATGGAGATCGTCGACCTGTATGTCAACGGTCCGGACAGCGATGGGAGCTTTAACCGCACCTACGTTCGTAGCGCCGGCGAGATGCGCCTGCTCGTCACGCTGCGCGACTCAGTCACGGGATCCACGCTGTATCGCACCAGCGATTTCGAGCGCGGCGATGAGACCGGTCCGCTGCAATGGGCCACCCGTGTTTTCAATCGAGTTGAAGCGGAGCGAACCTTTGCGGGCTGGGCGCTGCAGTTGGTCAAGGCGCTAGACGCGGCGAAACAGAATTAGCAGCGGTCAGCTACCTGCAACGGACATTCGCGACGCAATGGCCGTAGTTCATTTACTTCACCGCCGTCGCGGGCTTGGCCTTCCAACCCTCGTAGGCCCCACGACCTGCGGCAGCAATCTCGTTGAGCTTGTCGCGCAGACCCGATAGATCCGATTCCACGGGAAGCATCCTCTTCGATGCCAGCACCATCCACTCGCTGCCGGTCTTGCCCGGCTCGATGCTGATGGCGAATGCCAATCCGATGAGTTGCAACTGGGCTTTCTCCGCAGCTTTCTGCGTGGGAAAGCGCAGGGAGAACTCAAACAGATGCAGCTTCTTCAGGTCGGACCCTGACTTCGCAAGTTTTTCCAGGCTCTGCGCATCCGGCGAGCGTTCCTGCGCATGCAGAGTGGGTTGGCGTGCAAGGCAAGTCAACGCCACCAGGCTGATCGCCAGGATCCTTGCGATGCTCTTCATTGCCTACATGCTTGCTTTTGTTGGTTTCGCTTCTGTTCTGTCATGGTCATCTCCATGGTTTCGGTCGCCAACGAACTGGCGTATGTCGACTTTAGAACCGAAAGGGCTCGGCCCCGGTCCGGCACCCGCAGGTGTCCGCCGTAGGGGCTGTCCTACCTGGAGGACGCTAGGGACTTGGGTGAGTAAGTGTAATGCCACGGTTCGCGCGGAGACTCCAACGGGCCGGTAAACCGGCTGCTGCCGGCGCGCACGGCGGACTTCAGCTTCGCCGTCCACCCCGCCGCATCCCAGTCGGAAGCGATCGTCGCGCTGCGCGGCCCCGCCACAGTCCTACCGCCTTTCTGAATCTGGAAATCGATGGCGCGCATCTGACCATGCGGCGAAAGCCCTGGCGCCGCGAGGGTCGGCGTCGGTGTCGGCACGTAACCCACCAGAAATTTCCCTGCGGCAGTCCCGATGTCGGCAGCCGACATCGCCCGGACCATCGGGGAGCCCCGCCACTCCAGGAATGACGCGAGCAGACGCCTCGCGGCACGCGACACCGATTCGTTGCTGTTCCAGTTGGCGAGTTGCGTGTCGAGGCTGCGAACCTCCGGATTCACCCACAGTGCGTAGCCCGGATTCGCAGCGGCGAACCGCTCTCGTACCTGCTCAATCTCCGTCTGCATTGCGCGGTTCTCCGGCGACTGGCCGAATGAAACAATTTGTTCGGCGGTCCAACTCCAGCGATCCGCGAGGCCCGGGCCGGCGCGCAGGTACGACCTCAGGGCCAGCAGGCGGCGATCGGTTCCTTCAATTCGCGCCAGCGCGAAGGTAACGCGCTGGTTCTGCCCCGCGGCGATGGTATCGATGAGTGCGTCCGCCGGATCCCTTGGCTTGCTTGCTGCGTGCACAGCGCCGGAGATGATGCCCGTCAGCAGTGCCAGCAATCCGGCGACGAGCGCCGGTCGGAAGTAATGGAGCGGGATCGCCTTCAAAGTGCATTCTCATGCGTTCAGTGTCTGGAGCACCCGATCAACAAAGATGAACCATGACATGGGCGCTGACAAGTCAGCGCTGCTGGTAGGACCATTCTTACAACGCGTTTCTACGCAACCTTGTTTGGCCGAAGCGGCGCTTCGTTCAGGGCTTGTGACCTGGTTCGATATCGCGGGCCTGCTGATACGTCAGCTGCCCCGCGGCCCGACCAGCCTCCACATTGAGTGGTTCAAGCAGATGGCCCACATGATCGCCGAGATCGATCTGCTCCAGAACCGAGCCGGTAAACCAGCGCACACAATCGTCGAGGACAGGGACTCCATCCACGTAGTGCCAGCGCACCTGCGCAAACTTGTCCATCTCGTCGCCCGTCTCTCCACCAAAGAGCTCGGCGATGGCTTTGTTATTTTCATCCACCATGTGTACCGCGAACACGGCCGCGCGCTCCGCGAGTTGAAATGTGTGATTCTTTTTCGAGATACAGGCGAGGAAACGCGGCGGGTGGATGCTGCATTGTGTGGCGAACCCGATGAGGCAGCCCGTCGGCTCGCCCTGCACAGCAGTGGTGACTATATAGAGCGGGTAGTCGAGTGCTGCGACGAGCCGGGCAAACTCCGAAGCCAACTTCTTGGCCGACGAATTATTGGTAATAATTTTTTCCCCCGCAGTTCTGTCTCTAACCATGCAGCCTACCTGAGCTCTGGCTTTTGTACCTTGAGGACTACGCGTTCACGCAGCATCACGCTGCCGCTCAGAAATCCGGACGAACCGATTTCCATTGCGTACAGCAACATTCTTCCGCCATCTTCCGTGCGCATCGAAACAGGCGGGCCGAGCAAGCTGATGACTTCAAGCTCGCTCATGCCTGGCTTTATCAGTAGCCACTTTGATGCATCAAGCCACACGGCATCGTTTGTCGCGCCAGTGGCAGGTGACGAAGGCCGCCGTTGCCGATCTTCCGGCTGCGGCCACTGCCTTCGCAGCTGCTCTATCTGCTGCGACTGCGTCTGCACGATACGCTCAAGATTTCGCACCTCCCGTTCGAGCTGGGACAGCCTCAGGTCGTCCGCTGCGCTGACGGTGATCGGCGCACCAAGCAATGAGAGAGCCAGCATGAAGCGTTTCATCGGCAATCCTTGCAGCCGGTCCCACCCCGTCCGGGAAGGCCTTTGCGTGCTGATGTGTGAACCAGTCGGTCGAAGTATGTCACCTTCGAGGTCGGCCCGCATTTCGCCTCCGCCAACCAGGCGGGGGCGCGACCTGTAGGACGTTAAACACACCGGGAGGCGATTCACATTAATTAAAGGACCCTTCTGGGATAAACACATTGTTATCCAGATAACCCCAGGCACGCTCGGCCTGCCCTGAATGGGATCTCCTCCACGTGGGGCGTGCCCGTTGGCAAAGGCTGCAGATACTTGACGCAAAAGAGGGGATGAGTCCGTTGATCTCAAAATCTGCAAAGAAGAACCTTCGGGACAACGGAAAGACCAGATCCGCGCCAACCATGCGCGACACGCGCGTGCTCACCTCATTCGAGACGATGCAGCTGCTGGCGCCAAGCTTTGCCTCCTACCAGGCTGCTCAGCCCCTGAATCCGCTGAGCATCGAAGAACTTCAGCGCGCCACCTTCGTGCAGTTTCCCCTTGGCATCAGCTATGCGATGCGCGACGGGACCTTCGTGTGGTGCAATACCGCGTTCGATGAAATGCTGGGTCTCGCCCCGGGCGAGCACCAGCACAAATCCATCCATGAATTGACCCAGGACGCAGACGACGAGCAAGCGGATGAGCTCCTCGAATCGCTATGGAATGGGAAGATCGCTTCATACGCTGTTGAAAAGCACTACCGCAAGCGGGATGGACAATACCTGTGGGTGCGCGTTACAGCCGCCCTGATCCGCAACGGCAACGGCGAGCCAGTCTGTTCGGTGGGCTTCGTCGAGGATATCTCCTCGCGGAAGGAGGCGGAACTCGCGCTTGAACAGAATCGGCGCATGATTGAAGCCGTCGCCGAGAACGTGCCAGTGGCGCTGATCGCAAGCGATCAATCCGGCAGGATCACCTTCTCGAACCGGGCCGCCACGGAGCTGCACGCTGTCGGCACTGACTCCCCCGACGGTGACGCAACGGGACTCTACCGGGAGGGTTCACAACTTCACCTGGCCGACGGCAAGACTCCATTACTTCCCGATCAGCGGCCGCTGGATCGCGCACTGCGCGGTGAAGTCCTGACGAACTTCGAATTCGTTCTGACGCCACGAGATGCCAAGTCGCGCGTGCTTCTGGCCAATGCCTGCCCGTTGACAGGCCCAGGCCACCACCGGCTTGGAGCCGTCGCGGTGCTGCAGGACATTACCCATTTGCGCGAAACGGAAGCGGAAGTCTCCCGCATACACAGGGATCTCGTCGATGCGTCGCGCCAGGCCGGCATGGCGGAAGTGGCGACCAATGTATTGCACAACGTCGGCAATGTTTTGAATAGCGTCACCGTTTCCGCCAGCCTGGTCGCCAACAAGATCCGGCGCAGCAAGGGCGTGCGACTGAACGAAGTGGCCACGCTCTTGAACGAGAGCAAGGACCGCCTGACACTGTTTCTGGCCGATGACGAGCGAGGTCGACAGCTGCCACTTTATCTCGCCAAGCTTGCAACCCAACTGGAAGCCGAACGAGAGGACTGGCTGAAGGAGCTGGCCGGGCTGCGGTCCAACCTGGATCACATCCAACAAGCAGTATCGATGCAGCAGGCCCATGCGAAGCGCTGCGCCGTGCCGCAGGATATCTGCCTCTCCGACATCCTGGAGGAGAGTCTGCGAATCAACGCCGAGGCACTGTCTACCGGCAGAGTCAAGATCAAACGGGACTTTCGCGACGCCCCGAACATGAGCGTGGACAAGCACAAAGTGCTGCAGATACTGGTCAATCTTGTTCGGAATGCAAAGCTCGCCTGCGATGAGGCGCTGGGTGGCAGGAAGCTCATTACCCTGCGCGTCCAGACCTTGGAGCAGACGGTGAAGATTTCCGTGGCAGACAATGGTGTCGGCATCTCCAGTGAAACGATGCGGCGACTCTTCAATCACGGGTTTACGACCCGCAAGGACGGGCACGGCTTCGGGCTGCACAGCGCAGCCCTCACCGCCAAGGAACTCAACGGCACCCTGTCGGCGCACAGCGCAGGACTTGGTTTCGGAGCGACATTCACGCTGGAGCTGCCTCTCACCACCAAGGAGCACGCAGGTGGCTGATCCACAACTGAACCGCCGCATTCTCATCATCGACGATAGCGAGGCGATTCATGCGGACTATCACAAAGTGCTTGAGCTACCTGCCGGTGCCGACGAGTGCCTTGAGGTAGAGGATCTGGAGGACGTTCTGCTTGGCCGCGCGGAACGCACCACCGCTCCTACATTCAAAGTGGAGAGCGCATATCAAGGTGAGCACGGCGTCGCCATGGCGAAGGCGGCCCTTCTCGAAGGGCACCCATATGCGATGGCGTTTGTCGACATGCGTATGCCGCCTGGCTGGGATGGGCTGAGAACCATCGAAGAACTCTGGGCGATAGATTCACACATTCAGGTAGTGATCTGCTCGGCTCACGCAGACTACGAGTGGGCCGAGGTGGTCGAACGCCTGCAGCATTCCGACAGACTATTGGTATTGCGCAAGCCCTTTGAGCCAATCGAGGTGCAGCAGTGTGCGAGTGCGCTCTGCCACAAGTGGCACAACGAAAGGATCGTGAGAGGCCAGGTCGAGTCGCTGGAGCGCGTTGTCGCGGCTCGAACCCATGGACTGGAGGCTGCCAATGAGCAGCTGCGTCACATCGCGACACATGACGTTCTAACCGGCCTTCCCAATCGCGCCCTGCTGGATGACCGGTTGCACCAAATGATCGCGCAGGGGCCACGCAACGCACAACCCTTTGCCGTGCTGATGTGTGACCTCGACAGGTTCAAGTTGATAAACGACTCCATGGGCCACCGTGCAGGAGACGCATTTCTTCAGAGCGTCGCCTCGCGCCTGACCGAAGTCATCCGCACCGGTGACACCCTTGCGCGTCGAGGGGGCGATGAGTTCGTTTTTCTTGTGAACTCTCCGATAGACGGCTCGGATGCCCAGTCGATCGCCCAACGCGCGCTGCAGGTGCTGGACGCACCGGTGAGAATCGACGGGATCGACATTCATGTGGCGGCGAGTATCGGAATCGCCATGTATCCCCGGGATGGGGACAGGGCAGACATTCTGCTCGCCAATGCTGATGCCGCCATGTATAGCGCCAAGCAGCGCGGCAGCAATCTGATCGAGCAATTCTCGCCCGAGATGCGCGGCCTGACTCCCCACCGTCTGCAACTGGAGAGCGATCTGCATCGCGCGCTGGAGTTGCAGCAGTTCGAGCTGCACTACCAACCGAAGGTGGATACCAATACCGGCATGGTGCGCAGCGCAGAGGCATTGGTTCGGTGGCGTCATCCCGAAAGGGGATTGCTGGGACCAACGGAATTCATTGCCATTGCGGAATCCAGTGGTCAGATCGTCCCGCTTGGAGAGTGGGTGCTGAACGAGGCATGTAGACAAGCCCGCAAGTGGCAGGACGAAGGACTGCCGCCACTACGGATCGGAGTAAACGTCTCGGCCGCGCAGTTCCGGCAGGGTGAGCTTGTTCGCACCGTCGAACAAGCACTGGACGCTGCGGGTCTGGAGCCTCATTTCCTGGAGCTGGAGCTCACCGAAAGTGCGGTGATGCGCAGCCCCGAGGAATCAGTAGCGATCCTCGAAGAGCTTAGCAGCATGGGCATACTGGTCTCGGTGGATGACTTCGGCACTGGCTATTCGAGCATGAGCTATCTGCGGCGCTTTCCCATCGACAAGCTGAAGATCGACAAGAGTTTCGTCTGCGATATGGTGGCGCGGGCCGAAGACGCATCGATCGTGCAGGCAATCATTTCATTGGCACACAGTCTCAAGCTCAAGGTGGTCGCCGAAGGCGTCGAGACGGGTGAGCAACTTGCCGTCCTGAAGTCGCTGGGTTGCGATCAGTACCAGGGCTTTCACTTCTGCTGCGCGCTTCCTGCCAACGAATTCAAGGCACTCATGAAGGCGCAGGATGCCGGCATAGCGTCCAGACTGGAACCGGTCGAACCCACGCAGAGCAAGTTGACCGCGCTGCGGCAGCGATAACCTTCCGTCAATTGGGTGTGAAGTGAACTGGGATGATCCCAGCCTCGCGGCCGTGTTGGCTGACTATCGCTGCCGGACGACAGCGTTGAGCCGGGGGTTCGGCGCCGGCTAATTCCCCTGGATCGCCTTCTTAACTTTGACGTATTGGGTCTGGACGGACTTCATTTCGCTGTACAGATCGGCCAGGTAGGTGGCCTGTTTCAGCAAACGTGGATCGCCGCCGACTACCTGCAGCACGTTTTTCGCATATTTCTCGCGGTGCGCGAGGGCATACAGTTCCGGCGGTGGTTGTTCGAATCCTGTGTAGCCCGGGGGGCAGAACGCTCCACGAGAAACGATCTCAAATCCCCAAGCATCCCTCTGATAGGGAACCATGCCAGGGCAATTTGCCGGGTAGCTCGTTGCCCAGCCATTCCTGTCGTAATTGTAGAAGATGAAACCTGGGATGCACGTCCGAGACATGATCATGCTGCCCTTGCTCAACGACATGTATCCACAGTAGACGTCGTAATCGTGGTTCTTGTTCACCTTGTTGTACAGCGCAAAGAAATCATCCTCGGCGTCCTCAATCATTCTGGACAGGTGCTTGCCGCGTATCCAGACTTCATCGAGGGTCTCGAGTTCCTGCGCGGGCTGTTGCATGGCAACAGATTCCGGTGCCGCCGCGATTGCTTGAGCTTCGGCGCCCGCGCACACTCCGCTTGCCAACGTGGAGAGCAGCGCGGCAAGTGCCAGACCGAGGGTTCTTGTTCGAATACGCACGTTGGAGTCCATGTGATGCTCCTATTCTTTTGTAGGGACTGCACCGCGACGCTCATGCGGCAGAGCCTGCCTTCAAACTTGGCAGGAGTAACCTGAACGGCGGGTGAACGGATGCCGGCCCGGCACTGCGGCTACATTCTTGGAATACTGGCACTGTCTGAGATGGCCAAGGCGAACGGCGCCCGTCGAATCAGGCTTTCAGCCGATGGCCAGATCCGTAAATATAGTAGTGGTCGGTCTGGTGAATGTCGAAGTGCCAGCCAAGCTGGCGTAGTCGCTCAGCAAGTTCGGCCGGATGGTAGAAGACCTTGTAGATCTGAAACTCCCGTCCATCGTTCAGGCGGCGATGCAAAACCGTCGCCTCCGGGTGTGGCAATCTATGGTCAGCCGCAGTAGAAGTCTGTTCGTGTCGTGAATCGACAAGGAAGACTCGGCCGCCTGGCGCGAGGCATGATTGAACGAGTTGCCAAAACGCGGCGAAATATTCTGGTGGAACATGAGAAAGCCAGAAGCTGAAGAATACGACGTCGAACTGCTCTGCAGGGCGCCACTGAAACAGATCGGCAGCGACATAACGCACCAGCGGTGAACCAAGGCGGGCCTCATTGAGGGCGAGCATCTCCTGCGAGCCATCGACGGCTGTCAATTTTGACGCGAAGGGCAACAGCTTCTCGCTCCAGATTCCAGTGCCGCATGCGAGCTCCAACACCCTGCCTGCAGGTTGAAAAGAGGAAAGGGCGGAGGAAACTACGGCAGCTTCCTCGAACCACCTGGCATTCAGCTTTGCGCCGCGGTCATAGCGGCCCTGCCGTAGCCACCATTGATCGTATTCGGCAGCACGCGCCCGATAGTATTCAAGCTGCTGGCGCAGGGGCGTGGAGTCTTCTGCTGTAGGTGATGGAAGCATTTCCGGCAGAAAAGGTCAGGCGATCCATGGAGCCTGGGCCCATCGTGCTGGTCAACGCGTCCGCACGGCGGAAGTGATGACCAGATTCGGCACCGGCAGGCAGCCATACGTAGTGCCCTGGGTGATGCTCGACGATACACAGGGCGCCTGTGTCAGGGCCGTAACCGGGGTCATGTCGGTGATATAGCCGAAGGCCGCGTAGCCGCCGCCGTTGAGATCCAGGGCGGAGTTGTTCACAAGATTGATGAAGAACTCCGAGGTCGCGGAGTTCAGGCTGCTGGTGCGCGCCATCGCCACCGTGCCCTGGACATTGGACACCTTGAGTTCCAGCGCAATCGCCGCGTTGGTGGCCTTGTGCACCGGCTGGTCGGTCGCCGTCACCGGTGAAACATAACCTCCGCCCTGCAACACGAAGCCCGCCTCGTAGCGATGAATGATGGTGTTGGTGTAGAAGCCGCTATTCACATAGGCCAGGAAGTTCGCCACTGTCTGGGGCGCGTATTCCGGGACCAGCGTGATGACCACAGTGCCGCTGACCGCCGCGCCATTGCTGACGGTCAGTGTGACCTGCGGTCGTTGCGCTGCACCCGGATCGGTGTCCCTGGGTACGACGAACTCGACAGAGGGCACGAGCCCACCATCGTCACCGCCGCAGCCTTGCAGCAGGACGGAACCAGCAAGCACGAGGCTCGCGCAAGAGAGGAGTCTGATTCTGGATTTCATGTGGCAATAGTATCACCCAGGACCGGGAGAAGAGGTCCTGAGCGGCCGTGTGCAGATTCCTGTAGCGCGGTCCGGAACAGAAGTACCTCTGGCACTTATTGGTCTCGTTCCGGAATGCCGCATCGCCCCTCACAACCGAGCGGCAGAACCTTTCATCAGAACGCTACGAGCTTCAATTCCTCAACGCGAATGACCATTGCCCCTATCGACACGTTAAAGCACCAACTCTGGCAAGTGCAAAAGCAGATTCTTCTCACTTTGTATTGGATCGCATTTTTCTTGTTGCCGCTGAATCAGAACCGGACGTAGGCGTGTCAGGCTTCGCACCGCCAGCGGGAAGGAGGCTATCGTTGTACGCAGCCTTCACCTTGCTGACCTTCTTCCATTTGGCAGCAACTTCTTGCTCGGACTCCGTCTCTTTCCTGCTCATTTTCTGACTCCCGTTCTGAGGTAGGTGATTCCGAATCCGGTGCTGAACAATTTTGTTCGCAACGGAATATAGAACCAGGTGCAGCGCTTGCCAGGTCCGGGAAAGTCCGGACATTTGGTAGGAAATATCCCGCAGAGAAACATTTCCATGGTTGACCAATCTCTTGCATACCTCTCGATGAGAGGTATATAATGCCTCTAACTGAGAGGTATCCCGTGCCGCGCGACCCGAACCCAAATTTCATGGCAGGCGTGCCCGAGCTCATGATCCTGCGCTTGCTGCAGCAGCGCGAGATGTACGGTTACGAGCTCGTGCAGGCGATCCGTTCGCAGACGGGAGATGTGGTCAGCATCGGCGAAGGCATCGTCTACACCGTTCTGCATGCGCTGGAGCGCGAAGGCGCGCTGAAATCGCGTCGCATGCAGGTCGATGGTCGCAGCCGAATCTATTACGCCGTCACCGTGCGCGGCTTGAAACGTTACCAAGACCTTGCGGGAAGCTGGACGACGCTTACTCAGGCCATCCAATCTGTCATCCGGGGAAAAAGCCATGCTTGAACACTCGCTTGAGAAGGTGCGCGAAGGGCTATTGCAGAAGGGGATTGCTCCCCGCCATGTCAACCGCTATGTCGCGGAGCTCCACGATCACATGGCCGATCTTGTCGCGCGCGAATGCGCCTCTGGGCTCGACATGCGCGAAGCCCAGGCGAAGGCGCGGGCAATTCTCGGCACCGACGCTCAGCTTGTACGCGCAGTGATAGACAGAGGAGTACCTCGCTCACTTGCAGCGAAAGCGCCTTGGGCGGTATTCGGCATCTTGCCGGTGACAGTGATGATCGTTTTGTTCATGCTGCTTGCCTTCGGGTCCATGTCCTTCTTCCTGCCGTATCGGGCGCTATCGGGCGCCGCAATACCTGAGTATGTCCGGGCGGTCGGTACGACCATTACCATCGTTGGCAGCTATGCCATCGGCCCGCTGCTGGCGGCTGCGTGCATTGCCATTGCATTACGGCAGCGACTCTCCTCGGGTTGGGTATGGGCCGGGCTGGCGTTTATCGCGCTCGCAAGCGGACCGTTCGGCGTTCACATCAACTTCGTGCAGCCCGCGGGCGGCATGACCGGCGGCATCCGTGGTTCGGTTATCCAGACGGTTTATGAACAAGGACGGATCGACCTTGGCACAACCCTGGTCACGATCGCGGTGCGTATCGTGGTGTTGTTTGCGTTGTCCGCGCTCGCCTACCGGTTTCTGAAACAGCGGGCCGAGGAACTCCCACATGCGTCTGCGTGATGTGCGAAGCGTAATTATTGCAAACAGCTACGTTTGATCATTGCGAAGATTGTCGGCCCTAGGCACCGAACGCCTTACCTGCTCCACTTCGAAGCCCCTTGAACGAAAAGGCTGCCAGTTCAGCCCCTTCCTTCAATGGCTGTAGCACGTCTCTCCGCAACACTCCGGGAACACAACTTCACCGGAGGATCCCATGTCAGCTCTTTCAATAAGTCGGACGCAGCGGCACTTGTTCTGGCCTTCACTCTTTCTGCATGCGCCACGCCGCCTGCCAACCTGGACTTGTCTCTCGAGAAGCGATCCGTGGCCGGGCGCTACGTGGTGGCGCTGGCGCCCCCACCTGTCGCTCCCGCGATCAATCAGATGCACAGCTGGACCGTGAGGCTCACGGATATTGGAGGCGGTCCCATCACCGGCGCCAAGCTCGCCGTGGGCGGCGGAATGCCGCAGCACGGGCACGGGCTGCCCACGACCTGATTGGCATCGCCTATGCCGGTGTGCTGGTTGCCGTTGGTGGTGAAGCGTGGCTGAAACAGCCAACCCTGCCCCTGGCAATGGCTGTGGGCATTGGCAGCGTGGCCGCGCCATTCCTGATCATGCAACCTGCCATGACCGCCGGCATCGCGTCGAGTCGAACGAAGCGGCCTGGCGCCGCAAGATTGCAGAGCCTGCTGGTGCATGCGGCGTTTGGCGCAGGGCTGTTTGTCGCTTGGCGGGGTTGGAAACTGCTGAGCGGAATCTTGTCGCCTTAAGCCCGACACGCGAATGGTACCGAGCGATCTGTGGTCGTTTCAGTTGTCACCGATGTACCAGCTCGCCTGGATCTCCAAGTCTTGCGCGTACACTTCCAGGGGTACCTTCGCGCCAGGAATGATGACAGCGGATCTGGCGCCCTTCCCCGTCGCCGTCAGGAATATCTGCGTTGCTCCGGCTTTCAGGGCTTCGTCCTGGATTCTGGGTAAATTGAAGTACACCCAGGCGTCGGACGTCCAGCCTTCTGGCACGGCAACCTTCTTGATACGGATGTATTGCGGATTCTTCCTGGGGTCCGGGTTTTCGGTCACAAACGTGACCTTGGCCGGCGAACCAACCCCGTTGCGATAGAGCACGGCGACAAGATATGCATCGCTGGTTTTCAGCTGAAGCTGAGCTTGCGCGGCTTCGATCATGAAACCCCGAGTGCGCTCGGCTGCAGAGGACAAAAGGCAAATGTGCGTCACGCCATTCTGCTCCGCGAAACTGGTCAGCTGCGCAACAAGTGAAGCCAGCCCCGCTTCGACCTCCCTGGATTCCGCCTTCTCCAGGTTCTTGATCGGGACCTGAATCGTCGCGTAATTGACGAACACTCCTCCCGATGGAACCGCATCCACCATCACCGCTGGAGCGGCGTGCGCAAGCACTGGAACCAGAAAAGACGCGAGAAAACACGTCTTCATGAAAAGGGGGAGGTGACGATTCATCCCAAAGCATCCTTGTCGTCGAACCGATCGGGTTCTCGAGTCCAGCCGATTTGGCCAGATCCATTGCGGATCCGCACCCACCATTCGGTTTGAGACTTCTCTACAACCCGGCCGGTACAGCGCTCGGGACGAGCGTCGCATACTCCATTCACGACAGTTGATACGTCCACATCGGTATAGAGCTGGCCCTGGAACCAGGCTTTAGTGAAGCCTTCTCCCTGGTAAGTGAGGAGGAAAAGGTCCTGACCAGGGACTATGTCTATGGGGCGCGGAGATGCGTTCAAGTGCTGTGGTTTGTCGAACCGCGCCCTGCCGGCCCGGGCCGTGACAACAATTCCGGTGAGCGCCCTCACCTTCTGTCCTTGCCTGACCGTGAAGACAATCGGGGAGTCGTCACGTCGGTCCGCATGAACTTTGACTGGCTCGCGTGCACGCCACTCGCGATATACGCAGCCTTCAAACGGGCATGCACCGGGGTCTTCGAATGGGAGAGGCGGAGCATCCGCTCCCTGGCCTTGGGATGGGGTGACACACACCAGGACGAATGCCGTTGCTACCAACCTCAGATCTGACATCATTCTTGACATCCTCCTTCGGATCAAGACTGTTGTGGTATCGGAGGCCTTCATCAAACAAGAAGGCCCGCCTCTTTCGAAACGGGCCTCCGTATTAGCATACAGGTTCGGAGCGGATGGCGCGCATCAACCCCTCACCCGCACTTCGAATCCCCACAATTCAAGCAAGTCATGCACCCATCCATCATGACCACAGCCGCGGTGCTGCACTTCGCGCACAACTGCGCGCCGTCCGGGAAATGCGACTTTGAGAACGCATCCGTCTGCTTCTGCCGCGCCTCAAACTCCGCGCGCTTCTCATTGACCAGCTTCTGTTGGTGCTCATCCAGCGCCGCGGGACGCAGCATGCCGATCATCTGCAGGTGTTTCTCGATGACATGCCCAAGCTCGGCAATGATCGACGGCATGAACCGCCCGCCCGACTGCCAGTAGCCGCCGCGGGGATCGAACACGGCCTTCAGCTCTTCTACCAGGAAGGTGACGTCGCCGCCCTTGCGGAACACAGCCGAGATGATGCGGGTCAGCGCCACGATCCACTGGAAATGGTCGAGGTTCTTGGAGTTGATGAAGATCTCGAACGGTCGGCGCTGCGAGTGCTCGGTGCCTTCGTTCAGCACGATGTCGTTGATGGTCACGTACATGGCGTGATCGGACACCGGCGTCTTGATCTTGTAGGTGGAACCGATGAGCATCTCGGGACGCTGGATCTCCTCGTGCATGCGCACGACATTGGAGACGGCCTTGGCAACGACGGCAGGCTTGACCTCGGCGGCCTTCTCATCGGGCTTGCGGACGCGGTACTTGACGATCTTCTTGTCGATCTTCATAGAGCTCATCTCAATGCGTCTCTGAAATGTTCGTTTGATACTTGCCGTAGTAGCCTTCCTTCAGCGCGTCGTAGAGATTGGCGGCGCTGTGCATCTCGCCGTCGTATTCGATCTCTTCGTCGCCGGCCACTTCGACTTCACTGCCGTCTTCCAGCGTGAAGATGTACTTGGTGTTCTTCAGGTCTTCTTCCTTGACCAGCACGCCCTGGAAGGCTTCGGGGTTGAAACGGAAGGTGGTGCAACCCTTCAGGCCCTTCTCGTGCGCGTAGCGGTAGATGTCCTTGAAGTTGTCGTAGTTGTAGTCCGTGGGGACGTTGGCGGTCTTGGAGATCGATGAATCGATCCAGATCTGCGCGGCGGCCTGGATGTCCACATGCTGCGTGGGGGTTACTTCATCCGCGGTGGAGAAGTAGTCGGGCAGCTTGCCCTTGCCTTCTGTGGCATTGGGCATGGCTTCGCGGTTGATGAGCTCGCGGTAGGCCAGGAGCTCGAACGAGAACACGTCCACTTTCTCCTTGGTCTTGCGGCCTTCGCGGATCACATTGCGGAAATAGTGATGCGCGAATGACGGTTCGATGCCATTGGACGCGTTGTTCGCGAGCGACAGGGAGATGGTACCGGTAGGCGCAATCGAGGTGTGGTGAGTGAAGCGCGCGCCAACCTGTGCCAGATCGTCGACAAGCTGCGGCGCCACGGCGGCGACGCGCTGCATATACCGACTGTAGCGCGCATGAAGCAGACGTCCCGGGACACGGGCTCCGACTTTCCAGCCATCTTTTTTCATCTCCGGCCGCTTGCGCAGCATTTCGGCGGTTACTTCGAATTCTTCGTTCATGATCGGCGCGGGGCCTTTCTCGCGGGCGAGCTCGAGGCCTGCTTCCCAGCCGGCCACGGCCATTTCGCGGGAGACGTCCTCGGTGAATTTCACGGACTCGGGGCTTCCATACTTCATGCCGAGCAGCGTGAAGGTGGAGCCGAGGCCGAGGTAGCCCATGCCGTGGCGACGCTTGCGCATGATTTCGTTGCGCTGGCCTTCGAGTGGGAGGCCGTTGACCTCGACCACGTTGTCGAGCATGCGGGTGAAGACGCGGACGACTTCCTTGTATTCGTCCCAATCGAAGCGGGCGGCGTCGGTGAAGGGGTCGATGACGAAGCGGGTGAGATTTACGGAGCCCAGCAGACAGGAGCCATAGGGCGGTAATGGCTGCTCGCCACAATTACTGCTTACGCAGCTATTAAATATCAGGTTGTTCTTGTCCGCCTGGGTGGTGTCGTACACCGCTTCCGCGCCGACGTACTCGATACTCTTGATCGGGCTCGTAAATGTTTCAGCGCGGGCAGGCTGAACGCGCTGCGCACGCCACTCGGCGTACTTGCTGTTCTTCTCTTCAGTGAGGAAGCCGATTTCCTGCATGAAGCGGTCGCGCGACTCCGAACCAATCAGCAGTTCGTAATCGGCTTGGCAGTCGTACAGCTTCTTGCCACCCTTTCCGTCCGGCATCATGCGCTGCCCTGCGGCTCGACGCGCCAGGACGCGCGAGAAGATGCCGAAATTGCCCAGCAGCTGCTGAACATCTTTCAATAGAGAGACCTTGCTCGAAGCCAGTCGAATCGTGCAGTACGCGTTCTTGTCGTCGCGCTGCACGGTGCCATCGCATTGGAAAAGCGCCCTGAGGTATCCCTTTACGCAGTCTTCAGTGCCGCACCAGACCACTTCGGGCACCTGCGTCTTGGTCGCGGCATTGAAGCCGTAGTACTCAAGCATGCGCGCCAGGATCACCGAACGGATCATGATGAGGTTGCGCTTCGGAACCGCCACGGCACTGACTGTGTGCTCGTGTTCGCGCTCCGTGACGTGGGCAATCAGGTCGTTGATGTAGGCGACCACCTTGTGAGCGTAGTCGCGATCACCGCCCCACAGGTTGACCACTGCGGCCTGCTGGCCCTTGCCACGATTGGTGAAATGACCATCACCTGTGAGCAGACCCAGCAGCGTGCCCATCTCTGCGCTGCCGCTCTCGCCGAACTGGCCCTTGCCGGACTGGATCAGCAGTTCATCGCCGACCCGCATGTCCTTTACTTCGAGCCTGCCGCGCGTGGTGTAGAGACCGTGCCACGCAGTGGCCTTGATCTCGTAACCGGCTTCGGTGGTCACCTTGTAGACATCCGCACGCGGTGCGCTCATGAAAGCCGGCACCGCCGGCCGTGTCTGCACGCCAAGCCTGTTTTCGCCCATTGCGCGGTTGTCGACCGTTACCTCGAGCGGCAGGCGCTTCGCATACAAATCGCCGATGCGCACCATCCCATACTGGGTCGCCAATCGCGTATCGGCCGTGACGCAGGGATTCGTCGCACGGATGTTCTCGCAGAACCAGTTGTTGTTCATCTCATTGACCCGATCAATAAGAATGAACCCCGGCTCGGCGAAATCGTAAGTGGAAGTCATGATGACATCCCACATGCGGCGCGCGGGTACGGTCTTGTAGATCTTGCAGGCCACCAGGCCTTCGGGGTTGACGATGTAGCCTTCGTGTGTGGGCCATTCGCGCCAAGTGAACTTCGCCGGGTCGAGCAGATCTTTCTGCTCGCCGTCGAATTCCTTTTCGCGGATCGGGAAGGCGAGCTTCCAGTCTGCGTTTTCACGAACCGCGTGCATGAACTCGTCGGTGATCAGCAGCGACAGGTTGAACTGGCGCAGGCGACCGTTCTCGCGCTTGACGCGAATGAACTCCATGACATCGGGATGACCGACATCGAACGTGCCCATCTGCGCGCCGCGACGACCGCCGGCGGAGGACACGGTGAAGCACATCTTGTCGTAGATATCCATGAACGACAGCGGGCCTGATGTGTACGCGCCGGCGCCGGACACATACGCGCCGCGCGGCCGCAGCGTGGAGAATTCATAGCCGATGCCGCAGCCGGCCTTCAGCGTGAGGCCGGCCTCGTGCACCTTGTTCAGAATGTCATCCATTGAATCGCGGATGAGTCCGGACACCGTGCAATTGATAGTAGAGGTGGCGGGCTTGTGCTCTAGCGCGCCGGCATTCGAGGTGATGCGGCCGGCGGGTATGGCGCCCTTGCGCAGCGCCCATAAAAAGCGTTCGCGCCATTGCTCGCGCGCAGCGGGCGCGCGCTCGACATCGGCCAGCGTGCGGGCCACGCGCTGGTAGGTGTCGTCCATGGATTTGTCGACCGGGGTGCCATCTTTCGAGGTGAGCCGGTATTTCTTGTCCCATATGTCCATGGACGCTTCCTGGAAGGGAATGACGTCCACGTATTTAGGTTCGATCTTCACGACGGTATTCATGGATCGACGGAATCCTCATTACAAGCGCATCTTTCTAGGTGAGACCCCGGACACAAGATATTGTGGCCAGTGCGAAAGACTAGATAAGACAATATGCAGCGTCAAGACACCTGACAAAGTCAGTAAGGTACTTTTAACCTTAATTAATTCATATGGTTACGGAATGTGCTCGGCCAGAATAAAATTGCAAGTGATGGCTGTCGTGGCAGCGGACCAAGTTGGTGAAATCAACCTATTGTGGTGGATCGCCCACAGGTAGTGCACAGGCTATCCACAGGGAAAAGCCTTCCCCGGCCTTCCGGAAACCCCACCCGGGGGTTTTGGGTCTTGCGCACTCTTGAAACCTTTCCAACCAGTCGCACATCTGGTCCATCGAAACTTTTTGACCAGGAGGAGCTGACATGAACATTGCAATTCGTGAGCCGTGGAACTTGCTGAACCGCTTCAATCGCGACCTGGATGGTTACCTGGATACGCCAGCCGCGAGCGTGGCATTTATTCCCGCTGTGGATGTACATGAGGAAAAGGATCGCTTCGTGGTGAAGGCGGATCTGCCGGGTGTGGCGCCGGACGAGATTGAAGTTACCGCGGAGAAAGGCGTGCTGACGCTGCGCGGTGAGCGCAAGTCAGACAGGAAGGAAACGTCGGAAGGCTACGAGCGTGTGGAACGCGTGACGGGCAGCTTCACCCGTCGCTTCGCCCTGCCGGAAAATGTGCAGGCGGATGCGATCAAGGCGAAGTTCACGCATGGCGTGCTGGAAATCTCGATTCCCAAGCAGCCGGTGGTGCCCGCCAAGCGCGTGGCAGTAGAGCACTGAGTCCTGAAGACCGGGGTTTCGGTAAATCCGATACCCCCCCCGGATGAGACCCCGGTCGACTGGCAGGCCCCGTTATGCGGGGCCTTTCTTTTTCAGCTGCCTGATTGGATGAGGGACAGAGTCCACGCGCGGATGCTGGCGTCGTCCCATGAGCCGATGTACGGGATGTCGGCGGCGTAGCTTTCCATCGCGCCGCGGCCCCTGCCACGCATCACCGTCTGTGGAAGGGACAGCGTGGCTAAACCGGAGGGCAGTTTTTCCTCGCGGATATCGATGTAGGGCGTATCACCGCCTGTGGCGGAGCCGATCAGGCGCACGCCGGGCACCATCAGCGCCTGGTCGGCGAACAGCAGGCAGGCCGAAAGGCAGGATCCGTTCGACAGGAAATACACCTGCGCGGGAAAGGGCGATTTCCTGCCGCGCGGGCGCTGCGCGGTCATTCCGCCGGAAACGCTGGCCCACTTGCCGCCCTCGCGCAACATGGGCGTTTTCCGCGCTATCGCGCGCTGGATCATGTCGGCTTCGGAGCTGGCATCCCTGCGTTGCGCAGCGCTCAGATCGCTGCCAATCCGCTGCAGTTTCTCGCGCTTGTACTTAAGGTTGCCCGGCGAAACGCGCAGCTCATAGGCAACACGCCGCGCAGGTGTGGCCCTGCTGGCGTTCTTCAGTACCTTCGGCGTGAAGATCGCTTCCGACAGCTGCCTGGCCCAGAACGCGTAGCCGCCGCTGTTGTGGCGGGTGTCGATGATGATGGCGCGCGCATGGCGCATTTCGTCGCCGCGCGCCTTGATCGCCGCGATCAGCGCGCGCATCTGGGGGGTTGCCTCTTCGGTGGGCAGGAAGGTGGGAACGCCGATCCAGAACACACCGGGCGAGGGTTCGCTGAGACCCCAGGCCGCGGCGCGGCCGAAAATCGTCTCGGTGAGATCTTCCGTGAAGGTGTCCTGGACGCCACTGATGCCGCGCCATTGCAACGGCAACTCGGCGGACTGTTCACCCGTGCGCACCGAACAGCTCGCGGGCAGCTGCGCGAAGGGATTCTGCTGATCCAGGAACAGGTTGTGGAGGGCCCAACGATCCGGCGGCCCAGCGGCGACGGAGAACGGCAGCACCCGTGACTGGACCAGCGCGGACAACGGCTGGCCATCGCAGCTCTCGATGCGTGCGCCCAGCGCGGGGGCGGAAGGGTCCTGCGCGTCGCGCTGCACGACCACAGCGGCATCGCCGCGCTCCACGGCGATGAAGCCCGGCCAGCGGGTGGCGGACGGCAGGTCGAGCTGCACGGTGAAGTGCGGATCGTGGAAGCCGTTGGCGTAGGCGTTCAGGGTGTAGAGGTAGCCAGCCTCGTCGATGACCTTTGCGGCGCGATCCTGTGCGACGGCGTGGCCTTCTTCCAGCCAGCGCGCGTAGGCGGGATTTTCGGTGTCGAAGGTGATGGGCGTGTTGTCGCGCAGCAGGGCGTGCATGGCGTCGACGTCGCGCAGGGTTAGTGCCTTCCAGTCGGTGTCGGCAGACCCGTATGTACGCGCTTCAGCCGCGAAAGCGGGCGCCAGCATGCACACCAGGGCGGTGAGCCGGGCGAAACGGGAGGCGCGGCCGTGGCGGGACAGCGATCGGTTCATGGCTTGATCTCACATGACACAGCTCCGGGAATCCCGGCGATGTTTCGAGTTTCCGATCGAAACGGGGTCAGGGATTCTCTGAATCTGGCGACGTAACCGCTATCGCCGGCCGGATCTGTTCGCAGCCTGCAGGGCTGCCACTTCCTGCTTCACATTTGTATAGAGACAGGGCAAGTAGTCGCCACAGGTCTCGTGGAGCAGCTTCTCGAAGTAAGGCACCTGGTCGTAGTAGGTGGCGACCGATGCCAAGTGCGCGTTGTTAAGGCCGGCGTCGATCCAGGAGCCGAAGCCTGATGTCTGGCCTTCACGCTGTTCCAACGCGCGGATCGCGGCGCCGAGTTCCGCGAAACGCCTTGCCTTGGCTGCGCGCATGACTTCACGCGCATCGCTGCCCGCGTAGATGCGTTTGAGATCCGCGCGCGCAGACATGATCAGCATGGTGACCTCTACACGCATACGCCGACGCTGCTGCCAGCGCTGCAATAGCGTCGCATCAGGAAGCTGCGCGGCATAACGCGCGACGCCCGCCTCTTCCACCGCAGTAGCGAAGGCTTCGTTGTAAGAGGAATCACCAGGAAAGTAAGCCACCTGGTGCGCCAGCTCGTGAAACACCAGCGCGGCCAGGTCCAGCTGACCGTAGCCGATGACCGTGTTGAGCAGCGGATCGGCGATGTGCCCCAGCGTGGAATAGGCCGCCACGCCGCCGGTGATCACATCGCGGCCTTTTGCCTTCAACTGCGCAGCAAAGTCCCGGGCTTGCCTTTCTTTGAAGTAGCCGCGATACGCGACGCAGCCTGCGATGGGAAAACACCACTGCAGCGGCTGCACCGAGAACTCCGGCGTCGCGACCACATTCCAGATCACGAAGGGGCGACCGATGTCGGCGTAGCTGCGATAGGCGGCGTTGTCTGGCAGGCCGAGCTTGCGCGAGGCGAATTCACGAATCTCGAGCGCGCGGATCAGCTGCGACTTCAGCGTGTCGGTGGTGGCGGGTCGCGCGATGACCTTGTTGATGGGCTGGCGCTTGGTCATCACGGCCAGCTGGCCGCGCGCGGCCTGCATGAGATAGCAGCCGCCCAGCATTGAAGCAGCCAGAAGCAATGACAGGCGGAGCGTGAACTTGAGTACCATCGCGGGATGCAAGTGTATCTGGTGGGCGGCGCGGTACGGGACGCGTTGCTGGGGCGAGCAGTCCGCGAGCGGGATTACGTGGTCGTCGGCGGCACCGCCGAGGAGCTGCTGGCGGCTGGATACAAGCCGGTGGGCAAGGACTTCCCGGTGTTCCTGCATCCCGAGTCGCACAGCGAACATGCGCTGGCGCGGCGCGAGCGCAAGACGGCACCTGGCTATCGAGGCTTCGTCACCGAGTTCTCGCCGGACATCACGCTGGAAGAGGATCTGCTGCGCCGGGATCTGACAATCAACGCCATTGCAGAGAGGCCGGATGGGTCAATGGTTGATCCCTATGGCGGCGTGGCGGATATCGAGGCGCGCGTACTGCGGCATGTGTCGCCGGCGTTCAGCGAAGACCCGGTGCGAGTGCTGCGGGTGGCGCGATTTGCGGCGCGTTTCGCAGCGCTGGGGTTCACGGTGCACGACAGCACCCGCGCGCTGATGCGCCAGATGGTGGAGGCCGGCGAAGTCGCGGCGCTGGTGAGCGAGCGCGTGTGGCAGGAAACCGAGCGCGCACTTGGAGAGGCGCGGCCGGAAGTGTTCTTCGAGGTGCTGCGCGATTGCGGCGCGCTGGCGGTGATCTTCCCCGAGGTGGACAAACTATTCGGCGTGCCGCAGCCGCCGCAGTGGCATCCGGAGATCGATACTGGTGTGCATGTCATGCTGTGTCTGAAGCGGGCGGCAGGACTTGATGCGCCGGTGACGGTGCGCTTCGCGGTGCTGGCGCATGACCTGGGCAAGGGGACCACGCCGCCTGCTGAATGGCCGAAGCACGTCATGCATGAGTCGCGCGGACTATCCCTGGTGGATGCACTGTGCTCGCGGCTTAGAGTGCCGGTGGCGCATAAGGAGCTGGCGCGCATGACCTGCAAGCAGCATACGAATGTGCACCGCGCGATGGAGCTGCGACCGGAGACGGTGTTGAAGCTGTTTGAGGAATGCGATGCGTTCCGGCGGCCGGAGCGGTTTCGCGAGATGCTGCTGGCGTGTCAGTGCGATGCGCAGGGGCGCACGGGGCTTGAAGAGAAGCCCTATCCGCAGCGCGAGTATCTGGATGCAGCGCTGTCCACAGCTGTCGCGGCACAGCTGAGTGATGAGGAACGCGAGGGGCTCAATGGTCCGGCAATTGCCGCGGCCCTGCGCGAGAAACGACTGGCGGCACTGACGGTAATCCGACCGCAGAAATAGGCCAATTCCGCCGCATCACCTGAGAATGACTGCCACCCTGACCAGGCACCAGTAGGCCGCGATCGATCCTATGCCATACAAAGCTGGGTTCTTGAGGATCGGTAGCGGTTTCCATTGGCGCAGGGCTCGCCACAACAGCCAGGCGACAGCGACAACGAGCAACTGCCCCAGTTCAACGCCGACATTGAAAGAGAACAGTGCGGTCGGCAGATAATTCTGCGGCAAGCCGATTTCCTTCAGGGCTCCCGCGAACCCGAGGCCATGGACGAGCCCGAACAAGAAGGCGACCAATGCCGGCCAGCGGCGCGACAGAGTCGGCCGTTGGTGCAAGGCTTCTGCCGCGACCAGAACGATGGACAGTGCAATACCCGCTTCAACGGGTGGCGGGCGCAACGTCAGCCATCCCAACGCAGCACTGACCAGGGTCAGGCTGTGCGCGGCGGTGAATGCAGTGATGGTCCACAGGAGCTGCCGACGGAACGACACGAGGAACAGCAGCCCGCAGACGAAGAGCAGATGGTCGTAGCCGGAGAGAATGTGCTCCACACCCAGGACGACATAGGCCACGGCGATCTGGTACCAGGAGCGCCGGTCCTGCGACGAGCCGTAGAGTTCTACATGCGACTGGCTGCCGGTCAACGTGTAGACGCGCTCTTCCCCGTCGATCCAGAAGATGCGAACCAGCGCGGCGGAATAGCGGTCGCCTACTCCATCGATCCTCAAGGTGCCGGACAGACCGCCCCTGCAGTGCAGAGCGCTCTCCTGAGCCACGCAGCCATCGGGCCAGCGCGGCACCAGATCGGCGTTCATCGGCCGCTTATCGTTGGCGGCGGACCATTGCCATATGAATTCGCCGGGAGAGGTTTCACGCAGCACCATTTCCGCCATGCTCATCTCATGGGCGGCGGCCCATGGGGTGGCCAGCACCAGCGTCGTCAGCAGCATCAACAGCTTGCGCAGCATTCCATTATTCCCTGGACGCTGAGACGATTTGATACTTACTCGCCAGAGCCCTGACTGCAGCGGTTCGCTGTTCGGACGCGACGGCGTCTTTCCAGTCCTGCAGCACCGGACCGCGCACCAAGTCGTAATCTGCCGGTTGTGTCGCGGCATAGCCGATCAGTCGCACGGCATGCCAGCTAGTTTTCGACTGCAGCGAATGCCACTGCCCCACCGGCAAGCCAGCGAGCGCAGTCGCAAATTCCTCGCCATAACTCTGCAGGATGTTGGACTGCGGCCTGCCCTTGAAAACACGCAGGCCGGCACGCGAATCACCTGGCACTCCATGGTCGAGGTCCGCAACGAATTGGCGAATGTCAGATTCGGTGGGGGTTCCGGCGAGCGCCGCTTCTTCGAAGTCGAAGCGCGCGGGTTCGTCATACTTGTCGCGGCGCTTCTCGAACCATGCACGCAGTGTCTGATCGTCGATGGCTGGTAGCTTCACGCCGGCATCGATCAGGCTCAGCGCCTTGAAGATGACGCGCTCGCGAATCGCCGTGTCGCCCCTGTCCACCTGCAGGACCAGTCCTTCGCGATAGAGGATCTCGTTGTCCAGCCACACCTGACGCAGCGCGCGCAGCTCATCGGCATCCGGTTCCCGCCCCCGCGCTGCCGCAAACACGCGACGGGCCTCGTCCTCCACCGCCTGATCCATCACGATGACATGCGGATCGTCGGTGCGACTGACCAGGAAATGATCCAGTGCAAACAGCAGGCTGCCGATCAACGCGAAATGCAGCAGTGGCTCCCGTAGCCACTGCCGGACGGTGTGCGCCGGCATGGATTCGGTCTGTGCCTCGCGGGCGGCGCCCATAGTCAGCTGTTGCATGGTCAACGCTATTTCACGCCCGCCACGACCTGGCCACCCTGCACCTCGACGTAGATCGGGTTGCTGTAGAACCAGAGGTCCGACCAGGCGGCCACGTCAAAACTTACCGCGCGCTGACCTGCGATCGGACTTGAGCCATTGGCAGTCGACAGATGCAGCGGGCAGCCATTGATGTTGCGGGCTGTATAGGTTGGTGATGCCGGGGGCACATTGGTCCCGGCAATGGTGCAGGGAATCCGCAACATCGCCCGGTCGACGGCATTCGTGTAGATGTCAGCCAGCGGATTGCCGCTGGCATCCGTCTCGAACGGCACCGCGGGCGGCAGATTGGTGCCGCGCAGCCGCAGATACTGGGACGCTGAAACGGCGGGGACACGATAGGTCATCTTCAGAAAGCTCGTGCCGTCGACGCTGGAGATGACCGGTGTCCACGGCGACGCACCGCTGAAGGTCTTGATCACGGCAGCGCTGGCGTTCTTGGCCGCAGCCGGCACGCCGGAAAGATCAGCAGGCGTCGTGCCATCTGCGCGCAGCCAGTTGGTGTTGCGCGGCCACTCGCCTGAATAATCCGCAGCGCCGGGTGTGCGGTACCCTGAGACCAGGCCGCGAATCAAGTCCACATGATCCAGTAAAGGCTCGTTTACCGGCCGATGCAGGTTGATCTGCAGCAGGGACGGATTGTCGAAAGTATAGGGGGCGATGTTCGCGCCAGAAGGATCACGCAACACGATTGAGATGACGATTTCCGCACCGGGACGCACGCGCAGCTTTTCGCCCATGGTGGCGCAGCCCGCCGTGTCGATGTCTGTGTTGTTGGTCGCTGCTGCTACCGCCAGGGCTTCCACCGCTGCGTTGGAGCGGGCGGCAAGTCCTGGATAGGAAACGCAGGCAATGAATCCGAGCCGGTCGATCAGCTGGCCGCTGCTGGCAAACGCGTTGCCCGTGCGCAGGCCATCGACGATGGACTGCGGCCGCAGCTTGTCGGCGCCATTGCGCACCATGGTGTAGGTGCGCTGGTACTCGCCCGGATAGAAATCCTGCGACGTGCGTGTGTCATCCGGACCAAACGAGCCACGGTTGTGCCAGTCGGAACTGGCGAAGAACCACCAGTTGCGGCCTTCGCCCAGCAGCGCATCCCAGACGCCGCCAAGTTGGGAGGCGTAAACACCAGTGCCACCGTAGGTTGTCCCGCCGACGCTGTCCGTTTGGACACCGGCGATGTTATTGCGCCTTACCGTGTATTCACCGCGCGCGTCCGAAGCGCCGTGGCCCGGCTGGCTCTCGAATCCGAAGGCGACGTCTGGCGCGGCGTTGTTGAAGTTGCGCAGATGCTCGACGTTGAAGCCATTGTTGCCATCCGGATTGAACGGCCCGGCGCGCTCCAGATGCGCCGGCACGTAGTAGCTGCCATTGGGATGGAATGCGGCCATCCACTTCAGTGCTTCGACAGTCTTGGAGTGGCCGCGGATTCCGGTGCCCGCGCCACCGGCAGGAATCAGCTTTTGCGCTGTCCCGCTCCAGCTAGCATCTGCCTGGTTGGCGCTGCCAGGCACCGCACAGTTCCACGCGTTGGCCGCACCGCGGCTGGTGTCGGTGTCACCGCGGTCGAAGCAGTATTCCCACTGCGCCAGTGCGGTCGCGTTGCCCAGGGCGGCATAGGGTGGCGCAGAGGGCAGCAGTGCAGAGTCGAGCGCGAGCGGAATCTGGCCGGTAATGACGGACATCGAAGTGTGCTCGTGACCCGCCACCACTGATTCCAAGCCGATGAACAATGGGGTGGATTTCAACGCATTGAGATATTCGATCACGGGGTACTGGAATTCCTGGATGGACTGCCAGCGCCACATGTTGCGGTTCGGCGTCGAGCCGCTGACATCGCCCTTGGGCGTAACGGGGGTTGGCGAACTCTGCCAGGTAGTGGTAGGTCCCTTGCCCGCAATGAACGGATAGGCTGGCGTGGCAAGCGATGCATCTTCAACCAGCGTGCAATTGCGGTTGCCATTGCCGCCGTGTCCGGCCTGAACAAACCAGTCCAGACCGAACGGAGCACCGGTGCCAATGGATTTGTCGACGAGCTTCTGCATCGAGATGGATCCATCTGAGCAGGTGGTGTGGTTGTGGAAATCGCCAGAGACATATTTGCCGGGTGTCTTGCCGGCGGCAACCGCCACCGCTGGCGCGACCACGGCACATCCGACGCCGATCGCGGCGGCGACAGCCGTAGCCACGGAATTTCTGCTGATCATCGATGACTTCATCGGAGCTCCTGTAACTGTTGCAAACGAATGCCGCGCCATCACGCGGTGCGCCATTCTTGCTGCCGGTCATGACGCTTCGATGAAGCTTTGGTGACGGTAGTCCCGTTTCCTCACACGTTGAACTTGATGACGTAACCCCAGGAGTCCAGTCGCGCCGGAATCGCATTGAACGCCAGCGAAATACGGCGCGCTCCCTGGTTCGGTGGCACCGCGTGCATCAGGTAGGACGGAAACAGCACCATGTCGCCGGGTGCAGGCTCAGGACTGATCCATTTGTCGGCGCAGTAGTCGCCGGGTGTCATGCCCTTGTGATCGTTCCTGAACATGAAGTCGGTGCCACCGGGCGACTTCATGAAAACGGTATGTGATCCCGGATGCGTACGGGTGAGGTACACGACTCCCGATACGAAGCTGTTGGCGTGATTGTGCATGGCCTGGTGGCCGCCCTGCTCAAGCACGTTCATCCACATTTCTTTCAGGCCCCAGTCCATCTTTTGGCCAAACAGGTGCGTGCCGAATTCGACCAGCCTTGGCGAGATGCGCGCAGCCACTGCGCGCAGGAGAGGGTTTTCACCAGGCTGCAGCATCTGTGTGTGCGTGAGCCGGGGCGAAGAGTTGTTGTCTCGCGTTGTGCGCGGGGTGAAGTACTCGACCAGTTCGCCCACCAGTGCGGCGTCCAGCGTGGCCGGAGCGCGCATGAACGGCACAGGAAACAGTCCGAAGATTTCATCCATGTCGCGAGTATCGCATCGCGTCCGCCGAAATCTGCTGCGTGGACAGAAGGCTTCACAGAACTGTCACATGCCGGAAATACATCGCTTCCTAGAATTCATCATTCGCGTAACAACCAGACAACGACCTTCGAGGTAGAGAATTCATGAACATCAAAGCGATTGCCACCGCTGCCGCCCTGCTGGCTTGCGCCACGCCAAGCTTCGCCGTGCCCGTCACGTTCACCTTCGAGGGCATCAACAGCTTCGATTCCGTCGGCAACTACTACAACGGGGGAGCAGGGCCAAACCTCCATACCTCGTTCGCGCCGGACGCGCTGGCGCTGGCTAACGATGGCACCGGTGATGGCCCCAACGGCGAATTTTTTCTGAATGCGCCGGGACCGGGAGGCACGATCGTGTTTCCCGCCACTGGCGACATATTTATGACCGCTGCCCCCGGCTGGAACTTCCTGGGATCCCTGTCGTTCAACTATTCAGCCATTCAGGCCTTCAGCGTAGCTGTCCTGGACGGCAGCAACTCATTGCTCGCGACAAAGACCTTCAGCGCCAACAATGGCAGCTGCGGCCCGCCGGCCTTCTGCAACTGGAGCCTGGGTCTGCTCGACTTCAGCGGCTATGGGAAGACCATTCGGTTCGGTGGGTATGACGCGCTTAACGGCAGCATCGCCGCCTTCGACAACATCACCACCACGGTGCCCGCGCCCGCGACTGCCTGGTTGATGGCTCCCGCCCTTGCGATGCTGGCTCGCGTCCGGATGCGTCGCAAGCGCCTGCTCTGAACGGTGACTGGAACCAGCGCCCCGCGCACCCGCAAGCTCACGCTGTCGGGGCTTAGTGCCCTTTTTGTGGTGTCCTTCAGTGCCAGCTGGATCTGGTTGAATTCTCACGCTGATCGACTTTCACTGTCACGATCCGCGCGCCATGGGCAGCGCGCGTTGGTCGACGCTGCCGCGCGCCCGACCGCGGCGATGAGGGAACAAACTTCGAGCTTGCTGCAAAGCGACCCGCCATCTGCGCCCGCGACTTCTGAACCATTGTCCGCCGACCTCCTGGCTGCGCTCATCGACGCCGGCATTGCCGCAGATGACAGCGAGCAGCGCAGCCTCGCGATCGAGGAACTGTCCCGGGCGCCGGTTGATCAATCCCTGGCCGGTCTGGGCAGGATTCTGCGCGAGAACCGTGACACGCGCAGTCGCAGGAGCGCGCTGGAAGCGCTCATGGGTCTGCCGGATTCGCCGCTGGTGCGCGAGCAGCAACGTCAATTGCTCGAACTGCTGACCAGTGATGCCGACGCCAATATGGCAGAAGCAGCGCGCAATGCTGCTGCTGCATCCAGCTGACCACTGGCCCATGCCGTCGATGCTCCCCTATAATAGGATTTAATCCTACTGCGACTTTCTTGATCAGGGGCAAAAATCGTGCGAACAACCCAGCAGCTGAGCATCACTCTACCTACGGAAATGGCGGAAACAGTGAAATCCAAAGTTGCGTCGGGTGAATACGCCTCGGAGAGCGAAGTCATTCGTGATGGCTTGCGTGTACTCATGGCGCGCGACCGGGCGATGGAATCTTGGCTGCAAAATGAAGTTGGATCAGCGTATGACGCCATGAAGGCCGACCCGTCGCGCGCGGTGTCCGTAGCAAACGTCCGCGCGGGCCTTGCGTTGAAGAGGCGGGTTGCCAAGAAGAGGAAATAGTTGCGAACAGTAGTCTTCTCTCCCGAGGCGATGGCGCAGCTGCAGCAGCTTCATCGGTATCTTTCGGATGCGGCAGGCTCAGGTATCGCGAACCGTTTTACAGATGCCCTGTTGCTGCACTGCGAAAGCCTTGGCATCTTCCCGGAACGAGCGATCCGCCGCGACGACATCCGATCGGGTTTACGTCTTACACAGTTCAGGAAGCGGACTGTCATCGCGTACGCGGCAGATACGCGCCAGGTGACGGTACTTGGCATATTCCACGGCGGGCAGGACTACAAGTCGCACATGCGAGATGGCTAGCACTTGCAGCGCTCCGGTTCCTATCGTAGTATCTCCTACAATTGTAGGAGATACTACCGGCCATGCCCCAACCCAAACTGACGCGATTGGAGCTGCGGATCATGGAGGCACTTTGGCTGCAGGGCGCCGCGTCGGTCCGTGAGATTCAGGAAGCGCTACCCTCAAAAAGCCGTCCCGCGTACACCACCGTGCAGACGGTGCTGACACGGCTTGAAGCCAAGAGCGTCGTGCGGCGCGCGAAGAAAATCAGCAATGCGCATATTTATGAGGCCGTGATCACTCGGGGCGCGGAGCAGCGTCGGCTGGTGGATGATCTGCTTGCCTTCTTTGGCGGGCGCGCCGCGCCGCTGATGTCACACTTGATCGAGTCGGGCCAGCTGACGCTGAAGGATGTGGAAGAGGCACGGAAGGCCTTGAGGAAGGGAGAAAAGGATGAATGAGTCCTCCTTGTCCGGGCTTGCCATACTGGTAAATCACCTCTGGCAGTCCACGCTGTTTGCAGTCGCGATCGGTGGGCTCACTCTATTGCTGCGCCGGAACAGCGCCCGGGTGCGCTACTGGCTGTGGCTTGCCGCTTCGTTGAAGTTTCTCGTGCCGTTCGCCCTGCTGGCGGCGCTGGGCACACTGATTCCGTGGCACCCGGTGGCGAGTGAACAGGGAGTTCAGGGACGAGTGATCCTGAATATTGCGGGCACTATTACTGCTCCGATGGCGATTGATATGCCATTTCCTTATGTGCCTTCGGAAGGTGCTCCCCGCACTCCTGATGGACCACTACCTCTGATCATGGTGTTTGCTGCATGGGCCTTGGGCGCAGCACTCGTGTCCCTGCGCTGGTTGTTGCGCTGGCTGGATATCCGGCGCGCACTGAGGAACTCAGCCGTGATGTTGGGTCTCGATTTCCCGGCACCCGTGCGTGTCACGACGACGCAGCTCGAACCCGGAGTCGTCGGAGTCTTCCGGCCGACCCTGCTGCTGCCCGCAGGAATTGACCAACGCCTGACGCCTGAACAGATGCGTGCGGTACTGGCGCACGAGCGCTGCCACCTGCTCTGGCGCGACAACTTCACCGCCTCGCTGCACATGCGGGTGGAAATCTTGTTCTGGTTCTACCCGCTGGTCTGGTGGATCGGCTCGCGGCTCATTGAAGAACGAGAACGAGCTTGCGATGAACAGGTGATCCGCGATGGCCACGCTGCGAAAAGTTATGCGGAGGGAATACTCGCGGTCTGCGAGCACTACATTGCATCGCGCTTACCCTCTGTTTCCGGTGTCAGTGGCGCTGATCTACGCCAACGCATCGAGCGGATCGTAAAAACAACGCGTGCGGTGAAACTGGACGGGCGGAAGAAGTTCATCCTCGCAACTGTTGTCGGCTGCACGGTGGCAGCGCCAATCGCCGCCGGGATGGTTGCCGGCACTACGTGGCAGGTGCTGTTTTCCCTGAAGCCCTACACGGCTGCGATGGTGGAATACTTCGGGTTCACCAACGCAACCCTTGAGTTTTCCACCGAAGCCATGTCGGTCGAGAATCTCGCCGCTTCAACCTGCCCCGCACCCACCAGCATTGCGGCCGAGCAGCGGCGCAAGGCGCTCGCCGCAATAGCGGCAAAGCTCTCGCCCACTGATGGAGACAAGGTACTGCTGTATGCCGTTGCCGCGAACAGCACGGCCGACGTGCAACGGCTGCTTGCTGGCGGCGCGCCACGGAAGGGAGACGGTTTCCTGCAATCGAACTCGCTCATGCACATTGCCGCACAGTTCAGTGAACCGCCGATGCTTGCGGTCCTGGCCAATGCCGGGTTAAGTGTCGATGGCTGGAGTGGGCCTTTCGGTCGGGAGGGAAATGGGCTTTTGACCAAGACGCCTCTGATGGCCGCGATCTCGGCGGGACGCCGGGACAATGTCACCTGGCTTATCCAGCACGGGGCTGATGTCGACGCCACCAATGAGGCTGGCTTGTCCGCCCTCATCCCTGCGATGGTCACGTGCAGGGACCAGCAACTGGTCACGCAACTCATTCAGGCCGGAGCCAGGCCAAATGCAAGGGCGCAGAAGATCGCCGCCTATCTCAAATTCAATCTGAGCGCCCCGGCCGCAACCAACACCGGTGCTCCTGCCAAAGGCAAGAGCCTCATTTACCAGCGAGCCGAAGCTCTGGCTGAAGCAGTGATTGGTGCTCATGCTGAAGCCGGTATCTGCCCCGGGCGCAACACCGTGATCAGGCAGAAACAGGACAATCTTGCTGCGACGGTCGCGAGACTTTCCGCCGGAGACGGCGAGAGGGCGCTGCTGTTCGCAGTCATGGCCAACAGCACTGCGGACGTAAGGCGGCTGCTCGCAGAAGGCGCGTCAAAGACCGGCGACCAGATCTCCCAGCTCTCGCTACTGCATTCCGCCGCACAGTTCGGTGAACCGCCAATGCTGGAAGCGTTGGTGCGCGCGGGTTTCCGTGTGGAGGATTCAAGTGACGGCGGCACAACGGCACAGCATCTGGCCGCAGTCGAAGGTCAGAAGGAAAACCTGGCCTGGTTGATCCAGCATGGGGCCGATGTCAACGCACGCAACGAGCAGGGTGCCTCCGTATTGACCTATGCGGCCCTCTGCAAGGACCAGGATCTCATCGACACGCTTATCCGTGCGGGCGCCCGGCCCGACATGGGCGCCCGCATGGCCGCGGCGAACACGGGCGTAAAACTGCCTCCCAATACCACGCCCGTGCGCGCCGACGAGCTGCTGCAGGGCTGGCGCGTCCCCACTCAGGTAGAGCTGAACAAGCTCCCGGTCCGCAACAGCTCGCCGACGAAGTATGTTCGGGCCGCGGCGGATCTGGATGGCGATGGCAAACCGGACCAGGCCGCACTCCTCATCGCTACCGACGAATCCAAGGAAGCGCTGTTCGTGAAACTTTCTTCACACCATCCTGGGGAATGGACATTTGCGGCACATAAATTCCACAGACCAATGGCTGGTACGATCAGTGGCATTGCTGTCCAGGAGCCCGGCAGAATTCCCAACATGTGCGACAAGGGATACCGGCCCTGCGACCCCGCAGAACCCCGGCTTATCCTTGAACATCAGGGCATCAACTATTTCGAATTCGAAGGTGCCGCTTCGATCGTCTATTGGGACGGTGCCACCGGAAAATTCAAGCAGAGCTTCTTTGCCGACTGATCGCGCGACGGTCGAAGCTTTCACGCCTTACAGGCAGGCGCGGGCCAGCAGCTCGCAGGAATGCATGCGCGCCGCGTGATCGAAAATGGCGCTCGCGACGATCAGTTCGTCGGCTCCGGACGAGGCAATGAATTTCTCCAGCCCTGCACGCACCGCCTGCGGCGAGCCGACGAAGGAACAGCCGAGGAATCCATCCACCTGTTGCTGCACCTGCGGCGGCAGCGGCTCGATGTGATCCACCGGCGGCGCGATGCGTCCGCGATTACCTGTCACCATTCCGATCACCACCTGTTGCAATGATGTGAACAGGCGACGTGCTTCCCTGTCCGTATCCGCAACGATCACATTGACGCCGGCCATGGCGTAGGAACTTGGCAGCTGCGCCGAAGGCTTGAAGAATTCGCGATACATCCTGAACGCATCGTGCAGCGCAGCCGGCGCGAAATGGGATGCGAACGCATACGGCAGGCCAAACCTTGCGGCCAGCTGCGCGCCGAACAGGCTGGAGCCGAGAATCCACAGTGGCACGTTTGAATCGGCGCCGGGCACGGCGCGGATGCGTTGTCCGGGCTGCACGGGGCCGAGCAGCAGCTGCAGTTCGAGCACATCATCCGGAAAGCGTTCGGAAGCAGCAGGCTCGCGTCGCAATGCGCGCCAAGTGTGTCCATCAGTGCCCGGGGCGCGACCAAGGCCCAAGTCTATGCGACCGGGGAACAAGGCTTCCAGTGTGCCGAACTGCTCGGCAATCACCAGTGGTGAATGGTTCGGCAGCATGATGCCGCCCGCCCCCACGCGGATACGCCGCGTGGCTGCGGCTACCTGACCGATGACCACTGCGGTGGCGGCGCTGGCGATGCCCGGCATGTTGTGATGCTCGGCCAGCCAGAAGCGTTCGTAGCCCAGTCTGTCGGCATGACGCGCGTGGTCGAGGGTGTTGCGCAGCGCCTGACCCACGTCGCTTCCCAGCGGCACATGTGCGAGATCGAGGATAGACAGTTTCATGGGTATCTCCTCCGGGGGGGGTTCCTGCCCGAAGCTATCGCGCAACCTTGACGTTGCGAGCAACGCGCCCCTCTCGCCTGCCCACCGCTTCCGCCACGTAGACCTGCACCAGAGAATTCAGGCTTACTCCTTCGATTGATGCACGCGAGGTGAGCTTGGCGTGCAACGTGCGCGGCAGGCGCAACACGAACCTCGACGGGGCTTGGTGTCCCGCACCGGGCTTTGGAAGCGGCTTGCCGTCTTCAATCACGGATTTCATCCAAATGCGAAATGCATTCCGACCATTCTTGATTGCCTCTTCCGGTGTATCGCCATCGGACATGCAGCCTGGCAAATCCGGGAATGTGATAACGAACCCTCCACCGTCCCCTTTCTTGAGGGGCTCGACGTTGAATGGATAAGTCTCAAACTTCGGGACGACAATTTTCAAGATGTGCCTCGTATTTCATCCACGAACTCAACGAACCTCACGATATAGATTGACTTGATTGGCCGCCGGGAGGGCACCGTCAATCGCGTAGCAACTGCGGCATGCGAGAAGACCACGTGACTCCCACCGGATTTTCGAATCGCGATTTTAAGAGCCCTCGCGACGACCTCCACATCTGCGATCTGCCAATCGGCCCTCGGATTGGCACGCATGGCATCCAGCCGTTTGCTGGCGGCGTTCATTCTAGCTCTAGTATCATGGGCAGTACCACTGCGATGCAGCGACTTGCGCGAGGGGATCATAGCTTCGCCGGGCCGGCGGCCAGCGTCAGGTGCAAATTCAGCGCGAAAGCATTGAAATTCGCTGGAAGTGCCCCGCAGGGCTATGTTGCGACAAGCATCCCCGTTACAGCCGCGCGCAAAGATCCTGCACCCTGAACGCCGCCAACGGTGCGTCGAAGCCGCGTCCCAGCGCAATGAACTTGAAGGTCTCGCCCATTTCCGTAGGCATCAGCAGTTGCCGTGCTTCGGCGGCGCGACGGATGCGCGCGGATTCTTCGGGCGCGGCGGCGATCTCCGCCTCGATGCCCAGACCCAGCAGCGCCCCGGCCTGCGTGCCATAGCCGAGCACGTCGAGACGCGCCGCGTCTGCTGCTTCTGCCACACGAGTGAAGTCCACCCATGCGGTGATGTCTTCCAGTCCGGGATGCGCGAAGGGATCATCATGCGCGCGCTGCTGATAGTGACAGCGCAGAGTGCCGCGATTGCGCGCTGTGCTGTAGTACTCATGGCGCGGCAGGCCGTAGTCACTAAAGAGTGCCACGCCGCTCTGCATGGACGCAGTAACTTCACCGAGCCACGGCAGCAACATCGGACAGAACTCGGATTCGAATCCTTCCGGCATCTCGATCGGCAGCTCCAGCTCTTCGATCTTGCTGACCAATGTCTGGGCGGCAACTGCATCGTGCCAGGTCAACGCACCAGCCGCGTCAATCACTACGCCCAGCTCGCGCCACGTACCGGCACGCCGCACGAAGCGTTTCACCGGCAACGCGTCGAGCACCTCGTTGGCGAGCAACGCACCAGCCCACGGCTCGCGTGGTGGAGCATCGAGCCATTCAACGCGCGCCGAAAGTGATGCCGGCAACGTCGCCAGCAGCCGTTGCTGCCGGTCGCGCAAGTCGGCACTGATTTCGAGAATGCGATAGCGCGCCGGAAAGGTGCCCAGCGACGCCATTGCCGTCAGCGCATCGAAGGCCATGCGGCCGCTCCCAGCGCCAAGCTCCAGCACATCGCCCCCGCCCAGCGCCTGCAGCACCTCGACGGCATGACGCGCCAGACAACGACCAAACAGCGGCGAAATCTCCGGTGCAGTCGTGAAGTCCCCGCCGGCGCCAAGCTTGTGCGCGCCCGCGCTGTAATAGCCCAGGGCAGGCTCGTACAGTACGATCTGCATGTAGTCGTCGAAGGGCAGCCAGCCACCGGCCGCTGCGATTCGCTCTCGCAGCAGTCGGTGCATCGCAGCGGCATGTGCGGATTCGTGCAGGGGCGGCGGCAACGTCATAAGCTCACATCATGGAACAGCTGCTCAGGGACAAGGTAGTACTGATCACCGGGGGCGCGAGACGCGTTGGCGCTGCCATCACGCGCAAGCTGCATGCCGCGGGTGCCAGCGTGGTGATTCACTACCATCGCTCGGTGGCCGAAGCACAGGCGCTGTCCTCTGAGCTGAATGCATTGCGACCCAGCTCCACCGCGCCACTGGGTGGCGACCTGCTGGATGTGAAAGTGCTGTCCTCGCTGGTAGAGGCGACAGTAGCGCGCTACGGACATCTGGATATTCTGATCAACAATGCCTCCACCTTCTATCCCACGCCGGTGGGTTCGATCACCGAGGCGCAGTGGAACGACCTGATTGGCACCAATCTGCGCGCACCGCTGTTCCTGTCGCAGGCGGCCGCGCCGCACCTGCAGGCGCGCGATGGGTTGATCCTCAATATCGCCGATATCCATGGCCTGCGGCCGTTGCGGCATCACACGGTGTATAGCCCGGCGAAGGCGGGGCTGATCATGCTGACGCAATCGCTGGCACGCGAGCTTGCGCCGCATGTGCGGGTGAATGCCATTGCGCCGGGCCCGGTGGAGTTTCCGGAGACGGGCCTGACTGAAGAAATGAAACAGGCGATCATCGACAAAACGCTGCTGAAGCGCCGGGGTTCGCCAGATGATATCGCACGCGGCGCGTTGTTCTTTGCCAGCGAGGCGCCGTATATCACCGGGCAGATTCTTTCCATCGACGGCGGGCGCAGCGCCAACACCTGAGGTGCAGGGCGTCAACTTGTCATCACGCTGCTCTCAGTTGATCGCGACTTCATGCACATTGCCGAACACTGTCCGCTGCGCATCTGGAAGATGCACTAGTCCAGACGTCATCCGTCCTTTCAAATGCGGTTCAGATCCAGGGCCTCAGCGATCAGTGGACTGGCCGCGTGATCGAAGCGCTGCCAGAGATCACCAATTGCGACGTCCGCAATGGGGTGATGCAACGCGGGCGCCAGCTCCGCCAATGGCCCGAGCATGAACGCCCAACGCAGCAGATCAGGCCGTGGCAACATCAGACTGGGCGCTTCCTGCACCACATCACCGAACAGCAGGATGTCCAGATCCATCGCGCGTGGCGCCCATTTCGGCGCATCGGGCAGTCGGCCACATTGCGCCTCAATGCATTTCAGCTCGCCCTTCAGCAATGCCGGATCACCGGCCACGGGAAGTTCGACCACGAAGTTGATGAAGTCCGGCCCGTCAAAACCGACGGCCTTGTTGCGATAGCACCGCGAGAAGCGCGCGCCGGGATGCCGTGCCTTCAAGGCCCGCGCCGCGCGGGTGAGATTCAGCTGCGTATCGAGATTGCTGCCGCCCGATACGTAGGCCAGCGTCACGCCCTGCGCCGCTCGATGCTCACACCCACATCGCGCGAACCGCGGATCGCGCCGGGCTTGTTGAGCGACAGCCGGATCCACGCGATATCGAACTCGGCGAGTAGTGTCGTCGCCAGGTTGTGGGCCAGGGTTTCCACCAGATGGAACTGCGATTCGCTGACGAAGCCGATGCAGCGCTTGGCGATGCTCTTGTAGTCGACGGTGTCTTTCACGCTGTCGGTGGCCGCGGCGCGCATGCAATCGACGGGGATCTCAAGGTCCAGCACCACCGTCTGCTTCACGTGCCGCTCCCAGTCGAAGAAACCGATGGTGGTTTCTATCGCCAGACCACGAAGAAAGACTGTGTCCGTCGGAAGTTGAGTCGACATTAATTTCCTCTACACGCACTTCGGCGCGCGCAATGACGTCAATGGCCATTGCGCGCGGGCTTCGATCGCGAGATCGGTGGCCGCCCCGCCCTGTTTCAGGCGCGCCATCCCCGCCACCGCGATCATCGCCGCATTATCCGTGCAGAACTCGAAGCGCGGAAAGTAAATCTCGACTCCGCGGCTGGCCGCAGCCTGTTCAAGTGCGGCACGCAGCGCGCGATTGGCGCTCACGCCACCGGCCACGACCAGGTGTTTGAGGTACGTTTCATCGAGCGCCCGCGCGGTCTTGCCAACCAGCGTGTCGACGATCGCATCCTGTACGCCGCGTGCGATATCGGCACGGCGCTGCGCATCCGGCACCACGCCGGAACGTTCCGCCGCACGCACGGCCAGCATCACTGCGGTCTTCAATCCGGAGAAGCTGAACTCGAACCCGGCGCGATCGAGCATGGGTCGTGGAAATTCGAACGCGCCGGCGCGGCCCTGCTCGGCAAGGTCTGCAAGTTCGGGTCCGCCGGGATACGGCAGCCCGAGCAATTTGGCGGATTTGTCGAAGGCTTCTCCCGCGGCATCGTCGCGGGTTTCGCCCAGCAGTTCGTACTCACCCAGGGCGCGGACCACGATCAGCATGGTGTGGCCGCCGGAAACCAGCAGCGCCAGGTGCGGAAAGGGTGGCGCCCGGTCCTCGAGCAGCGGCGCCAACAGATGCCCTTCCAGGTGATGCACCGGCACCGCCGGCACCCCCAAGGCATACGCCAGGCTGCGGCCCAGGGCGGCGCCGGTCAGCAGCGCGCCAATCAGCCCGGGACCTGCCGTATAGGCCACCCCGGAGAGGTCGGAAAGCTGGGTGCCAGCATGCGCAAGCGCTTGTCTTGCAAGGGGAAGCAGCCGCTGCACGTGGTCGCGGGAGGCCAGTTCCGGCACCACGCCGCCGTAGAGGCGGTGCATGTCTACCTGGCTGAACAACTCGTGCGCCAGCAGGCCGCGGGCGTCGTCGAGCACCGCTACCGCGCTTTCGTCACAGGAAGACTCGATCCCCAAAATCCGCAATGGACACCCGCCTGCCAAGCCATTAAAATCCCGCACCCTCGTTTTGGGTGCCCCAAACGGCATTCAAAACAAAGAGTTATCCAAACACAAGGTCTCAAGGTCTATGCCGAGCGTGCGAGTTCGTGAGAATGAATACTTCGACGTCGCGCTGCGACGCTTCAAACGCGCCTGCGAAAAAGCCGGCGTACTCGCAGAGCTGCGTCGCCGCGAATTCTACGAGAAGCCCACGCAGGAACGTAAGCGCAAGAAGGCCGCAGCGGTAAAGCGCCACGCCAAGCGCAGCAATCCGCGCGGTCCGAGCACCAGCAGCGGCGAAACCCGGCCCGCACGCGCGTTCTGACCATGACTCTTAAAGAGCGCATTCTCGAGGACGTGAAGTCCGCGATGCGCTCGGGTGAGAAGGAACGCCTCGGCACGATCCGCATGATCACGGCGGCCATCAAGCAACGCGAAGTGGATGAACGCATCGCGCTCGACGATGTGCAGGTGCTGTCGGTCATCGAGAAGATGATCAAGCAGAGAAAAGAATCCATCGTGCAGTTCGAGGCGGGTGGCCGCGCGGACCTGGTGGCCAAGGAACAGGCCGAACTGGCCATCCTCACCGCGTATCAGCCGACGCAGCTGGCCGAAGCAGAAGTCGATGCGCTCATCGGTGCCGCCATTGCCGCAACTGGTGCTGCTTCAATCAAGGACATGGGCAAGGTCGTTGCACATGTAAAGACTGCCGCTGCCGGTCGCGCCGACATGGCGGCAGTCAGCGCGCGGGTCAAAGCCAAGCTCGGCTAAGCCAACCCGGAGCGAACATCATGGCCCGTGGACTTCTGCTGATAGTGATTCTTGCCATCGTCATTGGCATTGTGCTCACGCTTACCCGCCGCCGCGGGCCCTAGATCGCGGATTACTGCTCGCGCAACAGCGCGGCGCGACGCAGGACCAATGTGCCTGCACCGGCGAGGGCCAGCAGCCCCGCCAGGAACAGCAGACCGCCGGTAAAGTCGCCAGTAGTCTGTTTGATCCAGCCGACCACATTCGGCCCCACGAATCCGCCCAGCGAACCAAAGGTATTGATCAGCGCGATGCCTGCGGCCAGCGCGCTGCCAGAGAGAAACCGCGACGGCAACGCCCAGAACGGTCCGCGCGTACACAGATCGCCCATGGCCGCGATCGTGAGCGCGATCAAACCCGGCACTGGCGTCAACAACAACGCACTGGCCGCAAACCCCGCTGCTCCGATGAAGCTCGGCAGCGCCACATGCAGAAAGCGCTCGCCACTGCGATCGGAACTGGTCCCTACGTAGAGCATCGCCAACGAAGCTGCGATATAGGGGATGGCGGAGATGAATCCCACCAGCAGATCGCTCTGTCCCGAAATGCCTTTGACGATCTGCGGAATCCACAGCGTCAAGCCGTAGCTGCCGCACTGGCAGGCGAACAGCACGAAACACAGCAGCCACACCGTGGGATGCAGCAGTGCGGTGCGCAGACTGCCGCTGCCCGCATGCCGGTCGCGAATCGCGGCATGTTCTTCCGCAAGCCGCTGCGCAACGTGCCGCTGCTCTTCGGTCGATAGCCAGCGCACATCGCGCGGCGTATCCGGCAGCCAGAACCAGGTGACCACGCCCAGCACCACCGCGGGCAGTCCTTCCAGCACAAACAACCATTGCCATCCCTGCAGGCCGTGCCAACCGTCGAAACCCAGCAGCACTCCGGCCAACGGGCCACCGAATACCGTCGAAAGCGGAATGCCGAGCATGAACCAGGACACCGCCCGCGCACGCTCTGCCTTCGGAAACCATGCCCCGAGGTAGAACAGAATCCCCGGCAGGAATCCGGCTTCGGCCACGCCCAGGGCAAAGCGCAGGGCGTAGAAGCTCCACTTGCCTTCCACAAACATCATCGCGATGGACAGCAGGCCCCAGGTCACCATGATCCGCGCGATCCAGCGGCGCGCTCCCACGCGTGCCAGCACCAGGTTGCTGGGCACCTCGAACAGCGCGTAGCCGGCGAAGAAGATGCTGGCGCCCATCGCGTAGACAGTGGGGCTGAACCCCAGATCCGCGTTCATCTGCAACGCCGCGAAGCCGATATTCACCCGGTCGAACCAGGCGATTACGTACAGCAGCAGCAGATAGGGCAGCAGCCGCCAGCGCAGTCGACGGTATAGCGCCTCTTCGTCGATCACTTGCTCCCCTTCCGGCGACTTTTCCGGATGGTATCAGTACGCTTGGCGTCCCATGTCCGGCCGCATCCCAAGAAGCTTCATCGATGATCTGGTCGGCCGCGCCGACATCGTGGAGATCATCAATTCCCGCGTGCCGCTGAAAAAGGCCGGCCGCGAATACCGCGCCTGCTGCCCGTTCCACAACGAGAAGACGCCGTCGTTCTGGGTGAACCCCACCAAGCAGTTCTATTACTGCTTCGGCTGCGGCGCCAGCGGCACGGTCTTGAGCTTCCTGATGAACTACGACCACCTGCCATTCGTGGAGGCGGTGGAAGACCTGGCTTCGCGCATGGGCGCGGAGGTGCCTCGCGAACAAACGGGAACCAACCCAGGCACGCCGGTGGTCAGCGACGATCTCTACGCGGTGATGAGCAAGGTGGCCACGTTTTACGCCGAGCAGCTCGCTGCTACGCAGAGCGCGCAGGCCTATGCCGCGAAGCGCGGACTTGAACCCGCCACCATCGCAACTTTTGGCATCGGCTATGCGCCCAATGCGTGGAATGAAGTATTGAAGCGCTTCGGTGCCAGCGATGCCTCGCGCCAGAAACTTGCAGAAACCGGCCTGATCATCGAGCGCGAGAAAGGCGACGGTCATTACGACCGCTTCCGCGACCGGTTGATGTTTCCGATCCGCGATGCGCGCGGGCGCGTCATCGCCTTCGGCGGTCGGGTGCTCGACCAGGGCGAACCCAAATACCTGAACTCGCCGGAAACCGCGCTGTTTCACAAAGGCCGCGAGCTTTATGGCATGTATGAAGTGCGGCAGAGCCGCGCGCCACTCACACGGCTGATCGTGGTGGAAGGCTACATGGACGTGGTGCGCCTGCAGCAGAGCGGCATCGCCTATGCAGTGGCCACGCTCGGCACCGCCACCACCCCGGAACATCTGAAACGTGCGTTCCGGCTGGTGAAGGAAATCATCTTCTGCTTCGACGGCGATCGCGCGGGCCGCGCTGCGGCATGGCGCGCGCTGCAGAACGCCCTGCCCGAAGCCACCGCGGGCCGCGAGCTGAAATTCCTGTTCCTGCCCGATGGCGAGGATCCGGACTCGCTGGTGGGCAAGGAAGGCAAAGCCGCCTTCGAAGCGCGTTACGCAGCGGCGCTGCCGCTGTCGGAGTATTTCGTCGCGCATCTGGCCGGCGACATCGACCTCTCGCATGCCGATGGCAAGGCGCGCTTTGTCGCCGAGGCGCGGCCGATGCTGGAGCGCGTGCCACCTGGCACGTATCGCGAGCTGCTGCTCGATCGGTTGGCCGCTGCCATCGGCGTTTCGGCCGAGCGCTTCCTGGCCATCGTCGGTCCAATGAATACGCCGCAAAAACCAGCCGCCGACAGCGAAGCCGGGCGCGCGCGCCGTCCGGCACGCAGCGCGCACAGCGCCGGCCGCGGCGGCCTCGTCCGCCAGGCGGTCCAGAATCTCCTGCATTTCCCGACGATCGCTGCGCGGCTCTCGGCCATCGACCGCCAGGCACTGGACTCTGTCGATGAGCCCGGCGTGGATGTATTGCGCGAACTGCTGGATGCGTTGCGGGCGCAACCGGCCCTGCACACCGCGCAGCTGCTGGAACGCTGGCGCGATCAACCGCTGGGCGAGCGACTGGAACGGCTGGCGGCAGAACCGTCGATCCTTGCGGACGAAAAAGCCGCTGGCGATGAAATGGTCACCGCCGTGCAGAAGCTGGTGCGGGACATGCCCAATGTCGAGCTGGATTCGCTGATCGAGAAGGAGCGGCAGGGCGGCCTCGACTCCACCGAACGGGAACGGCTGCGCGAACTGCTAAGCGCCCCGCGGCGCGGTTGAAACCGGCGGTTTCAGCACCAAATCAGGCTCAAGGATCGGTCTGGCCGCTAGGCTTTTCGCATGATGGTCGGAAAGGATCATGCCAATCGAACTCACTGCTGCATGGCTGGTCGAATTTTGTGTATCTGCGTAGCGATATGCCTGTTTCGCAGCTAGAATTCGCGGTTCGCTAACGCGACCCCTCTTTGACTTCCTGGAGCCCTCATGGCGCCGACTCGCAAGCCCCAGAAACCCGCCCCCTCCCGCAAGCCACCTGTCAGGGTTGCACCTGCCAAGGCCGCACCGGCCAAACTGGCCGTGGTCAAGGCGGCTGCCAAGCCTCTGGCCAAGCCGGCTGTCAGCGCGAAAACTCCAGCCAGCGCTAAACCAGCAGCCAAACCAGTGCTTGCCAGGAAGCCTCTTGCCAAGCCGGTTGCCGTCCCGGTGAAGACTCCCGTTGCCGTCAAGGGCAAGGTCGCCGTGGCTCCTGCTGCCATGCCTGCGAAAGGCAAGGTCGCCGCCTCTCCTGTTGCCGCAGCAGCGAAGGGCAAGAATGCCGTTGCTCCCGTTGCCGCTCCTGCGAAGGGCAAGGTTGATGTGGCTGTTCCTGCAAAGCAGGAAAAACAGTTGAAGCCAGTCGCTGCTCCGGCTGCAGCGCCTGTGGCCGCTGGCAAGCCGGGCCGCAAACGTGGGCGTCCGGAAGGCAGCCATGCGGAACCTGAAGCGCTCAGCGCCATCGAGCGCCGCGCTCCGGTGATGCCCGAAGAGCGCCAGTCGCAGCTGAAGCTGCTGATCGCGCTCGGCAAGGAACAGAGCTTCCTGACCTATTCGCAGGTCAACGATCACCTGCCAAGCGAAATCGTCGATCCCGAACAGATCGAAGACATCGTCAACATGATCAACGACATGGGCATTCCCGTGTACGAGAAGGCGCCGGATTCGGAGCCCTTGCTCGCCACCGAGAATTCCCAGCCGGCCGACGAAGAGGCCATCGAGGAAGCCGCTGCTGCCCTTGCCGCTCTCGACGCCGAACTCGGCCGCACCACCGACCCGGTGCGCATGTACATGCGCGAGATGGGCACGGTGGAACTGCTCACCCGTGAAGGCGAAATCAGCATCGCGAAGCGCATCGAGGAAGGCCTCGATGCCGTGCGCCGCGCGCTGGCGCTGTATCCGGCCACGCTCGAACACCTGATGAATGCCTATGAGAATGTGAAGGGCGGCCAGGGTCGCCTGGTCGACTGCATCGTTGGCTACATCGATCCGAACGCGCCGGATGTCATTGCGCAGCCGCAGAATCCCACCAAGGTGGAAGAAGTCGAAGTTTCCGCCACGGCAGAAGAGACCGACGACGCCGAAGACAGTGATTCCGACGAGGCTGTGGATACCGGCCCGGATCCGGAAGAAGCCGCCCGCCGCTTCGCACAGCTGCGCAAGCTGCACACTGCCGCGCTCGCCAACCTGGCGAAGCTGGGCACCGAAGACCCGAAGACGCAGAAGTCTCGCGCCAAGGCTGCGGCCGAGTTCATGGAACTGAAGCTGTCGCCGCGCATGTTCGAAGCGCTGATCAACCAGCTGCGCAATCACATCGGTGAAGTGCGCCAGCTGGAAAAAGAGATCATGGTGATCTGCGTGCGCGATGCCGGCATGCCGCGCAAGGAATTCGTCAGCACCTTCCCGCGCAACGAGACCAACCTCAAGTGGCTCGGCAAGCATGTCAAGGGAGCAAAGAAGTACTCCCAGGTTCTCGCGCGCTTCACGGACGAGATCGAACGCCGCCAGAAGAAGCTGGCCGACCTCGAGGTCACGCATCGCCTGACCATCAACGAGATCAAGGAGATCAACCGCGATGTGTCCATCGGCGAGGCCAAGGCCCGTCGCGCGAAGAAGGAAATGGTCGAGGCCAACCTGCGCCTGGTGATCTCGATCGCGAAAAAGTACACCAACCGCGGCCTGCAGTTCCTGGACCTGATCCAGGAAGGCAACATCGGCCTCATGAAGGCCGTGGACAAGTTCGAATACCGCCGCGGCTACAAGTTCTCCACCTATGCAACCTGGTGGATCCGCCAGGCCATCACGCGTTCGATCGCAGACCAGGCACGCACCATCCGCATCCCGGTGCACATGATCGAGACCATCAACAAGCTCAACCGCATCTCGCGGCAGATGCTGCAGGAAATGGGCCGCGAGCCCACGCCGGATGAACTCGCCGTGCGCATGGAGATGCCGGAAGACAAGGTGCGCAAGGTCCTGAAGATCGCCAAGGAGCCCATCTCGATGGAGACTCCGATCGGCGACGACGAGGATTCGCATCTGGGCGATTTCATCGAAGACACTTCGGTGACTTCACCCATCGACCAGGCCACCATGGAATCGCTGCGCGAGACCACGCACTCGGTGCTGTCGCAGCTCACGCCGCGCGAAGCCAAGGTGCTGCGCATGCGCTTTGGCATCGACATGAACACCGACCACACGCTGGAGGAAGTGGGCAAGCAGTTCGATGTCACGCGCGAGCGCATCAGGCAGATCGAGGCGAAGGCGCTGCGCAAGTTGCGACATCCGTCGCGCTCCGAGCAGCTGCGCAGCTTCCTGGTCGAAGACTGATCCTGACGGGCGCCGCACGCATGAAGCACGCGGCGCGCTCATTACCGGTTGTTACGTGTCTTCTCATGCTGTTGGGATGCGGGGCCGCGCAACGCGGCGTGCTCTACCATCCCACTCACCACATCAATGACCGCGGGCTGGCGCGCTGGACGCAGGGCAGCGCGCTGATAGGTTTCGCGCGCGAGGTGCCGGCGCCGCAGAATGTCTGGCTGATGCTGCACGGAAATGGCGGGCAGGCGGCCGACCGTGCCTATGCATTGCCGTCGTTCTCTGCCAATGACTCCATTTTCATTCTGGAATATCCCGGCTATGGGCAACGCCCCGGGCTGCCATCACGGAAGAGCATCGACGCGGCGGCGCGCGAAGCCTATGCGCTGCTGCGCTCGCGATTTCCCGACACGCCAATCTGTGTCGTCGCCGAATCCATCGGCAGTGGCCCGGCCGCAACTTTGGCCTCCCTGGATCGGCCGCCGGACAAATTCGTGTTCATCGTGCCTTTCGAGAGCCTCACGGCGGTGGGTAGGGACTATGTGTCATCGTCCATAGCCAACCCGGTGCTCGCGGGCACATGGAACAATGCCACCGCGCTGGCGAAGTACCATGGCCCGCTCGAGGTGTTCGGCGCGAAGGACGACGAGGTCATCCACGTGCGGCACGCCCAGGCCCTGGCGAAGAGCCGGCCACAGGCGAAGTTCCATCTCATCGATGGCGGGCATAATGACTGGGCCAGCCAACTGAGCGTGCGCATCCGCAATCCCTGATGCGAAGTGCCTGCGCCCACCGGTATCGCTTTGTGCAGAAGGGCAGGTTTCGCCCACCGGCGGGCCCTGCAGTAATCACTTGCCCATTGCGGCCGGCCAGCGCTAGCCTCGCGCTCCGCGACTGAGATTTCCACATCATTGAAGTGAGACAGCCTCCATGTACCGACAACTACTCCTCGCAATGACAGTGATGCTCATTCCGCTCGCAGGATGTGGCACGAAGCCCAAAACCCTGACACCCGCACCAGCATCCGAACTGCTGGCCGCCGTAGACATCCCCTACGAACAGTTCACGCTGCCGAATGGTTTGCGTGTGCTGGTGCATACCGACCGCAAGGCGCCCGTGGTCGCGGTGTCGGTTTGGTATGACGTGGGTTCCAAGCACGAACCCGCGAGCAAGACCGGCTTCGCGCATCTGTTCGAGCACCTGATGTTCAACGGCACGGAAAACGTGCCGGGCGATTTCTTCGAACCACTGCAGCAGGTTGGTTCCACCGATACCAACGGCACGACCTGGTTCGACCGCACCAACTATTTCGAGACAGTGCCTAGTTCCGCGCTGGAAGTGGCGCTGTTTCTCGAAAGCGATCGCATGGGCCATCTGTTGGGCGCGGTGAGCCAGAAGGTGCTCGATAACCAGCGCGGCGTGGTGCAGAACGAAAAGCGCCAGGGTGACAACCAGCCCTATGGCCTGGTCGAGTACGCGCAACTGGCAGCGCTGCTGCCATCCGACCATCCCTACGGGCACAGCACCATCGGTTCAATGGCTGACCTCGACAAAGCCAGTCTTGCGGATGTGAAGGCGTGGTTCGTCGACCACTATGGTCCGAACAACGCGATCCTCGCGCTGGCGGGCGATATCGACGCCGCAACCGCAAAGCCGCTGATCGAGAAATACTTTGGCGACATCCCCGCTGGCAAGCCGGTGCCGAAGGTCGAGGTTCCGGTGCCGACGTTGGCAGCGGCTAAGTCCGAGGTGATGAAGGACCATGTGGCCACCACGCGCCTGTACCGTTACTGGGCAGTACCGGGCCTCAATGATGCGGATGCCGTGCCGCTTTCCATCGGCAGCTATGTGCTCGGTGGTCTGGCCAGCTCGCGCCTCGACAACATTCTCGTGCGGCAGGAACAGACGGCGGTGCGCGTCTCTGCTTCGTACCAGGAATTTGCGCAGCTCGGCTTCATCGAAGTCTTCGCGGATGTGAAGCCCGGCGTGGACGCGGACAAGGTCTCGGCGCGCCTGGACGCAATCATTGCTGCCTTCATCGAAGAGGGGCCGACCGAGGACGAAGTGCAACGCGTCGTCATTCGCAAGATCGCACAGACCATCGATGGGCTCGAATCGGTGGGCGGCTTCGGCGGCAAAGCGCCAATACTGGCGGAAGGGCTGCTGTATGCCGGCGATCCTGCGTTCTACAAGAAGCGGCTCGCCCCGGCGACGCCGGTGCAGGTGCGCACCGCGATGCAGAAATGGCTCAAGCGGCCGGTTTACTCGCTGCGCGTCGAGCCCGGCGAGCGCGCTGCATATGCAGAATCCACTGGCGTTGCCGCGCGCACGGTCTCCATGCAACCGGCCCACTACGTTGCCCCCGGCGAGCAGCCAGTGGGACGCGGGCCGCTCGCCGCTGTAGATCGCAGCAAGCTTCCAGAAGTCGGCTCGATCCCGAATGTGGATTTCCCTGCCGTGGAGACCGGCAAACTTTCCAACGGCATCACCGTGCGCTTTGCCCGCCGCGACACCCTGCCCATGCTGCGGCTGTCCATGGTCTTCAATGCCGGGTATGCGGCCGATCCCCGGGACAAACTCGGAACACAGGCGCTGATGCTGGCGCTGCTGCCCGAAGGCACCAAGACCCGCAACAGCGTCCAGATCGCCGAGGAACAGGAACGGCTCGGCGCTAACATCGCCGCTGGCGCGAGCCTTGATCGCACCAGTGTTTCGCTGGACGCACTGGTGCCGAACCTGGCGTTGTCGCTGGATCTGCTGGCAGACATCGTGAAAAACCCCGCTTTCGAACCTGCGGAGCTAGAACGACTGCGCGCCCGGCAACTGAATGTAATCGCGCAGGAATTCACCGACCCGCTGGGACTGGCTCGGCGCACACTGCCGCCGCTGCTATACGGTGACTATCCCTACGGCATTCCTGGGGGCGGGACCGGTGACCTCGTTGTGATGCAGAAACTCACGCGCGAGGATCTGATCGGCTTCCATGATCGCTGGATCCGCGCCGACAACGCGGAGATCTTCGCCGTGGGCGCCACCACGCTCAAGGATTTGCTACCGCTGCTTGAAGCACGCTTCGGTGAATGGAAGCCGGCTGATGTAGCCAAGGGAACCAAGAATTTCGACGCGAAGATTCCGGCCAAGTCCGAGCGGATCGTGCTGGTGAACCGGCCGCAGTCGCCGCAATCCATGATCCTTGCCGGGCAGGTGCTGAGCCAGCTCGGTTCGGATGACCTGGTGGCGCTGGTTTCTGGCAACGATGTGTTGGGCGGCAATTTCCTGTCGCGCATCAACATGGACCTGCGCGAAACCAGGGGCTGGTCGTATGGTGTACGCGGCAGCGTATCGCAGCTTGAGCAGCGCGTGCTCTACCAGCTGCGCGCGCCCGTGCAGGCTGACCGCACCGGCGCTTCGATTGCCGCAATGAAGACGCATGTGAAGGATTTCGTCAGCGCCAAAGGCGTGACGCCGGCAGAGCTGGCACGCACCATCAACGGCAGCGTACGTGAACTGCCGGGCAGCTTCGAAACCTCCGCAGCCGTGCTGGCGCAGATGGAGCAGGACGTGTTGTACAAGCACGCCGCCGACTACGCCGAGACGCTGGCCGGGCGTTACCAGTCCCTGGATGCAACGGCGCTGGATGCCGCAGTGCGCAGCGCGATCGATCCCAATGGCTTCACCTGGGTGGTGGTCGGCGACAAGGCCAAAGTGCTGCCGCAGCTGAAGGCGTTGAAAATCCCGGTGACCGTCATCGAAGCGCCCACCGGCAAGGACTGACGTCACGAAGACCCCCGGCGCATTGCAGCCGCTGATCGACGACGGCATCATCGACTCGGTGGTCCGTCGCCTGCGCAGCGGCAAGGAAGCCTCTGTGTTCATCGTCGCCTGCGGCGATGAACTGCGCTGCGCGAAAGTCTATAAGGAAGCCAACCACCGCGGTTTCCACAAGCTCGCCGAATATCAGGAAGGCCGCAAGACGCGTGGCAGCCGCGATGCGCGCGCCCTGCGTGGCGGCAGCCGTCATGGCCGGGAGCTGGCAGAGGAGCAGTGGAAGAACGCCGAAGTGGATGCGCTCTATGCCCTCGATCGCGCTGGTGTACGCGTGCCCAAGCCCCAGGGCATCTTTGACGGCGTGCTGCTGATGGAGCTGGTCGCCGATGCCGAAGGCGGCCCGGCGCCGCGGCTCGGCGACATCCACATCACGCCTGAACAGGCGCGCGAATGGCACGCATTCATGCTGTCGCAGATCGTGCTGATGCTGTGCGCCGGCATCATTCATGGCGACCTTTCCGAGTTCAATGTGCTGGTGGATGCGGGCGGCCCGGTGATCATCGACCTGCCGCAGGCGGTGGATGCCGCGAGTAACAACAATGCCTTCGCGCTTTTCGAGCGCGATGTGAACAACCTGCGCGAAACCTTCGGGCGCAGCGCGCCTGCGCTGCTGGAAACCCATTACGCGCACGAGATCTGGGCGCACTACAGCGCGGGGAAGCTGACACCGGCCACGATGCTGACCGGCAAGTTCGAGTTCGATGAAACCGCGGCGGATGTGGAAGGCGTGCTGGCGCACATCGAGGAAGAGCGGCTGATCGCGGCAGAGCGCGCTCGCCGGCTGGCTGAGGCTGACACTGCCTAGCTGCCTGGCTGCGGCGTGCAGGCGCCGTAGGAAAGGGACCACACCAGTATCCGACCCGGGCCGTCTTTCCCACAGCGGCCCAGAAGCGCTCAATGGATCCCAACCCACGGTGGCATGCGAGTAGCGTGGGTGCACTCATCACCTCGCACAATGAAAGAGGTCTGTCATGAATAAGGATCAGGTCAAGGGTTCCGCCAAGACAGCGGCCGGCAAGCTGCAGAAGAATGCTGGCAAGGCCGTGGGTAGCACCGAACACCAGGTGAAGGGCGCGGCGCGCGAGATCGCCGGCAAGACACAGAAGGCCTACGGCGACATAAAGGACGATGCGCGCAAGTCACGCGCGCATTGAGTCTGTTACGACCGATGTGAGCTAATCGCCCCAGTGCGAAAGCCTGGGGCGATTTGTTTGAAGGCGCAAAGCAAACCGGTGTCAGCTCGTGTCACGCGCGTTAAAAGGCCTTCGGTACGTATCTGACACGTCCGCGGGAATTTCCCGGCATCGCCACAAGACGCGTGGCGCGACTCCCGTCTTCACTTACCGCAACGCAAGCGGTGGCCCCGTGAAGGCGGCTGCAACGCTTGCCCGGATTCGCGCGCTGGCCATTCCACCTGCATACGAAAATGTGTGGATCTGCCCCAATCCGCGGGGGCACCTGCAGGCGACCGGCCGCGACGCGCGTGGCCGCAAGCCATACCGGTATCACCCGCTATGGCGGCAGAATAAAGATGAAATCAAACACGCGCGCATGCACGCCTTCGGGCGATCACTACCCCGCCTGCGGCGAATCCTGCGGACCGATCTACGCAAGCCGGGGCTGCCACGCGAGAAAGTGCTCGCGCTGGTGCTGAGCCTGATGGATGCCACCAGTGTGCGCGTGGGTAATGCCGAGTACGCCCGCAGCAACGGCAGTTTTGGTCTTTCAACACTGCACGACCGGCATGCACGCTTTGCAAGAAACGGCGTCGGCATCCTGCACTTCCCCGGCAAGGGCGGCGCAATCCATGACGTCCAAATCGACGACCGCAAGCTCGCGGCGCTGGTGAGAAAGTGTCAGCACCTGCCAGGCCAGCGGTTGTTCCAGTACCTGGACGACGACGGCCGCCAGCACGCCGTGGATTCAGGACAGCTCAACCAGTATCTGCATCAGCATCTGGGCGTGGACTACTCGGCCAAGGACTTCCGCACCTGGCACGCGACCTTGCGTGCGTACCAGCTGCTGCTTGGGGTGCCCCTGCCGCAACCATGCACGGAGCGCGCCTGTCGTAAGTGCATTGCCGCCGTGGTTTCCGAGGTGGCCACCGAACTTCGCAATACGCCCGCCGTATGCCGCAAGTCGTACATCAATCCGGTGGTATTGACTGCCTGGCAGGAAGGTAAGGGCCCCTTCGGTCGCTCGCGCTCCATTCGCAGCCGAAGCACTAGGCCACTGCTTGCACTATTGAAGCAGTCTGCAACTCAGACCGACGGTCGCTAGCTCACTTTCAGGAACGCTTCGTAGTCGTTTGTGGGCCTTGTCCCAAGCTCCGGTCGTGAATCATCTGTTCCTTTGGCCGTCACAACTCGCGCAACACAACAGCAGGGCGCAACCGCGCCGTACGTAGCGCGTGCATGGCTCCGGCCATTACTGCGATCGCGAGTGATGCCAGCGATGCAAGCGCGAACATCCACCATCGCAGCTCGATGCGATAAATGAAGCCATGAAGCCAACGATCCATCACCCACGCCGCAATCGGCCAGGCGAGCACGTTGGCCCAGATGGCGGGACGTGCGAACTGCACCAGCAGCAGACGCAACACTTGCGGCGTGCCCGCACCGAGGGCCTTGCGCACGGCGATTTCGCCACTGCGGCGTCGAGCGAGCTGTGCCGAGAGACCGAAGAGGCCCAGCGCCGCTATGGTGACCGCGACTGCCGTGAATCCCGCGAGCACGCCCGCCTGACGTCGCAGGTCGCGCCAGGTGCGCTGGATGGCGTGGTCGAGAAGTTCGCGATGGATGGGACCGGAGTGGCCCGAGCGCTTCCACAGCGCGTCGATCGCAACGAGCGTTTGTCGCGGATTCGCCCCCACCATCTGCGCAATGACGTAGCGGTAAGCCTGGGGCGAATTGCGAAACACCATGGGCTGGATCTGCGTCCCGATGCCCTGCAGCGCAAAGTCCGGCGCGACGCCCACGATGCGCAGTGCGTCGTCGGAGAGGAAACGGGCGCTGCGACCAACCGCCTCGGCCGCCGTGCGCAACCCCAGTGCGCTGACCGCCGCCTGGTTGATCACCACGCCGTCACCGTCCAGATCGAAACGGCCCGCGACCGGTGCAAGGCCTGCCAATTCCAACAGTCCAGTCTGCGCGGCGACAAATGTTACCAAGAGGGGCACTGCACTGCCGGCGGGAGTGCTCACAGCGCTCCCGCCCCCGCCAATGCCGAAGCGTGAATCGCTACATGCAGCAGCCTTGATGCCGGGCAGGCGCTTCAGTTCCGCAACAAAGGAGCCGCGACAATCACTGTCGATCACGACCAGATTCTCGGATCTGAAACCCAGTCCGGTGCGCACTGCGAAGCTCGACTGACCGTCCACTACGATCACGCCAATGAGCAGCAACGTCAGGATCGCGAACTGCACGGCGACCAGGCCGCGACGCAGGCGAATGCCACCGACGCCGGCGCCATGGCACCGCAAGCCGGGCGCGGGCGCAGGACGCGTCAGCACCAGCGCCGGATACAGCCCCGCCACGACGGCGATTGCTACCGTGAACCCCGCGATCTGCAGCGTCGACGCCGCGTTCTGCCACCAGGGCTCGGCGATCGAGCGACCTAGGATTGCGCCGAGCTGGGGCTGCAGCCATTCGACCAGCGCCGCGGCCAGCGTCGCTGCGCAGCCGACCTGCAGTGCCGACTCGCCGATGAATTGCAGCGCCAGCTCGGCGCGCGTTGCACCCGCCACGCGGCGCATGGCGACTTCCAAGGAGCGCGAGTCACCGTATGCGGTTGTGAGGTTGATGAAATTGACGATGGCAATGACGAGAATCAGCGCGCCTGTCCCCGACAGCGCCAGTAGCAACTCGCGACTGCCCGCGGGCTTCATCGCATTCGCGCCTGCCGGGACGAAGTGGATGTCGGCAAGTCCCTGGAGGTACAAGCGGGGGGTGGGCACGAGCGGTTTGCCGTCGGGTCCTCGCGGAACGGTCACGTGCTTTTCCATCGCGACCTGTAAGCCTTCATCCAGCCGCCGCGGATCGGCGCCTGGCCGCAGTCGCAGGTACGTCAGCGCGCTGGCGAATTCGTCGAATGACTGGTTCATGAACTGCAGTGGTGCATCGCGCGGTACCAAAGGTGAGACCGCGCTTCGCGCCGAAAGCAGGACTTCAAATGCGAAGTGCGTTTGAGCCGGCAGGTCGCGCAGCACGGCTCCAATGCGAAACGAACTCTTGCCGTCTAGCGTCAGGGTCTGATCCAGCACGTCTTCACGACCGTAGAGGCGGCGGGCGGTTTCCTGGGTGAGTACGGCGCCATCAGGACGCTCGAGGGCGGCGCGGACATCGCCGGAAATCTTCGGCAGCGCGAGTACATCCTGCAGCTCGGCGTCGCTCCATGCGATAGCGACATCGGATTCGTTCGCACCGACCTGAATGCGGCCGCGGGCGTTCCTCAGACGACCTGACACTTCTATTTGCGGAAAGTCCTCGAGCAACCACGCGGCAATTTGCGGTGCCGTTCCCGCAGACGGCGGGAGCTGGGTATTGCCCAGGCCGATACCCATTGCGACACGATGGATACGATCGTGTGCCGGGATCCAGCGATCAAAGCTGAGCTCATCGCGAACGTACAGCCCGATGAGAAGCGCGGCCGCGAGTGCCAGCGCAAGCGCACCGACGTTGACCACCGCGTAGAGACGGTGACGATCGAGATGACGCAGCGCCGCTGCCAGATAGTGTCGAAGCACACCGCAGTGTAGGGCGGGAAAGCGCTACGACCAATCCGCTTCGAATCAACGGGTTGCGCGTCGGCATGCGAGGGGCGTAGAGCGCAGTTGTCCGGATCCGGACAGCGCGGTCGTCGTCACGGTGGGCGACTCACATAGCAGACCCAGCAACCCTGGCGGGCGCTGTGAAGACCCCCGCCCTACCGTCAATGTTTCTCGTCATGTTGCAACAGGGTGCGGAACCCAATCTCAGGTACGCACTCATCAATGAGTTGAGCCGGCGCCTCGGCGATGTCGGTGGGCGCGCCGCATTGCAGAAGGTCAGTCTTGAAGATGCGGACCCCCAGTTGCGCGAAGTGGCAGCCAAAGCCCTGCAGGATTCACATGGCTAGGTAGTACGACCTATTCTCCCCGTGCATAGTCTTCCGCTTGAGACTAGGAGGAAGGAGGATTCAGCCGAGTGTCCAAGGCGAATCCGTCCTGACTCACGCGGTTGTACTTTCCTCGGGCACTAGCTGGATTGAAAATGATGTTCCAGCTGTGCGAGCAAACGGCGCTTTGAATTGCCACAAACGGATGGGATTCGAGCAATGCTCTACCAAATTGCTGCTGCGCATGGCCGGGCGTTCCCGGCCGGAGCCAATTTGCATTGGGAATATCCGCCCCCTTCACGACATGCATTAGTCCTGGCTCGATGATTTCGGCGCAGGTCACCACATGCGGAACGAGATCGAGCGCATTGAATCCCTTGTGAACGGCAACTTCCAGAACAGCCGTCGAAGGGTCGACTGAGCAATACACCGCGGGATAACCGTGCGGATTCCATCGCCCTCCCTCGCGTTCCGCACCCATGCCACTGTCCCATGATGCGCCGAACTTCTTATTATCCATCCTCCACATGAGGAGCTTGTCCGGCGCCCAGGGCCATGAGGTCATGTGTAGACTCCGTACTCCATTCGCGTCAGCAACTCCGAAACCAGACGCGCACCGGGTGCAGTGGCAAGCAGTTCAACCGGTCTGTGCCCATTCAGCGCAATCGCAGGTCGCCCGAACCATTCTTCGGCAGCTTCCTGCGAACCGAGCGTTTGACAAGCCTGAGCTAGCAGCTCGGCAAATTGCCAAAGCCTGCTGCTCTCGTCGAGCGGGAGACGTACATTGGCATTGGCTTTACGACGCGCGAACGAACGCTCGCTAATTCCAATGACCGCGAGCACCGTCGTCTGGGCAATCGTGTGGAGATTGGCGATCAACCGAAGCATGGAAGTGGTTGGCAATCCGATCGAAATAAGTTCGTGCGCATCCTGCGAATCCGCAATCGTCTTCCGAAGCGTGGTTCGACCTCCAAGAAGCTTGTTGGCGATCTGGTAGGTGGCCGACTGCGCGCCTGGTTCGATCTGCTGATGGGTAGTGGTCATTGAATTACGCCTTTCTGCCAAGTGGCGTCACTATACTGCCATATGGCAGTCATTTCAAGGCTAGTCTCGGCGCTGGGGAACGACCCCCCCATACCGCATGACCAACTGCATTGTCCGCCACACCCCAGCCAATGCTGCGTCCGCTCGACCGCTAGATTCCTTTCAGGAACGCTTCGCAGTCGGTACGGGCCTTGTCCCCAGCGGAAATCGCGCTGCAAAGCGCATCGCGTCGCGTGCGCAGCGCGGCGATGGCTGCCTTGTGGGCGCCGCCCTTGTTCCATTCGCGTAGCTGCGTATCCAGCTTGGTGAGACGCATCGCCGTGCGACGATGGATCCGATCCGGCCCATCGAGTTCGCCCAGAACGGCAAGGGCCACATCGCGGATTCGCGTTTCATCTTGAGGCTGCATGCGGATGAGGCCCTGCACATAGGCCGTGCCCCACTGGAAGCGGGTTGCGGCGCCCTGTGATTCCCGGTACGCACGCTCAAGCCAGGTTACTGCCTGCGTCTTGTTGCCCCGCTCTTCTTCGATGTCCGCGAGATCGAGCATGTAGTAGTACGGATAATGCGAGGTCTTCATCTCTGCTTCGGTCACTGCGTAGAGCCGATCTACGTCGCCCAGTGTGTCGAGCACGAACAGCGAAGAATTCACCACGCCCGCGCGGGCATAGCCGCTTTGCCCGCGCGCCAGCGCCGCGTCTACGCGCTGCCTTGCGGCAGCCGCCGCAGTGGCGGGAATCTGGCCATCGCCCAGCTCCTTGATTGCACGCAATTTCATGCCCACCGCGGCCAATTGATCGGTTTCAGCAAATCGCGTATCGCCTGCGGCACTGTCCATAACCGTGGACCAGCGCTCGAGTAGCTGCGCGCCGCGATCTGGCAGCGCCTGCTTTGCGGCCTTGAAGAAAGAGGTGCCCAGGTATTGCAAGGCATCGGCTGCGGCAAGCGCTCTGTCGCGGTCCGCCAGCAGTTCATACACGGCTTGAACGCGCGCGACCAGTTGTGGAGTCGGTGCCTTGCCGGCGGCGATCTGCTCTTCTTCCGCATCACTCGCAGCGGCTGCCGCGAAGGCGATCAACCGCGCCCGCTCCACTTGCGCATCCGCAGGGCAACTCTGCGCGGCACGTTGAATACGTGCTGCGGTTTCAACAAGCTCGCCAGGCGAACCATCAGACTCCCAGCCGTTGTACGCCAGCCGTCGGCAATCATCGCGGCTGATCGGCACGGCTGTGTCATTCAGTGACGCCAGGATCTCTTTCACCGGCCGCACATCGCCCAGCACAAGGTCCAGCACCTCGGCGTACTGAGAAAGATCCATGCCGCCGTTGATGCGCGCGAGCTCAGTGCGATCGGCGCGCAACACCACGACGCTGGGATAACCACTAACGTGGAACTCATCGCCCAGCTTCTGCGCACCTGGTGCGTCGCCGTCGATGTATACCGGCACGAACAGCTTCAGCTTCTCGATGAAATCAGGGCGCGAGAAAACGGTGGCCTTGAGTTCATGGCAGGGCGGGCACCAGGACGCACCCCAATACAGAAACACCGGCTTGCCTTCGGCTGCCGCGCGCGCGAACGCGGCATTCACATCGCCATCGAACCATTTGATGGAATTGTTAGTGGTTGCCTGCGCAGGCACGGTGGGCGGGGGCACACCAGGCTTGTTGCATCCGGCAAGGCCCATGACCACACACAGAGCGAGCGATGCGCAGCGGCGGACGCTCACGGACCCGACCGCGTCTGCCTGGATTCCCGCCGCATGATCCGCACGACCACCACGGTGGCGACTATCAGCGCCAATATCTGCAACGCCAAGAGGAACACCAGGCCGCCCGCCAGGCGCCACGCCTCGTACAGCCCGATGGCCACGCCCACGGGCGTAATCACCATCAGCAGGCGGTTGGAGAACTTCATTTTCTCGGGGCTTTGCATGGGGGTGATCTTACTCCCACCCTGCATTACTTTCCGATCGGCGCGCGGAATCCCCGCGAAGCTACGCGATTGGAGCCCCCAGCAACCAGCCTGAGCTCAATGGCTCGACTGAACCGGAGTCTCCGTGTGCATCACGCACTGCCACTCACCACCGGATTGAATCCAGGTAGAAGTGTCATACATCTCCTGCTCGGTGCTCTGATCTTCCTTGCCCCGCGGCGCCATGCCCTGCTTCACGCGGTAAGCAAGAATCGCCGTCTTCTCATCCGGAAAGAGGACCTGCATGTCGCTGAATTCGAATGAGGTAAGCACCTGCGAACCATTGTTGGCCATGTGGCGATACCCGGCGTGATCAAACCGCATGGTGCCGTGCGAACTGACCATGAGGGCCGGCTCAGTCAGCATGCCGACCGCGAGCTCGGTATCGTTTTCGATCATCGACTGCCAGAACTTGGTTTCAAGTTCGATGAGCGTGTTGCGTGATTCATGCATGAGGGCGCTCCTTCGTTTGGAAGGGCTCAGTATGAGGACGACTGATATTTCAGCCATCGGCAGACCATCGTCCCGGCCGTAGGGCTATTCCTACCTACCCGAGTCCGCGCGGCTCCCCTATGATTCGTGTACTACAAGCTGGGGGTTTCCATGGACGAGTCGAAACTGAACCGCCGCCAGGTTCTGGGTGCGGCGGCTGCCGCTGCCGGCGCCGCGGGCGTGCTCGGACAGCTGACCCCTGATACCGCTGCGGCGGCCGAAGTTGCCCTGCCCAATCAAGGTCCCTCCCAGGCCCCGCCGATCACCAATGTGAGGAACAAGATCGCCTATATCACCGGTGGCTCAAGTGGCATCGGCCTTGGCATTGCGCGGGCGCTGCACGAAGCGGGCGCGAAAGTGATCCTCGGCAATTACAACGACTCGCAGTTCGCCGATGCACTGAAGATGTTCCCCGCCAACGATCCACGTGTGCAGACCGTCGTGCATGACGTCATGGTGCGCGAAGACTGGGAGCGCAAGGCCGATGAAATCGAGAGGAAGTTCGGCAAGGTCCATATCCTGGTCAACAATGCCGGTGTTGGCATCCTGTCGAAGGTAGTGGAAGGCACTTACAAGGACTGGGACTGGGCCATGGGTGTGAACTTCTGGGGGCCGGTATATGGAGTACGCACCTTCGTTCCGCGCATGTTGGCGAACAAGGAAGGCAGCCACATCGTCACGACCTCGTCCACCGATGGCGTACTGCTGGGCACTGCCGGCATTTACGCGGTGACCAAGATGGCGGTCACCGGACTCATGGAACAAATGCGCCACGATCTGCGCACTACGAACATCGGCACGTCGAATCTGGTGCCCGGGTTTACAACAACGAACATCGGTCGCAGCGAGAGCTACCGTCCGGAGTCATTGAAGAACGATGCGCCGGCAGCTGCAACTGCACCGCGGCCGCCGGCAGGACCGCCGCGTGCACCGGGCACAGGTGCTGCAGGCACCCGCCCTGCCGCCGTAGCGGCGACGCCCCTGTGGGCGCGTCCGCAGGATCCACTTACCGTCGGGCGGCTCGTTGTCAACGGCATCCTCAACAACGACATGTGGATCTTCCCCGCGCCCGAATACCAGCCTGGCGTCGAGGCACGCGGCCTGGCAATGGTCGAGTCCATGGTGGCGTTCACCCCAATGCCGGAGAACATCGCAGCGGGCAGGGACCGCTACTACCGCACGCCCATTTATGTGCAGGAAGTGGCGCATCGCCGCGCAACGAAGAAGCGCAACATCCGAGGGATCTGACAATGCAGGTGACAACATGACATCCCCGTCCTACACCACCTTCGCCAAGAAGATCGCGCGTTTCTGTGGCAGGCCCGGGACTTTCGTTCTGGCCGTGATGATCATCCTTGCATGGCTCGCCTCTGGTCCACTTTTCGGATTCAGCGACACCTGGCAACTCGTGATCAACACCGGCACGACCATCATCACGTTCCTGATGGTGTTCCTGATCCAGAACACGCAGAACCGGGACACCGAGGCGATGCAGGTGAAACTGGACGAACTGATTCGCGCGACCAAGGGAGCCCACAACGCGCTGCTGGATCTGGAAGAACTGGACGAGGACGTGATTCTGGCTTTCCGGAAGCGCTACCAGACCCTGGCTGCAAGCGCGCGCAGCGATCAGGACCGGGGCGTGATCGACACCGATTCTCCCGAGTGCTGATCTCGCGCCTGTGTCCAGCCAGTTAGCCGACCCTGCCATGTTGCGCCCATGCATTCCCGCCGATGCCGCCCGGATTTGCAGCATCTACAACCATTACATCCTTGAGACGGTGGTGACCTTTGAAGAGATCCCGGTACAGGTCGAGGAGATGGCGCGGCGCATAGCGGATGTTACCTCCCGACTTCCATGGCTCGTCTACGAGTGGGACGGCGAAATCTGCGGGTACGCCTATGCAGGGTCATGGAAGGAGCGTTCTGCCTACCGCTACTCGGTGGAGAGCACGGTGTATCTTGCTCCGCACATGGTTGGTCAAGGTATCGGCACACTGCTCTACTCGGCGCTTCTGGAAGCATTGCGCACCAGGGAAGTGCACTGTGCCATCGGGGGCATTGCACTGCCAAATCCGGCAAGTGTTGCTCTCCATGAGAAGCTCGGCTTCACCAGCATCGGTCAGTTTCGTGAAGTTGGCTGGAAGTTTGAACAGTGGGTCGATGTGGGGTATTGGGAGATCCTGTTGTGAACGGGTCGCGGGTTGCCTGATCCGCGCCCTGCCCTTTGCTCCCTACACCCCGATGCGCTGGCGTCACCGCGGTGCGCCGTTTGGTGCGGGCAGCTGTTGCCGGAACTGCAGCTCGACTTCCGAGTATTCGCTCACGCGTCGGCTCCGAAACCAACGGATGCACCGGCAGCCGAATCACATACGCCAGCCGCTCCTCATCGGTCTCGAAGTATTCGCGGGCATCCATGTTGCCGCGCAGGTCGTCGCAGGCGGTCAACAGCAGGCTTTCGAGCCGGGCGAGAGTGAGCTTGGCGGTGGCCATGAATCGTGGCGGTCCCTGCTCGATTGCGACGGGCCACAGGCCTCGCTGCGGTATCGTACACCCATGGCCAGCGCTTCCAAATCCCCGGATCAGCCACTATCTGACGACGAGTTCGCTCGCCTCGCGGCCTTTCTTGCTTCGCGCAAGACAACGGGCTCGCTGCGCATCGAGGGCCTCGACGGCTTCCTGTGCGCACTCATCGTCGGACCGGCGTTCATCATGCCGAGCGAATACCTTCCCGAGATCTGGGGTGGTGAACAGCTCGATGAAGACGCTTTCAGCTCGCAGGACGAGGCGCTCGACATCATGAGCATGGTTATGCGCTATTCCAATTCCATCGCCAATGCGTTTGAAAATGAGGGGCTTTATCTGCCCGCGGCCCTGGACCTGGACGGCGACACGCAGCGCCACGACCAACTGTGGGCAGAAGGCTTCATGCGTGGCGTGGATTTGCGCCGACCGCTATGGTCCCCCTTGATTCTGGACGAGAATGAGGGCGGCTCCATCCTCACCATTGCGCTGCTTGCCGGTGAAATCGACCCTGAGTGGCGCAAGCGTTCCTGGACGGCGGATCAGCAGGCGGAACACCTGCAACTTATGTGCGCAGGAATGGTCCGCATGCAGCGATTTTTCCGGGTGGAACACCTGGTCACTGCGCGTGCCGAACGTGCAACGACCACTGTGCGACGCGAAGCCCCCAAGGTGGGGCGCAATCAGCCCTGCCCGTGCGGCAGCGGACGCAAATTCAAGCATTGCTGTGGTGTATCAGGCACTCAGGTACATTGAAGGGAGTGGGGATTCGCCGGCCATTGCTCAGCGTGATTCCCGAGTAGTCCAGGTGGTGGTGCAAATCAAACAGGAGCATTTATGAAGAAGCATCTCGCGTATGCATCCATTGTGGTCGCGTTGCTGTCGTTGTCGTACCTGTCCATTTCTGCAGACTCTCCCAATCGACCCGAAGGTGTCACCGAGGAGAACTGGGTACCCGTCAGTGACCGCCTGGGAATTGTTCTGGTGCAGGGTCCAAGCGTCGTGGTGCAGGGTCCAGGTGTCGCGGTGCAGGGCCCCGATGGCATAGTCATAGAACCTCGGAGCCCCCTCCCTGCGTCCCAAAATGGTCTGCCGCTGCTGTTAAAGCCACCGGTGGGTGGGTACTTCATGGTAAAGCGCGCAAGCGGCTGGACTCGTCTGGTTGTATTCGAGCCGATCAAGGGTCCGGCGGGTGCCGGCTAGAAGGCGATGGTCCTTGGCTTTGAAGTGTAACTATCTCCAGAGTGTTGAAATGGGTGCCGCGAACAGCTGCTCGCCAAACGGCACCAGCGTGTCGTGGTCATAGAGAATCAGGCCCATTCTGAAACGCTTGCCACAGGCCTCGGCCAGCTTGCGCAACCCGGAGAAATCCGCCGTGGTAACGGTGGCCGAGGCCTTCACTTCTATTCCAACGACATGACCGCTGGAATCTTCCATCACGATGTCAACCTCATTGTTGTGGCGGTCACGGAAATGGAAGAACTCGAGTCGCTCGGCATGCCAACTGGACAGCTTGAGCAGCTCTGCCAGCACGAATGTCTCCAGCAGTGGCCCCAGGGCGGTTCTATCAGCCTGCAGGCGCGCGACGGAAAGATTCATGAGTGCCGCAAGCAATCCGGAATCCAGAAAGTGGAGCTTGGGTGTCTTGACGAGGCGCTTCAGTTCGTTTGTGAACCACGGCTGCAGCGTGCGCACCAGAAAGAGTTGCGTCAGGATGTCTGTGTACTTGCGGGTCGTGACATGCCCGAGGCCCAATGGCGCACCGACGCCTGAGTAATTGATGAGTTGCGCCGAGTGCGCGGCGAGAACGCGCAGCAGCCTTGGCATATGGTGGGCGTATTCGATGTTTGCAACACTGTGCACATCCCGCTCGATAACGGCCCTGATGTAGTCGAGAAACCATTTCTGCCTGCGGGCCGGCGAGTCGCGCCCGATCGCTTCCGGGTAGCCACCCGCAAGCACACGCCCGACCAGGTCGGCGCCAACGGCAACAGTACCAACCACCGGCGCCCTTCCGGCCAGAACGCGCTCCAGGAAATTGCCGGGCCGCTTGCGCAATTCACTCTGGGATAATGGCAACAGGTCAGCGATCTCTATGCGTCCGGCCAGGGAGTCCGCGACCTGCGGCAATGTCATGAGGTTGGCCGAGCCGGTAAGCAGAAAGCGACCCGGGCGTTTGTCCGTGTCGACGGCGCGCTTGATGGCCAGCAGCAACTGTGGAGCGCGCTGGACTTCGTCAATGATCGCCCGGTCCAGCCCCCGGATGAACCCGACCGGGTCAGCTCTGGCAGTGTCGAGGGTGGTCTGGTCGTCAAGGGTCAGAAACGGCATACCGGCGCCCGCAAGTTTCTCCGCCAGTGTGGTCTTGCCCGACTGTCGCGGACCGGCGATAAGAACCACGCGGGTGTCGGCGAGGGCTTCGCGGACGCGCGCTTCGATGAATCGCGGGTACATGCAGTTTGTCCTGAAAGGAAAGGGTGCGTCCGCCTAGGGCGGCTTATTGTAACCAGGACTCCGGCCAATTGATATTATAAAGGTGGCTGATTGATAGCCAATCAACCATCCCATTGCAGCAGGCTTGCTGGCACGCGGGGATCATCCGCATCAGTCACCAGCCAGGCCCGCAACCGTGCGCCTTCCTGCTGCACATCGATTCCCTCGACCTTGCACTGGCGATGCACCGGCCTGATCCAGCGGATGCGCAAGCGCGCATCCATCCTGCCGATGGCCGAACCCAGACAGGGCCCATCAACATACGAGTTGGCGGCGTTCTCGGCCGTTGCGCTGAACAGCGAGCCGCCTTGGAGCAGGGGCGAAGCGTCCGTGAAGCACAGCGGCACGCCGTGAATATCTCCCAGATCGAACTCGCGCACTTCGACGGGTTCTGAGTCGGGCAGACTGCGTTCGCGCAGCAGGCAGCGCAACAAGGGTTTCAGTTCCCACTGCAGCAAGGCATTGCGGGAGTTGCCCTTGTTGCCCCGTTGCAGCAGGTGCAGACGATTGCCGGCGACCCAACCACCTTCCAGATTCAGATCAGCGAAAGATCGCGACAACCTCGTGAACAGCTGTTCTGCATCGATGCCACGCGCTCTGCCAACCACGCGGCCGCCCGCACTCAACGCGAGCAGCGCTCCGCGGCGGCGATGCACACCAGATCCGGAACCCAGCGCCAGCAAAGCACCATATGGAATTCCGGCGCTGGCAGGCAGTCGCAACAGTACTTCCACATCGGGCTTGCGCTTCTTGCGCTTCTTCATTCCCGCAGGCAGGGCGCCGGGAAAAAGCCGCAGCAGTCGTCCGGGGCGTTGCAGATCGAGCGTGAAGCGGCCCAGATGCAGCTCATCGTCAGCCACCACACAGAATTCGTCGGCTGTGCGCACCAGGCCACTGGCGGCGCTGAGCCAGGGCGAGCGGCCCGGGCCGGTGCCTGCCGCAAGATCGAGCTTGCGGATCAGGCGCATCAGACTTTGCGGGCGAGGAAATCCAGAACCAAATGCAGCCCGCCGCGGCCGTATTCGGCCTTGCGCCAGCGGCCGAGCCAGCCGCGCAGAGCAATGGCGAGCTGTGTGTCGAGCAGCTCCTGGTGCTGATCGAACCACGCGGCGGCGGTATCGACCTTGCCATAGACCAGCAACGCAACCAGCAGGCCGAGCAGCTGACGCCCTGCTTCAACACGCGGCAGTTGTGCGATGCGCCGGGCAAACAACTCTTCGCTCACCATGAACACGGCGTCCGCATAGGCCAGCTGACCGGCGCGATGGCCACCACCCGTGCCGGCGTTGCCTACTCCCAGAGTATTGAGATGGCGATACCGCTTCATGCGGTAGATCTCGATCAGCTGGAAGCCGTGCGCCTGCATCCAGCCGATCAGCGTTGCCGCCGTCGCCTGCCCCTGGTAACGCTCTACGAAGGAGATCTCGACCTCGGCCAGCACCACTGATCGCTGCAGTGCCTGCATCGAACCCTGCAGGATCTCGAACTCGCTGCCCTGGGTATCGACCTTGAGCGCATCGACCTGCAGCTGCTCGCGTTCCAGCAACAAATCCAGCGTGTCGACGGCGACGGCCTGCTGCGCGGTAACCACCGCATGCGCGCCCTTCTTGCGAAACCGCCCGAGCAGCGAAGTGTTCGGCTGCAGCATCGACGACATGTTCGCCATGGCGGTGATATTCAGCGCAGCGCTGCCCGGCGTCGCGCCCAGTGCCACCGGAAAAATCCGGTTGCGGCCACTGTGCTGCGCGGCGCCACCGGCCTCCCGTGGTTCGAACAACAGCGCATTCACGCGCGATGCGACGGGCTTCCAGCGATCCTTGAGGCCGCCGGCCGAACCGACATCGGCCAGGGTAAGGGAATAGTTGTCCGGCAGCACCGGTAGCAGGGATTTGAGACTTGGCATATCAGGTCGGCGGATGTTGCTGCATTTCGGCTTCCCTTGCCAGTGCGGCAAAGCGTTCCTGCAGCACAGCGAGCACTGCTGGATCGGTGCAGCGGGCCAGGAGCTCGATATTCAGCAGTCGCGAGCGTGTGTTGAAGTTGAAGCTGCCGAAGTAACCGCAATGAAATGCGGGGCCCTGCAGCAGCAGATATTTCGCATGCACCGGCAGACCGGCTGGATGCCGATACCTCTGCACCTGAATGCCCTGCTGTGTCAGCTGCGTCAGCATCGCCTCCGGCACGCGCCGCTCGGTGTCATGCACGATCAGATTCACGGCCACACCGCGCGCTGCCGCCGCGCCCAACGCGCGCGTGAACGGACCAGGCTTCACATGCGACAGTGCGCCGCTGATGCGATCGCCGGCGGCGAGCGTCGCAATGTCCGATTCGACGATCGATGTGCGCAGCCGTGGATACAGGTAAACGGTCAACGCATCCGCCTGGAGGACGCGGTTCTGCAGCGCGCGCAGGCGCAAGAGCGGGCTGCTTGAATGCTGTCGCCACAGCTGGGCCTGCTGCTCCAACGCGGCAACCAGCGCAGGGTCGCCGATTTCCACCAGCATGTTGTGGCCGCGGTCCTGATCGCCGATCTCGGCAATCACATCCGGATCTTCCTCCGGCTCATCTCCGGATGGATTGAAAGATCCGATCAGAGCTACCGGTTGCTGCCCTGCAAACACATACAGCTTGGCATGCAGATGCGGATGCAGCCTGCGTCCCCAGGCAGGCTTGTTGTGTACGGCAAGGCCGCCACGCAGGCCGTGAGTCCGCAGCATCGACAGCACCGCATCGTTGGCGCTCTTGCGACGCGGCGATCCATCCACCAGCAGCGACACCTGCACACCGCGGTCGGCGGCGTCCATCAGCGCCCGGGCCAGCACGCGATCGCGAAAGTAGTAAGTGACCCAGCAGATGCGGTCGCCCGGAACGGACGCAGTGATCAAGCGATGCAACAGCATCGACAGTGCGCGGGGCGGTTGATCGGGCCCGCCGAAATGCAGGCGCAGTGGCTTCATCCGCCGGATCATAGCTACCCCGACCGCGCCAGGCGAGGCCGGCCGCTGCGTAGTACACTCGCGCAAATGCCGCGAAAAACCCTACTCCTTGTCACCCTGTCTGCAGTGACAACGCTGCACATGTCGCTCGCCACCGCAGCGGAAGGTCTCTGCACCCGCTGGTCTGAAGCCTCAAAAGTGGGCGAGCTTCCCATCGCCACGATCATGGAGGCCAGCGGGATCGCTCTCTCCCGCAGCGCCTCCCGCCTGTACCACATCAATGACGGCGACGGCGCGTTCTTCCATGTAACGGACATACAGGGCGGCGCATTGCAGACCGTGCGCGTCACCGGATTTATGCCGCAGGATATCGAAGACCTGGGACTTGGGCCCTGCGGCACGAGCACCTGCCTGTATCTGGCGGACACCGGCGACAACGCAGTGCGACGGCAGTCCGTGCAGATCGCCGTCATCAAGGAAACAGAACGCTTCGGCGCCGAGGTTGCGCCCGAGCGGGTGATCACTGCGCGCTATCCCGACGGACCGCATGATGCGGAGGCGATTGCCATACATCCGTCTGGCGATCTGCTGCTGGCAACCAAGATGCGTCGCGGCGAACAGGGACCTTCGCTGCTGTTCAGGCTGAGCGCCGCGCAGCTCGCGGCTGGCGGCGAACAGACATTCGCAGTGGTTGGCACAATTCCCGTCCCTGCCCTGACTGAACAACTGGAACAAAGCCCGAGACGCGTGGTGACCGCCATGAACATCTCACCGGATGGCCGCCGCTTCGTGCTCCTTACCTATGACGCGGTGATCGAATTCGCGGTGGATCTCAAGGCGGGTCTGCCCGACAACTGGGTCGAAGGCAAGACGCATCACGCGGCACCCATCGCCGCGCTGATCCAGGCAGAGGCGATCGCTTACGAGCGCGATGGCAGATCCATCCTCTACAGCACGGAATCAGTCCGTGGCTCTGCAGCGCCTTTGATGCGTCAGTCCTGCATGGAGTGAGCAGTGCTGGAATTCATTGAAAACAGTTTGCCGGGATTCATGATGCCCTTCGGATCCATCGCCCGCTTGATCGCGCGCATCAGCGCGATCTCGGCTTCGCTGCGCGAGTAATGCAGGAAGGGAATCTTCAGCGAGCCAATGCCGTGTTCCGCCGAGATGGAGCCGCGGCGCTTCGACACGATGCCATAGACGGCATTCTCGATATCCAGCTCCGGAATGCTGTGTCCGGACATGCGCGCCGACACATGCAGGTTGCCGTCGGCAACGTGGCCGAAGAACACGGCGAACAAAGCGGGCCAGCGGCTTTTGAGTTCGGCGCTGATTTCTTCCACCAGCGGACCGATCTCGCCGGTGGGCACACTCACATCGAAACCCAGCTGCGGCCAGTGGATGCCATTCGACCATTCCCCCGGTGAATCACGCACCGCCCAGAGTTCGGTGGCCTCACGCTGCGACTGCGCGACGGTGGCATCCTGCACCACCCCGGCGTCGATGGCAGCGGCGATCACCGCTTCGTAGCGGGCCTGGTCGCTTTCCGGATCCGTGCCCAAAGTTTCGATCAGCACATACGCGCCATGGCCAAGTTCCAGCGGCGGTTTGCGCCCAAGACCCACCGTGCCAAGCTGGTAGAAATCCGGCCACATCACTTCATATGCGCTGAGCAGCGAACCAAAACCAGCGCGGGCACGCTTCAGCAATTCGAGCACACCGGCATAATCCTTGACTGCGCAGATGCCAGTGCAGTTGCTGCGCGGCTTCGGAAACAGGCGCAGCACGATCTGGGTGACGATGCCCAACGTGCCTTCGGCGCCGATGAACAGCTGCCGCAGGTCATAGCCGGAATTGTTCTTGATCACTTTGCGCAGCGCGTCGATCACCGTGCCATCGGCCAGCACAGCCTCCACACCCAGCACCAGTTCGCGCGCCATGCCATAACGCAGCACGCGGTTGCCGCCGGCATTGGTCGAGATGTTGCCGCCGATCTGGCAGGAACCGCGCCCGCCCAGATCCAGCGGAAAAAACAACTCGGCGGCATCGGCGGCTTTCTGCACCGCTTCCATCGTCACGCCGGCTTCTACGGTGATGGTGCCGGCGGCGGCATCGATCTCCTTGATGCTGCGCATGCGATCCATCGCGATGATGACGCAGGGGCCCACCGGCACAGCGCCGCCGGCAAGGCCGGTGAGACCGCCCTGTGGCTGCACGGCTATGCTGTGGTCGTTGCAGTAGCGCAGCACCTGCGACACCTGCGCGGTGGTGCGCGGAAACACCAGCGCCATGACGCCTGCATCGCGCCGGCCCTGCACGCAGTAATCGCTGGTGTGTTTTTCGAGGAGTGCGGTATCAGGCGCCAGCGCCACATCGGCGCCCACCAGCGCCGCCAGATCTTCGAGCACCTGCCTGTCAGTCATTCGCCTCGCCCAGCTTCCGATAGTATTCGGCGACATTGTCGCGGTAGCGCCGCGAATCGTCGACCGAATCGGCGGAGCGGGTGGGCCGGTTGTCATTCTTGGCCTGCTGCGCCTTCAGCGCAGCGAGCTCAAGCTGGTTCACCAGCGTCATCATCTGTTTGTAATCGTTCAGCATTGGATCGACGCCCTTGCGACTCAGCCGCAGCGCCAGATCCTGCAGTGCGGCGATATCGGCTTCGCCGAGACTGCCCCTCGGCAACTGCTCGCGGATCTGCTGCAACCGCTGCGCGCTCAGCTGTCCCTCGTCGCGCAGCATCTTTCGCTCCGCGTCTGTCAGCGGTCGAACTTCGCCGGAAACCCGGCCGCCGAAGCCGCCAATTCTGTCTGCACCGCCGCCAAAGTTACCGGAGTTGCCCGCGCCGCCGTCACCGCCGCCGTTGGCGCCACCCTGACCCGGCTGGCCGGCTTGCTGGTTGCCGCCCTGCTGACCGCCGCGCTGTCCCTGACCACCCTGACCCTGCTGTCCCGACTGGCCGCCGGGCTGACCCTGCTGACCTTCGCTGGCATTGCCCGATTGCGCACCGGGTTCGCCACCACCGCGCTGATTCTGTTCACCGCCCTGCTCGCCGCGCTGCTGGCCATTGCCCTGCTGCCCCGCTTGCTGGCCACGACCTTGCTGGTTGCGTGCGGCCGCGTCCTGCGATGCGCGATCAAGCAGCCGCCGCAGTTCGCCCACCTCGGCCACCAGATCACCCACATCGGCCTCGCGGCCACCTGGCTGCCGCTTGCCACGGTCGGTCTCGTTCGCTGCCAGCTGTGCAGCTTCGCCAAGCTGCTCGCTCGCGTCCCGCAATGCCTGGGTGATGTTTCCGTCCAGTACAGCGGCCCGCGCACCACGATCATTGAGGATGTCCGACGCGATGCGCGTGAGGCTGCCGGCGGAACCGGTTTCCCGCAGCTCCTGTGCAGTCCGCGCCAATTGCTGGCTGGCGCGCGGCGCCTGCTGTTGCGACTGGCGGCGCAGGGCATCCATTTCGGTCTGCAACTTCGCAAGTTCCTCCGCCAGATCACGCTTCTCCGTCGACAGCCGCAACCGCTGCTGCACTGTCAGTCCGGATCCCGCATCGGCCCGGGCGGAAGCGCGATTGCCAATGGCCGCGCGCAGTTCTTGCCCGGACTGCTCCTGCCGGTCTGCCAGATCACGCGCGGTCTCGGCCAGCTTCGCAATCTGCTGGGCGGCATCGCCCTGTTGTTGCCGCTTCTGCTCGATCTGGTCACGCGCACGGTTGAGCTGTTCGCCAGCTCGCGCTGCTGCCTGTTGGTCGCCACGCGCCTGCGCCTGCTGCATCTGTTCCACGGCCTGCGCCACCTGACGCGCGGCTTCTGCGGCGGTCTGGTTGGCGGACGCCTGCTGCTGGCCACCTTGTTGCTGGCCACCTTGTTGCTGGCCACCTTGCTGGCCCTGTTGCTGACCACCCTGCTGGCCCTGTTGCTGGCCCCGCTGCTGCTGGCCACCCTGTTGCTGTTGCGAGCGGGCCTGTTGCGAACCACTCTGTGGCGAATTCTGCTGCGCCAGTTGTTCCAGCTCCCGCTTCAATTGCTCAGCCTCGCGCTGCAACTGCTGCTGCTTGTAGCGTTGTTCTTCAACCGTCATGGTCTTGCGCGCGGCGTCGCGCGCCAGCTGCTCCTGCCGGCGAGCCAGTTCCTTCAAGCGACGCGAAATTTCGTCTTCGGCCTTTGCCTGTTGCTGACCCCCGCCGCTGGCTGTCTGCGGTTCGGTCTCGTACTGGTTCTTTTCAAGGTCGAGTTCCAGTTCGGTCATTTCGGCTACGTCGCGCCCGGCTTGGCCGCCACCACCACCGCCGCCACCACCCTGCGATTGCATGGCCACCTGGATGTCGCGCATGGTCGCTTCTGCGCGCAGCAGATGCTGCAGGGCCTTCTGTTCGTGCTGGATCGCAACCTGCAGGTCCTGTTCCGACAGCTTCTTCGCGGCCGGCAACATCTCCTTGGCGGCCTCCTGCAGGCTTTTCACGAAATCGGCGACAGTCTTGTCGCCGGTGAGCTCGCGCTGTCGGGCACGTTGCACCAATGTGTTGGCCTGATCGGCAAGCGTCTGCTGCACTTCGGACAACATGCGCGCGTTGTCTGCATCACGCTCTTTCTCACGGGCACCGGCCCCTTCCCGGTTCTTCGCAAGATTCCAGGTGGCCAGCAGCACTTCCTTCTGGCGCTGCGAGATCTGGCCCTGTTCCTCGCCGCCGCCGCCACCGCCGCCACCACCACCATTGGCCTGCGACTGCGTAAAGCGACGCTCGAATGGCGCGACCTGGATCAGGAACAGGTCGGTCTGCGTGCTGCTGGCGTGATCACGCGCCAGCGCGTAGTAGCTGACCAGATCGCCGGGCGCAAGCAGCGGCGCTTCGCCAGCCGGGCCCCGTTGCTGTAGTTCTTCGAGTCGCAGCAGCGCCGCGGCCTGGATGTCGGCGCTGCCCGCGGGCAGTTTGTCACTGCGCCAGTCGCCGCCGTTGACGGAGTAGTGCAACTCCAGCGCTTCGAGCCGGAAATCATCGCGGGCCCGCACATTGACGGGCACTTCTTCGATGTTGGTGGCCTGGTAGTCTTTGCCCGGCTTCACGATCTGCACGGTGGGCTTTTCGTCGATCACGATGTCGATGGCGTAGTCCGGAGTCAGCGGCACGATCTCGTTGCCGAAGCGCGTCGCGATGCGGTAATGCCCCGCTTTCTTCACGGCGATATTGCCGCGGCTGGTGGCGCCGGACTGCGTCAGCCCTGACTGGCTGTCGTCGATCACGAGCAACGGGCCATCCAGGGGTTTGTCCGTGACCACTTCCACCGATACGCGCGTGCCACTGACAGCGCGGATATCGCCGCCGGATTCCTCCAGGCGAGGCTTGAGACCGGTCCACTGCGGATAGTCATAGGTCAGACGCAGGTGTTCGATCTTTGGCAGGTCGACCACTTCGATGCGGTGTTCCTTGCTCTTCAGCGAACCCGAAGCCACGTAGTAACGCGCGGCTTCGCGCACTGCGAACAGCGTGAAGGCGTAGCCGCCCTTGCCGTCGGCCTGCATCGGTGCTGCTTCCCATTCGCCGTCGGAATCGAAACGCACATACACGTTTACGTCGCTGCCGCCCCGCGCCACCAGCGCGGAAATGCCCAGATCCTGATTGCGACGCACGGTGGTATTGCCCGGTTGCACGGCGATGCCACCTGCTGCTGCTGCGATGCGCGTGGCCGTTGGCACCTTGCCCAACCACAGGCGCTTGGCGCCTTCACCCAGCAGGCCATCAATCAGGAAGGCTCCGACCAGTGCTGCCGCGCATGCGCCAGCGATCAAACCGGGCAACCACAGCCGGCGCGCGGGGATGGACTGCGTCAGCGCTTCCTGTTCGGCGACGCGCTGGGCATCCTCGGCCAGCAGATCGAGCAACACCGAAGCCTTGCCCTCCTTGGCGCTTTCCTGCAGATAGGTAGTGACGCGGCCGCCCTGCGCGGGCAACACGCGTTCTATTTGTGTTGCACCACCATTGCGGCGCAGGGCGCGCAGGCGCAGCACATACCAGACAACCACGCCCGCCAGGGTCGCGAGCAACATCAGCCGTGCGACCAGCACTGCGGAATCGGAGAAAACAAATCGACCGAGCGCGACCGCCGCGAGCAGTGTGACCAGCAACAGGGCGCCGGCCAGCAGCGCTGCGCTCTGGCTCGCCATGATCCATTGCAATCGGCGCCGGACCTGCGCCAGGTAACTTTCAAGCTGATGGCGGGTGTTCATAGGCTGCGTTCCCTCCGCACATTCAGATAGTAGTTAGCCAGTAACGGTTCCATGAAAGCCAGAATGGCGGCACCAAACAGCAGCCAGAACCATAGCGGAAACAGACGCTCGCCGGGGGGTGCCCTCACCGGAGCAGCATTTGTTGCAGTGCGATCAAGGTTCTGCAGCGCCAGCCAGCGCGTCCGGCTGGCCTCGTCCCAACGCGCAAGCCGAGATTCACGGGGGTCGACGTTCACGGCGATGAAATCGCTGCGCCCGCTGGCGCGCAGTTCGTAGAAACCCGGCATGTCCGGCACCCATTGGGCGCCGCTCGCGAGTCCGCCCAGCATGGACGCCCGTTTGCCCTGCGGATCGAACACCTGGCCGCCGCCGCCACGCAGCAGTGCGGCATCCATCGCCGAGCCCACCGTCGCTGCCGCAGCGTCTGCCCTGGTATCTGAGAGGTATGCCGTTGCCTCCGCCACGAAGCGCACGAACAGGGGATGGATCGCAAGGTCGTTCCACTGCCGATCCAGCGGCGAGGCGAACAGCAGCAGTTTGCCCTGCCCAAGCTTCTGCTCCAGCATCAGCGGCGTGCCGTTCTCGAAGCGGATCAGCACGCGGGCGCCTTCGGGCGCCACTACTGGCACATGCCGGAAGAAGCGGATGCGCCGCCAGGCGCCGGTTTCACGCAGCATCGTATGGCTCTGTTCCATCTCGGCCACGCGTGCGGGTTGATCGGCAGCTTCGCGCGCTTTGCCGCGCGCGAGTTTCGCGTCGCTCACCGGCACCTGCGACAGTTGCGCGGTGCGCGCGCCGAGCGTCAGCAGCGCCGCGCCGCCTGCTTCGACATAGGTTTTCAGATCGTCACTTGAGGCCTGGTTCAGTAACCCGACATCGGAAACCACGATGGCTGCGAACTCGCCAAGCTGGCGGGTGGCGAGCGCGGATGGCAGCGCGGCTTCGGCTTCGAAGCGCGGACTCACCAGCGACTGCAGAGCGGCGAGCAGATAACGCGCATCATCGCCATCCGGCGAGGCCGCGATCACCAGCACCTTGGGCTCCACGCGTCGCAACAGTCCATATTGCGCATCGTCCTGCGGCAGCGAATCAGCAGGTTCCAGGCGCGCGGTGAGCCGATGCTCGCCCACGCCAACTTCACCCACTGCAAAGCGCTCGGTCAACGGCAGGGTCGCATCGCGCTTGAGTGCGCGCCGCTCGCGCTCCTTGCCATTTACTTCGAGCACCAGCGTGCGACCGGCCAGCGCCGCCGCATCACCTTCCACGCGCACCAGCATCGTGCCGGGCTCGCGTTCGGCTTCGCGCACATCTGCCACGCGCAGATTGGTGAGGTCCGTTGCGCCTACATCGACGAGATCCAGCCGCACGCCGGGCGGCGGCCGCAGATCGGCAAAGCGCAAAGGGCTCGCGGACTGCTGCATGTCGGTAACCAGATGCATCAACACCTGCTCACCGGGCCCCGCGCCCCAAGCCCCGGTGGCTGCCATCAGGCTGCCGTAATCCAGCCGCGAGCTGCCTGGCGCAAGGCTCGCAAGCTGCGCCTGCAGTTTGCCGGTCTCGGCGGCAAACACCGGTTCTTGAAGAACGCGCAGTCGATGATCGGCGGCGACCAGCATGGCGCGATCCGATCCCTTCACCTGGCCGATGAGTGCAGCCGCGCGTTCGCGGGCCCGATCCCAGGTGCCGGTCTGCTGCATCGACATGGAGGTATCGATGACGATCACGTGCAGGGTTGCGCCAGCCTGGCCCGGTGGCACCACGCTGCGCCACAACGGACCAGCGAAGGCCAGCGCCAACAGCAGCAGCAACAACACACGTGCCGCCAGCAGCAACCAGTAGCGCAGCTCATGACGACGACTGCGGCGGATCTTGCTTGCTTCCAGGAACATCAGCGATGCGAACGGACGCTTCACATCGGTCTGGCGCGCAAAGCGGTGCAGCCAGATCGGCAGACCGATGCCGACCATGCCCAGCAGGAACCAGGGTGCGAGCCACATGGTCAGGTCCCCTTCCGGAACATGAGATAGCGGCGCAGCGCCTTGTCGAGCGGCTCGTCGGTGGGGAGAAGCACGTGATCCGCACCACTGCTGGCCGCGACTTTCTTCAGGCGCTCCAGATGCGCCTGCACCCGCTCGATATAGGTGGTGCGCAGATAATCGGGCGAGACTTCCAGCTGCTGTCCGGACTCCACGTCTTCAAGCAGCACCGATTCATCCCAGTCCGGCGCTATTTCCGCGCGGTCGAGCACGTGGAAGATCATGATGTCCTGGCCCCGCCAGGCCAGCGGCTGCACAGCGCGCGTCAGCTCTTCCGGATCGCAGTACAGATCGGAGATCACCGCCACCAGCCCGCGGCGCTGGCAATGCTCGCGGATCTGCTTGAAGGATTGGTTGAGATCCGTGGCGCTGCCGGCCTCAAGTTTGTCGAGCGCATGCAGGATGCCGCCGAGACTGCCGGTGCGGCTGGAGGCCGGCCGGTAACTGCGCACCTTTGCATCAAAGGCAATGAGCCCGGTGGGATCATGCTGATGCAGTGCCATGTAGGCCAGCGCGGCGGCCAAAAACTTGGCGTAGCGCAGCTTGCTGACAGAACCGGATGAATAACCCATCGAAGCGCTGACATCCAGCGCGATCATCAGCCGCGTGTTGGTCTCGCCGATGTAGCGGCGGATGTAGGTGCGGTCGGTACGCGCGAACACATTCCAGTCGACGAAACGCGGGTCATCGCCTTCGGAATATGCCTTGTATTCCGCGAATTCCTGGCTGAAGCCAAAACGCGGACTGCGATGCATGCCCTGAAAGAAACCCTCCACCGCCGAGCGCGCCACGAGCTCGAGTGTCGACAGACCGGCCAGCACCTCCGGACGCAGCAGCGACGCAGCAGGGGTGGGCGCATTCATCCCGTCAGCACCCTGTCGACCACCTCGGTCAGCATCGAGTCCACAGTGACGCCGTCGGACTCAGCCTGGTAGTTGGTGAGCACGCGATGGCGCAACACCGGCAACGCCAACGCGCGCAGATCTTCTATGGTCACATGGTAACGACCTGAAGACAGCGCGCGGGCCTTGGACGCCAGCGCCAGAAATTGCGTGGCGCGGATACTCGCGCCATAGCGCGCGTATTTCTTGACGGTGTCGACACAGGTTGGGTCGGTGGGACGCGTGGCGCGCACCACATCCACTGCCTTGCGCGCCATTTCCGCGGACATGGGCACCTGTCGCACCAGCCACTGGAACTGCAGGATTTCGGCCGCATTGGTGCAGACATTGATCTCAGGCGGAACCACGCGCGAAGTGTTGTCGACCACGACTTTCAGCTCATCGTCGATGCTGAGATAGTCCAGCACCACGTTGAAGAGAAAGCGGTCCAGCTGAGCTTCTGGCAATGGATACGTTCCCTCTAGCTCGATCGGGTTTTGCGTGGCCAGCACGAAGAAGGGCGGCGCGATGAGCCGGGTGTTGCCGCGCACCGTCACGCTGAGTTCCTGCATCGCCTCCAGCAGTGCCGACTGGGTCTTGGGAGGTGTGCGGTTGATTTCGTCCGCCAGCAGCACATGCGCGAACAACGGGCCTGGCACGAAGGTCCAGGTGCGCTTGCCGGTGGATTGATCCTCTTCCAGGATGTCGGTGCCGGTGATGTCGGTGGGCATGAGGTCCGGAGTGAACTGGATGCGCTTGAACGACAAGCCGAGCGCACTGGCCAGTGTCCGCACCAGCAGTGTCTTGGCAGTGCCGGGCAGGCCGGTGATCAGGCAGTGGCCGCCAACCAGCAGCGTGATGAGCAGTTGCTCCACCACTTCGTCCTGGCCCACGATGAGTTTGCGCACCTCGCCGCGTATGGCACCGAAGGTGGTGCCAAAGCGGTTGACCAGTTCGCGGGTGTCGATTGAGTTGTCGTTCTCGGTCATTATTTCCGGTCTCCAGTCATTTCCAGCAGCAGTTTCTGGGCGGGTCGATAGTTCGGGGCGGTGTCCAGTGATTCCAGCAAATGGCGGCGCGCGCGGCTGTTGTCGCCGGTCTGCCGGTACGCGCGCGCCATGCCGAAGTTGGCGGCGGCGGTGTCCAGAGGATGCAGCGCCAGCAGCACGCGATATTCGCGCAGCGCATCAGCACCGCGATTCTGTTCCAGCAACAGCTGGCCGAGGCGATCATGGCCGTCGATGGCCAGCGGATCCGCGTAGTTCACTGCCACCAGCACTTCCGCGGCTTCGGCATTGCGCTTCGCCGCCTGCAGCAGGGCGGCGAGCTTGCGCAGGCCGTCCGGATTCCAGCCGCCTGCCTTGCGCCAGCTCTGCAACGCGGTGATGGCAGCATCGGGCTTGCCCGCGGCTTCTTCCGCGGCAGCCAGCACTTCATAGGCATTGCCCTCCACGGTGAGCTCCGGCAACACTTCAATCGCGGCCTGCGCCGCTTCGCGTGCGGCGTTCCAGTTGCGCGCTTCGAGCATGGAATGCGCGCGCCTCATCAGTGCAGTCAAGCGCTCCGGATCGGCCAGGTACTTGCTGAAACGTTCGCGCACGAAGCGCTGGAATTCCTTGTCGAAATCCTCCGGGGTAACCTTGAAGACACTGCGCACTGCGGAGTCGGTGGTAGCGGACTCGTCGTTGAAGGCACGCAGGAACTCCACCAACCGCGGAAAGCCCCAACGCTGCTCGGCAAACAGGCAGACCAGGCCTGCCTGATCGTAGGAGATCTGCACCTGGCCTTCATAGGTCGGCCGCATGAACCCGTTGTCGAGCCCGACCACCGGCAAAAGTTTGCCTTCCTTGAACATGTCCAGCACTTTGGGATTGACCATGACGCCAGGCGTTGGGCCTGTGGTCCATTCCTCGAGCACGGACAGACCTTCACTCAACCAGCGCGGCACGCGGTTCTTCGTGACCGACAGCGTGAACACATGGGCGAGTTCATGCCACAACACGCTGCCCCAGTGAAAATCACCGGTCTTGCGGCCGGAAGGGCTGTCCATGGCCACCAGATCACCGAAGGTCACGCCGAGCAGGCCGATGCCCGGCAGGCCAGCAGTGCGCACGGCAAAGTCATCATGATCCGGATAGATCTCGACGGTGACAGGTCCGGACGGCTGATAGCCGTAACGACGCGAGAAGGTGGTGATGGCTTGTGCGGCCAGCTGTTCGACATAGGGACCCAGCGTCGCCGATTCGGTCTTGTGCAGCTGCAGGTTCATGGCGGGCGTCGCCACCTTGACCACGTCGAACTTCGCCAGGCTGTCGAGCAGCGTCAGGGTGTTGACGGTGGTGGCGCTGAACGGATCGCCTTCATAGGCAGTTTCCAGATGCGGCCGCGCCTCGGCGATGCGGCCAAGGCGCATCAGGTTCAAGCCAACTTCGCGCTGCGCGGACCAGAGGTCCGGCTGCACCTTGACCGCCTGCTGCAACCAGCCATCCGCTTCGACATAGCGCCGGCGCATGATCTCGGTCCGTCCCAGCGTTTCGAACAGCTTGCCGTAGCGCGGGTTGTAGGCCAGCACGGCGCGCGTCCATTCGCCCGGATCACGCTTGCGCACCACTTCAATGGCAGCCAGCAGCGTCTGGGCCTCGAGCGGCGGATGCTTCTGTTGCTGCGTCAGCTGCAGCGCACGTTGCGCTGCCTGCGTGGCTGCTTCGATGCGGCCACGCTCCAGTTCCAGGCGCGACGCCAGCAACTGCGCCTCCACCAGATTGGCGTGCTCCGCCAGCAGCTTGTTGGTTTCCTCGACAGCGTCGCCTTCGAATTGCTCCACCCCCAGGCTGACCAGCGCGAGGCGCGCGCCAGCATCCTTGGGATCGATCTGCAGCGCTTCCTGGAACAGGCCGGCGGCCTCGGCACTCTGGCCGACTTCCATGTACATGCGGCCCCAGCGCACCCGCTGCAGCGCGCCGCGTGGATCTTCCGCTACCGCGACCTTGAACAGGTCATTGGCAGTGCGCAGATCGCCGAGCGCAAAGGCGGCCTCCGCACGTACCAGCGAACTGGCATCGCGCAGCAACGGCCGATAACAGTCGCGGGCTTCTTCGACGCGGCCATGGTGCTGGGGCTCATCGCAGCGGCGCAGCGCGGCACTGCGCCGCGCGTCGTAATCGATATCCACCGCTGCCGCCTGCCCGGCATGAATTGCCAGCCACAGCGCGAGCACCGGCGCGGCGCGCAACCAGGCCGACCTGCGGTGGGAATGCTCAGCGTGCTGCATCGGCGTTTGCTCCCGTGTTCACACCCAGGGCTGTCAGGCGCGCATCGATGCGTGCACCGAGCTTCGCCAGCTCCACCAGCACAGGCTCAATGCGGTCGAAATATTCATCCTGCGTCAGCTGGGCCTTCTGCGGTCGCAACTGCGCCAGCTGGCTTTCGATGCCGCCCTGCTCGGCGCGCAGCGCAATCAGCTGTGGGTCACTGGCGAACTGCGCGGTTGCGCCGAGCCGCGCCACCACGAAGCGCGACGGATCCGTGCCGCCAATGTGCGCGTGTTCGGTCACGATGGCCGCATCGGATTTGAACGTCTCGGTAACCTTGCGGTTGGCGAAGTCGTAGGCTTCCTGCGCAGTCAGTGAGCCGTCCTTGTCGCGGTCGGCTTCTGTGCTCGTCAACGCGTCAGCCCAGAAGCCGCCGAACTTGGGCGCATTGCGCTCACCGCCGCTCTTGGTCGCAGTGATCACCACGCGATGCGGGCGCACCCAGCGCTCGGCAATCGCGCCGCTGGTGCTCGTGGCATTGACCACCAGTTGCGGCACGGCTGTAGGAATCTGATCCAGCAGTGCCAGCATCTCGCTGCCGGTCAAGTCGGGCCCCGGCAGGTTGAAACGATACTCGCTGCCGTCATAAGTGCCGTGCCCCAGCAACACCAGCACAAACTGATCACCCGCACGCAGGGTTTCCGCCGCGGACTTGAGCGCCGCCTGCACCGCCTCGCGCCGCGCGCCATCGCCCGACAGCTTCACCACGCGTTTCGGATCGCCGGTGACGGATGCCGACGCAGTTGCGACTTTCTGGCTCCACGACGAGAAGCGCGTGTCGAACATTTCTTCGCCGCCGATGCCGGTAATCACCAGCACCTGCGACGCAGCCATTGCGAGGCCCGCCGGCAGCGCGCACAGCAGCACCACGCCGATTTGCCCACACAGACGCGTGATACGGCGGTTCACAAGCGGCTCCAGTAACGTCGCAGCAGCCATTCACCCGACTTCAACATGGCCAGCAGCAGGAAGGCGAGCGGAATATTCCACAGGTCCAGCGTCTGGCGTTCCACCATGCCGGCGCGGGAATAGCGGATCGCCTCCGGCAGGCCGTCCAGATCATCCAGCGTCCAGTAGCGGCCACCGGAATCATGGGCGATGCGCTCCAGCATGGGGCGATGCTGCCAGGCCGAAAACTGCTCCAGCACCCCATCGGCGCGGCGCAGGTGCGTGGTTGCGCGGCCCAGCTCCTTCTTGCCCGCCATCGCGGTGAGTTCCACCCGGTAGAGGCCCGTGGCGCGCGCATCCACAGCCACGTCATAACGTCCATCATTGCTGCCGGAGGGCACGATGGTGGCCGGCACCTCCGCGCCGCTTTCGGATGTCGCCCGCACCTCGAGCTTGGCATCCGGCACGGCCCGGTAACTGTCATCCAGCACTTCGGCCTCCAGCACCACGGGCTGGTCATCCTCGAAGATGGCGCGTTCGGCATGCAGCGACACCGGAGTCGGGGCGGGACTTGCCAGCGCATTAAGCAGCTGCCGCCAGAAGGTCTCATGGCGCTGGTCCCCTTTGATCCCGCGCAGTTTGTCTTCGGCGGGCAGCTGCATCTGCCAATGCCATGTGCTGGCCGTGCCGAGCAGATAGGTGGCGCCACGTCCGTAGCGCTGGGTGACCATGAGCGGCGCGACCCGCTGGCCGGTATTCGACTTGACCACCGTTTCGAGCAGCACTACCGCGCCCGGCCGCAGCTTGCCCAGATCCTGGAAATCGGTCAGCGCCGGCAATTCCTGCCACTGTTTCTCGTTGCGCGCAGGATCATTGTCGAAGCGGCCGATGGGAGATTCGCGGCCGTATTCAGTGAGTTGCGCATGGCTCGCCAGCGCGCCGTAGCTGTGATCGGCGCCGGTGGGCAGCACGGCGGGCAACGCTTGAGCCACCGGCACACGGCCCCAGCCGCCATCGCCTAGCCCGTCGCGACCGGCGAGCAGCAGTAACGAACCGCCGCGCCGGTCGACAAAATCCTTCAGCCACTGATGCTGATCCTGAGACAGCGCGGCTGCCTCGAGACTGCCGAGGATCACCGCGTCATAGCCGAACAGCTCTTCGGCAGTTGCGGGAAAGCCGTTTTCCAGATCCTTGCCCGAAGTTACGCCCTGCCGGTAGTACCGGTTGGGGGTGGCGCGCACCGCACTGACCACCCGCAGCGCGCGGAGGTCATCGACCGAGCGACGGATGAATTTGTATTCCCAGCGCGGCTCGCCTTCCACGTAGAGCAGGCCGCGCCGCCGGCCATCCACTTCCACCAGTGCGCGGCGCTCGTTGTTGGCCAGCACCGTCTCGGCCGGCAGTGGATCCACCACCACACGCAGGTCACGTACACCTGCATCTCCGGCCGGAAACTCCACGGTCGTCGTCGCAAGTCCCGGCGCGGCGCCGAGCTGCACATCTTGTGCGGCGATGATGATGTCGCCGTCATAAACGCGCACCTTCGTGGCTTTCTGGCCTTGATGCCGGATCGACACGGTAGCCCTGAGGGTGGCGCCAGCCATGGCGCTGTCCGCTACCTGCAGCTGTTCCAGCTCCAGATCATTGACGGGCTGTTCGGGGCCTACGCCTACCGTATGCACCGGGATGCCGGTGGCTGCGAGGCGCGCGAGCGCAGCCTCGCTCAAGGTGCTGCCAGTATCCGCGCCATCGCTCACCAGCACGATTGCCGCCACCGGCACGCTCGCAGCCATCTGGGTGACCGTGTCCAGCGCATCGCCAATGCGGGTGGCCGCCGCGCCACCTGGTAACTGATCCAGTGATTCCACCGACTGCGCGCGATCAGAAAAAGCGAACAGGCGCAGTGTGGAACGCGAGCCGATTTCCTTCAGCGTGCCGGCATTCAGTGCAGTCAGGGCCTGCGTGCGGCGCGTCGGCGTGTTGGCGCCGGTTGCCAGGTTCATGCTGCCGGAATCATCCATGAGCACGGCAACCACGTTCTCGCGGTCACGGATCTGTTCGACATTGACCACCGGCCGCCACAGCAAAACCAGCAGCAGCAACAGGAAGGCCGACTGCAACAGGCCGAGGGCGCCAGCGCGCCACAGCCCCAGCTGCCGCCGCGACAGGGTGAAGGCAATCGCCGCAATGCCCACCGCCGCGCACAGCCAGAACAGCCATAGCGGCCAGCCGCGGGCGAACGCGAACTCGCCGTTGCGAAAAGCCTCCATCGAGTGACCTAACAGGAATTCGAGCATTGTCTAGCGACCGCCTGCCATCAGTGAGTCATCGAATAGAGCGCGTAGCTGATCGCGAAGCGATAGGCCAGTGCCGTCCAGGGTTGCGGATATTCGGGATCGTCGGCAAGTTCCCATGCGTCACCGAGATCCATGTTGAAGTTGATGATCACCATCAGGCGGCCAGTGTCATCGAAGATGCCGCGCCAGTGTGGATCCCTGCCGCCCTCGTTGCATCGCTCGCAGGTGGTCTGGTGATCCCGGCCATACGAGGCTATACCGGGGATCTGTACCCTGTGGTCCAGGTCGTACAGCACATGGAAGACTTCATGATCTTCGGGCACCTCCACGATCTCACGATCGGGAAACACCCTCTTCATGGATTCCAGAAAGCCTTCCCACTCTACGTCGCCGTGGAAATCGTCCACCATCAGGAAACCGCCGCGCAGCAGGTATTCGCGCATGTGCGCGGCATCCTCTTCGTCCAGGTACCAGTTGCCAACTTCGACGGCGTAGACAAAGGGGTAGTTGAAGATGTCCAGCTCTCCCGCGTTGATCGGACCACCCGGCCGCAGGGGCCAGACGAGATCGTCCTTTTCGGGATTGATGGTGTCGATGCGGGTGAGGCGACGTATGCCCTGCGTCAGGTGGTATTCGGCATCAGGCATATCGGTTTGCCACGCTCCACCGCGGTTCCGTCCCCCTCTGCCAAAGCTGAAACCCCCCGCGGAACCGCCTTCGTAAGCCAACCGGGTCATGGTGAATTCCGGCTCTGGTGGCCCCACCCGGATCGACTCCGGAGTGCTGCCGGACACAGCGCCCGACACAGCGCCGGACAGCAGGACGCACAAGGCCATGGCAATCGCCAGGCCGAGATGCTGGCGCTGCTGCCGAGCTTGTGACCTCATGCACCAAACCTAACCTTGAACAAGGTGCGGGCGCCAGCATTGGAGTGTCGCGATTCCATCAAACTGGTTCGCTTACCGACGGAGAATCTGTTACTGGAACTGCAGCGGCGCCAACAATGCGATGGCCCAGCCTGCCACCAGCGGACCTGCAGCGATCACTGCCGCCAACCAGGTGGGAATGCCGCGCATCAGCCGGGAGCCGCGTGCCGTTGCCACTGCAACGCCAGCCAGCGCACCCGTGATGAAGCCAAGGGCATGCGAAAGGACATTGGTGTGATCCGCGCCTTCGGCCGGCGCGGCAACACCGCCCATCTGTGCATCACCGGCGCCGAACAGCGCCAGCACCGCAATGCCCGCCACCAGCGGCACCCAGCGCCGCATGGAATTGTGCGCAAACTGGCGCCGCGTGCGCCAGCTCCAGGCGGCGATCAACCCCAGCGCTGCGAATACCACCGTCGACGCGCCCGCCGAGACATACCGCGACGATCCCGCAACGGCGGCTTCCAGCAGGTTCGCCACCGCCGCCGCAGTGATGATCAGCGCCCACGCGCGCGCATTGCCCCAGATCTGGGCAGCCGAATAGCCCAGCAACACGCCGGCACCCAGGTTGCCCACCAGATGCGCGGCGTCCCAGTGCAGCGTGAGCGCTGTCCAGGCGCGCCACCATTCGCCCGCGCGGATCCGGGGCGGATCCATCACACCGATGGCATAGAGATCCGCCTGCGACCAGCCCTGACCGACTGTCAGCGGCACCAGCAGCAGCAACATCGCAAACAGCACTGCGCCCAGCCAGGCATAGGGCTGAAATTCCGGCAGCGGTTCCGGCGGACGCACCACCTGCCGCTCCTGCTCGTATTGCCACAGGTGATGCAGCGCATGGGCCTGGACAGTGGCGTCGACCCGCACGGCATAGGCATCGCCATCGAGTTCTATTTCGCTGTCGATGCCCACCGCCGTCAGCACGAAGGCCCGCTCGTCGCAGGCGCGCTGCCGGGCGGAGCGATACACCACAGCCGGGTTCTGGAACCTACTTGGCAAACAGCTGCGACAGGTCGCGGAATGCCTTGAATTCCAGCGCATTACCGCTGGGATCCTGGAAGAACATGGTGGCCTGCTCGCCTACCTGTCCCTTGAACCGGATGCCCGGTTCGATGCCGAAGCGGGTGCCCGCCGACCGCATCCGCTCAGCGAGCGCATGCCACTGCTGCCACTCCAGCACTACGCCAAAATGCGGCACCGGCACGTCCTCGCCATCCACCGCGTTATGCACCGGTAGGCGCGCTGCGCCCGAGTGATCCACATGGGCTACCAGCTGATGCCCGAAGAAGTCGAAGTCCACCCACTCGGGTGAACTGCGCCCTTCCGCGCAACCAAGCAGTTCACCATAGAACCGCCGCGCCTCGGCCAGATCGGTGACCGGGACGGCCAAATGAAATGGCTGCAGCAATCTGCTTCCTCTGGCCTAATTCGGCTTCGCCTGTGCCGTTTCCGGCTCCAGGCGCAGCAGCGCGCCGTCGACTTCATCCGTCAATACATATAGCAAGCCATCGCGCCCCTGCCGCACATCGCGGATGCGCTGGTGCAGCTCGGTCAGCAGTGTCTCGCGCCGCAGCTCCTGCAGCTTTTCATTGACCACCACGCGCTCAAGTCCGCCGGTGCCAGGAAGCTCGCCACGGCGCGCGCTGCCGACGAATATATTGTTCTTCCATTCCGGAAAACGCTCGCCGGTATAAACCGCGAGACCCGTGGGACCAATCGACGGCAACCACACCACCAGCGGCGTCGTGACATCCGGCGCCACTGGCGACTCGGACAGCACCGCACCGTCGTAGCCGTGACCGAAAGTCACTTTTGGCCAGCCGTAATTGTGGCCCGGCTGGATGTGGTTCAGCTCATCGCCGCCATTCGGTCCATGTTCCACCGCGAGCACCATGCCATTCGGATGCACGGTGAGCCCAAGCGGGTCACGGTGCCCTCGCGTGAATACCGCGGGCGAAACGCCGGGCTGACCCACATAGGGATTGTCCGTAGGGATGCTGCCGTCATCGCGGATACGCAGCACCTTGCCAACGGTATTGTCGAGGGCCTGCGCCGTGGTGCCACCAACACCCCCGATGATGATATAGAGCAGCCCCTTGCCGTCGAAGGCAATGCGCGAGCCACTGGTGCCGCCCGCCTTGCCCACGAATATTTCCTGCGGATCGATCAGCGCCTTGCCATCGAAGCGCGCCCGCATCACCGTGAGCCGGCTCGTCTGCCGCGGCGGCGCATTACCCGCTGCAGGGGCGTTGCCGGCTGCAGGCGCCGTTTCCCCTGGCTTGTTGAAGGTGAAATAGACCAGTCTGTTCTCCGCGAACTGCGGATGCAGCGCCAGGTCATGCAGACCGCCGTTGCGATACGGTGTCGCAAGCACCGGCAAGCCCGTGACTTCCTGCGGCTCGAGCACCGTCGGCTTGCCAGCAGCGCCGGCCGCATTGCGCACCAGCCGCAGCTTGCCGCCGCGCTCGCTGACCAACGCGTCGCCATCGGGAAGCACCGCAACCGCGAACGGATGGACCAGGCCGCGCGCGAGCACCACCGCACGCAGGCGATGCTGTTCGGCGGTGTCGGAGACATAGCTGGGTTGCGTCAGGGACAGTGGCGTAATGCCGGGCGCAGGCGCCGCTGCCCTGGCCGCCGGCGCATATCCGGCCAGACCGACCAGCAGCACGGAAAAAGTCCCGGAAATCGCAGCGCGCAATGCATTCATGTTCTGCCTCAAGGGAGCCCCCGGCCGGTAATGGCCGACCGGAACTATAAACGCTTGGCTCAGGCCCGGCGCGGTCGCGTGGCTGCCACCGCGTCCGCGCCCAGAACATTGGCAGCCATCAGCTGCAGGCCACGCAGACTTACCTGCGTCAGGTGGTCGCGGTCCGGATCGCGGGCCGCCAACAACAGGTGCCGCCATATGCGTGGCTGTTTCTCCCAGCGCGGCCTGACCCAACCGGGACGGTGCTGCGCCAGCCAGTCCATGTCCTGCAATCGCAGCGCCGCAATGCGGATGGCCGACCCCGGTGACATACCCAACACCACCCTGGCCAGCTGCCGGTTGGCGCGCGCCAGATGCCAGCCGAACATCAGCACGCGGCGGATGAAATCCCCCGCGCCCGGGCCGATGAACACCGGTTCTGCCTGTGTGGCCGGCAGGTCTTGCACCATGCGCTGCGCCAGCAACTGCCAGCGGGATTCGTCGTCGAAACCCGCATCGGCCAGCAGGTAGGGACTGGCGGCCAACTGCCCCCGTGCCCCCGCCGACAGATCGCGCCAGCCAGCCAGCTGGCCGGCAAACAGCGCCGGACAGGTCTGGTGTGGCGCCACAGCCATCGCACCGAGGTATTCCAGACACTGCAGGTTGATCTCGACCACTGAATCCAGCGATCCGTCGGCGAGCCATCGCCCGGCCAGCCATTGTTGCGCCACTGCGCCGGTCATTTGCACTTCCATCTCATTCCTCCCTATTCAGGCGACATAGTGCACCGTCTGGCTATTTTATTGAAGTTTCAAATTTGGGATATTTTTCCCAATTCTGGTTTACGCTACTTTTGGCCCGAGACAGGAAAAAGAACAAATGAGAATCTCCGACGACCGGTACAGTCGTGACCGCCAACGCTTCGATCTCGCGCTGCGCTTCATCCAGCACGAGGCACGCACGCGCACCATCCGCACCTGGACCGGCCTCACCGACGACCGCATCCGCAAGCTGTACCGCTCCTACATCTGCGACGATGCCGGCACCAACCCAGCGCGTCATCGCGGTAAATCACCGCAGCAGGCCACTTTCTTCATCCGTACACCACATATGCGCCAGGAAACCGCGGTGCTGGCGAGCGTGTGCTACCTGCTGGGCGTGATGCCGGCGAGCCACGTTGCCGATGCGCAGCGCACGATGCCGGGAATGCAGCGCGGCGAAGCACTATGCGAAGCCTTTGAAACCTACCGGCGCCTGGTGCCGGCGCCTCGCATCAGCTTCGAGCACGCGGTGTATCTCGTCACCGCGCTAGCGCGCGGCGATGAACTGCGCGCCACGCTGTGCGCTGACTGCAATGGCCTGATCGTGGTGGACCGCTTTGCGGCTCAGTCGCGCCGTTGCCTCGCCTGCGAGGAATCACGCCAGGGAAGGTTGCAGCTCGAAGGCTGAACACCCGAGCCTGCGCCTGGCCCTGCCCGACTACTCCTGCTCGGCGTAGATCTTCACCAGCTCCGTCAGCAGGTCCCTTCCCGAATACACCGCCGCCACGGACGCCCTCTCGTTGAGGCCATGCGTGCCGTTGCCATCCGGATCGCCCCACAAACCGGGAGGACCATAAGAAGGAATGCCCACCGCTTCCAGGAATATGCCGTCGGTGGCTCCCGTGGACATCGAGGGCACAAGCGGCACACCCGGGTGGTATTTCTTCACGAGCTTCTCCGCCGGACCCATGATCTTCGGATCAAGCGGCGGCGGCACTGCCACGGGGCCACGTTTGTCCGCAAGCACCACCGTCATCCGCTTGTCGCCGATCACACGCTCCAGTGCTTTGCGCACGTCTTCGTCAGGCACACCGGGAAATATACGGCAGTTGATGTTTGCGCCGGAACGCTGCGGCAGCGCGTTGTTCGCATGCCCGCCGTCGAGCAGCGTCGCGACGCAGGTGGTCCGCAACATCGAGTGATAGCTCTTGTCGGTGTTGACCTTCGCCTCGGCAACCTTGTCCTGCGGATTCTGCGCGAGCGCGATCATCGCGCGGCCGAGATCATCACCGCGCGCCTTGCCCGCGCGCAGGAAGAACTCGCGCGTGGTCTCTGTCAGCTGTAACGGAAACTCCAGGTCGCGAATCTTCACCAGCGCATCAGCCAATTCGTAGATGGCATTGTCACGCACCGGCGCGGAGCTGTGACCGCCTTCGTTGGTGGCTTCGATGCGATAGTTCACCATCTTCTTCTCGCCAACATGCAGCGACATGATTACGACCCTGCCGTTGCCATCCGTGCGCCCGCCACCGCCCTCGTTCAACGCGAACTGCGCGTCGATAAGCTCGCGGCGATTCTCCGTCAGCCACTTCGCGCCATTGAAGGCCGTGCTGGTTTCTTCGCCACAGGTCAGGGCCAGCTTGAGCGTACGGGGCAACTTCACTCCTTCGGCCTTGAAGCGCATCAGCATGTCGATCCAGATCGCATCCAGCGCCTTCATGTCGGCGACGCCGCGGCCCCAGAAGTAGCCCTTCTCCTCGATGAACTTGTAGGGGTCGCGCGTCCAGTCCTCGCGGCGCGCTGTCACGACATCGAGATGGCCGAGCAGCAGGATGGGCTTGAGGGTCTTTGATGTGCCGGGCAGCACTACGACGATGCCGCCTTCCTTCGGGTATTCGGGCACCGCGAAACGCGTGATCTGATCGCCCGTGAATCCGGCCGCTTTCAGGTGCGCTTCGATCCTGCCCGCCAGCAACGTGCAGTCGCCGGTGGTGATGCTGGTATCGGTCTCCACCAGTTCCCTGTAGAGCTCGCGAAACTTCGCCTGATCAGCACGTAACGGTTCGGCCGCAAACCCCGGGGCAATTGAGATCATCGCCAATGCTGCCCATGCCCGCTTCTTCACCGCGCCCTCCCATGTCGCCATCCGGCTACTTCCGGCAGTTCTACCCTGATACACGAATCGTGGCGAGCATTCAGCCGCCATTGGGGTGGGCATTGTTATGATCCCCGGCAAAATGGCCCCCGAAAACCTGTTTGCCGGCGCGTATCTCGACAGGCGCGCCGAGGCGCGCCTCCGGCCGGATTGGCTGGCAGAAGCGCGGGACGACGCCCAGACCCTATATATAGTAATGCGGCAGAGCGCCGCGCTGGTGCGGGCCGGCGACGGCGCAGGCATCGCCTTCCTTCCGGGCGCCGACCCACGCGTGGCCGGCACCACCGATCCGGACCGCATGCTGCTCCTGGGCTGGTACCAGCAGCGGCGCTGTGTGCTGGTGGATCTCGAACCCCACCTGGCAGTGGAAAACCCGGGCGAAACTTTTGCCGAACTGCGCCCGCTTGCCTCTGAGCTTCCTGCCAGCGACGCGGGTCTGCTCGCCTATGCGCGCGCGCTCAACATCTGGCGGGCCGATCACCGTTACTGCGGCCGCTGTGGCACACCCACGGTCGGCGCGCGCGCGGGGCATGTGCGGGAATGCCCAAACTGCGACACGCAGAACTTTCCGCGCCTGGATCCGGCCATCATCGTGCTGGTGCATGACGGCGAACAGGCGCTGCTGGGGCGGCAGGCAAGCTGGCAGCCCGGCCGTTACTCGACCATCGCGGGCTTCGTCGAACCAGGTGAATCGCTGGAAGATGCCGTGCGGCGCGAGGTGCGCGAAGAAACCGGCGTCGAGACACACAGCGTCGCCTATCACTCTTCTCAGCCTTGGCCTTTCCCGTCATCGCTGATGATGGGTTTCACCGCCCGCGCGATCCACACCGATCCGGTGCTGCACGATGGTGAGCTGGAAGACGCGCGCTGGTTTACCCGCGCCGCCATCCATGCCGGAGCCATCACGCTGCCCCCGCCAGAAGCGATTTCGCGCCGTCTCATAGAACACTGGCTGCAGCATGCGGATTAGCCCCGCTGCGCAGGGCCTGATGGCTGCAATGCTGGCGCTGTGCGCAGCCGTGGCGCGCGCGGATATCAAGGTCACGGTCACGGGGATTGATGGCGCCCCGCGCAACAACATCGAAGCCCGCCTGAGCATCGAACGCTATCGTGAACGTGACGATCTGGATGAAGACACCGCGCGCCGGCTGTCCAACCGCATCGACAATGAAGTCAAGGATGCGCTGCGGCCGTTTGGATTCTACGAACCGGTCGTCAACTGGGAGTATCACGCCGAAGGCAACGACTGGCACTTCGACATCCGGGTTGAGCCCGGCATGCCGGTGCGCATTTCCGAGCTTGCAATCGAAATCACAGGGCCTGGCGCCGGCGACGCATCCTTCGATGCGGTCCGCAAACAGAAGGTGCTGCAGGTCAACATGATCCTGCACCACAGCTCCTATGAAGAAGTGAAAGGCGAGATGACCCGAGCGGCCGCCGCCAGTGGCTACCTCGCGGCGCGCCTGGTGGAAGACGACAGACTGGTGGTGGACCCCGCCGCGCACGCCGCCCGCATCAAGCTGTTGCTGGAGACCGGACCGCGCTACAACTTCGGACACGTCGATATCGATCAGGATGTGATCCGGCCCGCGCTGATGCAGCGCTTCCTGCGCTTCCGGGAAGGCGCCCCCTACAACGCCTCGGATGTGCTGCGCACACAGTTCGCGCTCGATGACAGCCTGTATTTTTCATCGGTGGACGTGGAACTGGGCACGCCCGACGACAAGGCGCTGACGGTGCCGATCCGCATCACCGCCACCAAGAGCCGCTGGCAGCTCGCGCTGGGTGGTGGCTATGGCACCGATACGCAATTGCGTGGCACATTGGGCTGGACCAACACGCGCCTGAACGATCGCGGCCACCGACTGCGCTTTGAACTGAAGGCCTCGGCGAGCACACGCCGTCTGAATGCGCGCTACGACATTCCCATCGGGGATCCGGCACTGGAGAAATTCTCGGTCGAAGTCATCAACAAGTTCGAGGATCTGGCCGACCTCGACACGAACGAAACCACGGTGCGTCCCTCGGTCACCCGTGTGCACGATCGCTGGCAGACGGTTACTTCGTTGTCGGCCACGCACACCAGCACCGACGACGGTGCCAGCCGCGTCGCGAGCACGCTGCTGGTGCCAGGTTTTGCAGTGGCCGCAGTTCCAAGGGGCTTTCTGGGTGAATCGCTGTTCAGCCGCGCCTTCTATGCCGAAATCATCGGCTCGCATTCAGCGCTGGGGTCGGATGCAGACTTCCTGCGCATCGATCTACAGGCGGAACGCAAATTCGATCTGGGCCTGCGCTGGCATCTGCTGTTGCGCGGGGAATTCGGTGCGAGCGTGGTCAGCGACTTCAGCGACGTACCGGGTATCTACCGCTTCTTTGCCGGCGGCGACCGCAGCGTGCGCGGCTTTGCCTACAACACACTGTCGCCGGAGGAGTTCATCACCCAGCGTGACGGCAGCCTGAAGCTGAGCAAAACCGGCGGGCGGCATCTGGTGGTGGGCTCGGCCGAGATCGTGCGGGATCTGCCGCTGAATCTCGGGGTTGCCACATTCTTCGACATCGGCAACGCATTCAACAGTTTCAAGGATCCGCTTGAATATGCTGCGGGCGTTGGCATCCGCTATCGGCTGCCAATTGTGTCGCTGGGCCTCGACGTTGCGAAGCCGCTGTCCACCAGCGGCAATCTGCGTCTCCACCTGAACATCTCGACCAGCCTGTGAAACTGCGACGAAAAATTGCGCTCGGTTTTGTGGCAATCCTGCTGCTGGTGCCTACAGCTGTGACGTACGTGGTCGTCACCACCGAATCCGGGCTGCAGTTCGTTGTCAGCCGCCTCGGAAAGATCGGCCCCGTGACCATCACGGCCGGGACGGTCACGGGCACGCTGGCGTATGGTTTCAGCGTCGACTCGCTGCGCATCCAGCACCGACTGTCGGATGTGCAGATCGATCACGCCTCGGGCAGTATCGAACTGCTGCCTCTGCTGCTGCTGCACCGGATCACGATGCCGGGAGTCAGGGCCGAGCATGTCAGCGTGATGATGAAGCTCGATCCGCTGGACCGTCCGCTGTTACCACCGCGCTTCCTGCCCGCGCTGCTGCGCATCGACACGGACGCAGCACATGTCGATGGCGCGGAGATCACGTTGCTGAGTGGCCGCAAGGTGCCGCTGCGCAATATCGACGGCAAGGTCACGGTGCTGCCGAAGCAGATCCGCATCCTTTCGTCAAAGCTGGACTACGAGCTCATGCATATCCAGGCAACCGGCAACGTGCTGGCCAAACGCCCCATCGGTCTGGACGGAGAAATGGAAATCACCTGGTCCATCGCCGGACAGCCAGACTGGCTGATCCTGGCGCGTTTCGACGGCGACCTGGACAAGCTGCCCTTGACCGGTCGCATCGAGAAGCCTTTTCACGCCGGCTTCGAGGGGGCCGTCACCACGCTCAACAAAGGCTGGAAATTTGCCGGAAAAGCGCAGGTGCAGGACCTGAACCTGCAGCCATTCGGTGGTGGCACGGTGCTCGGCATCATTTCCGGCACGCTGGACATTACGGCAGCCAGCGTGGGCTTTGCCGCCAAGGGTTCGCTGACTCCCCCTGGCTTGAAGGCTGGCGCGTTGGGCGTGGATTTTCACGGCGCCTACAGCCAGAGGGTGCTGACCATTCAACGCGCCACCGTTACCCACGCGACATCGGGTGCGCGCGCCACCACGCACGGCACTGTGACGATTGTAAAAGGCGGACCGCAACTCGACCTCGCCGGCGACTGGGCCACCTTTCGCTGGCCGCTGGCCGAGTCAGCGCCGGCGTTCTCGAGCCCGCGCGGCAACTACGCGCTCAGCGGCGTGAAGCCCTGGGCCGTGCGTCTGGATGGCGATGTCATCACTGCGGAACAACCGGCCATGCCCGCAACACTCCGCGGCGCGCTTGCTACTGACTCGCTGCGTATCGATGAAGCCGCCGTGCAATTGCTCGGTGGCACCGCGAACTTCACCGGTGAAGCGCGCTGGCAGCCGGCCGAAAGCTGGCGGGTCGATGGAAGCGTCGCCGACCTGGATCCCTCAACGCTGCGGGCCGACTTGCCGGGGAAACTTGGCTTCGACTTCAAGGCCAGCGGCGCACCGTTTGGTGCAATGGGGAGTCTCGATCTCGATGCACAGCGCTTCACGGGCAAGCTGCGCGGCCAGAACATCAGCGGCAAAGGGCATTTCGCGCGTGCCGCCGCCAGCACTGACTGGCAGTTTACCGGCGTCGATCTGAGCCTGGGCCGCACGCGCCTGCAACTGGACGGCGGCTTCGGCGTGCAGAGCGACCTGCGCTTCGTGGTCAATGCCGATGACCTGAGTCTGTTCGATCCGGCGGCAAGCGGCCGCGTGAGCGCAAGCGGTCGATATGCCGGCACGCGCGCCACACCATTGCTGCTGTTCAAGGCCCGCGGCACAGACTTCGAATGGCAGGGCTACAAGGTCGCCGCTCTCGATGCAGATGTGGATGTGGACCTGCGCGCCGACGGCCATGCGCTCGGACAGATCAACACTACCGGGCTTACATACGGCGGGCGCACCGTGCAGAAGGCCAGCCTGAAGCTCACCGGTAACGGCGAACAGCATCGTCTGGCACTGGATGTTGAAGCCACGCCGCTGCGCACGGCGCTGGTGGCGCAGGGCGCCATTCGTGAAGGGTTGTGGCAGGGCACGCTCGAAAGTCTTGTCATTGACGACTCTCGCAACCTGCAGCTGCGCCTGGAAACACCGGCGACGCTCGCGTTCAATCTGCAGCAGCAGCAACTCGGGCAGACCTGCGTGAAAGGCACCGTAGAGCGGTTGTGCATGGCCGGGCAACGTCTGCCAGATGGCACCTGGAAGGCCAACCTCACCGCTGAATCACTGCCACTGCGCGCGCTTACCGCGGGCCTTATGCAGGACATGGAATACGAAGGCACCATCAACCTGCAGGCGGATCTCGCCGGCAACCGCACGGACCTGCCGGTGGGCAACTTGCGCGGGCAGTTGCAGCAGGCGCGGCTGCTGCACCGCTTGAGCAACGGGAAATTCGAACCGATGTCGTTGGGTTCCGGCAGCGTCACGGCCAACGCCACCACCACCGGCTTTGCCGTGCAGGTTGGCTTGGACGCAGGTGACTCCGGCAGCATCAAGGGAGCACTCACCGGCGAGCGCAACGCCGGCGACTGGCAGAGCTTCCCGATTCGCGGCACGCTGGACGCAAACACCGACGGGCTCGGGTTGCTCGACATCTACTTCGGCGGCATCGACAAGGCGACTGGACGGCTGATCACCAAGGTCAGCATCGGTGGCACATTGGGCGCACCGACCCTGCAGGGCCTGCTGCAGCTGCGCGACGCATCGATCGATGTCTATCAGGTGAATATCGCGATGCGCGAGCTCTCGCTCGACGCCAATTTCAACAATGATTCGCTGGATATCGAAGGACAATCACGCCTGGGCACTGGCATCGCCAAGTTCAACGGCAAGCTGGCGTGGAAAGAGCGTGAGCCATACGGCAACCTGCACGTCGAAGGCGAGAACCTGCGCATCGTGGATGTGCCTGAAGCTCGGATCAATGCATCACCAAAGCTCGACTTCAAGATCGACGGGCGCCGCATCGATGTCAGTGGTGAAATACGCCTGCCCTACGCGCAGCTGGAGCCTGCGGATCTGCGCAATGTCGTGCTCGCATCCAACGATGAGCAGATGGTCGGCGCACCGGTCATCGACCCCGCACAGCGCTGGCTGGTGATATACGACGTTCGCGTGATGCTCGGCGACCAGGTGCGCATCGACTCGCTGGGACTCAAGGCGAGGCTGGGTGGAAGCATCCGCGTGCGCGGTGATGATTCGAAGGTCATCCGCGGCGAAGGCGAGCTGAACATTGCCGAAGGAAAGTTCCAGTACCTCGGCCGGCTGCTCGATATCGAGCGTGGCCGCCTGATCTTCGACAACGGTCCCCTGAACAATCCCGGCGTGGACCTGCGCGCGCAGAAAGTCTTTCCCGACATCACTGCGGGTGTAAACGTGCGCGGCACCCTGCTCCACCTGAATCCGCCGACTTTCTTTTCGGAACCTGCGATTCCCCAATCGCAGATCGTGTCGCTGATCCTGGCCGGCGGATCGCTGGAAAGCGTGCAGAACAGCAACCGTTCCGGCGCGGCGCGCAACGACATGCTCGCGCAGGGCGCGTCGATCCTGGCGCAGCGTGTCGGCGCCCGCGTCGGCGTCGATGATGTCGGGATCGAAACTGATCTCAGCAACGACACCTCGCTGGTGCTGGGCAAATATCTGTCGCCGCGGCTGTATGTCAGCTACGGCATCAGCCTGGCAGAAGCCATCAACACGCTGAAGATGCGTTTCACCATCGGTGATCGCTGGACCATCAAGACCGAGGCTGGCAAGGCGCGCAGCGCGGATATCGTCTATACCATCCAGAAGTAGGCGCGGCTGCCCGATGATGACGGGAATAACTCACGCCCATACGAACATGGACTACCATACTGCCGCGAGAAGAAGAAACATACCGGAGGGATCCACATGCGACCGACACTCACCGCCCTGCTCTGCATTCTTGGCAGCTCCACGCTCCACGCAGCTCCCGTCACCGTGGTACGTCAGCACTACGTCTATGAAGTATCAGCCGACGGCACCTGGACGACCGAAGTCGACACGGCCCGCCGCGTCGACGAACAACAGGCTGTAGCCGGCATGGGCCAAGCGCCGGTGCAATACAGCGAGTCGCTGCAGTCCCTTGAGATCCTCGAAGCCTATACGACAACCAAGGACGGCAAGCGCATCGATGTGCCAGCCGACAAGATCATCACGCAGCAACTGCCGGCCAGCACCGGAGCACCGACCTTCAGCGACAACAAGTTGCGAATGGTGGTTTTCCCCCAGGTGGAAGTCGGCGCGACGCTGAACCTGCGCTACCGCCTGAAGCAGCTCAAGCCGTACCTCCCCGGCTTGTTCTCTGCGGCACTCATAGTCAACCCTTTCACTGATACCCAGGCTGCCAGCGTCATCGTGCGGGCGCCGGAAAAACTGAAGCTGCACTTCTCATCGCGGGATATGCAGGGCGGCGAGGTGAAATCCGCCGCAGCCGGCAAGCGCGAATGGCGCTGGACGTATGGCGACGCCAAAGCCATCCTCCCTGAGCCAGGCGCGCTGGGTTTCGAAACATTCAGCCCATACGCCGCCGTATCGACGTTCGAGACTTATCCCGAGCTGGCCGAGGCCTACATGATTGGCGCCGAGGCCGCCGCCAGAGTGACTCCAGCCGTGCAGAAGCTGGCCGATGAAATCACCACCGGCATCACCGACAAACGAGCGCAGGCCGCGGCCCTCTATCGCTGGGTCAGCAAGGAGATCCGCTATGTCGCCATCGCCATGGGCGCGGGCGGTTACGTGCCGCATGAGGCCGATACGATCATTGCGGCGCGCTATGGCGACTGCAAGGACAAGAGCACGCTGCTAATTGCGTTGCTGCACGCGAAAGGCATTGATGCGATGCCGGCACTCATCCAGGCCGGCGCGGCCTTCAAGCTGCCCGACTCGGTGGTTCTGGGTGCATTCAACCACGCCATCACGTACCTACCGGAATGGAACCTGTTCGTCGATTCCACTTCTGGGTTCACGCAGTTCGGCGTGTTAACCCCCAACCTGCAGAGCAAACCGGCCCTGCTGGGGGGCAACAAGTCCATGCGGGCGGTCGTGAAGACAACACCAGCTGCGAGCGCCCAGGACCGCGTGGTACAACGGACCATCGTAACCCTGACCGCTGATGGGTCGGTGTCCGGCACGAACACGGTCGAGACTCTGGGCTCAGCGGAACCCGGCCTGCGCGCTGCGATGGGTGGCATCACCGACGCGATGCGACCGACGGTGGCCAAGTCCATGTTGGCAAGCTCCGGGCAGACGGGCGAAGCCACACTCAAACTCAGCGATGCGCGTGACCTGGCGATTCCATTCTCGCTAGTGTTCGAATTCAAGATCCCACAGCGCATCAACGTGCCGGGACCAGGCGCACTCGCCACATCCTTCGGCATGCCAACCATGGCCAGCGGGCAGGGTTTCGCCAGCTCAATGCTGCAGCTGGAACGCAAGCTCGACTTCCCCTGCCCGACCTCAGGCGCCGACGAAATCCTCGAGCTGACGCTGCCGGCCGAAGTAACGATTACCACCCTGCCCAAGGCGGCCAGCATCGAATCGCCGTTTGGAAGGTTCAGCGCAACCTATGAAGTGAAGGATGGGCGACTGCGCATGAACCGCCGGCTGGACATCACGACACCCCGAGCGGTCTGCACCGCTGCCGACTCGGTCGAACTGCGCAAGTTCGCTACCGCGATCAGCCAGCAAATGCGGGCGCAGGTGCTTTATCAATAGGCTGACGCCACTCAGGTTGCGGTGACCTTTGAATCGGGCCCGGCAGTCCTCAGCGAGGGCTGCCAGTGCTCCACTGGATGCGCGGCATCACCAGTGAAAGCGCCGCGAGCAGCAGGATGACTCCACCAAACTCTGCCGCGACACTGGGCAGCGCACTGCCAGTGAGCAGCAGCCCAGCGGCGATCGCCGGCACACCCATGGCGAGGTAGGCGATCACGAAGATCACGGCCAGCACAGCGGCGCGTTCATCCGCCTGCGCGTGACTCACCACACTGCGCACTGCGCCCTGGAATCCGGTGCCGAACCCGACACCCGTACCGCTCAGTCCCGCAAAGAACAGCAGTGGCGAGTGCAGGTAGAGAGCTGAGAGCACCACCACCATGCCGATGGCCAGGGCCACGCCGCCAGTGCGCATGGCCGCTTGCGGAGTGAGATGCCGCAACACCAGCCCGGCGGTACCAGCGCTGCCGGCCATCACGAACAACGCAAGGCCACTGAGCAGCGCGGAGTTCTCACCCGTCATGCTGCGCACGAATGCGGGACCCAGCGAGCTGAAGAAACCAGGGATCGCCCAGGTCGCGATGATGATGGGCACAGCCCGCAGCAAGGGACCCCGGGTGGCAGCCGAAAGCGACAGCTGCGGCCGCAACGAAGCCATGGCTCCGCTGCGACGCTCGGTGGTTTCAGCCATCCACAGCAGCCCCACTCCCTGTATCAGCACCAGCAGGGACAGAACCACGAACACCAGTTGATGTGGTGCCGGCAGCATGCCCACAAATATGCCGCCAGCCACCCCGCCGAGCGCAGTGCCCAGTGGTGTGGCGACCGCGTTCGCCACCGGGCCCCGGCGCTTGTCGAGGTCGAGCAATCCTGCGCCAACCGCAGCGATCGCCGCACCGGCAGAAATCCCCTGCAGCGTGCGCGCGAATAACAGCGCTCCCAGGCCGTCCGCAGTAGCAAACATCGTGAGCGAGATGAGCTGCACCACCACCGATACCAGCAGCACCGGTCGCCGCCCCACATGATCGGAAAGTCGTCCGAACACCAGCAATGCGGCGAGCACTGCCAGTGCATAGACGGCAAAGATCACCGTGATGGTCAGCGAGGAGAATCCCCATTGAGCCTGGTAATGGGGATACAGCGACGTAGGCGCGCTCGCCCCAGCCAGAAAGGTCACGATGAGGGAGGCCATGAGGAAAAAGCTGGCAACCGGCGACAACCTCGCCGGCAGTTGGGCAACTTGGGCGGTGACTGGAAGAGTGGTGGGGTTCATGGCTGTCTCTTGGGTTTGATTAGGTAGACCGTTCTGTCTATGTTGGACGTAAGTATACAGATCGGTCTACTATCGTCAACAGGAGATTGCTCATGACCACCAAAACACCTGCCGTCCCGGAAAAGACCTCCGCCCGCGAGCGCCTGCTGGCCGCCGCCGCGGAGCTCTTCTACATGGAAGGCATCAATACGGTCGGCATTGACCGGGTGATTGAGCGCGCGGGTGTGGCAAAGGCGTCGCTGTACAACACCTTTGGTAGCAAGGATGAACTAATCCAGGCTTACCTCACCGCCAAACACGAGGCACGCGAACAGCGCGTCCAGAAGCGCCTCTCGGGCCTGGCGTCTGCGCGGGAGAAGATCCTGGCCGTGTTCGATGACCAGTGCGAGGTCGCCAGAAAGAAAGACTTTCGCGGCTGCGCCTTCATCCGCGCCAGCGCCGAACTCGGCGCCGAGAACGGCATCCGCGGCGTCTGCGATGCATCGCGTGGCTGGCTGCGCGGGTTGTTCAAGGACCTGGCGACGCAGGGCGGCGCGAGGGATCCGGCTACGCTGGCGAGGCAGCTCGAACTGCTTTACGAAGGCGCCGCAGTTTCGTGGCAGCCTGATGCAGCGGGCAGTGCGTCGAAGGTAGCGCGCGAGGCGGCGGTCTGCCTGCTGGCATCAGGCGGGGTCAGGACCTCCGGCTAAACGAAGGGATTAACGACACGCAACCCTTCAACCTGCCGCCCATGCGCCATGTCCTCTGACCAGATCTCGCCACATCCCTGTGCGCATGCGGCCGCGACAATGGCGCTGTCCCAATAGGACAGTTGATGCCGGGCCTTGATGGCCAGCGCGTGCTGCATCACCGGAAGGTTGTTGTCCTGCACGGCAAAGCGCATCCAGGTATCGATCAGGCTGGCGGCAACGTCATGTGTCAGCCGACTGGCCCGCGATGCACGCGTGGCCTGAACATAGAACTCCTGCAACACCTGAACGGACAGCGCCCCGCCATCACGATCAAGCAGATCGATGGCGATACGGTTCTTGCGCGTTTCGTCAGGCGCGTCGCTGATCGAATAGAGCAGAATGTTGGTATCGATGAAGTGCGTGGCGCTCATGCATCGCGCTCGTGCGCCTGCTCGCGTGACAACCTATCGCCTGCGCGAAACCCGCGGATTTGTGCGCGCAGGGTGCGCTCGGCATTCTTCAGGCGGTCGGATTCACTTTCACCCGACCCGAGATTCTCGAGATATGCCCGGACCAGCGCTGACAGCGATGTGCCGCGCTCAGCAGCCGTTACCCTCGCCCGCTGATAAACCCGGTCGTCAAGTGATACTGTGACATTTTTCACTTTTTCACAGTACATTCCCACCGGCCCAGGGTCAACCGGATTTTTCCGGACCACCGGAACGGAAACCTTGCTCAGGGAGTCACCAGCGGCACGCGCGGGAAGTAATTGCGGTACCGCCGCACATCGCGCGTGAGGATGCCGCAGCCCAGCACCATGGCATGCGCGCCGATGAGGAAGTCGGCCAGGATGGATTCGCGCGCACCGCCGGCGCGCCGGTATTGCCGGTGGGCCACGCCACCAATGTAGAGCGCCGATTTCGGCAAATCCCGAAAGCGCAGCCCTATGGCTGCAAGCTGTGAATCCAGCTTCTGCTGCGAGGCAAAGGCGGGTGACAGCTCTGCGTAGACAACGGAAGTGATGACCAGCTCATGCATGCGATGCTGGTTGCGCAGCTGCTCTCCCGACCACTGCTTCCACTTCGCATCGTCTCCGAGAACGTCGAACACGACGTTGGTATCCACCAGCAAGCTTGCGCGTCTAGTCGCCATTGATTTCGTAGTCGTCCCCGCGGATGAACTTCATGTATTCCGCAGTGCTGCCCCATTTGTAGTCGGCGCTGCCAACGGCGCGGTCAATACCATCCGGTTCGCGCGCCGGAGTCCCTGCGGCACGGCGCAGGTAGATCGCGCCTTTCTCGTCCACATCGAAATCCACCTCATCCCCAGGCTTCAGGCCGAGCGCGTCCCGCACCTTCTTGGGGATGGTGACCTGCCCCTTCTTGGTAAGTGTGTTGCCCATTTGCATCCCGGTATTACATTGGATTTCATAAGTAATACTCCATCGCAATATCGCCTGCAATAACCCTGATATCCCCTCCTTGACATCTGCATTTTTATGCATAGAATCCTCATTCTTATGCACGCCGACCGCCACCAATCCGACCGTCGCAACTCGATCCTGCGCCACTTGCAGGCCGGTGCCGTGCGTCGCCAGTCCGATCTGGTGGGCCTGCTCAAGCGCGATGGTTTCGAAGTCACCCAATCCTCGGTGAGCCGGGACATGCGCGAGCTGGGCGTGCTCAAGGCACAGGGCCGTTACCTGCCGCCAACCGATGAGATCTCGCAGGCGCAGGGCAGCTTCACTGCCATCGCGCGTTTCGTGCGCGACATCCGCACGGCTGGTCCGTCCATCACCGTGATCCGCACTTCCGTGGGCGCGGCCGGCAGTGTGGCAGTTGCCATCGACAAGGCCGCCTGGCCAGAAGCCGTTGGCACGATCAGCGGCGACGACACCATCTTCATCGCCACGCAGGATGGCGACGCGCAGGCCCGCCTGCTCGACCGCCTGCGTTCCAACTTTCGCATCTAAGAAGAATCGTTATGACTCAATCGTCCTCTTCGGGCGCAATGCCCATCGTTCTTGCGTATTCCGGCGGCCTCGACACCTCCTTCCTGGTGCCGTGGGTGGCGGAGAACACCGGCCGGCCGGTCATCACCGTCACCGTGGACACCGGCGGCATCGACGCGGAAGCCGCGAAGACGCTGGCCGAGCGCGCCAAACAGCTCGGCGCCATCGCACATCACCAGGTCGACGCGCGCGCGGATTACTACGAACAGGTGCTGCGCTTCCTCATCATGGGCAACGTGCGGCGCGGCAACATGTATCCGCTGTGCGTGGGCGCCGAGCGCGTGATGCAGGCGCAGACCATCGCGCGCGTGGCGCGCGAGCTGGGCACGAACATGATTGCGCATGGCTGCACGGCCGCGGGCAACGATCAGGTGCGCTTTGAAGTGGCGCTGCGCACACTGGCGCCGGATCTGGAAGTGTTCGCACCGGTGCGTGACAAAGCATTCAAGCGCCAGGAAGAACTGGATTATCTGCAAAGGCGCGGGTTGCCGGTGCCGCCGCATGGCGCGGCGTATTCGATCAACCGCGGCCTTTGGGGCGTAACCATCGGCGGCACCGAGACTCTGACGTCGAAAGGCAGCATTCCCGAAAGCGCCTGGGTGCTTTCGAAGGATGCGTTCGACAAGCCGGCGACGCAGCAGCACCATTCGATCCGGTTCGAGCAGGGCCGCCCTGTGGGACTCAACGGCAAGTCCCTGTCGCCGGTCGAAGTGATCGAGCGTCTCGAGACATTGGGCGCACGGTTCGGCATCGGCCGGGGCATCCACCTGGGTGACACCATCATCGGCACCAAAGGTCGCGTCGCGTTCGAGGCGCCCGCGGCGGAGATCCTGCTCAATGCCCACCGGGAGCTGGAAAAACTCGTCATGACGCCGCGCCAGCAGCGCATCAAGGATCTGGTGTCGGGGCCATACGGCGACCTGGTGCACGAAGGCCAGCTGCTTGATCCGGTGTGCCGCGACATCGAAGCGCTGTTGCTGTCATCGCAGGCGCGGGTCACCGGAGAGGTGCACGTGGTGCTGCGCGCAGGCCAGTGCTTCGTGGAAGGCGTCGAGTCGCCTTACTCGCTGATGGCGGCATCGAAAGGCGTGTACGGCGAGTCGGTGGGCGAATGGACGCCGCAGGATGCGCTGGGTTTCTCGAAGATAGTGGCGCTGACGGGCGTGTTTTATTCCCGCGCCGGCGAGCATGCGAAACAGAAGAAGGACTGAACGACGATGAGATCAGTGGTGGTAGACAAGATCGGCTCGGTGACTCAGGCGCTGAACCTGAAGCACGATCTGCGCATTGCCGAAGACATTCCGTCCGAGGAAGGCGTGGTGCTGGTCGTGGAAGTCATGACCAACAAGTCCACCTACAACACGCTGGAACTCACCAGCGGTCGCATGGCCAAGGTGGTCAAGGGTGACATCGTGGTCGGCGCCCTGGGTCCGCGGCGCGCGCTGTTCGGCTATTCCGGCTATGTGCCGAAGGAAGTGAAGCCCGGCGACATCGTCCAGATGCTGAACATCGGCGGTGTGCTCGGCATCTGCAATTCGGCCAACCCCAACAACGGCAATCCCTTCGACTGCAAGGTGCTGGGTGTTGTGCTGCAGTTCCCGTACCTGGGTGAACGCATCGGCGTGCCAGCGCGCGCGGGCACGCGCAAGCTCGACTATAACGCCACGCTCGATACCCAGGGCGTGCCCGTGGTGGCGCTGGCCGGCACCTGCATGGAGGCCGGCAAGACGGCGGCTGCGTGCTCGATTGTTTCGCGCATGCGGCATCGCGGCCTCGTCGTCGACGTCTTCAAGGCCACCGGTGTTTCCCTGCGTCGCGACATCCTCGCGATGGAAGATTCCGGCGCGCGCAATTCCATGATCTTCACCGACCTGGGTATCGTCACCACCACCGGCAAGTCCGGGCCTGCGCTGACGCGCGCCATGCTCACTGAACTCGCGGCAAAGAAGCCCGACGTCATCTTGTTCGAGCTGGGCGATGGCCTCATCGGCACCTACGGCGTGGACGCAATCCTGGAATGCGAGGACATCCGCAATGTGCTGACCAGCGTGGTGCTGTCGGCCAATGATCCGGTTGCGGCCTGGGGCGGCGTGAAGCTGCTGCGCGAGCGCTTCCATGTGGAGCCGTCCGTGGTGACTGGCCCCGCTACCGACAACGCCGTGGGCGTGGAGATCATCCAGGAACAGATGAACGTGAAAGCGTTTAATGCCATCAGCAGTGGCGCGGCACTGGGCGATTGCGTGATCGACAGCATTGGCCTGTCGGCCAGGTTCCCGGCGCCGGCAGCAAACTGATGGAAGGTTCAATTCCAGCCATCGTGCTCGGCGGCACCGGCTATGTGGCCGGCGAATTGCTGCGCCTGATCGCGGGCCATCCCAACCTCAAGCTCGCCGGCATCCTTTCGGACAGCCAGCCCGGCGAATCGGTGGCCAAGGCGTTCGGGCATCTGGCCAGCGTATATCCGGAAACCAAGTTTTCCTCTATCGATGAGATCGAACAGCTCGTGGCCACGCTGCCGCATAGCGCCGTCTTCTCCGCCGCTCCGCATGGCGCATCGGCTGCGCTCATCGACCGGCTGCTGACAAAAGCGGAATCCGCGGGCACACGCCCACGGGTGGTGGACATTTCCGCCGATTACCGGTTTTCCAGCAACGCCGCGTACGCCGCGGTGTACAAACATGACCACGGCGCGCAGAACCGGCTCTCACAGTTCACCTGCGCCGTGCCCGAGCATCTGGCGAAATCGCCGACGCCGCACATCGGCCATCCTGGCTGCTTCGCCACCGCCATCTTGCTGGCCTCCGTTCCCCTGCTGAAACTCGGCTTCGCCACGCCAACGCTGTTCGTCAGCGGCGTGACGGGCAGCACCGGCGCCGGACGCAAGCCCATCGAGGGCACGCATCATCCGATGCGGCACAGCGACCTGTATTCGTACAACGCGCTGGCGCACCGGCATGCGCCGGAAGTAGCGGCGCTAGCGAAAGCTGCCAGCGGCGTGGAAGCGCATTTCGCCTTCGTGCCGCACTCGGGTCCTTTCGCGCGCGGTATCCATGTGACGGTGCAGGCGCAGCTGGCAAAGACTGGCGCAACCACGGGCGAACTCGTCGACGCATTCAAATCCTTCTACGCGCACTCTTCTTTCGTAAACGTCAGCGCCACGGCGCCGCGCGTGAAGGAAATCGCAGGCAGCAACTACGCGCGCCTCTCCGTCGCCAGCGACGGCAAGACCGTCGCGGTGATGAGCGTGCTGGACAACCTCAACAAGGGCGCGGCCGGTGGCGCGGTTCAGTGGATGAACCGCCTGCTCGGTCTGCCTGAGACCGCCGGACTTACCGCTCCGGCCACAGGGTGGACATGATGAACGCAGAACTCTCGCACGCGGAACACGATCCGCTGGCTCCTGTTTTTGCCCAGTACCCGCTAGAGGTATTGCGCGGCGAAGGCGTTTGGCTGATCGGCTCCAATGGTCGCCGCGTGCTCGATCTCTACGGCGGCCACGCCGTGGCAGCGCTGGGCTACGGCCATCCGGCCTGGAGCAAGGCCATCGCCGAGCAGGCGCGCAGCATGAACTTCCAGAGCAATGCCGTGCCCATGGAAGTGCGGCTGCGCGCCGCGCACAAGCTCATCGCCTTCTCGAAGCTTCCCGTCGAAAGCGTGTTCTTCGTCAACAGCGGCGCCGAGGCCAACGAGAACGCATTGAAGATGGCGTTCACACTGAATCCCGGCCGTACCGAAGTGGTGGCCTTCGAGCAGAGCTTCCACGGTCGCACGGCCGCTGCCGGCGCGCTCACCTGGGGCGCAGCGAAGAAGTGGTACGGCTTTCCGCGCACGCCCTTCGATGTGAAGTTCCTGCCGCGTCGCGATGCGACTGCGCTGGCGCAGATCACGGACAAGACCGCTGCTGTCGTCATCGAACCCGTGCAGGGTGTGGGCGGCGCGTTCGACATGGGCGCCGATTATCTGAAGGCGCTGCGCAAGCGCTGCGATGAAACCGGCGCCATCCTGATTTTCGATGAAGTGCAGTGCGGCTTCGGCCGCAGCGGCCAACCCTTCTGCGCGAATCTTTACGGCGTGCTGCCAGACATGATCACCAGCGCCAAGGCGCTGGGCAATGGATTCCCCTGCTCGGCACTGCTGATGATGAAGAAGGCAGCCGATGCGGTGAAGATGGACGCTCTGGGCACCACCTTCGGCGCCGGCCCCATGGCCTGCGCCGCAATCGAGGCCTGCATCGACGCCATCGAGCACGATGGCCTGCTCGCCAATGTGCGGCGGGTCAGTGCATACATTCGTAACACCTGCATCGTCGGGCCGATCACGGGTCATCAGGGCGCAGGCTTCCTCACGGGTCTGATCTCGAAGTCACCCGTGAAAGATCTGCAGAAGAAACTGCTCGCGGACCACAACATTCTTACAGGCACCAGCGGCGACCCCAATGTGCTGCGACTGCTGCCCCCATTCACCCTCAAGGAGGCCGAGGTCGATCTGCTCGCCGCCGCGCTCAAGCGGCTGTAAAAAAGACAGCAGACCTTCCTTACGATCCGACATGAAACGCTTTATTGATCTGGCGGACTTCGATCCCGTTGCCGTGCGCGACCTCGTCGCGCTGGCAGGGCGGCTCGAGGCTTCCCCGCGGCCGCAGGCGCTGACTGGCAAAGTGATGGGCCTGCTGTTCATGAATCCCAGCTTGCGCACGCTGGCCTCGTTCCAGGCCGGCATGTCGAAGTTGGGCGGCAGCTCCTTCGTCATCACGCCCGGCCAGGGCACATGGAAGCTGGAGACGGAACTTGGCGCCGTGATGAATGGCGACAGGGCCGAACACATCCGCGAAGGCATCCCCGTGCTGGCGTCCTATTCGGACGTGCTGGGCATCCGCGCCTTCGCCGAATGCGTGAACCTGCAGAACGACCTCGATGAGGTGGTCTTCAAGCAGATCGCGGACCTGGTCGACAAGCCGCTGATCAACATGGAATCGGCGATGAACCATCCGTGCCAGGCGCTCGCGGACTGGAAAACCATGGACGAGCTCGACGTGCCGGATCACGGCCGTTTCGTGCTGTCCTGGGTCAATCACCCGCGTGCGCTGCCACTGGCCGTGCCTGCAGCGGCAATGACGATGGCCGCGCACCGCGGCATGGAAGTCGTGGTGCTGCGACCGGAAGGTTTCGAGATTCCACAAGCGCTGGCCGACAAGGCGCGGCGCTTGGCCAAAGCCTCGGGCGGATCCTTCACCGAGACCACCGACCGCGCATCCGCCATGCGCGGCGCGCATGTGCTCTATGCCAAGGAGTGGGGATCCACGCGCCACTACGGCGATGTGCAGGCCGACGCGGAACTTCGCCGCCGACTGGCTGATTGGCAGGTCAACGAAAGCTGGTTCGCCGGCGCGAATCCCGCCGCACACTTCATGCACTGCCTACCCGTGCGCCGCAATGTCGCGGTTGCCGATGCGCTGCTCGACAGCCCGCGCAGCGTGGTCGTCCGTGAAGCCTACAACCGCATGCCGGCGCAGATGGCCGTGCTGCACCGAATGCTCGCCTGATGTTCACCCCGAGAGGCCAAAACACAAGTCCATGATCATGCAAAGTCCCACCAAGTCCGCGTCCATCGCAGCACTGCGCAATGCCGCCCCCTACATCCGCATGTACAAGGGCAAGACCTTTGTCGTGAAGGCTGGCGGCGCGGTATTCGGTGACGCGACAGCCACGCGCGCGCTGATCGAACAGATCGCGATGCTGCACTACCTCGGCGTCAAGGTCGTGATGGTGCATGGCGGCGGCCCGCAGTTGACGCAGGTCACCGAGGCCATGGGTGTGCCCACGCGCATGGTGCAGGGCCGACGCGTTACCGACGAGAAAGCCATCGATGCGACCTCCATGGTGCTCAATGGCCTGATCAATACCAAGCTGCTCGCATTCTGCCGCGAACTGGAGATCGATGCCGTGGGCGTGTCGGGTGTGGATGCCGGCCTGATCAAGGCGAATCGTCGCAGCCCGGTGAAGGTGGAAGGCGAGATGGTGGACTATGGCCTGGTCGGCGACATCGAGCTGGTCGATGAGTCTGTGTTGAAGAAGCTGCTCGACAACAACCTCATGCCCGTGGTGAGCCCGCTGTCGGCCGACGACAAGGGCACGCTGCTCAACATCAATGCGGATACCGTCGCCGCAGCTATTGGCGCCGCACTGGGCGCGGAAAAGCTGATCCTGTGCACCGGCGCGCCCGGCATCCTCGAGAACGTCGCCGATCCCGGTTCGGTGATCTCGTACACCGACCTCAAGGGCCTGGATCGTCTGCGCGCCAGCGGCGCCATCAAAGACGGCATGCTGCCTAAAGCCAAGGCGATTGAAGAAGCCATCCGCGGCGGCGTGCGTCGCGTGCATGTGATCTCCTATGACGCGCCGGACAGCATCCTCACCGAGGTGTTCACCAACGAAGGCCTGGGCACGCTGATCGTCAACGACATCAACGCGCTCTCGCCTGCCGAGCAGCAAAGCGGCAAGGGCTGAGTCATGAGCCGTCTCTGGGACAAGGGCACGCCGCTGGATGAGCGGGTACTGCAATACACCGCGGGTGAAGACCATGGGCTGGACGAGCGGCTGGTGCGCTACGACGTGCTGGCCTCCATCGCCCATGCGCGCATGCTCAAGACGCGCGGCCTGATCACGGAGGAAGACTTCCAGTCGATCGAGAATGGCTTGAACGAAGTGGCGGCTGCGCATGCGCAAGGCAAGTGGAAGATCACGCTCGCTGACGAGGACGGCCAGACCGCGCTGGAGAAGCACCTCACCGCGAAGATCGGCGCCGCCGGTGGCCGCGTGCATCTCGGCCGCTCGCGCAATGACCAGGTGCTTACCGCGCTGCGGCTGTACATGAAGGATGCCGCCACCCAGCTCGCCGAAGGCGTCGAGAAAGTAGTTGCTGCCCTTGATGTCCTGGTGGACAAGCAGGGTCACATAGTTCTTCCCGGGTATACGCACATGCAGCAGGCCATGCCGAGCAGCGTAAAGCTGTGGGCCGGCGGCTATGCCAATGAGCTGCGCGATGACGCGGCCGGCCTGCGCGCCACGCTGCGCCGCATTGACAAGAGCCCGCTGGGCTCGGCCGCTGGCTACGGCGCACCCGCGCTTAAGCTGGATCGTGACGCCACTGCGAAGGAGATGGGCTTCGCCAGCGTGCAGGCGCCCGTGACCTCCGTGCAGCTCTCGCGCGGCAAGGCCGAGAGCCAGCTGCTGTTCGAGATCACGCTCACCATGCAGGACCTCGGCCGCGCCGCCAGCGATCTGCTGCTGTTCTATACACAGGAGTTCGCGTTCGTGAAGCTGCCGGATGCGTTCACCACCGGCTCATCCATCATGCCGCAGAAGCGGAATCCGGATGTGTTCGAGCTGGTGCGGGGACGTACGGCTACTGCGCATGGTTGTCTCACCGAAGCGCTGGGCATCTTCGCCAAGCTGCCTTCTGGCTATCAGCGCGACCTGCAGCTGCTGAAGTTTCCGCTGTTCCGCGGCGTCGACGTCTGCTCGCAAACGCTGGACATCATGGCTGCGGCGCTGGCGAAAGTAGTTTTCGATGAGACGGGGATCAAGGCGAAGATGAATCCTTCGATTCATGCGGCGGATCAGGCGTACGAGCTGGCGCTGAAGGAAGGGATTCCATTCAGGGAGGCGTACCGGCGGGTCGCCACGACGCTCAAAGGCGATCAGTAGGTATTGATCCGAGCGTGAGGGACGCATCTCGGACGTTGTTAATCCATACTTACCTTCCACCGCACGGCGGCTGGATACCAGCTATCTCTGTACACCCACGCTATAGATTCGCCTTGCGTTTTCGCACATTTTGCGGCGCATCTCTAATTGACCTCTCGTCCGACTTCTTGTGCACCAGCTTGTCTCGAAGCCTTGAAGCGATAGTCGGGGCGACATCCATAAGTAGCTCAACGTTCTTCAGCATATCAACGGCATTTCGCTCAACCAGTGCATAGCCGCTTGCCTCGGATTCAGTGCACTTCGTTCAACCCGATGCCTCGAAGATAGGCAAACGTCTGGTCATAGCAGGCCGGTGGTCGCGTTGGATCTTCAGCCGACCCCGGGGGCACGAATATCACCATCCCCTGCCTCGCCCTCGTCAGCAGCACCCGATACGCATTTTTCAGATTCCGCCGGTTCTCCCCGCTGTGGATGCTCTGCCACTTGCTCGCCCGGAAGTCATGGAATGACCACTCATCCCGATTCCGCCTCAGGTCCGCATCCCACGTAACACACGTCCAGTCCAGCTCCAGCCCCTGCACCTGGAACTCCGTGGCGCACTCCTCCAGATAGAAGCTCGACCGCACATCCTCCGGATCACCGAGGAAGTAGTGAATCGGGTCGGCGTCTATCCGCACATCGATCGCGTGGGGCTTGAGGCGCATGGCCTTGGACGAAGCCAGCAGGCCGCATCGCTCGGTGCCGCGCATCTGCTCCCGCACCCAGCGCTTGGCGGCGTCCAGGTTGCGTGTGATCACGATGGGGTAGCGACTGGCGAAGGTCGCCAGCAACCGCGTGGCCTCAGCTTCCTCGCAATCGAGCAGCGCCTTCACGAACGCCGACACCTTCTCGGCGCGGAAGGAGCGGATCGATACGGTCAGGTGCAGGTCGTCGAACACCTGCGTCCGCGGATGGGCCACCGCCCGCCGCACGGGTTCGCCCGCGCCGTATTCCGCCTCCATCAGCCGCTCAGAAATGCACAGGTGCCAGTGCGGAAAGCGGTTCAGGCAGGCGTCGATCCAGGCGCCGATGCCGGCCTCGCCGGAACCGATCTCCTGCCCGCCGCCCACAAGACAAACGATGGCCGCCCAGTCCGGGTGGCGGTCCATGTACTGGATCAGGAACTCTGGCTCCGACATCTGGAAGTTGGCGATGCCTTTGCGGGATTTCATCCACTGCTCGGCCTTCTGGCGCGTCCAGGCGCGCTGCGCTTCGTCGAAGATGACGATGCGGTCGCTGGGCGGCTTTTCACCGTCGCGCAGTCCCTCGTCGCGAAAGTGGTGCACGTTCTGGATGAAAGCCTTCACGGGCTTGCCGGCCTGCACCTTCGTGATCTTCTGCTTCTGCCGCTTGCGGCGTTCCACATCGTCGCGCGTCAGCGCTTCGCGTAGCACGGCGACCAGCGGTCCGTTGCCCGACAGGAACACGGCGTGGGTGCTGGTCTGCTCGCGGTGGGAGGTGGCGATGTTCAGCCCCACCAGCGTCTTGCCGGCTCCCGGCACGCCGGTCACGAAGCAGATGATCTTTTCGTTGTTGGCCTGGGCCCGCTGGATCAGTGCTTCGACTCGCCGCGCGGTGTCCGAAAGATTCCGCTCGTCGGCTTCGGTGCGGACGATGTCGGCCACGCTGTGATTGGCGTAGAGGTGCCGGGCGGCTTCGATGATCGTGGGTGTGGGCTTGTAGCGGCCGGCGATCCAGGCGCGAGGGTCGAGGCCTGATGGGAATTCGCACTGGAGGTCGTCCAGCAGCAGGGGCAGCAGGTTCAGTCCGACCGCAATGGGCTGGCAGACCCCGTCTGGTGCGAACTGGCGCGGCGGCAGTTCATTCGCTTGCCAGCGCGTGGGCACCAGCACGGGAACGATGGGCAGGTGGTGGCTGGGTTCGTGGAAATTCTTGGTATCGAGCGCGTACTCCCACACCTGGTTGCGGGCGGCGGGCGTCACCTGCTTCTCCCCCACCTTAAACTCGAGGATGACAACGCAGCCGCCCAGCAGCAGCACGGCGTCGGCCCGCAGGCCGATGCGGGGGATATTGAATTCGAGCAGCAGGTGGCCGGCGCGGTGGGAGAGGAGTTGCTTCAGCAGATCGACTTCGGCCGTCCAGGCGTTGCGCTGCTCGGGGTCGGGGGGAGCGTTGCTGTTGAGGAAGAGGTGGCCGACGATTTCCGCGGTGGAGTGGCGGAGGAAGTCGGGGAAGGACGCGGTGTACCAGGCGCGCGGAAGGCGGTGGGGGGCGGGGACGTCCATGTGGGGGGAGGGTACCAGGCTGGGCACGCGTCAGAACGCCCCCTCTCCGACCGGCCTATCGGCCACTGGTACTCTCTCACCAGCTTATAAACTGGCATTTCCTATTTAAATACCATATTATAATATGGTGTCTAACACCAGAAACCATACTATGGTCTGGCGTGATTAGACTTCGCCATAACCCTTCACGGCCCACCTATGAAAGACAAACAGCTCCTCATGCTCGAACAGCTCGATCGTGCTCTCGCGCCCTATCGCGCCCACCTTGGAAATCCGAGGCCACGACTGGGCTGGGCGCGGGCCATCCGGGAAGCCTTGGGTATGAGCAGTCCTCAGCTCGCCAGACGGATGCAGATGAAGGCTGCGCAGACCATAGAGGCGATGCAAAGAAATGAGATCACCGGGGCCATCACGCTGAAGAGCCTTGAACGACTGGCCGCAGCTCTGGACTGCGAGCTTGTCTACGCATTGGTTCCACGCAAGCCGCTGCACGACACGCTGCGCGACCGCGCCATGGAAATGGCACGCGCGCAGCTTGGCCGAGTCTCACATTCAATGAAACTTGAGGAGCAGGGACTGAGCGCCGACTCCGAACAGAACGCCCTGAACCGCAGAGCCGATCGGCTGTTGTCGGGAAGCCTGAAGAAGCTATGGGACTGAAGTTCGACCTGCCTCCCGGCGCGACACCGCTGGATCCAGACTACACAGCCGGATTGAAACCTGGCCATCTCAGGAATCAGCAGGAGCTCAATGAGTGGGAATTCGAAAATGTCGCACGGGGTGAGGAATGGGCATTTGGCACCAGGCATGGCGAGATTCTCGACATGGATTTCCTCCTTACTCTCCACCGGAGGATGTTTGGCGACACCTGGACCTGGGCGGGCGACTTTCGCACACGGGAAGTCCTGCCGATCGGCATCGCGCCTGAACAGATCCGCGTTGCACTCACGGAACTCCTGGAAGATGTGAAGGCGCAGATTCAATACCAGAGCATGGACATCCCAGAGAGTGCTGCCCGTTTTCATCATCGCCTTGTTGTGATACATCCTTTTCCCAATGGCAATGGGCGTTTCTCCCGCACGATGGCCGATCTTCTTCTTGTTCGCGCCGGAAGAAAGCCGTTCGAATGGGGAGCTCATCTGGATCGAAAGGGAGAGGCACGGGAGAAATACATCTCCGCGCTGCAAGCTGCGGACAACAAGGACTATCGCCCACTCTTCACTCTGCTCCAGATTTGACTATCGTTTCATGGCACGCTCGCATCGCTTCGGTGTGTCGATGTGGTCGGAGAACTGCGCAACGATGATCGTTTTCACTCGGCCCAGACCATTGCGGACATTACGCATTCCGCGGACAGCGGCCGTATTTCACAAGGAGTCGTTTCTATGGCCGTCACCAGGATCGTTGCCAACCTTGCCGCGCCGGACCCGATTGGCTTGGCGAAGTTTTACCAGAAGGTCTTCGAACTTGACCTGCCATTCGACATGGGTTGGATCTCATTTCTAACCAAAGACGCGACTCAAAAGATTGAGCTGCATACCGCTTCCGAAGGAGGTTCTGGGACAGAATTACCCGTAATCTCGATCGGCGTAGAGGATCTGAATGCCACTGAAGCTGCCGTTCGCGCGGCAGGGGCAGAAGTGGTGTACGGGCCAGCCACGGAAGACTGGGGACTTCGCCGTTTCTTTTTCCGCGATCCAGCCGGCAATCTTGTGAATGTGGTCGACAGCTGAAAAGCCGCGGCCATGCGCAGTGCCTTGGCTGATGTGAATCGCGCCGCTCCCTCTGCACGACTGAGCGAAGCTGCCCCGGATAGAGGACGGTACGCCGACCTTCGCGCAATTGACAGCGAGCCGCCGTCTCCGAGATCATTCGCCGCAGAGCGCATGGGGCGCCACCAGTCCGCGGCAAGGGAAATCTCCCACCCAATCGGTTCCTTTGCGACCCGACATCCTTCTTCCGGCCTGTCTAAGCGGACGCCAGGCGACATCGGAAGGAAGGCACTATGTCCCGCAAACTCGATCCCGGCGCCAATCTCGAATCGCTGCGCAAGCATGCCAAGAGCTGGCTGAAGGCGCTGAAGGCCGGCGATTCCCTCGCCCGCGAACGCCTCGCCGCCGCTTGGTCCAAGGCGCCCGCCTCGCCAACACTCCGCGACGTGCAGCACGCTTTAGCTCTGGAACACGGCTTCACCGGCTGGGCTGCGCTCAAGGAGGAGCTTGCAAATCGTGCCGCCGTGCGACTGACGCCCGAAGAGCGCCTCGCCATCGTGCTGCGCACGCCCTGGGAGGCCGGGCACCGTTCGGCCGCGGCGCGTGTCGCCATGCGCTTTCCCGAGCTGGCGCAGCACAGCATCCATGCGGCGGTCGCCTTCGGCAACCTTGACGAGGTGAAGCGCCGCCTCGCTGCCGATCCTTCATCCGCTTCCGCGAAGGGCGGCCCCGAGGACCGCGAGCCGCTGCAGATCCTGGCCTACGCCCGCCTGCCGCTGCCGGCGGTGGGCGACAATGCTCTCGCCATCGCCAACCTGCTGCTCGACCACGACGCCGATCCGAACATCTGGTTCGACGACGGCTGGGGCAATCACTTCACGGTGCTGACCGGCGTGATCGGCCGCGGCGAAGGCGTGCGCCCTCAGCACCCGCGCGACCGGGAGCTGGCCGCGCTGCTGGTCGACCGCGGTGCCGACCCGTTCGACATCCAGGCGATGTACAACACCTCGATCGTCGATGACGACATCTGGTGGCTCGACTTCATGTGGGACCGCACCGCTGCGCGCGGCGAGCAGGCGCGGTGGCAGACGCGCGGCACGGGCGTATCGCTCGGCGGGCCGGAGCGGAACAACCTCGACTATCTGCTCGGCAACGCCGTCACCTTCAATCATCCCCGGCGAGTCGAGTGGCTGCTCGGCCACGGCGCCGATCCCGACGGCACCAATGCCTACAGCAAGCGCCCGCACCTGGAGCTGGTGCAGCTGCGCGGCTACTCCGGGATCGCGGCGCTGCTCGAACGCCACGGTGCGAAGTCGGTGCAGCTCTCACACCATTTCGATTTCCATCTCGCCTGCCTGCGGCTGGACGAAGCGGAAGCGCGCCGGCTGCTGTCTGCGCATCCGGCCTACGGGAGCGACCCCGGCCCGCTGCTGTTCGCGGCCGAACACAACCGCACCGACATCCTGCGGCTCCTGCTGGACCTCGGTATGCCGGTCGATCTCGCCACCCACAACGGCCAGCGCGCGCTGCATTCCGCCGCCGGCTCAGGCGCACTCGACGCGATCAAGCTGCTGATCGATGCGGGCGCCGACATCGACCGGCGCGGCGGCGACTACAAGGCAACGCCGCTCGGCCACGGCGTGTTTTGGAAGCGGCAGGAAGTGATCGACCTGATCGCCCCATTGAGCCGCGATCCGCATGATCTCACCTGGGGTGCGCAGCTCGATCGGCTGCGCATCGTGCTGGATGAGCAGCCGGCGCTCGCCAATGCCGTCAATCCGAACGGGCATAGCCCGTTAATGTCGTTGCCTGATGACGAGGAGGCCGCCGCTGAAGCGGTCGAGATCCTGCTCGCCCACGGTGCCGATCCCAACTTCAGGAATGCCGAGGGCAAACTGCCCGACCAGGTGGCAGTGAAACGTGGGCTCGACGAGGCGGCCGAGCTGATCCGGGCGGCGCGCGGCTAGCCGACCAGGCTGGATTCCGCATATTTGCGCCTTGCATCAAGCGCTGGCCGGGTCTACAGTTTCTCCCGACGCAATAGCCGACTCGGCGTCAACCCGCCCCGAAAGGGGTCCGCACCCAGCGTGGGATATCCAAGAGGATCGGCGTACGAACCCCGCCCAAGTGGCGGGGTTTGCTTTTCAGGCCGGCGGCCGTGGCTTTCGGTTCTGAAGTGCCAGACTCACCAGCACCCTGAATCCGACCTTCTTGCGGCTGATGCCATGTGGCTTTGGTGCGATTCCGGCGGGGAATGCGCTCTGTACGAAGACCAATACGGCCTGATCTTCGCCAGCGTGTCGTACATCGAAGAACACGAGGTACTCAGTCGGCGCCCCGGCCCCATCGAGGACATCCAAGGTAATGTAATTCCGCTGTCTGGAATTCTTGAAGTTGAAATAGCACTTCCGCCTGTCGAGATCCCTGATGATGTCGGGTAGCTGCATTGAAAGTGCGTACCGTTCGAGGCAGAACTTGCGCCAATCATGAGCGCTGCTGAAAGCACTGTCGTGCGTGCCATCAAGGCATTTCTGCGTAAAGCAGTGAGATGAGAACGCCACGCGAATGTCGATATCACGAGCGGGATGATTACCGGCTTCGGGAACCCTCAGGCTGAATCGGAATGGATAAAGATGCGCCAGGTCATGCCGCAATCCATTCAGGTTGTGCGGGGGCCACCGCGTAAAGCGGCGTGCCCAACTTGATGCCACTAACTTTCATATTCCGTGTGCCCAGAGACGAGAAGGCTACGGAAACATCCTGGAACTCACGCTGGGTGAATCTGACCAGAATCTGCAAGAATGAAGCGGCTATCCCGCGACCTTCAGCAAGATCATGGGCAGTCACGTTTTCGAAAGCAATGGAACCTGGATGCCGCGCTTTGTTGCAGGTCAACCGATTGACCGCCGTGACATTGTTCGCGTGTGGCGCTTGATGCGATGAGTGGGCTGCGGAGGTGCTGGTTGCCCGAACTGGGCTGCAGGGGTGGTTTGTACTTCCTACCCGCGGGCTGTAACCTCGATCTGAACAAGAGGCCACCTTTACGCACGATGGTCGAGCGGGGACGGCCGGGTGAACTTTCTATCCGCCGTTAAGTCCATGGGAGTTCACGCATGCGCTTGGCCTCACTGCTTGCACTACTCTTCGTGACATTGGGGTCAGCGGCCGCAGACCTTATTCCCTCTGAGTACGTGACAAAAAAGTATGTCGCGCCTGACGATGCACTTTCCAGCATCGTCGTTGCGGGTCCTGAGGAGCCAGGTGAGCGATTCGTGGTGACCGGCAGAGTTCTGGATGGCAACAGGCCCCTTGCCGGAATATCAATTTACGTATTCCACACGGATGCCGAGGGCTTGTACGCGCGGGATGGAGTCAACAATGACGGGAATGCCCGCCTTCATGGCGCAATGCGCAGCGACGCCGAAGGCCGGTATCGCTTTGAAACGATTCGACCGAAGGGATACGACGGGGAACCCGCGCACGTGCACTATGTGGTAATCGCACCTGGCTACAAGCCGCGCATGTTCGACCTTTGGCTAGCCGATGATCCCATTCTCGGGCAGCGGCGCAAGGATGGCTTGCCGGAACTGTGGTTCGAGAGCGCGCCGGGCAGAGTAGTCGTCCGTCCGCTAACGCGTGAAGCGAATGGCACCTGGCACGCTACGCGGGATCTGGAGATGCTGCGTGAGTAAGTTTCTTGCATGGCGCGGGACTGCTGCAAAGCATGGTGGTGAGGAGGTTACGATGTTCATGAACAGGAACAGGCTGCGCGCCCTGTTGCTGCCCGCGCTGCTGGCATCTGCCGCGCTGCTGTGGGGAGCCCAGCCGGCGCCAGCCACTGCTGTTCCGGAAGGTGACTTCGAAGGCCAGCTCGGTCCGCTGAAAGTCCTGCTGCATCTCGTGAAGTCCCCGCAGGGCCAGCTCACGGGCACGCTCGACAGTCCCAACCAGGGCGCGCGCGGCATTCCGGTCGCGGATATCCGGGTTGAAGGCGAGACGTTGTCACTGCGCGTGCCGGCGGTGAACGGCAGCTGGACCGGCACCATCAGCAGTGATTCCGCGACGCTCACCGGCACCTGGTCGCAGGGCACGCCCGCGCCACTGGTATTCAAGCGCAACAGCTTCGTGCCGGCGGAGAAGCCCTCGCCCGTCGACGGCATCTGGCTGGGATCACTGCCGGAACAGGGCCAGAGCCTTCGCGTGCAGCTCGTGGTCCTCAGCGGCAGCAAGGGCGAACTGCTCTGCACCCTGGACGTCATTGAGCAGAACGCCTGGGATATCGGCTGCACCAACGCCGCGTTCACCAATGGACAGCTCTCGGTCGAGGTGCCGGCGGTTACGGGTCGCTGGCAGGCGCGCCTGTCGGCCGATGGCAATTCCATGGCCGGCACGTGGACGCAGCGCAATCCGGCGAATGGCAGCATGTTGCCGCCGGTCGCGCTAAACATTACGCGCCAGGCAAAGCGCGTCGAGCCCACGCCACCGCCTCCGGTGAGCTTCGATCCGGCGAAGCCGCCAGTGGATGCCGCGCAGCTCGAAGCCGTGCTGCGCGAGGATCTGAAGCAAACGCTGGCTACAGGTGTGCTGGCGCCGGGCAAGAACATCGGCATCAGCATCGGCGTGGTCACGAAGACGGGACGCCGCGTTTTCGCGCTGGGCGCAGCAAAACCCGACTCTCTGTTCGAGATCGGGTCGATCACCAAGACGTTCACCGGCCTCACGCTGGCGCAGCTGATCGAACAGGGCAAGGTGAAGACCGACACGCCTGTGCGTGAACTGCTGCCCGCGGGTGTAGTGGCGAAACCTGCGGGCGCCGAGATCACACTGCTTGACCTGGTGACGCAGCATTCCGGACTGCCGCGCATGCCCACCAACTTCGCGCCGGCGAACCCGACCAATCCCTATGCCGACTATGGCGCGAGCCAGCTCGAAGCATTCATCGCGCAGATAGGTGTGGCGAAGCCTGCCGATGCGCGCTTCCTCTACAGCAACTTGGGCGTTGGCCTGCTGGGCCATGCGCTCAGTCGCGCTGCCGGACAGCCGTGGCCGCAGCTGGTCGCTCAGCAGGTGCTGCAACCGCTGGGCATGCAGGAGACCGTGGTGGCCGTGCCCCCGGCGCTGCGCGCGCGCTTCATCGCGGGCCATGATGGCAGGCTCGCGCCAGCCCATGCCTGGGATCTGGATGCGCTGGCTGGCGCTGGCGCGCTGCGCTCCACGGCGGACGACATGCTGCGTTACCTCGAAGCCCAACTGAACCCGGATCGCATGAAAGCCACCTCTCCTGCAGGCAGCAGCCTGCCAGCAGCCTTGAAGCGCTCACAGCAGCTGCAGGCCGATGCCGATGCGGGGTTGCGCATCGCGTATGCGTGGCTGCATGCCCCGGCCAGCGGCAATTGGTGGCACAACGGTGGCACCGGCGGGTACACGAGCTATGCGTTCTTCAACCCGAAGGAAGGGTACGCCGCTGTCGTGCTGCTGAACATGGCGACCGGAACGAACGGCAGCTTCGCCGATGCGCTGGGCCAGCACATCGGGCAGCGGCTGGGCGGCAAGCCGGCGATCTCGCTGTCGCGCTGGTAGCTGGCAGGACGTCGATACGGTCTTCACCGTACCCATGTTCGATCAATTCATGATGCGCATCATGCCCGTCGACGAGTGGCGCTCAGACAGCTGCGCCACACGGGCTAGAGCTCTGCAGCATCGACGAAGCGGCCATCCAGCATGCCAACAATACGATCAGCCCGCGCAGCGTGGGTCGAGGAATGCGTGACCATCACGATTGTGGTGCCCACTCGTGCCACATCACTTAGCATTTCCATCACCGCATCACCATTGGCAGTGTCGAGGTTGCCAGTCGGCTCGTCGGCGAGGATCACCTTCGGATCCGCCACCAGCGCCCGCGCCACTGCCACGCGTTGCTGCTGGCCTCCAGATAGCTGGCGGGGCATGTGTTTCGCGCGGTGTGTCAGGCCAACGTGCTCCAGCACAGCCGTCACTCGCTTGCGCCGCTCTGCGCCAGACACTCGCCTGTAGACCAGCCCTATCTCCACGTTCTGCGCCACATTGAGGTCGTCGATCAGATTGAAATTCTGGAACACGAACCCGACGCCGCCCCGCCTGTGCAGGGTCAGCTCCTCTTCAGAGCATTTCGCGATGTCCTGGCCCAGGAACCAGTAATTGCCCTGAGTTGGCGAATCGATCAGTCCGAGGATATTCAGCAGCGTCGACTTGCCGCAGCCGGAAGGACCCATGATGGCCAGAAACTCACCCTGCGGTACCTCCAGCGACACATCATCCAGCGCAGCCGTCTGCACGTCCGCTGCCTGGTACACCTTGGAGATGTGTTCGAGTTTGAGCATGGCAGTTCCTTGTCCGGTTCAGTTCGTGAGGATGAGGCGATCGGCACGATCGAGACTGGTGTAATCTGAAATCACGACGCGTTCACCGGCCGCGAGACCGCTGAGGATTTCGAGCTGCTCGGAATTGCGCCGACCCACCTTTATCTGGCGGGGCTGCGCGGATCCCCCTTCCGGGTCCAGCACGAACAGCCAGTTGCCGCCGCTGCGTTCCAGAAATGCCCCTGTGGGCACGGTCAGTGCAGGCGTGTCGCCACCGAGGTGCAGGCGTCCCAGCAACGTCTTGCCGACCACGAGGTCCGCGGGGCTGCCGCCGTCGAACGCAAGGTCAATGGTGAACAGCCCATCGCGCACCTGCGGCGAGATACGGCGCACGGTGGCGTTCACCACCGCATTTCCCACCTCCACAGTGGCGCTCTGCCCGGCATGCACGCGTGTCCGATAGTACTCGTCGATGTCGGCCGCGAGCTTCATGCCGGACTCCGGCGTGACCACGGCCAGTCTTTGCCCTGCATTGCGGTGCTCGCCCACGGTGAGATCGATGGCCGTGACCACGCCCTCCACCGGCGAACGAACGATGAGTCCGGCCAGCTTGTTCTGCACGACGTCTAGATTCCTGCGCAGGTTTTCCAGCTGCCGGTGGATGTTGGGCACTAGCCGATCGCGCAGTTCGGACTGATGCTGGCCGATCGCCGTCTGGATGGGATGCAGGCGGCGGTAGTAGGCCAGCTCGTCGGCCACTTCATCGCGCAGCTCTCTTGCAAGCGCGCCGGTGGCAGCGAGAGTCTCACGCCGCGCGGCGGACTTCTCCAGTCGCATCAGCTGGTATTCCACTTCGGCCATCGCGCGCTGGTTGGACAGCGCGTTCTGCTCCAGTGCTATCTCGTTCTGCTGCAGCTGGGATATCGCCTGATTGATCTGCGAATCCTCCTGGATGACCGAAAATGCGAGATTGCTGTTGCTCATCTCCAGCAGCGGTTGACCCTCCCGCACACGGTCACCAGCCTCCACCAGCAGGCGCTCCACACTGCCGCCGTCGATGGCGTCGACGTATACCGTCTCGCGCGGCTCCACTCGCGCGCGCAGTGGAATCAGATCGTGGAACACGCCCTGCTCTACTGTCGCTATGACGAGCTGCTCCACCGGCACGCGCAGCACGGCATCGCCGGATCCCGCCATCATGCGCACCGCTAGCAGCGCCACGATGATCACTGTGGTGGACACGACTCCGACCTTTACCGCCAGGGGCCAGCGCGCAAACGCCCAGCGTGGGCCCACCAGCGGCCTGTCGATACCCACTTCCGCATGTATGCGCTGGTCCATGCGGATCTCAACGCGGACGCGGCCTCAGGCGTCCTGCCATGGTCACGAGCTGACGGGGTTCAATAAGCGCCGCATCCACCAGCGCCTGCAGCGCACGCTCGATGGAGCCACCGCAGAAGCGGTCGAGAATGCCCTTGAGCGCATCGGCCGCGGCGCTGTCCGCGGATTCCTTGGGGCGATACAGGAAAGTGCCGGATTCCACGGTGTGCGTGACATAGCCCTTTTCTTCCAGGCGCCGCAGCACAGTGCGGATGGTGGCGTCCTGCAACTTGCGTCGTACCTTGTTGCGCACCGCTGCTGCGGTCATCTCCTCGCCGGTCCAGAGTATGGTCAGCAGTTCGTGTTCCAGGTCGCCCAGTGGCGGCAGCTTGCTGCTCATTCCGTTATCCTCCGTAACATGTTACTGTTTGTAACACTTGATCGGAACAGATGCAACGCTGGGGGTAGCGTGACAAAGCACTACGTGAATGCGGCGCTCAACAGCCTGAGCAGAAGCCCCGCGTACACGCTGATCAGCCTGCTGGGACTTGCAGTAGCCTTCGCTTCGCTGCTGCTGATCGGTGCCTACGTCCGCAGCGAACTCACGCATGACCAGTGGGTTCCCGGGTACGAAAATGTTTATCGCCTGGGCAAGACCGCCACGTTCGGTGGGCAAGTGCTCGAGAGTCAGAGTGGCGCGGCGGGTGAAGCACTATGGCTGAAGCAGGACATTCCGGAAGTGCAGGCCATCGCGCGGCTGCGCCCGTCGGAGCGACCTCTGCCCTTGCGCAGCAACGACGTGGAGATCTTCTCCACGGTGGTATGGGCTGATCCTTCGATCTTTCAAGTACTGCCGTTTCCAGTCATGGCCGGCAGCCAGACCTCTGCTCTGGAAGATGCTGACGCCCTCGTGATCTCGCGCGCACTGGCGCGTCGGCTGCTGGGAAATGAGCAGGTTGTCGGCAAGACCATTGAAGTCGATGGTCGACCCATGCGCATCACTGCAGTGCTCGATGCCTTGCCCGGCCCTTCACACCTTTCCATCGATGCACTGGTTTCCAGCAACTCGTCGCACTCGCCCCTTGCCGTAACGGGCGGCGGCCGCATCGGCTGGGATGCGGTCTATACCTACCTGCGCACGACGCCGGGCTCGATGTCCGCCGTGCGAGACGCGCTGCCCGCGTTGATCGACCGACACGTTTCCGCGGCGGATATCCGCGGCCTCGAACCGGCTGTGCGCATCAGCAGCATCATCTCCTATGAACTGCAGCCTTTGTCCGGCATCCACATGCTGACGCAGAAGGATGTCGTGGTGCCGTATACCACAGATATGCTTGAGCCCGGCGGTGACACGAGCCTCTTGCTGGCACTATCCGCAATCGCCGTGCTCATCCTCCTGGTGGCCACGGCCAACTTCGTCAACATCATGTCGGCGAAGGCTGCGCAGCGTGCCGTGGAAGTCGGCATGCGCAAGGTCACCGGAGCTTCGCGACTGCAACTGGTCAGACAGTTCGTTGGTGAATCCACCGCGCTAGCCGCGGTGGGTGCAGTCGTCGGCATCCTCGCGGGACTGCTTTGTCTGCCCGGCTTCGGCGCGTACCTCAACCGCGATCTGCCCCCTTCCTTCCTGGCAGATCCGCTGCTCGCGTCAGCGCTGCTGCTGGCCGTACTGCTTGCAGGCTTGCTGGGCGGGATCTATCCAGGGCTGGTCATGTCCTCGTTCCGGCCCGCGCAGATCCTGAGGGGCGCGTTGACACACACCACGCGAGCCGGAGCGCTGCGACATGCACTGGTGATCTTCCAGTTCGCCCTGCTCATCGTACTGGTTGTGGCGGTAGTGGTGATCGGCCGGCAGGTCTCCTTCCTGCTGCAGGTGAACTTCCGCGTGAATACCGATCAGCTGCTGTATGTACACGCGCCCTGCGGCGATGCCATGAAGGATCGCATCGCTGCGCTGCCCGGCACGCGTGGAGTCGCCTGTGCCGAGGAATCTTTTTTGGGCCTGGAAGGCGCATCGGTGGTGCCGGCCTCGCTGCCGGATGGCACGCCGTTCAGGTTCAATGTGGTCGGCGTGGGACCAGGCGCGCTGGAGCTGCTTGGATTGAAGCCGCTCGCCGGCCGCTTTCCGGCGAACCTCACTGCGGATTCGGCAATACCGCAGGAAGGCACACCGACTCCCACTGGTGTGCTGGTCAACTACGCGGCGGTGCGCGGAATGCGGCTGTCCTCCCCGGAAGCTGCCATCGGCCAGCCGATGCCTGGCTACGTGGGAGCAGCCCCGCCCATCATTGGCGTGGTGGACGATTTTCCCCTGCGCTCGTTGCGCGATCCGATCACACCGGTGGCGTTCAAGCCCGCCGGGCGTCCATCGCTCATCCTCGTGAAACTGGATCGAGCGAGTATCCCGCAGACAATGCGTGATATCGAGCAAGTATGGAAAACTTCCGGGAACACGGGACCGTTCAAGAGCCAGTTCCATGAGCAGTACGTGCGGCACCTCTACGAGGACGTAGCGCGCATGAAACAGTTGTGCACGGTATTCTCGATCATAGCGGCGCTCATTGCTGCGCTCGGGATCTACGGACTGTCTGCACTGGCCGTCGAGCACGGCGCCGCAGGCGTTGGTGTCAGAAAGGCATTTGGTGCCAACCGCGCGGACATTCTTCGCCTGCTGTTGTGGCAGTTCACTGCGCCCGTAGTCGCGGCCAGCATCCTGGCGTGGCCCGTCTCCTTGTGGGTCATGCGGCGCTGGCTGGAAGGATTCGCGTATCACATTGAGCTTAGGCTATGGATACTGCTCGTCGCTTCAGCGTCTGCCATCGTCGTTGCGCTGATGGCAGTCTTGGGCCATGCCTTGCAACTCTCTCGTGTGCGCCCTGTAGTCGCCTTACGTCATAGGTAGCGCTGCTGCCGCATCGTTCTTCAACGCGACCGACAGTGCCATTCCACTTGGATGTACAACTTCGGATGGGGGAATATTGTGGGAATTGCAGCGGTTCTGGCGGTCGCGGCCGGCTCTGGTGGCCCGCACGATGGGTCGGTGAAAATCTCCGGGAAACTCCTTCAGGCGCCAGAATTGATATGGACCATTTAATGGTCCATACCCGCAAGGCGGCAGATTGACGGTATTCCGTTTTGGAACCATAATGGTTCCACGTTGCAGGAGCCGCCCATGCCTACGACCCTTACGCTGAAGAACATACCCGATGAAGTGTACGAGCGCCTGAAAGGCTCGGCGGAAGTGCATCGCCGCAGCCTCAATAGCGAGGCCATCGTCTGCCTGGAGTCGGTGCTGCTTCCTGGACGCATTCCGGTTGCCGAGCGGCTCGCCCGCGCCCGCTCGTTGCGTGGCGTATTGACGAAGGGAAAGCTCAAAGCCAGGGACATCGACGCAATGAAGCGCGAGGGTCGTCAGTGATAGTGGTTGATACAAATGTTATTGCGTACCTGTACCTGGAGTCGGAGTTCGCCGCACGCGCAGAGGCTCTTCTCAAGAGCGACTCGGACTGGGCAGCTCCTCTGTTGTGGCGAAGCGAGTTTCGGAACATCCTGGCGGGCGCCATTCGTCGCAAGGCATTGGGCTTTGACGATGCCCGCCAGATATTGGCAGAAGCGGAAAGCCTTCTGAGTGGCGGGGAGCATGAAGTGAATTCCCAGCTGGTACTGGAGCTGGTTCGAGACAGTGAGTGCTCAGCGTATGACTGCGAGTTCGCTGCGCTCGCCATGCACCTGAGCGTCAAGATGGTCACCATGGATGGCAAGTTGCTCAAGGCCTTCCCAAAGCTGGCACTACCTCTCCCTGCCGCCTGAAACATATTGTGCTGCATTTGTAATCTACGGAGTTCAGGCGGAAATCCAGTCCCTCTCTCCACTCGCGTGGATTACGTCGCGGTTGCGGCGCAGCAGCTGCTCAGCTGATCTGATCGTTGGCAGGAAAACTCGCTGGCAGCCAATAGCGCGTGCTCTTGAGTTGTCCGGTCTTGCGTAACGCTCCCAATTCCACGAGTTGCACCAGATCGCGCGTCGCCGTAGCTGCGGGGGCTCCCGTGAGTCCCCTGTATTTTCCGGCGGACAGTCCGCCCCGAAATCCATCCGGCCCCTCCGCCAACATGCGTGCAAGCGCCTTCTCCTGGCGCTCGTTGAGTTGTCCGCGCAGACGATCAAAAAGCTTTGTCTTTGCGAGAATGAACTCTATGGAACGCAGAGTGTGAGCTTGTGCTTCCAGGACAATATCCGCGAACCAGTCCAGCCACTGATCCACATCCACGGACTTGTTTGCTGCTTCAAGCTGGTCGTAGTAGGCCTTGCGCCGTCGGTGAATGGTCAAGGAGAGGGCTGTCAGCGTGGGCTGGCCTGCGCCTTGAGCCAGCGCCTTCTCGGAAAGCGCACGCCCTATGCGACCATTGCCATCCTCGAATGGATGAATGCACTCGAAATACAGGTGCGCGAGGCCCGCGCGCGCCAGCGTTGGAAGAGCTTGTTCTCCCCACGGCGCAGTCCTGTTGAACCAGGCGAGGAACGCATCCATTTCCCTGGGCACGGCGGCGGATGGCGGGGCCTCGAAATGGATCTTCGGCGCATGCAGAGCGCCGGAGATTATCTGCATCGGTTCTACATGAGCGCGGTAGGCTCCGACGGCCTTGAGGTCCGTTCTTCCCTGAACCAGCCATGTGTGCCAGCGATACAGGGTTTCGTGATCTGCAGGGTCGGATGAATGCCGATAGAGATCCGAGAGCATCAGCGAGATGCCTTGCTCTGCAGGCCGCACACGTCTCGCATCGGTTTGAAGACCGAATTGGCGTCGCAATGACGACTGCACGCTGTCCCGGTCCAGTATTTCCCCTTCTATCTCGGCAGTCTTGAGCGCCTCGGTGCTGATGAGTTCGACCACAAGCGGAAGTCGCTCTTGATCGGCGAAGTGCCGCATCGTGCCGACCACAATCCCGCTCTGGCGCAGGAAGACCGCCTCGCGCTTTTCCAGAAGTTCCGGGCGAAGCCGGAATTCCGGCCAGTCAGGGCTTTGCCAGTTCCAGGACATGGGCAATAAGCTAGCACTTTATCGCTCATTATCTATGCGATAATTGAGTGATTAAAGGCCCATTTATCGATCATGGCTCGCCATCCCAGTAGTCGAGACTATTCCCTGGGCGGCCTCTGACTTCGAATTGCCCGCCCTGCCCGTCGCTGGCGTACGCCAGGAATTTGCCTGAATCAGGGTACTCGGCGATCTCGGGAGATTCTCTCGTACTGACGGAGAGGTACTTCAACTGCACCTCGGATGTATTGATGATCTGGTGAGGGTAGTCTGGCCCAGAAGGAATGAATATCACGTCACCCGTCTTGATCGGGAGATGTTCTCCGGCAACGCGAAGCGTTCCCGAACCTTCCAGGACGACGAACATTTCTTCCTGGGCATGATGAAGGTGGTACGGGCATCCGCGCTTTCCTGGCTCAAGGATGTCATAAGACGCTCCAAGTTTCCTGGCGGCGGTACCGCGAGCCAGTCGGGAAGTGTGGCTGTCGTACAGGGGCTTTCGTGTTTCCCGCTCCGTTGGCACTTCGTTGAAGTTGCGAATGAGCAGCGCTGCAAGCTCCAGGGCTTTTGTGGACATTCTCGGTACCTCCGGGTGATTTTTCCCATACTGGACTACGCCACCGCTTCCACTTGCAGCTTTCCCCGGCCAAGCAGACACGCTTTAGCGTAGCGAGTGACACAACGCAGCCTGATTCCAATTGACTCTTGCCGGTTCCACCATCGCCAATGGCGCGAGCGCGGCTGAAGTTCGAGCGGGGCGACCTCGGCTGTTACTCAGCGCCCATCGTGATCAGCAACTCGTCCAGCTGACCGAACGTCTCGTGCAGCGCGTCCTGCGCGCCGGTACCAGCGGCATCCAGGGCTTCCTTCGTGGGATAGCGCTCGGTCAACACCACCAGCGTCTTGCCGTCCTTTTCCTCGAGCATGACCGTGGTGACCGGTCCGGCATCGCCGCTTTCTTCGTTGGTCCACACGAGCCGCGACGGCGGCACCACCTCGAGATATTTCCCGAAGAATGCCATGGTGTTTGCGGGATCCGCGCCAAAGACCAAGCGGTAGCCGCCGCCGACGCGCACATCCAATTCGCAGGAGCGCAGGGTCATCCCCAGTGACTTCGGCACCCACCATTGTTTGAACAGTTCGGCCTTCGTCCACGCCTCGAAGACCAGGCGCGCCGGCGCGTCGACGGTGCGCGTGACGACGACCTCGCGATCGGACTTGCGTTGTACTGTGGTGCGATTTGTCATGAGTTGGTCCTCGTGTTGCGACGTCGGAGTTTGTCCCTGCGTTTGAGCTGGCCGACCACGCGGTCGAGCGCATCGAACCGCGCGTCCCAGACCTGGCGATATCTCGCTATCCACGCCATCTCCTCTTCGAGACGGCTGGGGCCGATCCTGCAGGTGCGGACGCGCCCGATCTTCTCCGTGGTCACAAGCCCGGCCTGCTCGAGAACGCCGACGTGCTTCTTCATGCCGGTGAGGGTCATGTCGAATCGGTCGGCGAGGGCCGTGATCGACGCGTCCGCGTGGGCGAGTTGTTCGAGAACGCCGCGACGCGTGGCGTCCGCCAATGCGGCGAACGAGGCGCTGGAGTGGACCTGATTATACTGAACCATATGGTTTAGTATAGGGCACGCCCATGCGGGCACGCAAGGGTGGCAAGTTCGGGCCAGCGCCGGGGCGGAGTGAGCAATGCAGTCCGATTAATGGCGCGCTTGCCTGAGATTCGGCCCCTGGAGACTCGTCACGCCGCAGCTAGGATTTTCCGGTTGGTTGACGGAGCTTCTGGCTATGCATATCCTATGCATATAGAGATCGAGTGGGATGCTGCGAAGGCTGACGGCAACCTCCGCAAGCACGGGATCAGCTTTGAAGAAGCAGCGACATCCCTGCTCGATCCTCTGGCGCTGGCCCAGGAAGACGACGCTGCGGCTGGCGAGGCACGGTGGGTGTTGATTGGCATGAGCACCCACTTCCGCTTGCTGACCGTCGTCTACACATTGCGCGCTGATTGCATTCGCCTCATCTCCGCGCGCAAGGCCACCCGCAAAGAGGCATCGTTCTATGCGTAAACAATACGACTTTTCCAAGGCCAGGAAGGCAAAGAGCGTTCCTCACCTCGCTCGCCTGCAGGCCGAAGCGACGGGCAAGACCCGCATCACCATCATGCTGGACGACGACCTGCTGATGTTGTTCAGGACGAGAGCCGAGTCGGAGGGAACGGGCTATCAAACCCTTATCAATCAGGCGTTGCGGCGGGCATCGGGTACGGTGACAGTCGATGAGTCGACGCTGCGTCGGGTGATCCGGGAGGAGATCCAGGCGGACTCTCGCGGCAGTATCGCCAAGTCATCCGGTCTCAAATCAGCAGGTTGAACGCCGTGCGCTTCGCTGTAGTCATTGAGGATGCTGGTGGCAACTTCTCCGCATATGTTCCCGACCTTCCGGTCAGTGCCCACCCTCCACGTGAATGCCCGCGTCGCTGAGCGCGCTGGCGAGTTGCGCTTCGATTCGGGCAGCCTCGCTGCGGGCGATCTTCTGCAGATGCAGTGTCGGGCCGGCCAGCACTTCCAGCCCTCGCTTGAGCACGCAGCCTGCGGCCCGAATGCCCGCCTTGTGCTGGTCGAACCGTTGCGCGGGGGAGTAACGGCTCATGCCGACGTACACACCGTGGTCATCGCCGCGTCGATCCGCATAATCCAGCAAGATGAGATAGACATTCGAACGGCCGCGGCCGGTTGCGGTAAAGCGCGCGGCCACTTCGTAGGCGGCGGGCAGCCAGCTCACGTAGCGCATGGGCAGCCAGTCCGGAATGGTCGGCCCTGCGCTCTTCCACAGCAGGTCGAGATCCGCTTCTATCAGCGCCGCGAACTCGCCTCGCGTCCAGAGCTCGTGGATGCAGTGCGCACCCGTGACGCCGTCGGCCTTTGCCAGCGCTGATCGGAACGCTGTTTGCAGAGCGCCAGCCGAACTCAGGCGAAACGGCCGCTGGTCCGGGCGCGATGTCAGTTTGTTCTTCCGGTAAGGCACGAACCTGCCAAGGAACACCACGTCGATGAAATAGTCACCCGTACGGAATGCAGGATACGGGCTCGCCGGCATAGCCAGCAACGTGACGAATAGGGAAAGAGCGTGGTGGAACGGATGCCTTTAGACTGGCAAGACCATCCACATCCAGGAAACTGCGATGGAAGCTGACATTTCACAACCAGATCGTATGCAGGGTCCGGCGAGAGCGGTGGCTGTCGGTGAGCCGGTTCCGCTCCTTGGTCTCATGTTTGCTGTATGCGCGTGCGGTGCGAGTTCGGTGGCGTGGCTGTGGTTCACTTCGCCAAAGCCGAATTACTTCTGGAACCTGGCAGTGCCGATGCTCGTTTTTTTCTTGGGCGGAGTTGTAGTACCGATACTCGTCCTTTTCGTCGGCGGAGTATTTGGGCTTTTCCAGCTGGATTTGTTCCGCCTGACCGCGGCTGCGCGGACGCGCCGTCGATATGCGGGTTCACGTCGCAGAAAGTATTACGCCTTTGCCCTGCTCTTTACCGGCGCGGCGATGATATCAATTATGTTTCATGTGCCTCTTTACGCGCGCTTTGCGCTGAGCCGCCCGGCGATGGATGCATTCATCGCGGATGTTCAGGAGAATCCCGATGCGGTTCGCGCGGCGACGATGCGTGTGGGTTGGTTTGTCCTGGAGAGTGCGCCACGTCTGCGCCGTGACGGCGCGCTGATGTTTCACCTGCCCGGCGATAATGAAACAGGCTTTACATACTCAACCACGCCGATCGGATACCCGGGCGGGAACGAGGGTGACGGCGGCAGCCTGGGTGGTGGTTGGTATTGGTTCAGTGACGATTGAATTGATGTCAGCATCTCACCGACGGTGCACGCGCGTTGCCACCACCACGACAATAGCCACCACGCCCAGAACCCACGCGCCGGGCAGTCCCATGCTCCAGGTGAGGGAGGATTCCAGCGCTGCGTTCAGGCGCGTGGCGCCCGCGATCAGCCACGGCGATAACGCGACCGCCGCCGCAAGAGCTGTGACACGCAAGCCAGTGCGCATGGCATCCCTCCGCCGACGTCCGGCGCGGACCTTCCGCATCGTGGCAGCAACGAAGGCATCGGCGGAAACATGACGGTGTTCCTGCTCGAAACGGGCGGCCAGCCGCGCGTCGAATCCATCCTGATCGCTCATGACCTTTCTCCATAGTCTGCGAGTATTTCGCGCAATCGCGCGGCGCCGCGCGCGATGTGTGATTTCACCGTGCCCAGAGGCAGGCCGGTGACTGCAACGATCTCCGGATGCGACATGCCCTCGTTGTACGCCAGCACCACGCAAAGGCGCATGCCGGGCGGCAGCGTTGACAGCGCGGCGTCCATGTCCATGCGCACGGCCGTGGAGTCGTGTTGTCCCGCGAGATCCGCAAGTTCGACATCGCTGACAGTGGCGAGCTTGCCGCGCCTGACTTCCTGCAGCCAGACGTTCACCATGATCCGCTTCAGCCAGCCGTCGAATGCCGTGGCACTGCGCAGTCGCCCCAGCGAGCGCCAGGCCGTGAGAAAGACCTGCTGCGCCAGATCATCTCCCATCGCCGTCTGCCGGCACAGGTGGTACATGAACTTGCGCACGCGCGACTCTCGGCGGCGCAGCACCTCGGCAAAGGCGCTGTCATCCCCGGTGCACGCCAGAGCAATCACCAGTGTATCGGCCGCCTTTTGCAGATCGGCGACCGAGAGGCGGCTCTCCACCTAGCGGCGCGTCGAGAGTTCGTTTCGGGAGCCAGGAGGCGGTTCGCAGAAGCGAGAGGAGAAGAATATGCCCAGGCCGAGCATCGCGATGCCGGTTGGAACAGCAAAGGCGGCAATCAACCATATGTTTTCGTCAAACATGCGCGCATGTCCGAGGAGCTTCCCAAGCCCAGCGACAATCCAGAAGAACGTCGCAATTGCTGCGCCAACGAACATGATGATAGTGCCAATTACGCGCGCGACGCGATAGCCACCGCCGGGCTTCGTCTCAGGGGAGGGGTCCTCTTTGAAGAGCTCCTTCAGCTTCGCTTCATCGATCGTGCCCGTCTTCTCCACGATCCGCCGCAGCGTTTCATGCTTCTCGGCATTCTTGCGCGCACTTGACCAGATGCTGGCGACGATGATCGCCGCGATGAATATCCAGAACCCCAATGATGGCCCAAAGCCCATGATCTCCTCCCGGTGAATTGCATCCCATGTACCCCAAGATGCAGGGGGAAGGCGAATGGATGCAGGCGTGTGTTACGAATCCCTCACCGGCGGGCTCCCGCCAGGCCAGGGGGTGGGCATTAGGCTCGTGCGACTCGTTCCCGGATCAGCGCTGTCACCAGCGCGGCGGTGCCAAGCAGAATGATCAACCAGTTTCCGAACCGCGCATAGGGCGGCATGCCCTGCATCGGCACGACCGTACCGCGCAGCACGGTCGGAACGTATTCCGGCGCTGCTGCAAGCACCCGTCCATCGGCTCCGATGATGGCTGATACGCCGTCATTTGCCGCCCGGATCAGGTAACGGCCAGTTTCAATGGAGCGCATCTGGGCGATCTGCAGATGGTGGTAGCGGGCAGTCGAATGGCCAAACCACCCGTCATTCGTTACGGTCACGAGTGCATTGGCGGCGGGCAGCATGTGCAGGTTGGAGCTGCCGAAACCATCGTCGTAGCAAATGGCCGGCAGCAGCACCAGTGCGTCGGCTCTGACCGGCGGCTGGTCGGAAGCGCCGCGGGTGAATTCATCGATGTCGAGATCCATGAATGCCAGCCACTGGTGGGCAAAGGCAGGACCCGGAATGATCTCGGTGAAAGGTACCAAATGTTGCTTGTCGTACCAATCGGCCGCCTCGTCACCCATCGTCAGCAGGGAATTGAACACATCCGGAGGACGGCCTTGCTGCGATGTCCGCTTGCGAAACACCCCAACAACCAGTGCGGATTGATGTGCGTGCGCCTCTTGATAGCGCGCCAGCAGATAGTCACTGATATTTTGCGCTGCGTCGGGCACGGCAGCCTCGGGCCAGATGATTACCTGCGCACCCAGGGCGCTGCGCGTGAGATCCCGGTAAATATCGAACTGCTCATCGTAATGCTCTTCCGCCCACTTCTCATTCGCGGGGACGGCTCCCTGCACGATGGCCACGCTGACGGGTCCGCCGGAGGGATGAGTCCACGCAACGCCGCGCAGCAACCCCGGCACCACCCACACCAGTACCAGCACCACCGCCCCCAGCAAACGTTCGCGGCGCGAGCCAAGTGCCAGGCACAGGAGCGCGCCGGAACCCAGAAGCAGCAGCGCCGAGACACCGTAGACGCCAGATACCGGAGCGATGCCAGCCATCCAGGTACCGGTTTGTGAGTAGCCGAGCGACAGCCAGGGAAAGCCAGTGAGAAACCAACCGCGAAACCACTCCTCCAGCAACCATGCGGAGGGCAGCCCGACCAGCCAACGCATTGGACCTGAAGGCGGCAACCAGGCTGCCACCATCCAGCCCAGCAAAGCGCCGTACAGGGAGAGGATGCACAACAGTGCGGCCATGACGACAAGGGCGATCCACAGCGGCTTCTCGCCGACTACATGGATACTGATCAACAGCCAATAGGTGCCTGCGGTGAAAGTGCCAAAGTTGAAGCAGAAGCCCAGCGCTGCCGCGTGCCGCGGTGTCGCTTGCTGCCACAGCGCCATCAGCACGGCGGGTGAGAGCAGTCCCAGCAGCCACAAGTTCATGGGGGCGAACGCGGCGCAGAGTGCTGCCCCAGCGACTGTTGCCAGCGCCAGGCGGATGCGATGATCCGTGAGCAACCGGCTTGAAATCACGTGGTCTCCCTGCTCGTTCTTCTTGTGGACTGAATGTAGGGGATTATGGGGCTCAATGCATTGTGCTACATTTGTACTCTTCGGAGTTCAGGCGAGAATGCACACCATGGCAGCCACCACCACCATCCGCTTGCCCCCCAAGCTGCGCGCCCGACTCGGTTCGCTGGCGAAGCAGACCGGGCGCTCAGCCCACAGCCTGATTGTCGAAGCGGTCGAGCGACACACCGAATACGAAGAGCAGATGCGCAGCCTGGTGAAGGATGCCCTCGCCGCCGACCGGGATATCGAGAAGACCGGCGAGGTCTATCGTGCCGATGATGTCCACGCCTGGATGAAGCGACTTGCGGCCGGGGAACCCGCGCCAAAGCCGTTGCCGTGGCGGAGGTAGTCTATTCGGCGCGATCGCTGCTGGACGTCGAGCGCGCTTTCCAGTTTTTGCGCGAGGAGAGCCCTGCCGCCGCAGTGGACACCGTGACGGCGATTCAGTCGGCGGTCGACAATCTCCGCGCGCACCCGCTCATTGGGCGGCGGGTCGAAGACGAGTTGCGGGAGCTGGTGATTTCCTACGGGCGCACGGGCTACGTGGCTTTGTACCGTTTCGTCGTCGCGCAGGACGAAGTGCGCATCCTGGCGCTTCGGCATCAGAGGGAGATCGGCTTCCTGCCGTAGTCCCTGAACGTCTGAATCATCAGGCGGTTTGCCACGGTATGCATTCCGAAAGTCCTACTGACACGACGCACTCAGTCCGCGATTGACTTCGTCGATGAAGGAACGAGGCGCGAGCTGCGCCAGCTTCGTGTTGCTCATGGCGCCACACCACTTCTTCTGCGCCAGTGGATCGTGGTTCAGAAAGGTGATCCAGGTTTTCGCTGTGTCACCCTTGCGCACGCAATTGTCGATAACGCCGTAGGGACCCCATGACTGCATGTGGCCATCCGGCATGATCATGACCTGACCATGCACAAATCGACCCTGTTCCGGCGGCCAGTCCGCGTACATGCGCGCGGGATCCAAATCCTTCTTCAGAGGGAAACCGCAAACCGTGATCCGGTCGCCGGCCTTCAGGATCTGATCAGCCTGGATGCCGCCGTTGTTCTGCAGGATCTGGTCCAGTCTGCCCATCCGCGGACCCTCGACGATCCACTTCTTCCCCTTACCGCCAGGTTGCGGTTCCTGCAGTTCGATCATCACGTGCGGATCCACGGGCCGGTACCGCACTATGACTCCGGTTACCCATACAGGCGTCTCGGCGAACATGCTCTGCGAGTGATGCGCGGCTGTCACACTCGTGAGTGCGATCAGCGCGCTCGTGAAGATGCGGACCAAAGTGCTGCGGTGCATGACAACCCCCTGCCGCAAAGCCTACAGTCTGGGTGACCTGCGCAGCAACTTCCGGAAGGTGTTTCCATGTCCACCGCCGCAAAAAAGAAGGCAACCAAGGCGCCCCGCCATCGGGTCTTCGCATACAAGTTTTCGAAGATCTACCCGATGTACGTCCAGAAAGCGGAACGCAAGGATCGCACGAAAAAGGAAGTGGACCAGATCATCTGCTGGCTTACGGGCTACAGCGAGGCTGCTTTGCGACAGCAGATCAAGGGCGACAACGACTTCGGGACCTTCTTTGCCGAAGCCCCGGCAATGAATCCGAAGACAAAGCTCATCAAGGGCACGGTGTGCGGCGTCCGCGTGGAAGATGTCCAGGATCCGCTGATGCGCAAGATGCGCTACCTCGACAAACTGATCGACGAACTCGCCAAAGGCCGGCCAATGGAGAAAATCCTGCGGCAGGACGCATAGGGAAGCGAAATAGCCCTGAACTGGCGCGCCGCACGACCGGACGGCGCGCCCCCGGCGGTGGTATCTTTGCCCCATGGATGACTCCCCAGCCGCGACCACGGTCGCTGTCGACCCGCGACACATCTCTTACGCGCATGTGATGTATGCGCTGCATGCAGCAACGATTGTGATCGGCATCGTCAGCGCCGCGATGATCGTGACGGCATTTGTGTTCGGGCTGCCTTCCATCATCGCCGTGATCATGAACTATGTGCGCCGTCCGCAGGTTCGTGGCACGTGGCTCGATTCGCATTTCAGCTGGCAGCTGCGCACCTTCTGGATCGCAGCGGCGGCCTTCATCGGCGTCTCCCTGCTGTTTGGGCCACTGGTGCTGATCCTGATCGGCATTCCGCTGCTCGTAGTGAGCTATCTCCTGATCGGCATCTGGGTGGCGTATCGGGTAGCACGCGGCTGGCTCGCGCTGAAGGACGGTCGCAGCATGCCCGTCAAGGGATTCTGAAACATGCGATTTGTACTTGCAGTGGTGACCACGTGCGTGCTCTGCGCCTGCGGACAGAAGGGTGCACTGTACCTGCCAGATCGTGAGCGCGAGACGGTGCCGGCGGGCCCGCTAGCACCGGCCGCATCCCCCGACGCATCCCCCGCTCCTGCGGCGGCTGCCAGCCCCACCGCGGACACGACAACAGCGGACGATCTCGAGCGCAAGAACGCCGCGCGCACCAACCGCAACTGATGGGCCCGGCGCCGCTCATCCTTATCGACGGTTCGTCGTATCTCTATCGCGCGTTCTTCGCGCTACCACCACTTGCCAATTCGCGCGGTGAGCCAACCGGGGCCGTCTACGGCGTATTGAACATGCTGCAACGCTTCCTGCGCGAGCACGCGGCAAGCCCGATGGTCGTGGTGTTCGATGCGCCCGGCAAGACCTTCCGCGACGACCTGTTTGCCGAATACAAGGCACACCGGCCGCCGATGCCCGATGACATGCGCGGCCAGATCGAACCACTGCTCGAGGCGGTGACCGCGCTGGGGTTGCCCCTGCTGCGCACTCCTGGCGTGGAGGCCGATGACGTCATCGGCACACTTGCCAGACGCGCCGCAGCGCTTGGCCAGCCCGTGTTGATCTCCACCGGCGACAAGGACATGGCGCAGCTGGTCGATGCGCAAATCACGCTCATCAATACCATGACCAACACCACGCTGAACCGCGACGGCGTAAAGGTGAAGTTCGATGTGTGGCCGGAGCAGATCATCGACTATCTCGCGCTGATCGGCGACAGCTCCGACAACATACCCGGCATCCCGAAGGTCGGGCCGAAGACCGCCGCAAAATGGCTGGGCACCTACGGCACGATCGACGCACTGCTGCAGCATCTGGATGACATCAAGGGCGTGGTGGGCGACAACCTGCGCGCCGGCCTTGAAACACTCGCGCTGTCGCGCAAGCTCGCAACAATTCGCGTCGACCTCGAGCTGGCAGAAGATCTCAATGGCTTCGCGCGCCGCCCGGTGGATACGAACAAGCTGCGCGCGCTGTACGAACGCATGGAGTTCCGTGGGTTGCTGAAGGCGCTGGATACCGATGCGAGCGAAACCACCGCGCGCGATAGTACTGCAATCAGCACGGTCACTCCTGCGTCGGCGCCGCCAGCGACGATCCCAGCCATCCCGCGTGTCCCTGCTCCGCCGCGCGACTACGAAGCAATCCTGACCGAAGCCACGTTCCAGCGATGGCTCGCGCTGCTCGACGCGGCCGAACTCACCGCCTTCGATACCGAGACCACAAGCCTCAACTATTCTCAGGCCCGGATTGTCGGCCTCTCGTTCTGCATTGAGGCGGGCAACGCCGCGTATCTGCCGCTGGCTCATCGCTACGCTGGCGCACCGGATCAGCTGGATCTGGATCGCAGCCTCGCCCAGCTCAAGCCCTGGCTTGAAAACCCACAGCGCCTCAAGTTGGGCCATCACCTGAAATACGACGCGCACGTATTGCGCAACCACGGCATCCATCTCGCGGGCATACAGCACGACTCGATGCTGGAATCCTACGTGCTCAACAGCGTGGTCACGCGCCACGATATGGATTCCGTTGCGAAGCTGTACCTCGGCGTGGACACCATCAAATATGAAGACGTGGCCGGCAAGGGTGCCAAACAGATCGGCTTCGATCAGGTGGCAGTCGAAACCGCGACGACCTACGCTGCCGAAGACGCCGACGTGACTCTGCAAATTCATGCCACGCTGTGGCCGCAGCTGCGCAGCGTGCCGAAACTGCAGGCCCTTTACGAAGAAATCGAGCAGCCGCTGTCGGTGGTGCTGCTGGAAATGGAGGAGCGCGGCGTGCTGCTCGATGGCGCGCTGCTGCGCAAACAGAGCAGCGAGCTGGGTGCCAAACTGCTGGAATTGCAGGGCCGTGCACACACCGCCGCCGGTGGCGAATTCAACCTCGACTCCCCGCGGCAGCTGCAGCAGATCCTGTTCGAGAAGCATCAGCTGCCGGTAGTCCGAAAAACGCCTACCGGTCAGCCTTCTACGGCTGAGGATGTGCTCGAGGAGCTGGCCGGCGATTACGAACTTCCCCGCCTGATCCTGGAATACCGCAGCCTCGCCAAACTGAAATCGACCTACACAGACAAACTGCCCGAGCAGATCGACGCCGGCACCGGCCGCGTGCACACCTGTTATCACCAGGCGGTTGCCGCGACCGGACGGCTTTCCTCCATGGATCCCAACCTGCAGAACATACCGATCCGCACAGCGGAGGGACGTCGCATCCGCCAGGCCTTCATCGCCCCACCCGGGTATGTGCTGATGGCGGCCGACTATTCGCAGATCGAGTTGCGCATCATGGCGCATCTCTCTGGCGATCCGGCGCTGTTGCGCGCCTTCGCGGAAGATCGCGATGTGCACCAGGCCACCGCCGCAGAAGTGATGGGCAAGTTGATCGACGATGTTTCACCAGACGAGCGCCGTTCAGCCAAGGCCGTCAATTTCGGACTGATCTATGGCATGTCCGCCTTCGGACTCGCCAAGCAGCTGGGCATCGATCGCGGCACCGCGCAGCGATATGTCGATCTTTACTTCGAGCGCTATCCCGGCGTGAAGGCATTCATGGATCGCACCCGCGCGCAGGCGCGCGAACAGGGTTACGTGGAAACCGTGCGCGGTCGCCGCCTGTACCTGCCGGATATCCGTTCCCGCAATCGGCAGCTGCAGCAATACGCCGAACGCAGCGCCATCAACGCGCCCATGCAGGGCACCGCTGCGGACATCATCAAGCTCGCGATGCTCAAAGTAGAAGCGCAGTGCGCACTGCGAAAATTGCCGGCGCGGCTGATCATGCAGGTGCACGATGAACTCGTGCTCGAAGTTGCAGAAGGCGCTGTCGCCAGCGTGACGGAAATGCTGCGAGAGCAGATGGCTGCCGCCGAGCAGCTGGCCGTGCCGCTGAAGGTGGATATTGGCACCGGCAGTAACTGGGACGAGGCCCACTAGCTCGCTCGTGCGCAATCGAAAATTTTCAACGGCGGCGGAACTTCAACGCACCCCCAGACTCTGAACATATGAGCGCCACAAACGCTCCCCGCTACCCTCCCTGAGCGGGTCGACTGCCAGGCATTTGAGACCTGTCTGGTAGTCCTTTCAACCCCGGCGGGTTACCCCGCCGGGGTTATTTCTTTGTTCGCCAGCCAGCGCCGCAGCACCGCGCGCGCGTCTTCCACACCCGTGCCTTTGAGGGCCGAAAACAGCTGGCAACTAGCCAGGCCTTCCAAAGCAACCTGCGCCGCACGCAGCGCCGCCAACGCCTGCCCGCGCGGCAATTTGTCCGCCTTGCTCAGCAATACATGGGTGCGTTCCAAAGGGCGGTCCGCCCACTCCAGCAAATTAAGGTCCAGATCACCCACTCCGCGCCGGCTATCCACCACCAGCAACAGGGCCGCAAAGCTCTCGCGCTGTCGCAGCGCGTCTCCCATGGGCCCCCAGGTGGCGCGAATGGCGCCGGGCACCGAGGCATGCCCATACCCCGGCAGATCCACCATGCGCTTGTTGGGCGCCAGCTCGAAATAGTTGTACAACTGGGTGCGACCCGGCGTGCGACTGGTGCGCGCCAGACCGTGCCGGCCCAGGAGGGAATTGATCGCGCTTGATTTGCCGCAGTTGGAGCGTCCCGCCACCGCCACTTCCCAACCTGTGTCAGGGGGGAAATGCACCGGCGCCGCCGCACTGGTCAGGAACTGCACACCGGGGAACTGGCTCATGGGCTGCAACGGGCTGAAAAACAACGCGCAGTGTACAATTGAAAAGATATTTGGCCCGCCTTACGGGAGTTTTGAGGATCCATGACCTATTCCACGCTGTCTGCCACACGCCGGTTTCTTGCCGTTGCCTTTTTCACCCTGGGCTTCGCCACCGGCGATGCCATGGCCGCCGCTGCGGGAGACGCCGCAGCCGGCTCCACCAAGGCCGCCACCTGCACCGCCTGCCACGGCCAGAACGGCAATAGCGTCAATCCGGATTGGCCGGTGCTCGCCGGGCAAAACGCGAACTATCTGAGCATCCAGATCCAGAATTTCCGCGGCGGCAAGCGCACCAACCCCCTGATGCAGCCCATGGTGCAGAACCTGACCGATCAGGACGTCGCCGACCTTGCTGCGTTTTTCTCCGCCCAGACGCCCACCGGCAATGAAGCCGATCCGTCGTACTGGAAGGCCGGTGAAAAACTCTACCGCGGTGGCGACGCTGCTCGCGCCATTCCGGGGTGCGTTGCCTGCCACGGCCCAGTGGGTCGCGGCAACCCTGCTGCCGGCTACCCGGCGCTGCAGGCGCAGCATGCCGTGTACACCATCAAGCAACTGAATGATTACACCACCGACATGCGTTACGCGAAGAACGCAGCCGGTCAGTCGCAGGTCACCGCCAACGCGCAGATGATGAAAACCATCGCCGCTCGACTGACGCCAGAAGATCGCCGCAACCTGGCTTCCTACATTCAGGGAATCCGCTAATCATGAAGAAGCTGCTGTTGTTGGCTGCCATGTCGGGGCTGCTCGCCGCCTGTGGTGCAAAGAATTCAGGCACCTCCACCACCCCCGCAGTGGACGGCACCGCAAAGCCGGCAACCCCAGCGCCCGCTGCAGCACCTACCAATGCCGAGCTCAATGCCGCCACCCAGGAATCTGCTGGTGGAGAGGAAAGCGCTGGCGATGCTTCGCTCGAACGCATGACGGCGTTGCCCCAGAACGCGCAGCTGCCCGGCGGCCGCTGGAAGGCCGGGACTCACTACATTCCTGTCGTGCCGGCGCAGAACACCAGCGCCGAACCCGGCCAGGTTGAAGTGATGGAAGTGATGTGGCTGGGCTGCGAGCACTGCGCAGATCTGGAACCAACCATCGATAGCTGGGCGAAGCAGAAACCCGCGTATGTCAAATTTGTGCAAGAGCCCGTCATGTGGGACGACGTCAAGCGCGCGCACGCCAAACTGGTTGCCACGCTGCAGGTGCTGGGCAGAGGCGATCTGATCCCCAAGGCCTTCGATGAGATCCACGTCCGCAAGAACATCCTGATCTCACGCACCCTTAACCCCGCGGAAACCCAGGCCCTGCAAACGACATTCGCGAAGGCGAATGGCATTCCGGAGGCGGATTTCAAGCGCGAATACGCAGGTTTCGCGGTGAGTACCCGCCTGCAGCGGGCCGAAGAAATCACCCGCCGCTACCGCGTGGAGACGGTGCCGGTGATCTTCATCAATGGGAAATACCAGACCGACGTGAGCATGGCCGGCGGCAAACAACAGCTGATGCAGCTGATCACCGATCTGGCTGCTTTCGAAAAGGGCCGCTGACTGTTCGCCGGCGTTTGACGCATGCTGTCCGTCTACTGTCTCGCGTCCGGCGGCCTGAAACTCCTCGAACGCGACCGTGACGCGCCCTTGCCTGAAGAGGCCGTGTGGCTCGACCTGCTCGAGCCCACACAGGACGAAGAACACCTGGTGGAAGTCCGGCTGGGTCTGGACATCCCCACCCGCGAGGAAATGCGCGAGATCGAGTCTTCCAGCCGGCTGTATGAAGAAGCTGGCGCGCTCTATCTCACCGCCACGATTGTTACCAGGCTCGACACCAACCTGCCCGAGAACGCGCAGATCACTTTCATCCTGAAAGGCACGCGGCTGGTCACCAACCGCTATGTCGATCCGTTGCCGTTCAGTCGTTTTGTGGCGTACACCGAACGGCACCCGCTGGCCAACACCAATGGGCCAGCGGTGCTCGCCGGGCTGCTCGAATCCATCGTCAACCGCATTGCCGATGTGATCGAACGCGTGGGCGCGGACATGGATGCCGCTTCAGCGGAGGTGTTCAATCGCAAGAACCTGCTGGGTGGCAAGCATCGGCGCTCGCAGCGTGACTATCGGAACTTGCTGGAACGCATTGGCCAGTGCGGCGAACTCATCGCCAAGGCCCGTGAGAGTCTGGCCAGCCTCGCCCGTCTGCTCGCCTTCGTGCAACAGTCCACCACAACCGTGCCCCAGGATGTACGCACGCGGTTGCGGACACTTTCCAAGGACGTGTTCGCCATGAGCGACCATGCCAGCTTCCTGGGTACCAACCTGAATTTCATCCTCGATGCCACGCTCGGGATGGTCAACATCGACCAGAACAACATTTTGAAGATCTTTTCGGTGGTCACCGTGTTTCTGCTGCCGCCATCGGTCATCGGCGCCGTCTTCGGCATGAATTTCGATCACATTCCCTATGCACACGAACCCTGGGGATTCGTGGCAGCGCTGGGCGTGATGGTGCTGTCTGCCGTGATTCCCTGGCTGTGGTTCCGGCAGCGCGGCTGGCTGTAAGGGCCCTGATTCAGGTAGGCTTCTGCCCCCTGCGTTGCGCCCGTAGCTCAGCTGGATAGAGTACTGCCCTCCGAAGGCAGGGGTCACTGGTTCGAATCCAGTCGGGCGCGCCAGCCAAATTCAAGTGTTTTCTGTCTGTCTCGGCCTTTCGTTGCAACTCCCGTACGGACGCCTGTACGCATGGAGAGTGTCGAATTGTTGATCAGCGGCGGTGCTCGCGCAGAGTTGCCTCGATGAAGTCGAACAATTCAGGCTGCACCATCCCCTCGAACTGCTTGCGTCGATTAAGCGAAAGCGTGCTGCCGCTGGACCAAGCCATGCGAATGAGCATCGAGAGCGTGCTGCCCGGCACGTCAAATCGTTCATTCACGGCGCGCATCGTTGCGTCGTAGGCCAGAAGAAACTGAACTTCGCCCTGAAGGTCATTGCGCAGCGTTTCTTCGGCCATGTGATACATGAACAAGACACTTTCTGTCGCATCCCAATAGCGGTAGATCGCCGGGTGCCCACGGAACTCGAACTGGAATTCATCACCGTCGAGCCAAAGCACGTTCCACAGTTCGCGTGCGGGCTTTGAGAACGATGTGAGCGCCGCAAGGTATTCGACCTCATTCCGCTTCATGGCAATGGATAGCGGCAGGATGTGGCCGTTCGGCAGTGCCTTGGACTGGCACAGCGTGTAGTGCGAAAGGAAGCGCGACAGGCGCCCGTTGCCATCAAGGAACGGATGGACGAATACGAACCCGAAAGACACGAGAGTGGCACGCACCAGCGGGGAGAGGTCCGGGCAGAGCTTGCCATTGGCGAGCCGGTCTATGCTCTCCATGAGCGAAAGAACTTCTTCCTGCGGCGGTGGCACATAGGTCACGCCCGCCGCACCGGGCACGCTGTTGGTGAGGTAGTTCTGTTTGGTTCGGAAGGTAGCCTCGTGCGAGAACGCGTTTGGCACGACTACATTCTGCAGCGCCGTGAGGTGCTCTTCGGTCAGGTCATGCGGGGCATGCGCATGGCGCAGCAGCGACGCGAAGGCCTCGGCCTTGTTTCCGCCAGGCGCTTCGCCTTCCAATGCATAACTGCTGCGAGTCTCGGACAGGTAGGCCCAGCCCAGAACGCGCTCCAGCTGCTGCGGCGCGAAACTCTTGAGATAGGCCATCGCCTCGCCCAACGGATCGCTTGCCAGACACTGCTGGATTTCAGGCGTGAGGCGCACCGTCGGGCAGTGGTCGAAATCCCCCAAGCCGTTGAAGTCGATGCGCCAGCGCTGATCACGCGGGCCTGGTGCCGTCAGATATTTCTCTGGATCGAAGAGCGGATATACAGTGCCTCCGACTTCGGGCGGCAGATCTTCCAGTTGCTGCCCGGTGAAGCGTTCCCACAGGTAACACAGCTTGCGCAGATAGCCGCCAGTGGGTTGCGCACGCAGGGCGGTGAGGAGGTCGGCACCTGGAACATGGGGACAGATTGCCGCGAGCTGCGCCAGGTCCGTCCCTTCATGCTTCAGGGCAAACAGCAGCTGCTCGATAACTCCGTCGCCCGGAGCGACGCCGGAGGGGATGGAAATCTCCGCCTGCATCGCCTGGATGCGAGTCACCGGACGGACGACCGCGGGTCGCGTCACAGGGAGAGTCCCGAGACCCAGCTGGTCGCGAAGCCGTGCGTAGCCAACTTTGGACATTAAATTATCTGTGTGACACGATTTATATCAATACAGCCGTAGTTCCATAGACAATTATCACTTCCCACCTGTTGGGGCCAGTTTTTTGTACAAAAATAGAGCTGAAAGATCTGATTTCTATCAGAACCGCAAGATTTGGGGGGTTAGAGGCGTCTCTGGCCTAACTTTCTATCAGCAGGCCGGCAGCCTGGTCACGCGCTTCACCCGGCCGGGCGCGCGAACTTGGTCACCTGATGCTGTCATTCAGCCTGTCACCGAGTCCGCGCGATGCAGAAAAGACCATGGATCGACTCGCCGCAGCGCTAGAAACCTACTTCCAAGTTTGGCCGCGCCCATCGTCAGGCGCGGCCAGTACGCTTACTGAGCCCGTTGCCGGCACAAATATACAGGCAGGCGGAACGGAATGCTGTTCTGCGTTGGCCGGAGGCCCAAGATATCCCCAGTGCACCAGGTTATGAACGGCGATGCTGGCGCCGGAAAATGTGCAGCCAACGCAGTAGTCGCTACACGACTGCTGAAAGAGGCCGCCGGGGCAATATAGTAGTAGACCGGCGAAGGATATCGGCCGTCCAGAACCGAATTGGCGCCGGGCAGTCTGTACTCGAAGTTCGGGAAGCGGTTGTTTAGCGCTGCTGTTTGCATGAAGCCAGGTGCCACATTCGCTGTCGCGGTACCGCCGCCACTTGCTGGCATTGCGGCGGTCGGGGTGAATGCATGCGTCAACAGCAACCAAGCGTCATCCTGGGCCTCGACTGCAAGCGTGATGGTCTGGGCTTCTGGCAGCAACCTTGGCCGGTTGATCGGTGTGCAAAAGGTGCGTGCATCGCGCCTCTGCCAAGTGCCGGTCGGGGCTTCAAAATCCTCAGTGACAAAGCACGCGATTGCCAGATTGGTAAGGCCGTTGACGCCAATGTGGTTGCCATACGTGGTGGTTTTGTCCCACGTAAAGAATCGGCGATGATCCTGCGAAATGAATCCGCCGGTCAACTCATTATCGATGGAGGGCACCTCGGTGAGCTCCCAATCCACCTGGCTGGTGATGCCCGCCGTGGTGGAATTTCCAGTACCGGTTGGCGCGGCAGGCGTGGGAGGATAGGCAGTGATGGCTCCCGCGAATGTGAACGTTGCGCTGGAATTGCTGGCAGCGGTACCGCCGTAGGGGCCGGCCGTGCCTGTAATCCTTGCTGGCGTGGCGCCTGCCGCGGCTGTCTTCATGACATTGCCCAGATTGGAATGGCGAACTGGCAAGGCAGCGTTGGGAACCGTCGTGTAGACCAATGCGCCTGGCAGCGCGCTGATTCCCGGCGTATCGGTGCCACAGGAGTTGCTGCTGTTGAACCCATTGTTCTCGTCCGAATTGAACCCCTGTGAACATGTCGCAGCGGTAGTGCTTCCGAGGGGGAACACGGTATTGGGGGCTGGAAATGTCGTATTGGGGTGCGTATCAGTATGGAGGGTGAAGCGCAGCCTTCCTGCCGGATTCGTGGACGTAACCGCCGCGTCGTTGGCCGCTAGCGTGGCGCTGTAATCATAGAAGCCATGCTCCACCTGGACGCCGTGCGCGGTGAGCGCGTCGTTGTGATGGGAACCATACAGGAAGGTGCCATCGTCGAAAAACGTAATGACGTTATTGCTTGCCGTATTCTGGACGGTCAAGTCAAAAGGAACCCACTTGCTGGTCACGACTTTGGTGGCCAGGGTGGAGGCAGGGCTGGCCGCCGTTCCCGTATTGACGTTGGTCAGGAACGTAGCCACCGTCTTGGTAAGCCTGTAGATGCCGTTCAACGCATTGGCGGCGCTGGGACGGTTCCGGCAGTGCAGAATCAATCGCGTACCGGCCACGGGCTGATTGGCGGCGGCCGCGATTCCATTGGTGGTTCCAACGGCTGGGGAGACGGTGCTAGCCAAAACGCCTATGCCCGTAATGCTGGTCGGATTGAGTTGGACGAGGGCTCTCAGGCTGACATAGCCACCATCCGGGATGATGCAGGTCTGGCCCGCAGGCTGATTGGTCACCACCACCTGAAAATCCGCGTCTGCGTTGCTGGTGAATGCGGTCCCAAGGGCGGTGTCCGTGTTGTTGAACGTGAAAGCGATGCCGCCATTGCTGGAAGCCGTCGGCACTGGGAAAGCTCCGGCCGGCACAGTGGCCGTGCCCCTCACGAACTCGGCTCCGCCCTCGGAGCGCTGCCTACGCAGCTCAAGAGTCAGTCCTGCGCCCAGAGCAGGATCGGCCGCAACACCCGCTGGGCGGCTGTAATGAACAGCGCCGCCTATCGTGAACGTGCAGGCCCGCACCCAGGGCGCTGAGCCGGCCGCTGCGCTGGGCGGTACGCCCAAACCGCCGATATTCGCAGTGGGGTTTTGCTCGACGGTGCCAACAAGCCGATTCGTGGGATTGCTAAGCGGGCATCTGTTTTCAATGCCGCCCACCGCAGTGCTGGCACTGATTGTCCACTTGAAAAGCGGTGAACCCGCGCCGGCGCCGCCTCCATTGAACAGCTTGCCGACAAACGTCATCTTGAGGGAACTGATGTTGGCAGCGGTCACGAGCTGGTCATAAATTCCCTCTTCGGTTGTAAGGCGAACCTTGGCCCCTTGGGAATTGGCGAACGAAGAATCCAGATCCACGGTCAAGTCATACGTGGGCACCGTCACGTCTTGGATGCAGTCGATGAGCATTTCCGGGGGAGGCGAGGCGGTGGAAAGAGTGCCGCTGTGCGGCGTGCCCGCGCGGAATGAGCAGATCTTCCCGTAGGGCTGCCGGGTGATCTGGATGTTGTAAGGCACCGGATTGCCCTGAGCATCCCTCACCGCCCGTGTACCGAAGCTGAATAACACCGGGGTGTTCACCGGGGCAGCCCCGGCGGTGGGGGGGGTAGGAACCGGGGCGTAGACATCGAGATAATCGGCAGGATTGTTATTGGTCAGCACGAGCTGCCGCACGCTGCCCAGACCGGCCACCTTGCCATACAACACCACAGTGGGCGTCGGCAGGTCGATGAACGGATCGGTGCGCACATCTTCAACGGCATTACAGCCCGCCAATGCGGCCAGAGCAAAGGCGGCGGCAAATCCCGAACGGCTAAACATCGAATTCATGACAATTCCCCCAGAAATTCATTGATTGGCTTTGAGGGCGGCACACCCGCCCCGTAGCTTCAAAACCTCAACCGCACGCCCATGCGATAGGCCCGGCCGAATGTGTCGTGATACTGCGCGGTCGCGCCCGAGATGCCTCCACCAGTGAACGGTGGAGTCTTGTCGAACAGGTTGTTGACCGACCCGAACACCTGGAACTGCTTCATGCTCGCAATGCGCAGGTTGTAGGACCCGTTCAGACTGTAGTTTACGTATGGCTTCACCCTGTTGTTGTCCACGCTGCCGTACAGCAACCGGCCCTGGGCATCGCGATAGTTGCCATTGAGGTCATCCGGGCTGTCGGCCCATGTGTTGTCCAGCCTCGAGCCACCCACATATCTGGCAGACAGCGAGGTCGTCAGCTCGCCCACGAGATAGGCGAGAGTGACGTTGCCCGTCCACGCGGGAGATCCCGTCAGGCCCGGCACGAAGACGTTGGTGCGAATCTGCCCCACCAGATCAAGGCAGGTGTACCGGTTGGTGTAGAAACCATTGGCAAAGGTGCGTGGCACTGCCCCGGTGCCAACGTTGACGGTGGCCGGCCGGTTGTTTTCCGCATCCGCCGCATCGTACTTGGCGCCGCAGGCGTCTTTATTTGGCCGGCGGACAATCGCTTGGGTCTGGCTGGCTACAGCAGTGAGCTCCTCGCCGTTTGCGTCGTTATAGAAGCCTGCCGCGTTCGAGTTGAGCTGCACGCCCGATGCCTCCAGGGCCCGCGTCCCCCGAACGGTGAGCGACACGCTGCCCGGCATATTCTCGAAGGCCCTGTTCAGCGGGAACTGGTACTGCAGCGAGAGGTCTATGCCACGGCGCGTGAACGGCAGCAGGTTCGCTGGCGTCCCGGTTTCGGCTTGGGCCAGATCGTTCAGATCCAGCATGCCACCCACTTTGGCGAACGTAAGCTTCGCGCACGCGTCGGAGCCGAGGTCGATTGCGCCAGGGCTGTTCCGCCACGCGTCGTATACGACCTGGTTGGTCATCACACCGCTTTCCGAATCAAATGCCGGGGTGACGCCGCCGCTGTCGTCGAAGCATTGGGTGACAGGATTGTTGGCTGCGTTAGGGACGCCAATGCCATTCTTCACTTTGATGTTGTAGTAGTCCACCGAGAAGCGCAGGCCCTGCGCCCAGCCGCCCGGAGAGAGCACCACACCCAGCGTCAGGGTATCGCTCGACTCCGGCTTCAAATTGATATTGCCCACATTGATTCTGGTGTACCGCTCCGATTGGTTCTCGTCGCTGATGGCCGTGCGCAAGCGCCAGGGGTTTCTGATCACGTTGTTATCCGGGATGTCCGGCTGGTAGATAAACAGCTCGCGATATCCGGCTGTGCGCAAGTCATGGGAATCGGTCAGGCGCAGCCTGATCCAGTCGAATGGCTCGAACACCGTCTGGACTTTCCAGTTGAACACATTCTGTGTCTTCTCCAGATGCTTGCCATCAATCACTTTGGTTCCCTCGCCACCCTTGTTCTTATACGAAGAGTAGCGCCCCCCCAGATTCAGTGACCACAGGTTGACCCCGGGCTGGCCACTGACCAGTGGCATGTTGAATTCGGAAAAACCCTCGGTCACCGTGGTGGAGCCACCAAAGGCGTCGGCCCAAACCCGGGACAGATCGAAACGTTCCCAGTAGCCTCCCCCCGTGGAGTCCTGGCCGGTCTCATCCTTGCGCGCCTCAAGGCCGAAAGCGCTGGTGAGCGGGCCAGCCCCCCAACCCTCCCACAGTGTCCCGTTGACGGACGCAGACAGTGTCTGCAGCGAGTTCGTGCCACCGGACTGGCTGCTATCGACGAATGCGTACTCCAGCGCCTTCTGCTGCTCGGCCGCCGGGTTGTACGCGACCGGGTTGGATATGTCTCCGAACACGGGGTTGCCGAGCGCGTCGAGGGGCGAGGTTGTGCCGTAGTTCTGCCCGAAAATGTTGATAGGGTGGCACGCCGCCGCCATGGCCGCCAACTCGTCGGCGTGGCTAGGTGGCCGACCCGTGCTATCCAACACCGGCGGGCCATCCCGGACTACGCGGCAAACGGGCTGCCCGAAAGTCGCACTCCCAACCCGGTTGTCGATGACCGCATCCATGGCAAAGGCCATGCGAAGGTTGGTCGGGACATCGGTCTGCGCGGAGGAACTATCGGTTTTTCCCCAGCTATAAGAGGCGTCCCATTTCCAGTCCCTGCCGAATTGGCCTTTGACGCCGGCCACCACTCGCATGGTCTCGGAGGTCTGGGTGGTCACCTGCTTGACCTGAGGATTCCAGACCTTACGGATGGCGGTGCCGGTGTTGCAGGGCGTCTGGAACAGCAGATCCACACCAGAGCCGGTACCGGCAGTATTGGCACCAGAGAGGGCGACGTTGTTCTGCAACACATTCAGGGCAGTCGGGGTCAGCGCGTTCAGGAACGCGTAGGAATTGGCGCCGGTGGCTGCCAGGAGAGGCAGGTTTCCGCCGGTGAAGGCTTCGGTGAGGGTCAGGTTGTCGAGCACCCAGAAGTCGTTGCGGTAGTACGGGGTGTAGAAGGTGCCCGGAAAGAGCCGCCGACCAGCGGCGTCAGTATGCGTGCCAGATGGGTCGACGACACCCCAGCCGTTTAAACTCCGGTCTTCCCAGAAGCTGAAACGCACCCACTTGCCAACGCCCTTGTTGTTAAAGCTGAAGCTCGGCGGAAGTGGTCCTTGGAGATCGACCGGGAGAAAGAAAGGGAACACCACGCCCCTGGCGTCGTTTGGGCTTCCAGCAGTCGTATTAATGAGCTTGCCGGATCCCGCTGTCGCGGTGAAAGGGGTGCCGTTCACGCTACGGCCATTGCCGGTGGCGTAGGCCTGGCCGGTGCCGCCAGGCAGGCCGATGAAGGTAGCAAACCCGGCGGTCAAATTACTGAACCCAGGGCTTCTGGTGCGATCGGATGTCGGGTAGGACACCCCTCCGGAGATACCAAAGCCCGGCGTGGCCGCCGTGTAGCGCACCTCGCCGACGGCAACGTTGGTGCCCGCCGCGCCGCCAGCGTGGAAGCGCGCGCACTGGTTGTTATGGGTGAAACGGTTGTTGTTGACGGCTTCGGTCTTGGCGTAATTGGTCTGCACGTAGGCCGTCATGGTCTCGGTGAGATTGAATTCGAAATTCCCGAACAGGGTTTTACGGTCCTGGCCTGGCCGCAACCCGACGCCGTTGGTAGTCACCGGGCCGTCGCCGTTGATGACGGCAGACGGCGCGTTGTCGTTCGCCGCTCGACTCGTACCGCCGCGGAAGCCATAGGCATAGGGGACCATATCCAAGCCATCAGCGGTGAACCGGTAACCCGTGGCGCGCGTCACGTCGTTGTTATAGATGGTGCCGTTGCCGTATAGATCGGGGGTGGGGCCACCCCATTGGGTATAGCGCACGTTGGACATCTCGAAGCGGGCCGGATAGCCCTCGTAGCCAACGAGTGGTAAAAGAATCCTGGAAGGGTCGTTGCTGCCGGTAGCACCCTGGAGGTAATTCGAGAAAAGGGTGCGCGACTCGGCGCACCAGGCGCGGGCATCGCCGCAACTGGTGATGGCGGCCGAATTCTGCCACTCCCCGACGAGCAGGACGTGGGCCCTGCCGCCAAACAGCGCGGTGCCTCCCGAGGCCGCGATATGCTGGGTGCCGCCGTCGCCGGCTTCATTGACGCCGTAGTCCATCTCGAGCCGGACACCTTCCTGCCTGTTGTTCAGGATCAGGTTGACCACGCCCGCCATGGCGCCCGAACCATAGGTGGCCGACGCGCCGCCGGTGACCACGTCCATGCGCTGCAGTGCGATCGAAGGGATGATGTTGAGGTCGACCACGTCGGCCTGGTTCGAGGTGGAGACCATGCGGCGGCCGTCCACCAGGGTAAGCGTGCGCGACCCGAAGGCGGGATCCAGGCCGCGCAGGTTGGCAATGGTGTTGCCGATGAAGAACGAGCTGCGGTCCACCTTTTCCATGCCGGCGCCACCGGAGCCGGATTGGTCGTCATTGACCATCGAGGGCATATAGGTGGAAATATTCTGCGGCACCAGCTGCGTAAGCGCATCGCCGACGTTGACGATGCCCTGCTGCCGCAGTTGCTCGCCGGAAACGCTGCTGATGGGGTTGGCAGAGGTATTGCCGGGCACCTGAATGCGCGAGCCGGTGACCTTTACTTCAGCCAGTTCATCGACTTCTTCCTCGGCCGCAGCCGCGGCCGCCACGGATGGGGTCAAGAATGCGTAGCTCAGCATGGCTGCAAGAATGCCGCGCACGGCCCAGGATTCAGACTTTGAACTGCGAGTGTCCATCTAGAGAATTCCCCCTCATCATTGCCGACCAACACAAGGGGAGCTGTCCGCAGCCTTCGTGTGAGCCATGCACACGACGCCCGCCCCCATTTTGTTTTTTATGGATAAAATCGCCAACGTTTGCGACAGCCAAACATACGGAAAAATCAACCAATACACAAGAAAATAAGAGGGCGAGCCAGGGGCTGCATCCAAGGCCGATGCGAGCATTGAGCACGCCCACCTGCACCAAGGACATGGCGCCCAGCACAGACGCCGAGTGGGCAGCCGTGCGCGAGAAGCACCCGGGCCAGAATCTCACAAGCGCGTGTGTACGGGCAATCTGCTGCCCGGGGCCAGGGGGAGCCGGGCAGCGGACTACCCCTCCGGCTGGGTCTGCTGTCGGCTGCTGGCTGTCTTGGGCCGACCGGGGGTGTCCTGCTTCACACCTTCTGTTTCCTTGTCACCTTTCAGACCGTCTTGGCTGACAGATGAACTCAATGAAGGGCCGCCAGTCACTCGCGCGCCTTCCTGACCTTGAGGACGCGGGACCATTCGCCCATCTTCCTCGGTGATCGACGCGGTGAGTTCATCTAGCGGCTTCCTGATTCCGGGCATGCAGTCAACCAGGCGGTATTCTGTTCAGGGCTCTATCCAAGCCGCGTTCAGTTTCCCTGCCTAGCTTCTCAAGATCACTTTCGGCGCTATCTTCCGGCAGCGATTGGCCATCTGGAATGTTCTCTCCGGAAGAATCGGCATCGCTCGTACCCGGACCGGTTGCCTGGTCGTTTCTATGCTTTCGTATAGGCATGGGAAGCCTCTGCCGATGGCGGGAGCTAAAGGTTCTGCTACTAGTGTGTCGAAAGCCATCGTCTCCCTTCCATAGATAGTGCAGGCGCGCCCCTACGGCTGTTTTCAGCCCCTGTGCAATAGGGATCCCGGTGCACATTTCCTACAGGTTTGATCTGGCGCCGCTGACACACATGCATCCTCGCCGCAAGGTAGTGTCAATGCGACCATGTCATCCAACCTTCGCGAACAGCCCGCAGAACCTGCCGTTTATGAACGCGCGTTCTTGCGAACTGTTCTGAGGTTGCGTGGCGTCCAGACTCCACCCACTGAGCGCGAACTCAACGAAGCCCGCGATGCGCTCCGTCTCTACCAGGTCGGCACGGCAAAGGCCTTGCCCGCAAACGCCTCAAGTTCCTACGGCAGGCTGAAAGGCAGGCTCGCTGAACCTGTCGCCGTGGAGCACGCCTTCATGTACGTCACGTTTCATTCTTTCCTGCCGCCCAACGCAGGACAGCTCAAGGCACTCAATGATTGGCTTGCGGCAAAAAAGCTTCCCTGATTCGAAACGCGACCCAGCCAACAGGTAATACACCATGCCCCGCGCAATCTGGAAAGGTGCCATCAGCTTCGGTCTGGTTCACATACCCATTGGCCTGTACCCCGCAGCTTCCGACACCGGCATCGATTTCGACTGGCTGGACAAGCGTTCCATGGATCCGGTTGGTTACAAGCGCATCAACAAGCGCACCGGCAAGGAAGTGACGAAGGAGAACATCGTCAAAGGCGTGAAGGTGGACGGCGAAGAGTACGTCCTGCTGGGTGAAGAAGAAATCAAGGCAGCATATCCAAAGACCACCCAGACGATCGAAATCGAGTCCTTCGTCCACGCGAACGAAATTCCGTTCGTTCAGTTTGAAAAGCCGTACTACCTGGAACCCCTGCCCAAGGGCGAGAAAGTCTATGTATTGCTGCGCGAGGCAATGCTTGCTTCCGATGTTGTGGGCATTGCCCGCGTCGTGCTTCACACGCGGGAGTATCTGGCCGCGCTGATTCCCTCTGGATCCGGGCTTGTTCTCAACACCCTGAGATGGGCGAGCGAAATGCGGGCCGCCGCTGACCTGAAGCTGCCGGCTGAAGGCAGGAAGGCCCTCAAGGACAGCGACCTCAAGATGGCCAAGCAACTTATCGCAGACATGACCGGAAAGTGGCAGCCAGACGCATATGCGGACAAGTTCACGGACGCCATTCACGCACTCGTGGCGAAGCGGCAAAAGGCCGGCACGACCGAGAAGGTTGAAGCAATGGAAGACACCGGAGCAGCGTCCAGTAACGTGGTGGATCTGACTGCGCTGCTGGCCCAGAGTCTCAAACGCAAGACAGCTGCGGCTGCGAAGTCCGCAAAGCCTGCTGCAAAAGCCCGGGCCCACAAGACGGCGCGACGTGCTTGAGACGCTGTCGGGCGAGGCATTTGTTGAGGAAATTGCCTACGTCACTTCGTAGCAGTCGCCTACGAATTCCGTCAATTCGCCGAAGCACTATTCTCCTCACAATTTAGCGGAGGCGCTCATGGTTACGGTTACAACATTGGACGACGGACCCCGGAGCGGTGGCGCAACGGGAAGTTCGAGTGCTGTGTCGTGGGCGGCCATTCTTGCCGGTGCCGCAGCCGCGGCAGCGCTCTCCCTTATTCTTCTTGTACTGGGCACTGGCCTCGGGCTTGCCGTTGTGTCTCCGTGGGCAGGAGATGGCGTCTCTGCAAGAGCGATTTCCTGGTCGACAATCGCGTGGATCGCATTCACCGCGTTGGCCTCGTCCGGATTGGGCGGTTACGTCGCGGGACGCCTGCGTGTGAGGTGGCCTACAGTCCACGGCGATGAAGTTTACTTTCGTGATACGGCGCATGGCTTCCTGGCATGGGCCGTAGCCACGCTGCTCACCGCGGCGGTGCTGACATCCGCGATCGGCGCCATCCTCAGCGCTGGGGCAACGCTGGGTGCAGCCGCAGCCGGCAGTGCGCATGCAATGAGCCAGGGGACCAGCACTTCACTCGCATCACCAGGTTCTTCCAAGGAAAGCCAGCAGGACATGTATTTTGTCGATACGCTTTTCCGCATTCCCCCACCTGAGGCGCCCGTTACCGGGCGCACGGTTCAGAATGGATCGGCGACTGGTACCGGTGCTGCCTCACCAGGAATCCGTGCTGAATTGGCCCGCATTTTTGATAACAGCATGGGCAGCGGCCCGCTCGCCGCTGAGGACACGCGTTATGCAGGTCAACTGGTGGCGCAAAACACCGGCTTGCCGCAGCAGGACGCAGAGGCCCGCGTCACCAGCACATACGCTGCTGCTCAGCGAAAACTGCAGGATGCCGAGGCCAAAGCCAGGTCCTTAGCGGACGAGGCCCGCAAAAACGCGGCATACGCTTCACTGTGGATCTTCGTCTCCCTGTTGCTCGGGGCTTTCTTCGCAAGCCTGATGGCGACTGTCGGCGGCCGTCGTCGCGATCTCTTCTGAAGCAATAAGGAAACAACAATGCGCTCCATACTTCTGCTGCTACTGGGTGTGCCGATTCCCATCATCATCCTGATCGCACTATTCATGCACTGATGTAGCTGAACATACATCAGCATCGCGCCAGCGCAAGCGCACCCAAAGAGGGGGCGCGCTCCTACATATCCCTCTGCTCACTGGCGCGACAGTCCCGGATAAATGGAGGTGCATATGAGCAGCCGAACGAAAATCCTTCTGGGCGTTTTTGCCCTGTTCGTAAGCGCGCAAGCCATCGCGGAGATCACCCTTTATGAAGGTGAGGACTTTCGCGGCCGCGCGTTTACCACAAACCGGGAATCAAGTGACTTCAAGCGCAGCGGATTCAACAATCGCGCCTCATCGGTAATCGTCGACAATGGTCGTTGGGAAGTGTGTGAAGACCCGGGCTTCCGCGGCCGTTGCGTCGTGCTTCGTGAAGGCAATTACGATTCCCTGCAACGCATGGGCTTGAATAACCGGCTCTCTTCGGCGCGACGGATCAGCAACCGCGACCGCGACCGGTACGATAGCCATTCGCCGGAGCCACTGCCGGCCGCCGATTACCAGTTTCGACGCCGTCCAAACGAACGCGTGTATGAAGCCAGGGTGACTTCCGTACGGGCCGTGATGGGTCGTCCGGAAGAACGTTGCTGGGTGGAACGCGAGCAGGTCGAGACACGTGGCAACGCCAACGTCGCGGGCGGCATCATTGGTGGAGTGATCGGCGGCATCCTCGGTCACCAGATTGGCAACGGCAAGGGCGTCGCCACGGCAGGCGGCGCTGTTGCAGGAGCTGCAGTGGGCGCCAACGTGGGCCGAGGACGTGGCGATGACTACGGTCGCGACGTGCGCCGCTGCGACACCAGCGTGAATGACAATCCCGACTATTGGGATGTGCGTTACGAGTACCGCAACGTCGAGCATCGGGTGCAGATGAGCGCGCCTCCGGGCCGCACCATCTACGTCAACCGGAGCGGCGACCCGCGGCAATAAGCGTGGCGATTGATCAAGGGGCGCCCATGGCCCCTTGGATCAGCTTCACCATTTCCGGGGTACTGGGCGAATCGCGTCCCCCGCCGCGGGAAATCTGCTCCCCCTGCTCGAGGCCCACCATGGCGTCCAGCAGAGTCCTACCGCGCGCATCCTTGATATCAAGTTTCGCGCCATTGTCGATCAGGAACTCCGCGAGTTTGAGCCAGCTCCGCGCCGTAACGGTTTCGATGATAGTGCCCGCACCAACAGCGCCGAAGATTGCGGTTTGCCCCTGCCGCTCGCTCATCGAGTTGGGGCGCGCGATAAGACCGGTGTGGCTGCTGGTGTCGGTGATGCGCGCGTTGATATCCGCGCCGGCCTCCAGCAGTATGCGAAGTATTGCGATGGCATCATCCTCAAGCCCTGGCCTCGCCTTGAGGGTAGGACTCTGCCCTGGACCTGAGCCGCCCACCCCGCCGTGACCAATGCCGGAAACGGCCATGAGTGGTGTCACGCCCATCACATTGGGCAGGTCAACCAAGGCGCCATGCTTCAGCAGCAACTCCACTGCCTCGCGATCAAAACCCACCGCCGCGCGCAGCAACGGCGTGCAGCCCGTATTCAGAAGGTCGTCCACGAAACGGCCGAGAAACGGACGGTGCGCCTCCAGCTGCGTATTGGGATCCACGCCCATCTCCAGGAGCCGCTGTGCAACCTGGATGGCGCTGCTGGACTGGGGACCTGCAGTGGCCACGGCTCCGCCGGCGGGCAGCGCTGCGCCACCTCTGCCACCTGCGCCTGCACCGCGTGCTCCTCCGCGACCACCACCGCCGCCACCACCTCCAATGGTGCCGCCACGACTGTGCATGTCGATTGCGATGTACAGCGCCGTACGGCCCCACCAATCGGAAAGGTGTGGATTGGCGCCCTGATCCAGCAGGTAGTTGGCAATCGCGTAGTTGCCGTTGTCGATGGCGTTCATCAACGGCGAAACCCCGTCTGGCGTGGGTCGCTCCAGTTTCGCGCCAGCCTTCAGCAGCGACTTCACGCAGTCCAGGCAACCTGAGCGCGTGGCGTAAAGCAGAGGTGTCAGGCCGCCGGTTGCGCGGTATTGCGCACGCGGCTCGCCGGTCATCTGGTTGCCCCAGTCGTTGACTGCCGAACGGAAGTCCACCTCGGCGCCCTGTTTGATCAGGAAATCCGTCACCGCGGCCGCGCCCACAGTGCTGCTGCCAACCGCCCACATCAGCGCCGATTGCCCGCGGAACTTCTCGCGCGTATCCACCTTGGCGCCAGCCTTCACCAGCGTTTCAACAATGGGCAGCGAGCCCTGTCGTGCGGCGAGCATCAACGGCGTCTCGTCGTCCTCGTTGCCAAGGTTCGGATCGGCGCCGGCCTGCAGCAGCAGATCGATCAGTTCCTTGTCTTTGATGCCGATGGCCTCGGCAAGCACCGTGGCGCCCAGCACGTTGCGACCACCAGGTTTCGCACCGCGCTTCAGCAGCTCTCTCGCCATTTCAACGTCCGCGCGAACCACGGCCCACATCAATGGCGTGGTGCCATCAGGCTGGGCGACGTTCACATCAGCACCGTTGCGGATGGCGGCCAACGCCTCTTTACGCTCGCCATCGCGAGCCAAGGTGGAAACGTCGGCCGCGACAGCCAGCATGGGCAACAATGCGGCGACCGCAGTCAGCAGAATTCTGGTATTGCGCATGATGATTACACGATCGAATGCGAGAGCTTGTTGTAGTGCGCCCACATGCCCTTGTGTGCGGCGTAGATGAATTTGTTCTGATCGGCCAGCGCGCGTGGCAATCCATCGAGCAGCTTTGCCGTCTGCATGCCCTCCGTGGTCATGCCCTTGCGCATGGCATCCGACACGCGTTCGAACGCGGACGCCATGGCAGTTTGTTCGGTTGTAAGCTCGGTGCGGGAAATCACCCCGCCGGTGGACGCAATGATGCGTGTCTGCGCATTGCCGATGCCAAGCAGCTTCGTCTGCGAATCCACGCGTCCGCCCAACCAGCCACCCTCGAACCAGGCGAGTTCGGGATCGAGCTGCGGAGACACGGCATCACCCACCAGCAGCACATTGGACTCGCGCAGATAGACATAAATGTCGCCATCGGTATGCGGCTGCTGCAGATAGCCGTATTCGATATGTTCCTTGCCGAACTGCAGCTGCCTGCTGCCGTTGTAGAAAACTTGACCAGGCACGGCGACCTTGTCGCGCGCCTTGATGTAGCGTTCTTCCCAGGGCACATACTGGTCCACGGCCATGCGCTGTGCCGTCTTGGCGTGCGCGATGATCTTCGCGCCAGCCGCACCGAACACGTCATTGCCGCCGGTCTGGGGCGCATGCCAGTGCGTGTTGAAGACGGTGTGCACCTTGGCGCCACGCGCAAACTTCGAAAGCTCCGCCTGCAACTGTTCAGTGGTGCCCGGCGCGCCCGAATCCACCAGCAGCAACCCCTCTTCACCACGCAGTGCCACCAGATTGCCGCCGAGGCCGCCGATGAACAGCAGCCGGTCATTCAGCTTGCTGGCAGATACCTTCGCGCCATCGGCCAGCGCCCTGCCGATTACGCTCAGGCCCGCTGCGGCACCCACGCCGGCCGCCAATACGGCACGTCTGTTGAACGTGCTGGTCACCTCAAACTCCCGCAAGCACACCGGTGCTGTTACTGAATTTTTCCTGCGCGAGACCCGCCATGTTCAGCACCGTGAGATGCAGGTTGGCCACCGGCGTGTGCTCCGGCGGCACGATGTGCCTGCCGCCCTTGAGCTTGCCGTTGGCGCCGCCCACGAGAATGATGGGCAGCGGATAATTGTTGTGCCGGTCGCTGTTGCTCATGTTCGAGCCATACATGAGCAGCGAGTGGTCCAGCAGCGTGCCGTCGCCATCCGGCGTCGCCGCCAGCCTGTCGACGAATCGCGCGAACTGCTGCATGTGCCAGGTCTGGATGCCCGTCAGCTGCTGCAGCCGCTCGGGAATGTTGGCGTGGTGCGAAACGGCATGGAACGCATCCTTCACGCCCAGGTGGGTGTATGCGCGGGAAGTGCCCTCCGCCACCATCATGTATGAAGCAACGCGCGTGAGATTGGCCTGGTAGGACAGCGCTATCAGATCGAACATCATGTTCACCTGATCGCCAAAGGCATCCAGCTGGCCCGCCGGCGCATCCGGCAGCTTGATGGATGAGATATCGCGCGCCCTGGCTTTCTCCAGACGCCGCTCGATCTCGCGGATGGTCTCCAGGTAGTTGTCCATCACCCTTTTATCGCTGGCGCCCACCTCGTTGCGAAGCGCCTTGGTGCGATCGCTGATCAGGTCGAGAATGCTGCCGGTCTGGCGCGAGATCAGCGCGCGCTCGGCATCGGTATCGCCCTCGCCGAACAGTTGCAGGAACACCTTGCGCGGGTTGTATTCCATCGGTAGCGGCGTGTGGTCATCGCGGAACGAAAGCGTGGTGCTGTAATAGCCGCCACCCGAGGCCTGCTGGTTGGTGATCTCGGATGACAGCTCCAATGAAGGCAGTGTGGCGTCCTGGCCGATCTTCGCCGCGATCAGCTGGTCAAGCGTCTGCGACATGTGCGCACCAGACTGGCTGCTGTCGGGCCGCACGGCCGAGAGCCAGGTAGCTGGGTTGAGAGTGTGCACCGAGCCTGCGCTCGCGGCGTTCTCCAGGTTCGCGAACGAGAGCAGCTGCTGCTTGTGCTTGTCCAGCGGCTTCATGATCTTGTTCAGCGTAAAACCCGCGCCTTCGCCGCTTGGCGTCCAGGCATCCACTTCCTTGCCCAGCGGCGTGTTGTCCATGATCGCGCCGTGCGGAAGGTAGAAGAAACCCGCACGCAGCTTTGGCACTGCAGCCGTGGCAGACAGGGCGGTGCCCGCTGGGATCATGGCATCCAGCAAGGGCAAGCCCACGGAAACGCCCAGACCCTTGAGGGTTGCGCGTCGGGAAATATGCTTCTTCGTAATGAACATGAGGATTACCTCTCTCCAGACTATTTCTGCACAGCGGCCACGGCTGGCGCGGCTTTGCTTGCTTCAGTATGTGGCTGCCCCTGCAGTTTGAACGCGTCGGACTTCGCGACTCCCATCACCAGGTCGAAGAAATGATAACCACCGGTTTTTGTATCACGCACGATCTGGCGCACCTGCGGCATATCGGCAGGTTCAACCTCGCGGCCGGCGCCGTACATCAGCAGCTTCTGCACCATGGTCTGCACGAACTGCTCCGGCCGGGTGAGCAGCGCTTCGCGCAGGCCTGAAACACCCTTGATTGCCACGCCATTTGGCAGCACGGTGCTGGCGTCCACCTCGATGCCGTTGTCACGCGCGCGATAAGCGCCGATCACATCGAAGTTCTCCATGGCCAGACCAATGGGATCGATCACGCCATGACACTGGTTGCAGCTTTTGGCGGCGCGGTGCATTTCGAGACGTCCGCGCAGCGTGGTGGGCTTGGCGCCCTCCGCCGGATTCAGGTTGGTCTCGACGCCTGGCGGAGGCGGACTGGTCATGGTATTGAGCAGCTTCTCGAGCACCCAGGCGCCGCGCAATACCGGTGAAGTCCGGTCCGGATAGGAAGTGCGAAGCAACACCGCGCCCTTGCCCAGCAACCCGTAGCGGTTGGCATCGGTCAACTGCACGCGGGCGAATTCCGTCCCCTGCACGCCGCGAATACCGTAGTGCGTCGCGAGCCTGCCGTTGACGTAGGTGTAGTCCGCAGACAGCAGCTCGAGCACGCTCTTGTTCTCGAGCAGAACCTCGGAAAGGAACAGCCTCATCTCGGTGGAAAAGGCGTCCTTCAATCCTGTGTCGAAACCCCTGTACAACTCCGCATCCGGCTTCACCGCATCCAGATCGTCCACGTTGAGCCAGCGCATCGCGAAGCTGTTGACCAGTGCAGACGCCCGCTTGTCCGCCAGCATCCGCCTGATCTGCTTTTCGTACACGGTGGAATCGTTGAGCTTGCCGCTGATTGCGGCCGCACGCAGTTCGTCATCCGGCACATCGCTCCACAGGAAAAAGCTCAGGCGCGAAGCCAGTTCCAGAGCAGTCAGTGATTGCGGACGCTTCTGTTTGTCGTCAGCCTTCGGCTGGATGGTGCGATAGAGAAACTCGGGACTGGAAATCACCGCCATGACGACTTCCTGGACACCACCAATGAAACTACCGATTTCCTTGCGGCCGGTGGCATAGAAACCCATCAGCCGCTGCACATCCGCGTCTGTGACCGGGCGACGATAGGCCTGGGTTGCCAGATGTCGCGCGATCTTTTCCGCGCAGGGTTGCTCTTCCGGTTGGGCGTTTGCGTAACAGACAAAAATGCGGTCACGGGCCTGGCCGGCGCTGAATGCAGTCGGACCGTACGGACCAGCCACCTCCACGCTGCGTGGATTCGCGCCATTCGCGCCCACACCGCCACCGGTGTTGGCATCCGACAGCACCCGCGCGCGTTCTACGGTGGTGACGATGATCTCGTGCATGCCGAAGGGTGCCTTCACGGGAATGTTCTGGAAGCGCGCCATCACTTTGGCGCTGCCGGAAGCTCCCTGGTCCGCGAGGGCGAGATCTTCCTTGCCGCCGACATCGCCTCGGAAAAACTCCTTGCCATCGAGAAACATCACCACGGTTGATCGGAACAGGCCGGGGTGCGTGTTCGCCCCGCCGGAGAGGTCCGTGAGGATGCTGACGCGATATTCACCATCCGCGGGGAAGTAGTGATTGAACCTCAACCCGTTGCCGGCGCCGGGCGGCAGCGTGCCCGCACTCTGAGCGAGCCCGTATGTGGCCTTCACCAGCTTCGGCACGGCGGTGCCCGTTGCGCGCGCCGAGATAAAACGCGCCGCTGAGATGTACTGATCAAGAAACGCCGGCGACACCGTCAGTGATGCGGCGATGTTGTCGAAGCCTTCCAGCTCGACGTCGGGCGGCAGCAGGTCCTCCACCTTTATGTCGACCGCCAGCAGCGTGCGCACCGCGTTGGCGTACTCGGTGCGGTTCAGGCGCTGCGCGGTGACGTACTGGGCGCGGGGCGTCTCCTTGCGCGCGTCAAGGGTGGTCTCAAGCCACGCGACCAGGTCGTCTTTCTCGGCCTGGGAAGGCTGCTTGTAGCCCGGGGGCGGCATCAGGTGACCGCGCAGCTTACGGACGGTGTGTTCCCACACCTTGATGTCTTTCGGCACATCCGCAGGGGTCAGGGTGTCGAATGAGAGTCCGCCCGCCCAATCGGTGGTGTTGTGGCAATCGTTGCAATAGGTTTCGAGCATCGACCAGCGTTTGGCAACGGCAGCGGCGGCAGCGCCCGCCTTGGTCTGCGCAAATACAGGCGCGGCCACCAACAGGGCGACCATCAAAAACAAGGGCTTCATGGCGTATCGCATACACATCTGATCCCGGCACTGCCGAAGCGTTCCCGACTGCAGGCCACTTGGGGAATACCTTCCGGCTATAATTCCGGGCTGTTTCCAAGCCATCCGATCGAGACCCCCCAACGTGAGCAAGCAAGACACCCACTTTTTCAACGTATTCAGCGTCGTCCTTGGCCTGCTGGTGGCCTTCGCCATCCTGATGTTTGCGCTGGCCCGCTACGTGGGCAAACACGAGCAGAACGCGCAGGTACTTAAAGAACCCATGTTGCAACAAAGCGTTGACAGCCGGGTCGGCATTCCCGCCCGGATTGCCGTAGCAGGGCAGGATAACAGTGCCCTGAAAATTGCGCCGGTTTCCGCGACTGCTGCTGCGCCGGTGGCGGTGGTTTTCAAGACTGGTTCGGAAGTGTTCGAGGTGGCCTGCAAGACCTGCCATGGCACCGGACTCGCCGGTGCACCGAAGGCTGGCGATCACGCAGCCTGGGGACCGCGCATTGCCAAGGGAAAACCTACGCTATACGAACATGCACTCAAGGGCTTCAGCAGCAAGCCCGGCAGCATGATGCCGGCGAAAGGTGGCTTCCCCGCCGTCAGCGACGATCTCATCAAGGCCGCTGTTGACCACATGACCTCTCTATAAAGTTAGGCCACAACCGGTTTGGTGGTCACGGCTCATCTCCTGTTTGAGATGGCAGTCCGCAATCGCCCCCGATCCTTCCAGGTGAGCCGTGTCGTAACGCCGCCGTTACTCTGGAGTGACAATTTTCGGTCCGCCACTGCGCGTTACGGCTTCGAAGTGACGGGCGTTGATGGAGTGCAGCTCGGTGGCATCTACCTTGCGTGCTGCAATGACGTGCAGGTAGTCATACAGCGCGCCACCCTGCACTCCCGCGGCATCAGCCTGGTGAATCGCCAGCATCACGTCGCTCGCCGACAGCTCGATCAAACGCAGTCGCCGCACCATCGCACTGATGAGCTGGTTGGCAACCGTTGGTGATACCCGGGTGCCAAGGCGTCCCCCCGTGAGGGTTGAAAACACTTCCGCCAGCGTATGAGTCCAGGTGGCGATGTTCTTCCTGCGCAGCAGGAGCAGGCAGGCGTCATGGCAAGGCTCGTCCTCGACCACTGCTGCCACCAGCACTGTGGAGTCCAGGTAGATGATCATCGGCGCATTCCACGCCCCTCCTGGGTGGCGCGCTCGGCCGCCACTGCCGCCGCCGCATCTGCAGCGAGGCCCGTGCGCTTCAGCACGGCAATTCCACCCTTTCTCAATACAACCCCATTCTCAACCGCAGCCACCGGCACAAGCTCGATGTGGCCGGCCACGACATCTGCGCGCAGCCGTGCACCGCCGCGCAGATTCAGGCGTTCACGGAGGATTCTCGGCAGGACGATGCGCCCGCTGGCATCCATTCGGATGGTGTCTTTCATGGCTGATATATTGCCATTTTTTATACCATAAGTCATGGCAAAATCAGGTGTCCTCCCACCGCATCGCCAATGCCTCGGCCAAATCTTCCGCAGTCACCACATCGCGGTCGGCAAGATCCGCGATGCTGCGCGCCACCCGCAGGATGCGATGCTGGCTGCGCGCGGAATGCCCGCGCTGTGATGTCGCACGCTGCAGCAGCGCGCGCGGCGCCGCGGCCAGGCCGCAATGCTCCAATGTTTGCGCCGGCTCGAGCCTCGCGTTGACCTTGCCCTGGCGCCGCAGCTGACGTTGCCGCGCAGCGCAGACCTGCCGCCGGGCATCGGCAGATGTAAGCGAGTGAGCGGCAGCCGTGCCCGCGCACAGCAACTCGGCGGCATCGACCGGCGGCAACTCCACCTGCAGATCAATGCGATCCAGCAAAGGACCGGAGATGCGGCTGCGGTAACCCTGGATCTGGCGCGGCTTGCAGCGGCAGCGTGGTGTGGCAAGCCCCGCGTTGCCGCAGGGGCAGGGATTCATCGCAGCGACCAGCTGGAATTGCGCGGGAAAATCGGCACGCTGATTGGCGCGCACCACGCTGACCCGGCCTGATTCCAGCGGCTCGCGCAGGGCTTCCAGCACGCGCCGGTCGAACTCGGGCAATTCATCAAGGAACAGCACGCCGTGGTGCGCAAGGCTGATTTCACCCGGACGGATCGCGGCACCACCGCCGACGATGGCATGTGCGGAAGCTGTGTGATGCGGTGCGCGGAACGGCCGGCGAGAACCACAGGCTCCCGATGCGTCCACGCTAGCTCCCGCCCCGACTCCCGCGTCATCCTGCGCCGCCGCCGCAATGGCCGCGACTTCCAGAGCCTCGGCACGCGACAGTGGCGGCAGCAATGCAGGCAACCGCTGCGCCAGCATGCTTTTGCCCGAACCCGGCGGACCACGCATCAGCAGGCTATGGCCACCGGCGGCGGCAATGACCAGCGCCCGTTTGGCCTGCCACTGACCCCGCACATCGGCGAGCTCGGGCAAGGGCGGAGCGACCGCGGATTCCCCCGCCATCGCATCCGGAACCAACGCGGCAACCGCCGCTCCCGAGGCAAGCTCCCGCAGATGCGCGATGGCATGCACGCGCGCCACCGCCATGGCCGCCACCGCCGATGCATTCGCCACGGGCACGAACAACGTGTGGCCAACAGCCGCGGCCTCCAGCGCCGCCAGCAGTAGTCCCGGCACGGGCCTGAGATCGCCAGTGAGTCCGAGTTCGCCGTAGAACTCAGTCGTCGCAAGGTCGCAGGTCGGCTGCGCCTGGCCGGATGCCAACAGGATGCCGAGCGCAATGGGCAGGTCGAACCGGCATCCCTGCTTGGGAATCTCCGCCGGGGCAAGGTTGACTGTGATGCGGCCAGCGGGAAGTTCGAAGCCGCAATGGGCCAATGCAGCACGCACCCGCTCACGGCTTTCGCGCACCACGGGCGCAGGCAATCCGACGATGGTGAATGAGGGCAGACCACTGCCGAGATGAACTTCCACCCGAACCAGCGGCGCGGCAAGACCCCCATGTGCCCGAGTCAGAACCTGCGCGAATCCCATGCCGCAGCTTCGGCGCTGGGGCTCAAGCCGACCAGCCGGCTAATTGTCTGCTTTGGCCTGTTTCTCTTCTAGTGCGGCCAACCGCGTCTCGAGCTCGCCGATCAGCTCTCGGCTGCGCGCCAGCACCCGCGACTGCGCATCAAATTCCTCGCGCGAAACCAGGTCGAGCCGCCGGGTGGCATCGCGCAACACGCGACCGGCGTGGGCCTCGATATCACTGCGAAAGGCCTGCACGGAGGCAGGCAGGTTCTCGGTCAACCGTCTGATCAGGGTTTCCACATCAAATTTTTCCTGCATGAGCCTTATCCTCCGCACCAATGTGGTGCATCAAATTCGTGCATGCGTCCACAACTGTGCGCCGCCGTGACCTGCTGCGCCATTGAGGGCGCGAAGGCACGCACTGACCTGTGGCACGGATTCTGCACTAACCCACTGGGCGCCGGACCGGTTGGTTCACGCGTTCGCTAGACATGAAGGCAATGGAAACCAACAAGGCTCGCTACTAGCGACATGCACATCATGAAGATCATCACTGCGATCGTCCGGCCGTTCAAGCTGGACGAATTGCGGCATGCCATAGCCCAACTGGGGGTACAGGGCGTGACGGTGACAGAGGTGTATGAAGCACACTACGGGCCGCGTGCAAAACTCGAGATCGCAGTAGACGATTCCATCGTCGAGCCGGTGCTCGAAGCCATTGCCAACATCTCGCGGACAGGGCGGACTGGCGACGGGAAGATACTCGTAGGAACTTTGGAACAGGCCATTCGGATCCGCACCGGCGAGACCGGAACAGCGGCAACTTAAAAACAGCTGGGAGTCGCACATGCGCATTGATCTCGCCCCAAGGACCTCCACGTGGTGTTCACGTGGAGCCACTGCAATACTGGCCATGACGCTGGCGGCGCTCGTGCCAATTGTCGCCATGGCAGCAGACGCACCGCCCGTGCCCAACAAGGGCGACACCTCATGGATGTTGACGTCCACAGCGCTCGTACTGCTCATGTCAGTGCCTGCCCTGGGTCTGTTCTACGGTGGCCTGGTGCGCACCAAGAACATGCTGTCGGTGCTGATGCAGGTATTCGTGGGTTTCTCGCTGATCACCGTGTTGTGGTGCGTATACGGCTACTCACTGGCCTTCACGGCGGGCAACCCGTTCTTCGGCGGTTTCAGCCGGCTGTTCCTGGATGGCACGTTTGATCCGGCAACGGGCGCCTTTTCACTGGGCGCCACCTTCAGCAAGGGCACGCCGATGTATGAGCTGGTGTTCGTTGCCTTCCAGGCAACCTTCGCCGCCATCACCTGCTGCCTGATCCTGGGTTCGCTGGTCGAGCGCATCAAGTTCTCGGCCGTGCTCTTGTTCCTCGTCATCTGGTTCACTTTCAGCTACATCCCCGTAGCCCACATGGTCTGGTTCTGGGCAGGGCCGGATGCCTATACGGCTGCGGATGTGGTGGATGCACAGAATGCGACTGCCGGCTACATCTGGCAGATGGGCGCGCTGGACTTCGCGGGCGGCACCGTGGTGCATATCAACGCCGGTGTCGCCGGCCTGGTCGGCGCCATTGTCCTCGGCAAGCGCCTGGGCTACGGCAAGGTGGCCATGCCTCCCCATAGCGTCACGATGACGATGATCGGCGCCGCACTGCTGTGGTTCGGCTGGTTCGGCTTCAATGCCGGCTCGGCGCTGGAAGCCAACGGTTTCGCCGCCCTGGCATTCATCAACACCTACCTCGCCACGGCCTGCGCCGTGCTGTCGTGGATGCTCATTGAGTGGCTCATCAAGGGTAAGCCTTCGATGGTCGGAGCGGCTTCTGGCGCAGTGGCGGGCCTCGTGGCGATCACCCCCGCCGCAGGCAACGTCGGCATACCCGGTGCGTTCGCCATCGGCCTGGGCGCCGGCATCATCTGCTTCTGGGGCGTCACAGGCCTCAAGAAGCTGATCAAGGCCGATGACTCGCTGGATGTTTTCGGCGTACACGCCCTGGGCGGCATCTTCGGCGCCCTGGCTACCGGCGTGTTCAACTCGCCCGACCTGGGCGGCCCTGGCCTCGTGGTCGACTGGGTCACCGGCAAGACGGGCTATCCGGGCATCGGCGCCCAGCTGCTGATCCAGGCCAAGGCCGTAGGCATCGTAGTAGTCTGGACCGCGGTCGTGGCCGCTGTCGCCTTCTACCTCGTCAAGCTCCTGATCGGCCTGCGCGTGACGGAAGACGAAGAGCGCGAGGGCCTGGACCTCGTGAGTCACGGCGAGCGCGCTTACGACATGTAAAGTGACCTGACTGCCTGACCGAAGCCCCGGCAGCCATAGTTGCCGGGGCTTTTTCTTTTGTGGACACTGTCCAGGCAATCGTGGGCTTTGGGGCCCTGCTCACGTGACTGTGATGAACATCACGGGGCAGATGGCCCGCGGCAGTGATACTTTGAGCGGAGAAAACCATGCGCAAGATATTCGTCATCGCCGTCGTCGCACTGCTGGGGTCCACCGCCTTCGCGGCCGACGAGATCTATCGCTGGAAGGATGCCACCGGCATCTGGCACTACTCCGACCAACCGCGGCCAGGCGCCGAGGTGGTACATAACAACAGCCGCGCGCCGACTGCGTCACCCGCCACACCTGCGATACCTCGGCCTGCAGCTGCGGTCCCAGCCGCACCGGCCACCGCAAACGAACCGCTACCTGTCAGCAAGGAAGTGGCGGAGCAGGTGCGTCAGGAAGCAGCCACTGCAAAAGTCGAGGAGTGCGCAAAGGCCAAAGCGACCTACGATACTTATGTGCGGGCCCAGGCCATGCGCAGGACCGACGCCAAGGGCAACCCGGTCGTCATGACGAGCGCCGAGATCGACGCCGCGCGCCTGCAGGCGCGCGCCGCCCGCGACTTGGCCTGCGGGCCCTGACGTTCACCACTGCTTCGCCGGGACGGACGGCGAATGACTTCCATGCCCGCATCCACAGCGCGTCGCCTGCTGCTACCGGATTTCTGCGCACAACGCGTGTTGCTGGTGGTGCTGCTGATCGTCTCGCTTACCGCCCTGATGCTGGCACTGTCCAGCGCCGGATTCGGCGCAACCTTCTGGACTGACCTCGCGAGCAACGTGCTTTTCCTGGTGTGGGCCGGGCTTGCCGGCGCCGGGCTGCTCTGTGCCGCGCGACAGCCCATCGCCGCCCGCAGCGCTGCCATGGGCTCGCTGATGGTGATGGGAATCATCCTGGCGCTGGTGGCAGCGCTGTCGCTGATCGCATTCCTGATCTTGTCCAGCACCTGGCTGAATCCCGATGACATCATGGGTGTGGCGCCTGCGGATTTCTGGCTGTTCCTGGCGCGCAATGCGCTCATTGGGCTCATCGTCAGCGGCCTCGCACTGCGCTATTTCTATGTTACGCAGCAGTGGCGCCTGAACGTGGAAAGCCAGGCACGTTCACGCGTCAACGCGCTGCAGGCCCGCATCCGCCCACACTTTCTCTACAACAGCATGAACACCATCGCGGCGCTGACGCGCAGTGATCCGGCCCGTGCCGAAGAGGCGGTGCAGGATCTGGCCGACCTGTTCCGAGCCAACCTGAGTGAGAAGCGCAGCCTGATCAGCCTGAAGGAAGAGCTGGAGTCCGCCCGCATCTACCAGCGGATCGAACAGCTGCGCATGGGCGACCGGCTGCGCGTACGCTGGAATGTGCAGGATCTGCCCATGCGCGCGCTGATTCCGGCGCTCACCGTGCAGCCGCTGCTGGAAAACGCCATCGGGCACGGGGTGGAGCATCTGGATGGCGGCGGTGAAGTCATCGTCGAGGGCAGCAGCACCGACGGCGTCGTGCTGCTGCGCGTGCGCAATCCCATGCCCCTGGACAGTGGCACGGCGCGATCAGGGCACGGCATTGCGCTCGACAACATTCGTGAACGACTCGATCTGCTGTTTGGCGCGCGCGCCGAAGTGACCTCCGGCCGCGAAGGAAGCGAGTATGTGGTGCAACTGCGCTTCCCCGAAACACTTGTTTCACCGGAGCTGATGCAATGAGCCTGCGGGCGCTGGTCGTCGACGACGAACAGCCGGCGCGCGCGCGCCTGGCCGCGTTGCTGCTCGAACTGGGCCAGGTGGAAGTAGTCGGTGAGGCCCGCAACGCCACGGAGGCGTTGCAGCGCATCGAAGAGCTTGCGCCCGATCTGTTGTACCTCGACGTGCGGATGCCAGGAATGTCCGGTCTTGAGCTGGCGCGCCATCTGGGCAGCCTCGATGACCCACCTGCCATCATCTTCACGACGGCGCATGACGAACACGCGATGGAAGCATTCGAAGCCGAGGCCGTGGGTTATCTGCTGAAGCCCGTGCGCAAGGAGAAACTCGCTGCGGCCACGCAGCGTGCGCAGCAGCTGACGCAGCGGCAGCTGGGCAGCGTGGCCAGTGTGGCGCCGCGCACGCACCTGGCGGTGCGCCAGCGCGACGGCATCAGGCTGCTGCGACTCGATGATGTGATCCGCCTGGTGGCCGAACAGAAATACACCACCGTGCATCACACCGGTGGCGAAGATCTCATCGACGATTCGCTGCGCACGCTTGCGGCTGAACTCGGTGACCGCTTCGTGCGCATTCACCGCAGCGCATTGGTGAATCGCAACTTCATCGAAGCGGTGGAACGCAATGCCGAGGGCCATCACCTGATCCGGCTGCGCGGCGTCAGTGAACCCATGCAGGTCAGCCGTCGCCTGGTCGCCGAGCTCAAGACGCGCTTGTAGCGAGCGGCGCTTGTAGCAAGAGGCGCTTGTGGCGACTCGTGCTTGTAGCAAGTCGCGTGCATGATGATTGCGCCGCGGGTGTATCCTTGCAGGATGCAGTTCGAGTTCACCAAGATGCACGGTCTGGGCAACGACGTCATCGTGCTCGACGCGCCCAATCGTGACGGTCTGCCGATCACAGCGCGGCAGTGGCGGCAGCTCGGCGACCGTCGCTTGGGCATCGGTTTCGACCAGGCAATGGTGCTGGAACCACCACGCAGTCCCGGCGCAGATTGCTACTACCGCGTCTTCAATGCCGATGGCAGTGAGGTGGAGCAATGCGGCAACGGCGTGCGCTGTTTGGCCGAGCTGCTGCGACGTCGCGGCGTGGCAAAGGATGGCGTCATTCGCCTTGAGAGCCTGGCGGGGCTGATGGAGGCCCGGCTAGGCACGATGGGCACTGCCGCTGTCGATATGGGCGAGCCGCAATTCGCGCCGGAAGCTGTGCGCTTCGACGCCGCCGGCCAGCCCGGACCAAAATATTCCATCGACCTGCCCGACCAGCGCGTGGAGTTCGAAATCGCCTCGATGGGCAATCCGCACGCGGTGCTCGAGGTGTCAGATGTCTTGACCGCGCCGGTGCCGAGGCTCGGCGCCGCGCTCGAGTCGCATCCGCGTTTCACACGCCGTGTAAATGTGGGCTTCCGGCAGATCCTGGCGCGTGATCGCATCCGCCTGCGTGTGTTCGAACGCGGCGTGGGCGAAACACTGGCCTGCGGCACCGGCGCATGTGCAGCGGCGGCCACAGGCATCCGTGCCGGGTTGCTCGATCGTGAAGTGACCGTCGAGTTGCCCGGCGGCAAGCTGCTGGCGCGCTGGGATGGCCCGGGCACGCACTTTTGGCTCGAAGGTCCCGCTGAAGTATCTTTCAGTGGGCGTTTTGATCTCTAGACCTGCCCTTCAATCGTTCCCGCGGAGCACCGTATTCCATGACCACTTCCACTGCGCGCCAGGAGCCTGTTCTGGCCGACGACGACATCACCAGCTGGCTGCATGCCAATCCGGATTTCTTCGAACGCAACCCCGGACTGATGGCCGGCCTGCGCCTGCCGCATGCAAGTGGTGGCGCCGTGTCGCTGGTCGAGCGGCAGATCGAGGTTTTGCGCGATAAAACCCATACGGCGGATGCACGCCTGGCCGAGCTCGTGGGCATCGCCCGCGCCAACGAGCAGCTCGCCGCCAAGATCCATGGGTTCACGCGCCGGCTGATGCGCGCGCCCACGCGGCGCGAGATCCTGATGCAGATCGAGCGCGGCTTTCGCGAGGACTTCGATACCACCCAGACCGTGCTGCTGCTGTTCAACGCCGGCGATAATTTGGGCGACCTGCGGTTCGTGCGGCGGGTGGCCGCGGCGGATCCGAACCTCGCGGGCTTCGAGAATCTGCTGGCCACCGGCCGGCCGCGTTGCGGGCAAATCCGCGATTCGCAGCGCGACTTCATCTTCGGACCCGACAGCAGCAGCGTCGGCTCGGTGGCATTGGTGCCGCTTGCCGGCGAGGCAGCACCGCTGGGCCTCCTGGTGCTCGGCAGCCTGAACCGCGAGCGCTTTCATCCCGGCATGAGCACCGACTTCCTGGCGCGACTGAGTGAACTGATCAGCGATGCACTCGCGCGCGACTGAAGCGCGCGGACAGTTCCTGCGCCATCTGGCGCAGGAACGGCGCCTCTCCACCCACACCGGCGCCGCCTATCAACGCGACCTTGCGGCATTAGCCGCGTGGTGCGAAAAACAGGGACTCGAAGATTGGCCCGAACTCGATCACGGCCATGTGCGCAGCTTTGCCGCCCGCAGCCACGCCGGGGGCCTCGGACCGCGCAGCATCCAGCGCCGCCTCTCGGCCATCCGCTCATTCTTCAACTTCCTGCAACGCGAAGGACTGTGCGCCCACAACCCGGCCGTGGATGTGCAGGCGCCCAAGGGGGGCAAGCGCCTGCCGCACACGCTCGACGCCGACCAGATGGCACGCGTGCTCAAGCCTGCGGCACCGGCGCAGGTGGTTGGGGATCCGAGCCTGGCCACTCGCGACCTCGCCATCATGGAGCTGCTTTACTCCTCCGGGCTGCGGCTCGCGGAACTTGTCGGCCTCGACCTTGCATCGCTTGATCTGGCCGACCGCACGGTGCGCGTCACCGGCAAAGGTGCCAAGGTGAGGATAATCCCCGTAGGCAAGCAAGCCGTGGCAGCCCTCCGATCCTGGCTCAAGGTGCGGACCGATCTCGCCAAGCCCGACGAGAAGGCCGTATTCCTGGGCCGGAACGGTCGCCGCCTGGGGCCGCGCGCCATCCAGCTGCGGCTGGCGCAGATCGCCCGCCAGCAGGGGCTACCGGTGCGGCTGCATCCACATCTGTTCCGGCATTCCTTTGCCACCCATCTGCTGGAATCCAGCCACGACCTGCGCGGCGTGCAGGAGCTGCTGGGCCACGCCGACATCAGCACCACGCAGGTCTACACCCACCTTGATTTCCAGCACCTGGCCCATATCTACGATCAGGCGCATCCGCGCGCCCGTCGCAAGAGCCGATAGGGCATTTTGCGTAAGGAACCCCATGAGTCAGCAATTCGATCCACACAGCACCACGATTCTCGCGGTGCGTCGCGATGGCGTGCTGGCCCTGGGTGGGGATGGCCAGGTCACACTGGGCAACACCGTCATGAAGGGCAATGCCCGCAAGGTGCGACGGCTGTATGAAGGCAAGGTGTTGGCCGGTTTCGCGGGCGGCACGGCCGATGCCTTCACCCTGTTCGAACGCTTTGAAGGCAAGCTGCAGAAATTCGGCAACCTCACCCGTGCCGCCATCGAGCTTGCCAAGGACTGGCGGCAGGACCGCTATCTGCGACGCCTCGAGGCGCTGCTGCTGGTGGGTGACCCCGGCAGCCTCTATGTAATTTCGGGCAACGGCGATGTCATCGAGCCTGAGCTGCCGCTCGCCGCCATCGGCTCCGGTGGTCCTTTCGCGCAGTCTGCGGCGCGGGCGCTGTTCGAGAACACCCCGTTGTCTGCGCGCGAGGTGGTGGAGAAATCCCTCAACATCGCCGCCGACACCTGCATCTACACCAATCGCAACCTCACCATCGAGGAACTGTCATGACGCCGCGCGACATCGTGCTGGAACTCGACAAGCACATTGTCGGCCAGCAGGCGGCCAAGCGCGCAGTTGCCATCGCGCTGCGCAACCGCTGGCGCCGCATGCAGATCGATGAGCCGATGCGGCACGAGATCACGCCCAAGAACATCCTGATGATCGGCCCCACCGGCTGCGGCAAGACCGAGATCGCGCGCCGCCTGGCGCGCCTGGCGAAAGCGCCGTTCGTGAAAGTGGAGGCCACCAAGTTCACCGAGGTGGGCTATGTCGGCCGCGAAGTCGATTCCATCATCAAGGACCTGGTGGAAGTGGCCGTGAAGATGACGCGCGAAGAGGCCAAGACACGCGTGGGCGAACGCGCCGCAGACGCAGCAGAAGAACGCCTGCTCGACGCATTGCTGCCGCGGCCCCGCGCGCCCATGGGCTTTTCCACCGATGAACCCGCGCAGCCGCGCGACGCCGAGACGCGCCAGCGATTCCGCAAGATGCTGCGCGAAGGTGTGTTAGATGACCGCGAAATAGAGATTGACCTCTCCGTGGTAACTCCGGGTGTCGAGATCATGGCCCCGCCCGGCATGGAAGAAATGCAGCAGCAGCTGTCGCAGATGTTCAGCAACCTGGGCCAGGGTCGCAGCAAGTCGCGACGCGTGAAAGTGCGGGACGCACGCAAGCTGCTGCTGGACGAAGAAGCCGGCAAGCTGGTGAACGAAGACGAGATCCGCGCTGCGGCCGTGCACAACGCCGAGCAGAACGGCATCGTGTTCATCGACGAGATCGACAAGATTGCCCGCCGGCAGGACACCATCGGCGCGGATGTATCGCGCGAAGGCGTGCAGCGCGACCTGCTGCCGCTGGTCGAGGGCTGCACGGTCTCAACCAAGTACGGGACGTTGAAGACCGACCACATCCTGTTCATTGCCTCCGGCGCATTTCATATGTCGAAGCCGTCGGACTTGATTCCCGAGCTGCAGGGGCGTCTGCCGATCCGGGTTGAACTCGAACCGCTGACCGCCGACGACTTCGTGCGCATCCTGACCGAACCGGATGCCTCACTCACGGCGCAATATCGCGCACTGCTCGGGACGGAATCCGTGCAGCTGGAATTCACGCCAGATGGCGTGCGTCGGCTGGCGGAGGTGGCCTGGCAGGTGAACGAGCGCACCGAGAACATCGGGGCACGACGGCTGCACACGGTGATGGAGCGGTTGCTGGACAGCGCCTCTTACGAGGCCGCCGACCGCGCTGGAACGACGGTTACCGTCGATTCAGCCTATGTAGACCAGCACCTGTCGGCGCTCGCCAAGGACGAGGATTTGAGCCGCTATATCCTTTAACCAGCGCGGCGGCTGGACGCCGGGCCGGGCAACAGCCCGGCGAGGCTTCAGGAAGACTTGGCGCGCTTCGCGGGAGTCTTGGCGGCTGGCCTTGCAGCTGCTGGCCGGGTCGGGGCGCGGGCAACGGGCTTTTTCTCGGCCTTGTTCGGATCCTTCGGACGCAGCTTGCCGAATGAGCCGGCGTAGATCTTGCCGCGACGGGTTCTGCGATCACCTTTTCCCACGAGAATCTCCAACTGTTTGAGGGCGGCGCAGTCTAGGAAACCTCCGCCAGACTGTCCACAATGCGAATGATGAAACTGCCCGCAGGCTTGGGTTTTCTGGTGCCGGAAAAAAGAAAGGCCGGACAATTTGTCCGGCCGAACTTTGACAAGACCCCCAATTGGTACGTGCTTTCTCAAGCGCCGAACCCGCAGCGATCATGCGCCAGCCACCCGGGGAATGCCAGCGTTTTCACCAACAGTTTTGGTGGTTTAGCAACGATCATGCCGGAACGCTGCGTATCGTTTAGATTTCAGTTGCCGCGGCAGGCTTTCATGCTGTTTGACCAGGAATTCTTGCATCGTGAGTGAGCAGAACAAATCGCAGGAAACGGACTTCGGATTCGAACAAGTCGCGTGGAACGACAAGGTAAAACGCGTCCGCGGTGTATTCGATTCAGTAGCCCAGCGCTACGACGTGATGAACGACCTGATGTCGGCGGGCACGCATCGTCTATGGAAACGCTTTGTCCTTTCCTGCACGAATCTGCGCGCCGGGCAGCGCGCACTGGATGTGGCTGGCGGCACCGGCGATCTTTCCATCGGCATGCTGCGCCAGGTTGGTCCCTCGGGCCATGTGGTGCTCACCGACATCAATGCGCAGATGCTGGCGCGCGGCCGCGACCGGCTGATCGATGCAGGATTTGCCGGGAATTGCAGTGTGGTGCAGGCCAACGCCGAATGCCTGCCCTTCAGGGGCGGCCAGTTCGACTGCGTGACCATCGGCTTCGGGCTGCGCAATGTCACTGACAAACCGGCGGCACTGGGTTCGATGCGCCGCATGCTGAAACCCGGTGGGCAGCTCATCGTGCTGGAGTTCTCCACGCTTGCCGTGCCAGCTTTGCAGCCGCTCTATGACGCGTACTCGTTCCGCATCCTGCCGAAGCTGGGTGAACTCGTGGCTGGCGATGCTGACAGCTACCGCTATCTCGCCGAGTCGATCCGCAAACATCCTGGCCAGGAAACCCTGCTGGCGATGCTGCGCGAGGCGGGGCTCGAGAACTGCAGCTACCAGAACCTTGCGGGCGGTGTTGTCGCCGTGCACCGGGGCTACGTGTACTGATGCTGACTGAACAGATACAGGCCATGATCGACCGGCATGTTGCAGGTTCACCACGGGCGCGACAGCTGCTGACCGAACTCGCCGGCCGGCGCCTGCAGATCGTCGGGCGCTACACACCGTGGCGCATCTCGCTGCGGTCGCTTGATGGACAGCTGCTGCTGTCGCGCCAGGATCCGGTGGAACCGGACGCTGTCATTGCTGGCTCCCCGCTCGGGCTGCTCGCGCTGCTTCGGGAAGACCCCGCCGATGTGATTCGCCGCGGCGATGTATCCCTCAGCGGCGATGCGGAACTTGCCGCGCGATTCCAGGAACTGCTGCAACTGCTGCGGCCGGATCTGGAAGCAGGCATCGCGCGAGTGACTGGCGACATCCCTGCGCATGGCGCCGGCCTGCTGCTGCGCAAGGCGCTGGAGTATGGCCGCGCCAGCCTGCGCACGCAGGCCACCAACGTGGGGGAATATCTGGCGCATGAAAAGCGCGTGCTCGTGCCGCGCGCCGAAGCCGAACAGTACCTGCATGATGTAGACGCCCTGCGCGAGCAGGCCGATCGGCTCGCCGCGCGCGTCGCGCTGCTCGAATCAAGGCAGAGCAAAGCGTGAAGTTGCGGGTGCTCGGGCGACTCATCCACATCCATCGCGTGTTGACACGCCATGGCCTCATCGACTTCACGCGCGGCACCTCGCTGCATGGCAAGTTGCGGCTGATCGGCTGGGTGTCGCCGTGGTTGTGGCTGCAGGGACGATCATCCGGCGGACGCGGCCAGCGCCTGCGGCTGGCGCTGCAGGAACTCGGACCGGTATTCGTGAAATTCGGCCAGGCGATCTCCACGCGCCGCGACCTGCTGCCGCCCGACATTGCCGACGAACTGGTGAAACTGCAGGACCAGGTGCCGCCCTTTGCGGGCGAGATCGCGCGCGAGATTGCAGCCGAATCGCTGGGCCAGCCGCTGGCTGCACTGTTCCGCCACTTCGAAACCGAGCCGCTGGCAGCAGCATCGATCGCGCAGGTACATGCAGCGACTCTCACAGACGGCCGCGACGTGATCGTGAAGATCCTGCGCCCGAACATGCGCGCGGTGATCGAGCGCGATCTGGAAGTGCTGTATGCGCTCGCGGATCTCGCCGATCGCTATTCACACGAAGGCCGGCGCCTGCGGCCGCTGGATATCGTGCAGGAATACGAGAAGACAATTCTCGACGAACTGGACCTGATGCGCGAAGCAGCCAATGCCGCGCACCTGAAGCGCAACTTTGCGGGTGATCCGAAGCTGCATGTTCCCGAGGTGTTCTGGGATCTGTGCCGCGCCGATGTCATGGTGATGGAACGCGTACACGGCATTCCCATCGGCGACATCGCGCGACTGCGTGAGCTGGGCGTCGACTTCAAATGCCTGGCCGAGAACGGCGTTGCGATTTTCTTCACGCAGGTGTTTCGCCACAATTTCTTTCACGCCGACATGCATCCCGGCAATATCTTCGTGCTGGCCGACAATCCCGCCGAGCCACGCTATGCGGCCGTGGACTTCGGCATCATGGGCACGCTGGATCCCCGCGACCAGGACTATCTCGCTCAGAACTTCCTGGCGGTGTTCGACCGCGACTATCGCAAGGTCGCCACGCTGCATGTGGACTCCGGCTGGGTGCCGCATGATGTGCGTGTGGAAGACATGGAAGCGGCGATCCGCACCATCTGCGAACCCATCTTCGATCGGCCGCTGAAGGATATTTCCTTTGGCGTAGTGCTGCTGCGGCTGTTCGAGGCGCTGCGGCGCTTCGATGCGCGCATCCAGCCACAGCTGATCCTGTTGCAGAAGACGCTGTTCAATATCGAGGGATTGGGCAGGCAGCTTTATCCCGACCTGGACATCTGGAAGACGGCGAACCCGATCCTGCGCGAATGGATGCGCGAGAAGCGGCACCCCGTGAATGTTGCCAAACGTCTGTGGGCCCAATTGCCGGAGTTGCTGCGCGCGATGGAAGCGGCGCCTGTCGCGCTGCGGCAGCAGATGGTGGCGGCCGCGGAGCCGAAGCCGTCGCAGGTGGCATTCGCCAGCGATGCGCATCGGCTGCGCGGTCTGCGCGCAGGCCGGAACGACCGGCTGTTGGCGCCCTCGCTGGTGCTACTTGCGGGCATGGTGGCTCTGTCGGCACCGCGCGTACCGTCAGCGTTGGGATGGATCGTGGCTATTGGCGGCGGCCTGTGGCTTGTGCTCTGCCTCTTGCGCGACAGGAACCCTCCGCGCTGAGCCAGTGATCTTGCCGTGATTTCGTTATTGCCCTAGGCTGTTTTGAAATTCCCCGGGGAGGTTGACCATGAAGACTTCTGCAAATCGCTGGATCGCTGCCACGCTGGGCGCACTTGGCGTCGTCGGCTGTCTGTCGCTGGCCATACCAGCCGGTGCCGAAGAAAAGATGACTGCGCAGTCATTGATTGACCGCCAGCAGATCCTCGACCACATCACCCGCTACTACTACAACTTCGGCACGAGCACAGAGAAGAAGACGCAAGAAGAGACCTTCTACGCCGAAGACGGTGTACTGATCCTCGGCACCGGGCGTTACGAGGGGCGGGAAGGCATAAAGGCGGCCTATAACCGTCCGCTCCCGCCGCCGCCGGCAGGCGCGGCGCCGCGCGAAAGGACTGCCTTCAACGTGACGATCGACAACGCGCTGATCATCGTGCACGGCGACACGGCCACCTCGCAGGTTATCTACACCGAGTACCGCCAGGACAATAAAGGCGATCCGATGAAGATGACGACGCAGGGCAAGGAATACAGCACCTTCGTCAAGGTGAAGGGCCAGTGGCTGTACAAGACGCGCCAGATCGCAAGCGGCAGCCAGCCGCCTGAAGGCTGGAAGGAATAAGTTCATCGCATCGCTGTAGGAATGATCGTACCTGGCTTGTGTGGAAAGGCCGCTGGCCCGTGGAGTCACCGACGCAGAGAATGACGAAGCACGAAGGAGTAACTTCCATGCGTAAATTCATCATTCCGCTGGCCCTGGCCCTGTTTGCTGCTTGTGCCACCGGCCCCAGAGTCCGCGTCGATCGCGATCCTTCAGCGAATTTTGCGGCCTATCGGACCTACAATTTCGCGCCTGAACTTGGCACCGACCGTGCCGGATATTCCACGATCATCACCGGGCATTTCAAGCGCGCCGTGAGCCGCGAGATGGAAGCGCGGGGCTACACGCTTTCCGAGAGTCCGAACCTGCTGGTGAACTTTTTTACCAGCGTGCGCGACCGCACCAGCGTGCAGAACACTCCCGTCATTGTTGGCGTCGATTATTACCGCTACCGCAATGGTCTGTATGTGGCTTGGCCGCTGTATCACGATGATGTGACGACCACGCAATACCAGGTCGGCACTGCAAGCGTCGACGTGGTTGAGGCCGCGCGCAAGCAGCTTGTGTGGGAGGGCATGGCCGAGGGCCGCCTGAGCAGGCGCGCGCAGAAAGACCCAGGACTTGCCATCGACAACGCAGTAAAAGAAATCTTCGAACGCTATCCAGCCCGCGCCGGGTCGGCGTCTCCGTAAGGCGCGTCAGCCGCCCCGCAGCTTGCGCAGCAGCTCGACGGCCGAAGCACCCCGCTCCGTCGCCTCTATCAAAGCCGAGGCGATGACCACGCCATCTACATGCTTGTCCAGCGCGACCACCTGCGCATGTTCGCGGATGCCGAAGCCCACACACACAGGCACCGGCGAAAGCTTGCGTACCTTGTCGAGATAATCGAGTGTCTCTCCTGACAGGCCCGCGGCGCCCCCTACTGATCCGCCAGTGGTACCAGTCATGGACACGGCGTAGACAAACCCCTGCGCGCTGCTGCATAGCTGCTTGAGCCTTGCCTCCGTGGTGACTGGCGTGACCATGCGGATCAGTGCGAGCCCATGCGGCGCCAGCGCCCTTTCAAAATCGGCGCTCTCCTCGATGGGTAGATCCGGAACGATGAAACCGCAGATTCCCGCCTGCGCGGCATCCGCCGCCAGTTTTTCCAGACCATAGGCCAGCATGGGGTTCAGGTAACCCATGAACAGGAGCTTTGCCTTCACGGGAGGCATGCTCTTCAGTGTGTCCAGTATCCATTGCAGGCTCACACCCTGCGACAGCGCAGCAAGGCTGGATCGCTGGATGGTCACACCATCGGCCATCGGGTCGGTGAAGGGAACGCCGATCTCGACCACGTCGGCTTCTGCAGCCAGCGCCTCGAGATCCTTGCGGAAGCTCTCGAGCGAGGGAAATCCAGCGGTGAGGAAACCCACCACGGCGACACGTTCGCGGCGAACATGACGGATGGCATCAGCGAGGCCCTGTGCGAGAGTCGTGCTCATGGCTTCACCGCGAGGTTCGCCAGCAACGTCTTCTGCAAGGTAGGCATGTCCTTGTCGCCGCGGCCTGAGAGGCCCACCAGGATTCGTTTGCCCGGGTTTCGCTTCGCCCAGTCACGCGCGCCGACCAGCGCATGCGCCGATTCGATGGCGGGCAGCAGGCCTTCATGCGTGCAGCATTCCTGCACGCAGCCGAGCGCATCGTCATCCAGCGCCATGATGTATTTCACACGACCGATCTCGCTCAGCAGCGCATGCTCGGGACCAACGCCGGGATAATCCAGACCTGCGGATACCGAGTGCGTTTCCTGGATCTGGCCTTGCTTGTCCTGCAGCAGCATGGTGTACGTGCCGTGCAGCACACCTGGTGTACCAGTGGCGAGAGTGGCCGCGTTGTCACCAAGGCCCGCGCCGCGACCACCAGCTTCCACACCGATGATTTCGACCCCTGGATCGCCGAGGAAGGCATGGAAAGTGCCGATGGCATTGGAGCCGCCGCCCACGCAGGCGATCACGCAGTCCGGCAATGAGCCGGTGCGCTCGAGCATCTGTGCGCGCGCCTCACGACCAATGATGGCCTGCAGTTCGCGCACCAGATAAGGATAGGGATGCGGGCCGATGGCCGAGCCCAGGCAATAGAAGGTGTTGATGGGATCGCTGACCCAGTCGCGGAAGGCATCATCAATGGCAGCGCGCAGCGTACGGTCGCCGCTGGTGACCGGCACCACGGTCGCGCCCATCAGACGCATGCGGCCGACATTGGGCGCCTGCCGCTCCATGTCGACTTCACCCATGTACACCACGCAGGGCAAGCCAACGCGCGCGCAGGCCGCCGCCGTCGCCACGCCATGCTGGCCTGCACCGGTTTCTGCGACTACACGCTTCGCGCCCATACGGCGCGCCATGATGGCCTGGCCCAGCGCGTTGTTGATCTTGTGCGCGCCGGTGTGCGCGAGATCCTCACGCTTGAACCACACCTCGGCGCCCCAGCGCTTCGAAAGATTGCGCATGGGTGACAATGCAGTCGGACGACCCACCCAATCCCGCAGCTCACCGGCCAGTTCCTGCTGGAATTCCTTCGTCGGCAGGATGCTGCGCACGGCGTCGTTCAGGCGATCAAACGCCGGCACCAGCGTCTCGGGGATGTAGCGTCCACCGTAACGACCGAACCGGCCGTTTTCGTCGGGCAGCTTTCCGGCCAGCAATTGCGCCAGCAGTCTGTCGGCCTCGGCCTTGTTCATTGCAGCTGTCATATCAATGCTCTCCGCTGCCGGAGCGCACGAATGCCGCGCGCGCCCGGGATACAAACGATTCGATCAATGCCGGGTCCTTGCGCCCTGGTGATTCCTCCACGCCGCTCGATACATCCACGCCGAACGGCTGCACCGCGGCGATCGCCTCGGCGACATTCGCTGGCGACAATCCGCCCGCCAGGATCAGCTGGCAGCGTCCTGCCAGCATGCGAGCCGCGGACCAGTCGGCCACCTTGCCGGTGCCGCTGCGTGGGCCTTCGAACAGCAGGCGCTGGTCGGCAAGCAGGCCATTTGCCGCCTCGCCGGATGGCGCGCCGCGCAACACCGGCCAGGCTGTTACACCTGTCGGCAGCGCGATTGACTGCAGATCCTCCACATCCGTCTGCAGCACATCGGGCCGGAAGTGCGTGAAAATTACCTGCAACGATGCGGCATCCGGATGCTGCGTCACTGCGACGCACAGCACCTTGCCGCGCGCGGGCTGCGCGAGCAACGCCGCCTGTTCTGGACTCACACATCGCACCGATGGCGCGAACACGAAGCCGATCGCATCGACTCCCGCAGCCAGCGCCGCAGTCACGGCGCGCGCGTCGGTCATGCCACATATCTTGATGAATGCCATAGGTCATCGCGCTCCGCGACCGGCTGCAATCATGGCGGACAGCAGCGCCGCAGGTTCATCGGTGGTCATCAGCGCGCTGCCGATCAATGCCAGGTCGTAGCCAGCGCGCGCCAGGCGCGCAGCGTCGTCAGGCGTACCCACGCCGCTCTCTGCAACGCGTGGCACACCAGTCGGCAATAAACCAACGAGCTCTTCCAGACGGCCTGGCACCACCGCAAGTGTGGTGAGGTCGCGGCTGTTGATGCCGATCAGCAGCTTCGATGTGCCGCCGCCATGCGCCGCGAGCAGCGCATTGGTCAACGCGATATCCGCGGAATCGAATGCTTCAATCAGCACGAACAAGCTGAGCCGCTGTGCCGCGTTGATCAATGCGTCGAGTTCAACGCGGGTGAGCATGCGCACAATGATGAGGATGCCGCCCGCGCCAGCCAGGCGTGCCTCGGCCACCTGATAGGGATCGACCAGGAAATCCTTGCGCATCGCCGGCACACCACCGGCTGCTGCCAGCGCGCGCGCGGCTTGTTCCAAATGATCGAGTGAGCCTTCAAAGCGCTCGGGCTCGGTCAACACCGAAACTGCGGCCGCGCCGGCGGCGGCATAACTTGTGACTCGCGCGTTGATGTTCTCGTCGCCGGTGCGCAGCACGCCCACGGCGGGCGAACGCAACTTCACTTCGGCTATGACATCGAATTTGCGTGGCGACAGCAGCAGTGGTGGAGGCTGAGGTGAGGACTCGGCCCAGCGCCATATCTCGATGTCGCTGTGCAGCCTGCGCGCCTCTGCCACGCGGGCGCGACTGCTGGCGGCCATGCCGGCCAGGAAATCACCGCTCATGGGCCGTTGCCGCCGGCGTTGGCCGCCTTGCGCGAGAATGCGGCGAGCTTTGCAAGCAGCGCACTGGCACGGCCGTCGTCGATTGCGGCTGCCGCCTGCTGCACTCCCTGCGCAGGTCCCGTCGCGCGGCCGGAAACTTCCAGTGCCAGCGCCGCGCTCAGCACCAGTGCGTCGCGATGCGCGCCCTGCTCTTCGCCGCGCAGCACGCGCGTCAGTGCTGCAGCGTTATAGGCTGGGTCCGCGCCAAGCAATGCGTCTTCAGTGCAGAGGCTCATGCCGTAGTCGGCGGGATCGCGCCGCGACTCTTGCACACTGCCGTTGCGCACATCCAGCAACAGGAACGATCCGAGCGGCGTGGGCTCATCCCAACCGCATGCGCCGTGCACCACGAACGCGCGCTGCAGTGGCAGGCCCGACAGCGCCTGCGCCATCAGCCGCGCGGTGGCTTCGTTGAATGCGCCGATCACGTGGAATGGTGGCTCGGCAGGATTGGACAGCGGCCCCAGGATATTGAACACCGTGCGCACGCCCATCGCCGCGCGCACCGGTCCAATGACTTTCATCGCCGGGTGATAATGCGGCGCAAACAGGAAGGTAAAGTTGGTGGCGGCAAGGCAGGCCGCCGCCTGCGTCTCATCTAACGGCAGCGTAAGGCCCAGGGCTTGGAGCACATCCGCGCTGCCGGCCTTGCTGGAAACCGAGCGATTGCCGTGCTTGATCACGGGCAACCCGGCGGCCGCTGTCAGCAATGCCGCGCCGGTCGAGATGTTATAGCTGCTGGATTTGTCGCCACCGGTGCCCACGATGTCGACCGCCGCCAGACCGCGCTCGATCAATGGCTGGCGCGCCAGCGCCCGCATGCCCATTGCGAAGCCGCGCAATTCTTCCGGCGTTACGCCTTTGGCGCGAATGGCCGCAAGCAATGCGCCCGCAAGCGCCGGCGGCAGTTCTGCATCGGCAAGCCCAACCAGCAGCTCACGCGCATCTTCTGTAGACAGCGCGCGCTGCTCCAGCATCGCGTCGAGCCAGCTGCGCAGTTGTGCAATGTTGGCGCCCACTGGCTTGCTGCTCCCCTCAGTCTTCACGCAGCGCGGCAGTCATGCGCAGGAAATTGCCCATGAGGTGCGGACCCTGCGGCGTCAGCACGCTTTCAGGATGAAACTGCACGCCCTCGATCATGAACCGGCGATGCCTGACGCCCATGATCTCGCCTTCGGCGGTGATGGCGCTTACCTCAAGCTCCGCCGGCACCGACGCGGGCGCCGCGATCAGCGAGTGGTAGCGTCCTACCTCGCTGGGCTGGGGCATTCCCTCAAACACCGTCTTGCCGTCATGCTTCACGAATGAAGTCTTGCCGTGCATGAGCCGCGGCGCGCGCACCACCTCGCCACCAAAAGCCTCGACGATGGCCTGATGCCCAAGGCAGACGCCGAAGATCGGCATCCGCCCGGCAAAGGCGCGGATCATCGCCATCGACACGCCCGCATCCCGCGGCGTGCCCGGGCCCGGTGAAATGCATAGATGCGTGATATCGAGCTGCTTCGCAGCCTCGACGGTGATCTCGTCATTGCGGATCACGCGCACATCGGCGCCCAGCACCATGAACCCCTGCACCAGGTTGTAGGTGAAGGAGTCGTAGTTGTCGATCAACAGCAGCCGCGGCTGCGGCAACTTGTTCAAAGTCCCTCCTGCGCCAGGGCCAGCGCGCTGCGCAATGCCGCGCTCTTGGCGAATACTTCATCGTGCTCTGCTTCGGGGCGGCTGTCTGACACGATGCCCGCGCCCGCCTGGTAGCTGTACTGATCGCCTTCGAACACCAGCGTGCGGATGGTGATCGCCTGGTCCATGTCGCCGTGCGCGCCGAAATAGCCAATGGTGCCGCCGTAGAGTCCGCGATCAACAGGTTCCAGCTCTTCGATGATCTGCATGGCCCGCACCTTCGGTGCGCCGACCAGGGTGCCGGCGGGGAAAGTGGCCGCAAACAGGTCGAAGGCATCTCGACCCTTGGCAAGCTCGCCATGCACGCCGCTGACGATGTGCATCACATGGCTGTAGCGTTCGATGGCGCGATAGGGTTTCACGATCACCGACCCTGCCTTGGCCACGCGGCCAAGGTCATTGCGCGCCAGGTCCACCAGCATCACGTGCTCGGCGTTTTCTTTTGGATCGGCGAGCAGCTGCCGCTCGTTGGCAAGGTCTGCATCCGGATCACCCTTGCGCGGCAAGGTCCCCGCGATAGGCCGCAGTTCTGCATGGCCGTTGTTGAGCTTCACCAGCGCTTCCGGTGACGAGCCCACCATCGTCACGCCACCCAGCTTGCAGTAGTACATGTAAGGCGACGGATTGATCAGGCGCAGCGCGCGATACACCTGGAATGGATCCAGCTGGTGCTGGCCAGTAAACTTCGACGACAGAACCAGCTGGTAAACGTCTCCGGCCGCGATGTATTCCTGCGCACGGCGCACACCCGCCATGTATTCGTCGCGGCTCAGGGAAACTGCAGGTTCACCGAAGCCACCGTTGGCGCGCGGCAATGCAATGCCACCCCGCAAAGCTGCAATCACCTCGCGTCGCAATGCCTGGCGCTCCGGTTCGTTGCCGGCATGCAGCAACGCAATGCTGCGGGTCAGATGATCGAATACCAGCAGTGACTGCGGCGCGACGTAATGCAGCACCGGCGCTTCGGGCCGGCGCGTATGCCGCATCGGCAGTCGCTCGAAGAAGCGCACCACGTCATAGGCGGTGAATCCCACCAGGCCACCCGCCAGCGGCATATCGGATAGCTCGGGAAAAGGACGTGGTGCGGCCGACAATGCCTGACGCAGTCGCTGCAGCAGCTCTTCCTTTGACGCCGGCACCGGATACGTGTTGCTGCCGATGGTCAATGCGCGCGCGTCCAGCCGTACTTCAAGGCCTTCGCCGAAGCCGATGAACGAGTAGCGCGCCAGCCGTTCGCCGCCTTCCACGCTCTCCAGGAGGAAGCGCGGCCGGAACGATGCCAGCTTGGCGAACGCCGAGACCGGCGTGTCCAGATCCCCTGTGATATCAAATGGCGGTTTCAGAAAGTGTTCCCCGTTCAAAACCCTGCAGACAACAAAAAACCCAACCCCGGTTGCGCCGGAGATGGGTTCTGGTTCGAAGTCCTTGAAGCGCTGATTTTTCTAGCGCAATGACGACCAGTACCCCACTCCGTCAGGAGAGGGGCCACCACCAGCGGGAGGTTGGGTTCGTCAACATTGGGGCAGTATGGCGAGGGGTTTCGGGACTAGTCAAGCGGTGACGCCGGCTGCTTCCTGGCGTAATGACGATCTCAGCGACCGGGGCTGTACCGGAATCACTGCCGCTGTAAACAATGATGGGCGTCCACGCCTGTATCTCGCCGAACAGACCCGGAATTCAGCCCTCGATAGTCCCCAACCGGGGACAACATGGACGCTGACGCGGGCAGGGCCGCCGAAAGGTAACGCTTGCCGTTACTAACGCCATACATTACTATGGGCTGGCGCGAGTGTGATCAAGTCGTTCGCCGACAAGGCTACAGAAGCGATCCATCAGGGGAAGTTCGTGAAGGGCATCCCCGCGAACGTTCTGGAGCGCGCGTTGCGCAAACTACAGCAGCTTGCCGCTGCCGGCGACCTGCGCGATCTGGCCATACCGCCGGGAAACCAGCTCGAGCACTTGTTAGGTGACCGGGCTGGGTGGCATAGCATCCGCGTCAACCAGCAGTGGCGCCTCTGTTTCCGGTGGGAGGACGGTCACGCGCATGACGTGAAGATCGTCGACTATCACTGAAGATTTGGGGCGGACGGATCAAGGAGAAGACATGGCAACTAGAAGGATTCCCTTGACGCACCCGGGGACCATACTGCGCGAGGACTTCATCGAAGGGCTTGGGCTGACCCCCTACAAAGTCGCCAAGGCGCTTTGCGTGCCACTGCCGCGGGTCAATGACATCGTGCGTGAGAAACGGGCGATCTCGGCTGAGATGGCCCTGATGTTCGCGCGTTACTTTGGCACTACTGACACCTTCTTTTCGAATCTGCAGGCCGACTATGATCGACGGATCGCCTTGGCACAGATCGAGAAGAAGCTGCGGAAGATCAAGCCGTACGCCGGCAGCGAAACCATCGCTGCCTAGACCGAATGGGGAGCGCATGACTACAGACTACGAGAAACTCGGCGCGTTCTACCTGGGGCGCGTCTTCGATGCCGCCACCGGCAAGCTTTCCGAAGATCCACTGCTCTACGACTCGCGCGATCTCACTACGCATGCCGTGTGCGTGGGAATGACCGGCAGCGGCAAGACCGGCCTGTGCCTTGCCATGCTGGAAGAAGCCGCAATCGACGGCATCCCCGCCATCTGCATCGATCCCAAGGGCGACCTGGGCAATCTGATGCTCACCTTTCCGCAACTCGCGCCACAGGATTTCGCGAGCTGGGTCGACAGCGGCGAAGCCTCGCGTCGCAATCTTTCGGTTGAGCAGTATGCGGCGCAGGTTTCGCAGCAATGGCAGGCGGGACTTGCCGAGTGGGATCAAGCGCCGGATCGAATCGCGCGCTTTCGCAACGCCGCCGAAGTCGCCATCTACACCCCCGGCTCCGACAGCGGCCTCCCTTTGTCCGTGCTGCAGTCATTGTCGCCGCCGCCGGCCGAACTGCTCGCCGACAGCGGCGCACTGGCCGACCGCATCGGCTCCATGGTCTCGGGCCTGCTGACATTGCTGGGCCGTGATGCCGATCCGCTGAAGAGTCGCGAACACATTCTGTTGTCGAAGCTGCTCGAGCAGGCCTGGCTCGCCGGACGCGCAGTGGATCTGGCTTCGCTGGTGGCGAGTGTGCAGAAACCAGCGATCCAGAAACTCGGTGCGCTGGACCTTGAGACTTTCTTCCCCGCCAAAGAACGCATGGACCTCGCGCTCGCCATCAACGGCCTGCTGGCTTCACCGCGCTTCGCCAGCTGGACCCGCGGCGAGCCGCTCGATGCGCAGCGGCTGCTGTTCACCCCGGAGGGTAAGCCACGCATCGCCATCATTTCGATCGCGCACCTGTCCGATGCCGAGCGCATGTTCGTCGTCACGCTGCTGCTGAACGAAATCATTGGGTGGATGCGCCGACAGCCGGGCACTTCATCACTGCGCGCCGTCCTCTACATGGACGAGATCTTCGGCTATTTCCCGCCTTCAGCGGTGCCGCCATCGAAGCCGCCGATGCTGACGCTGCTGAAACAGGCGCGCGCCTATGGCCTTGGCGTCTTGCTTGCAACACAGAATCCTGTCGATCTGGACTACAAGGGGCTTGGCAATACTGGCACCTGGCTCATCGGCCGGCTGCAGACCGAGCGTGATCGTGACCGCCTTCTGGATGGACTGACCACTGCGCTCGCCGGCAGCGGCCCGTCGCGCGAAGAGCTGACTCGGCTGATCGGCTCGCTCACCCAGCGGGTATTCCTGATGCGCAATGTGCACGACGATGCGCCGGTGCTGCTGAAGAGTCGTTGGGCACTGTCGTATCTGCGCGGACCGCTTACCCCGGCGGAGATCAGCCGTCTGATGGCTCCGCGCAAGCAGCTTGCATCCACCCACGGCGTGCTGCCTCTGGGCACCACACCACAGGCTGCCGCAGCGGCCACTGCGACAATCACCGCCACGCGGCCGCCGCTGCCAGCCGAGATCGAGGAAGCCTTCCTGCCGATCAGTGGCGCAGCGGACCGCATCACCTACCAGCCGCGCGCGTTCGGCATCGCCAAATTGCACTTCGTCGACAAGCCCGCGGGGGTGGACGAATGGCAGCAGGTCAGCCTCGCGGCCACCATCGCCGATGACGGCGGGGATGTGTTGTGGGACGAAAGTGAACCCTGCACGAGCACCGCCCTGACCCGCGACGCAGTGGCCGGAGCAACCTTTGGTGATCTGCCTTCGGGCGCACAACGTGCCGCGAGTTATGGGCAGTGGGGCAAGAGCCTGGCGGCATATCTCTATCAGAACCAGAAGTTGCAGCTTTGGTCCTGCAATGCGTTGAAGCTGGTCTCCACGCCTGGTGAATCGGAAGGCGACTTCCGCGCCCGCCTCGCTCTGGCCCTGCGCGAGCAACGCGATGCAGAGGCCGGCAAGCTGCGCGAAAAATTCGGGCCGAAGCTCGCCACGCTGCAAGGACAGCTGCAGCGCGCGCGTGAACGAGCCGAGCGTGAGCGCGGCCAGCTTTCCCAGCAGAAGTTCCAGACAGCCATCTCCGTGGGTGCCACCATTCTGGGAGCATTGCTGGGCCGCAAGGCGGTGTCCGTGGGCAACATCGGTCGCGCTACCACTGCGGCGAAGTCGGCCACGCGCATTGGCCGTGAATCCGAAGACGTGCAACGCGCGGACGAATCGGCCGGGCAGATCGAACAGCGCATCGCCGACCTCAACAAGGAATGCGAAGCCGCCATCGCCGCGCTGGGCACCAACCCCGATGCACAGCAGTTGCAGTTGCAGGCGGTGAACGTCTCACCCCGCAAGAGCGACATCGCCGTGGGCAGGATGCTGTTGCTCTGGACCCCCTGGCGCACCGGCGCGGATGGATTTCCCGCGCAAGCCAGCTGAATCAGGTACTGCCGTCATGCCTTCATTCGATACCGTTTCCGAAATCGACGGACATGAAGTGACCAACGCCGTGGACCAGGCCAATCGCGAGCTGGGACAGCGTTTCGACTTCAAGGGCACCGGCGCAGAGTTCACGCGCGACATGAAGGAACCCTTCACCGTGATCATGAAAGCGGATTCGGAGTTCCAGTTGAAGCAGATGCTCGACATCCTGAAGCTGCGCGTGGCCAAGCGCGGCATCGACGTCGCCTGCATTGATGTAAAGGATCCGGAAGTGAATCTTGCGGAGGCACGCCAGAAAGTGGCGCTGAAGCACGGCATCGATCAGGAATCAGCGAAGAAGATCGTCAAGTCGCTGAAGGACACCGGTCTGAAAGTGCAGGCGCAGATCCAGGGCGACAAGGTGCGCGTCACCGGGAAAAAGCGCGACGACCTGCAGGATGCCATCGCTCACCTGCGCAAGGCGGAACTGGGCGTGCCGCTGCAGTTCGAGAATTTCCGCGACTGACGCGGTAGCCCCAGCCGGTTCAGCAACTCGACTCGCAAACTATCGCTTCCGGCGCCTTTTCAGCAAGGGGAAAGCCTGCTGAAGATCGACAACCTTGCCAGTCGAATCTTCCGCCTGATAGCCCGGCAACCGGTTGACCGTCTCCTTGAACTCCTCGCTACGGATGACTTTCAGCAGTTCACGCACTGCAGGTGTGTCGAGTGATCTCTCCTCGCACACCAGGAAATAGCGCTCTGTCTGGATCGGCACAAAATCCAGCTTGAATTGTCTCGCCGGGGTTTCGACTCCGAATCCCACATCTGCCATGCCGCTTGCCACGTAGGCCGCGACGGCAGCATGCGTCAACTCGCACTTCTCATAGCCATGCACTCTCGCCGGATCGATGTCTTCCTTGCGCAGGAGCAGATCGAGCAGAAAGCGCGTTCCAGAACCCGACTGACGATTGATGAAACGCAGCTCCGGTCGCGCCAGATCCCTGATGCCGTAGATCTTCTTTGGATCGCCCTTCGCCACCATCAGGCCGAGCCTGCGCGTAGCAACACCGATCAGTTTCTGGGTCGCGGGCTTGAGCCACTGCGCATAGTAGGTTACCCCCGCGGCCTGAAACTCGCCCTGAGGAACATGAAAGCCGGCGACCTCGCAGCCGCCGACTCCCAGCGATGCCACTGCTTCGGTACTGCCGCAGTACCGCAGTTCGTGTTCAACACCGGTGCGACCAAGGGCCTCGTGCATTGCCTCGATCGCAAATCCATGGCTGGCATGGATGCGCAACGGTGACGTGGCACGCATCAATGCACGATCGATCTCCGCCTGCAGTTCCGACGCGAGTGAATCGAGCGTCGGCGACAGGCGCGCTGCAATTCGACGGTCCGCCCAGACGAGCTTCTCGGCAAGCAGACTCAAGGACGATCCCCTGCCGCGCTCCATGCGCAATAGCGGCGCGCCCAGCAATTGCTCTCCCTGGCGAATGAGTTGCCAGGCATGTCGATAGGAAACCTGCATCGACTTACACGCCTTCAGCAGGCTGCCGTGGTCGGAAACGCCGACAAGAAGCGCAACGGTACGTTCTGCGAGTGCGGAGCCGTCGGGGCTCCGGATCGTCCATCTGGGCTGGATGCTCACGCGATGCATTGGCAAACATTATGCCGAACGCAGCATATAACGCCATCCCCCAGGATCATATTGTTTCCGCATATTCGCGTGACTAAATTGGCGCATCCGAATCACATATTTGTGCTGTCGAACACCGATGTGACATCGCCCGGGGGCCGGAAGCTTCCCGCGCGCGTCACGCCGCAGCGATTCGACGCATTGCCAAACGGAAGTAGACCTCCATGCGCTCATTGCCCACCAGGCTTTCTGTCTCCTGCATCGTTGCAATATTGGTTCAGGCGGCTGCGGCCCAGGCTCAAGCCACTCTCCCTGCCGCAGTGGATGAGGAAATCTTTACGTTGGGCCAGGTGACCGTCGTCGGGAAAAGGCTGGCCGATACGTCCAGCGGTGACAGCATCAGCACCGACGAGATCTGGAATTTCAACGCAAATACGCTGACCGAAGCAGTGAAGCTTGTTCCCGGCGTAACCAGCGGCTTCACCTCCAATGGCCGCCGCAACGAAGGTGACATCAGTGTCCGGGGCTTCGATCGCTGGCGCGTGCCCTTGTCGATCGACGGCATTCGCGTCTACCTGCCGGCGGACAATCGCATCGACTTCAATCGATTCCTGACACCGGACCTGGGCGAGATTCAGATCCGCAAGGGTTATGTGTCAGTGCTGGATGGCCCGGGCGCACTGGGCGGGGCGGTGAATCTGGTTACCCGCAAGCCGACGAAGGAATTCGAGGCAGAGTTCCAGGGCGGCACTTCCTTTGACCGCAGTGGAGACTACGAAGGCTGGTTCGGCACCGCGCTGCTTGGCACGCGTCGGGAGAGCTGGTATCTGCAGGCCAGCGCGACGCAACTCAAGCGCAACCACTGGACGCTGTCGAAGGATTTCACCCCGGTTGGCCCGGCAGAGGATGGGGGCACCCGCAACGGCTCCTACAGCGAAGACTGGCGCATCAACATGAAGGCAGGATTCACACCGAACGAGACCGATGAGTATTCGCTGAGCTTCACAAAACAAAGCGGCGAGAAGGGTGCACCGCTGGGTGTGGATTTCCTGCTGCCCAATGGCACTGTCCGCAACCCTCCCTATCAACCCAACAACTACTGGACCTGGCCGTACTGGGACGTTCAGAGCGCCTACTGGCTGTCGAACACGCAGCTCGGTGACAGCAGCTACGTGAAGACACGGGTGTATTACAACAAGTTCAAGAACGCGCTGTTTGCCTGGGACGATGCCACCTATAGCAGCCAGTCTGCCAACGGTCGCTTCCGCAGTTTCTATGACGACAGCGCCTTCGGCGGCAGCGTGGAGGCCGGGACGAGCTTCATCGAGCGCAGCACCACCAAGGCGGCGCTCCACTGGCGGCGCGACCGTCACGGTGAGTACAACTTCAACCGCCCGACCAACCCGACACTGTCGAGCACCGAGCCGCAACAGCACAACGAGGAGCGCACCTGGTCCCTTGCCCTGGAGCAGGACTGGTCGGCAACCGACGCGGTTGACCTGATCGCAGGTGTGAGTTACGACCACAATGAACGTACACAGGCGCAGGACTACGGAACGATTCCTGCCCAGCCGCCCGGTTTGACCTGCGTGGTTACGGGGGCGGTGTCGCCCTGCCTCTATGGGCAACCTCTGGGCAACGACAATGCCTTCAACTGGCAGACGGCGCTGCAGTGGCGCTATGCCGGCAACGCAGAGTTCGGCGCGAGCATCTCGTCGCGCTCGCGCTTTCCGAACAACTTCGAACGCTACAGCACCCGGTTCGGCACTGCGGTGCCGAATTCGGATCTCGGCTCGGAGCGGGCGATCAATTACGAGGTCAACTGGAAGACCACGCTGGTCGAAAATGCGCAGTTGTCTGCTGCGGTGTTCTATGCCGATGTGCAGAACATGATCCAGACGGTCATCGTGCAGGCCTCCCCGCAAAAGACGCAGACGCAGAACGTCGGCAGGGGATACAACCATGGCTTCGAACTCGCAGCGGACTGGAAGGTGTTTCCCGAGTTGCGGGTCGGCGCCAACTACAGCTATCTGAAGCGAAAGATCAAGGACCCGGTGCCCGCCAACCTCCAGCCCACTGGCGTGCCGGATCATCTGGGGTTTGCCTACGTCGCGTGGCAGCCGGTGGCGGCTGTCACCGTACAGCCCAGTGTCGAGTTTGCCGGCAACCGCTGGACCGACCTGAATGGCAACGCAACCGTGGGCTATCAGCGGATCGGCCGCTATACGCTGGCCAACCTGCAGGTGACTTGGCGCCCGCTGGAGAACATGGAGGCTGTGCTGGGCGCGCGCAACGTCTTCGACAAGAACTTCGAACTGGCATCGGGCTTTCCCGAGCCGGGCCGTACGTTGTTCACTAAAGTGCGGATCAATTTCTAGCTCACCATATGCACCGTGGGTGGGGTCTGCAGTGATTCCACCCATTTTTTGATCAGCCGTCCCCGAGCAGTGCCTCGAGTTCCCCGCTGTCCAGCTCACGGTGAAGCAGCGTGCCGAAAAGCTCCCGCAGGTCCTGTTCGAATCCCGGCCGCTGGTCCGTCGGCGAGAGCACCATCGCCACCCAGACCAGTCCGAGCAGCCGATTCACCGACGGGGGCCGTGCGATCCAGTCGTAGGGTAGCCTGGGTGCGGAGTAGACCTTGCCATCGCGCACGGCCTTCAGGCCCTGCCACGGCGTATCCGGACCGGCCTGCGCGCGCAGAGCAGGGTTCAGCGCGAAGATCACGTCGGGCTGCCATTGCCGGACCTGCGCGAACGTGATCGGCAGCGTCTTCGCGTCGTCGAGCCGCCCGGCGACGTTTTCGAGCCCGAGCCACGTGAAGATCTCTGCAGCCGACAAGTCGGTGAAGACGGGGGAGAGGCCGTCTGCGCTGTCGGTGACATAGACGCGCCGGGATGGTGACCGGGCGAGCAGGTTCCGGTACTTGTCCAGGATACGCTGCGTCAGCGTCGCGAGCAGCGTGCCGCGGGCCTCCTCGCCGACGAGCGGGCCGATCCGGCGGTAGGCATCGGGAATGCGGCCGAGCGCCCCGTCGAACAGCAGGTATGTCACATGCAGCCGCGCCTCGATCGCATCGGCGCGCTCTATGTAGTCGGGATCGACGGACCCGAAATCGAGGATCAGGTCCGGGGCGAGCGCGAGGAAATCGGCGTCGCGCGACGCGTCACGGGCCTCGGGCAGCTCCCGGATGATCACGCGTGGGAGCAAGGCTTCCGGAATGAAGCGGCGTGCCGCGGGTGACGGCTCGCGGTTCCAGCCGACCAGGCGCGTCGGCGCCAGCGTGTAGAGCAGCACCTCGGCCGGCCCGCCTGCGGCAGCGATACGCCTGGCCGGTGCGGGGAGCTCCCGGGTGCGACCCACATCGTCCTTCGCGATCAGGACGTCAGCCGCGACTGCAATGTCCCCGACGACGCACAGGAACAGCAGGGACCAGACCGCCAAACCGGACGCGGCGGATCGCGCCGGCTTCGAGGACAGCACATCGGGCATTGGAGACTCCATGTCGTGTAGAGACCAAGTTCAGTCGGCTAAGTTGGCAACTTCCAGCTGCGCAAAGGCGCAATTCTCCCGTAGCGCCCGGCCTTCGCAATGTAGCGGTCATCTGCGGTCACCAGTACTGCATCCTCATGTTCAAGTGCCACGGCGTGATACAGCGTGTCAAAAAGATGGTGCCTGGTCTCGATCGCCAGGCTGGTCGCCCGTGCAATGACATTCGGATCATCGGTAGTTGGGAGCTCCAGCGCCGCAATCAATTCGACATCCCGGACTGCCGTAGACGGGGTCAGGCGCGCAGCGACGGCTGCCACTTCGGCCAGCCAATGCACTGGCTGCAGGATTTCCAGCTCCCCCTCCGCAACTGACTCCATGAGGGTCGATGCCTTGTCGACATCTGGTTCCCGAAGGGGATCCTCCATCAGCCATTTGAGAATCACGCTCGCATCCAGCACGATGATCATTGACGGTCGGCAGCGCGTGCCTTGCGTATCTCCTCGCTGCTGAAGGAAGGCCGGTTGGCGCGCGCACTGCTCAATTGGCGGAACACGCGGATTCGCCTGATCTGCAGCTGGCGCTCGCGCACGGCCCTGCGCATCAAATCGGCAACGATCGAACTCTTGTTCTGATCACCGAAGGCTTTGTCGAATTCCGCCTTTACTTCATCGGGTACGCTGAAATTGACAGTTGCCATGAGTTGCCTCTGTTGTTGAAATCTTCAACAACAAAACTATACGCTTGCAACCTCTGGCGTCAACAGCCGTTTCGGGTGTGCAATCGACACGAGTGTTGTCGTTCGACTCGTCGTTGCGGACTGCGTATTTCACGCGATGGTGAACACTGCAGATTGCCCAGGGCATCGATATTGGTCGCTGGTCGGCCACTTTCCGTCAGTCGGCCATGAGATCTGCGCTCTCCGGAGCAGACGTTCGAGCCCTGCCATTGAACTCAGGCCGCTCGGCCCAGCTCCTCTTGACCTCGTAAGATATCTTGTAATAACATTGTTATTACTATGAAAGCACTGCCGGTAACTGTTCGCCGCATCGGAAACTCACTGGGTGTAGTCATCCCCAAGCCCGTGTTGGCCCAGGTGGGGCTATCCGAACAGGCCGAGCTGACCGTTGAGCGCGGTGCCATCGTGTTGCGCAAGCCGCGCAAAGCCATTCGCACAGGGTGGGCGCAGGCGGCCAAGTCGATTGCAACTCGCGGCGAAGACGATCTGCTCATGGGAGAGTTCACCAACGTCGCAGATCAGGAGCTGAAGTGGTGAAGCGCGGCGAGATCTGGCTCGTTGCACTTGAGCCAACGGTCGGTAGCGAGATCAGGAAATCCCCACCGTGCGTTATTGTGTCGCCCCCGGAACTCAACGATTATCTGCGCACAGTCATTGTCGCGCCAATGACCAGCAAGGGCTACCCGGCGCCCTTCCGGGTGCCCGTGACGCACGCGGCAAAGAAAGGCCTGATCGTGCTCGATCAAATCAGGACTGTTGACAAGATTCGCCTGATCAAGCGGGTCGGTGCGGTCAATGCAAGGACCTTTTCGAGTGTTCTAAGCACGCTGCAAGAGGTATTTGCGGAGTAATTGGCTTTCTCGCCTCAATGGATCAATCGGGCAGCTACCGGCCAGAAGAAGGCGTTGCGAAGCCAGATTCCAACACCAGGAAGCGGACATTCGGCAGTGTGTCTTCCAGCCGGGGGCTTGGGGTTGGCGTGTGCCGGTCAAACTGGACATATGGAATAGATTGTCCGGTGGACCAGATCCTGGCATATCCTTACGATATTACGAATCGTAAGAAGCTCGGAGTCGACAATGGCGTTTGCAACCGTGACCAGCAAGGGACAGACGACGATCCCGAAAGATGTACGGGCCGCTGCAAACCTCAAGCCCGGTGATCGGATTCATTTCACCGTTCTCGAGGACGGAACGATTATCGTGCGGGTGAAGAACAAGAGCATCCGGGATATTTCCTTCAGACCGCCGGGCAACAAGCGTGTGTCAATTGCCCAGATGAATCGGTAGCCGCAGGCTGATGCTCGGGATCGATACCAATGTTGTCGTCCGGCTCGTTGTAGCGGACGATGCAGAGCAAACACGGCGGGCGCGCAAGCTGGTCGACCAGACGCTTGGTCGGGATGAACCTGTGCTGGTTTCGCTTCTGGTTCTGCTCGAGTCGGAATGGGTGTTGCGGAGTCGATACGGATTCAGCCGGGATTCGCTCTTGAGTATCTTTCGTGCGCTTCTTGAGGCGCGAGAGCTCTCGTTTGAGGATGAACCAGCTCTGGAAGAAGCGCTGTATCACTGGAAGGATAGTGCGTGCGGGTTCTCGGACTGCCTCATTGCTGCGCACAATCGCCAGATCGGGTGCCGCGCTACGGCAACTTTCGATGGCAAGGCGGCACGACTCCCCGGAACCGTGCCGGTCTGATCGACGGAAGGACGAGCATGGTATGGCGCCATTCGGGCAGGAGCGGCAGGCACGAAGGTGGATTCGATTGCCACGAAGCCGACATTCGCTCAGGCGACCGCCTGTCACTGGCCCGGCGGAATTTCGTTCAGCAAGTTTCGGATGGTCGCAGCAAGTGTCGTTACCTTGCTGGTCGCCGCGTCGTAGACCCGTTCGTGATCCAACGTAGCGTAGCCATGAGCAAGGACGTTCCGGAAAGCAACGATCAAAGCGCCTTCGGGAATCCGGGCGAACAGTTCCGGACTGAGCTTGCGAATATGGCCAAGTGCGTCCCCTGCAATCTCAAGTTGCCGCTCCACCGCGGCCTGGCAGAACTCATCTTTTAGATAGACATGCAGCGTCCGCTCTGCCAGAAATCGTGGCACGCGCTCCAGTGCACGCAGCGCCAATTCAAGATAGACGTCAGGCTGCTTGCTCATACACCGGCACCTGGTTGCGCTCGATGGACTGCTTGAGACGGGAGGCGGGCATGGAGCGCAGTTCAACCAGATCGACCTTCAGGCCCAGCAGTTGCTCAAGGGCCTCCTTGAACTTGAAGTACTGGTCTGCTGGCCCATAGCGTCGTGAGCGCGCGAACTCCACAGTCAGATCGATGTCGCTGCGACCGGGATCGAAGTCTTTTCGCAACACGGAACCGAAGGCGCCCAGTCGAAGTATTCCAAAGCGACGACAGAGGATGCGCAGACCCCGGAGCTTGCTCGCCAGCGGGCCTGGCATAGGCGGCTCGCCGCGCCTTTCTTCGGCAGCCAGGGAAAGAGACAGGCGTTCGCCGACTCCCTCGGCCATGCCCAGCATTCGCTCTATGGTGAATCGAGCGAGCTGCCCGCCCCGCAGGCGGGAGAAATCAGCCGCAGCCTGCCCCGACATTGCCTGGGCTTCGCGGACGGTCAAACCCTGCCGTTCAAGTGCCGAGACTATGCGAGCCGCCAGCTCGACCTTGAGAGCCTGAGCAGATTTGAGCCCCATGAGGGGGGTTGTGCGTTCGGATTGGCGAGCCATTGAATGATGTTGTCATATCTGACAACATCATTCAATGGGCAGTTGCAGATTGCCACAGGGCATCGATATTGGTCGCTGATCGGCCAGAAGCGGTCAGTGGGGCTGCACGGCTGTTTGCCGTAGAGCTGACAATCGAGATGCGCTCGCAATGGAGGCAGACAAGGCCGCGGAGCGCCTAGCACCGCGGCAATAGTTAAAACCTTCGCGCCAGGCCCTACTTTCCTTGACAGACTCTGTCGAGCACCTGACCCAGAGTCTCGGGCGATTTCTCGAAAGTTGCATGTACGTCGGGCGTATAAAGTTGCATTCCTTCACGCCTCTGCATCGCATAGGCCGAAAGTATTTCCCTGTTCCTGGCATCCAAAAAGTCAAAGCTCCCCCAAAGACGCGTCTGCATACGATCATGTTCGTCGTAAAGAGCAGCGATGAAATCTGCGACCTGCGCTTTGGACTTGATATCGGCCCTGCCCTTGCATAGTTGAACAGCCTTCTGTTGTGTATCCATCTGCTGTTGGGCGAGGCCATCCCTTACATAGGGAAACAGAAGGTTTGCCGATTTTTCATCGAGCCCAATCGAGATGAAGAAGGAAATCACGCTTTTCCTGACTTCTTCGCTGGGCCATTTTTCCCAGCCGGCCTCGCCAGAGGGCAACCGACCCGAAAAGAAGGGTAAAGCGAATATTGTCTGATAGACGTCGGACATCGGCGTTTGCGCAGGAGAGTTGGGAGTGCTTTCTATGATTCTCACAGGTCCAGAAACCTGGCCATGGGCAAACATGCTCGTTGTTGACAATGCGAGCGTAGCCACAAGAACCGAACACGAATGTCGTGTGACCATCTGTCTTTCCTGTGTCACTTTGCGGGCGGTTGCCGAAGCTGCTCGCCACTGTCTGGAAGAGTTTGCGTGAAGGATTCAGCAGCTTCAGGAGATAATTCCCGAGGAATCTCTGCCCATGGTCTGCTGGAGATGGGCTTCATTGTAAAATAGGACAGACTGCTCGACTGAGAGGCAACCCAACCGGTATCGCCTCGGAGAAATCCGCTTCTCTTGCTGACCTCCTGCGCCCACATCGCGATTCGATTCTCTCGCTGCCGCCGCTGGTCCTCAGATTCCTCCGTCGCCGGTTTTGGCCATTTCAACTCCACTCTGCAACTCGACGACCTGCAATCAATCTGCGCGGTGGACACCACGCCCTCCAGAAGGGTCATGCTCTCGATAATCTCGTTCCGCTTTCGGGAGCTCCATTCCTCATCAACACTCTCGGAGGCGAACTCGGCTGCAGGCGAGTTGACTAGATTGCTTAGGGCCAAGTTGACCACCCCGCGCATGGCGTCTGAACCATAAGTCGCTGACGAGCCGCCCGTGACCTCGTTCATTCGCTGCACCAGATTGGAAGGAATGACGCTGAGGTCAATCGTGTCTGTGGGGTTCGAGCTCGAAACCACAGGGATACCATCAATGACGGTCAGCGTACGCGTCCCGAAGTTGGCATCGGGAGCTTCGGGCTTCCCATCCGCTGCCGTGGACGATGCGTCCAGAGGAGCACGCACTGGCACCGGTGCGGAAGGAGGTCTGCCGAGGCTTGCTGCGGGAGGAATCGCGGCTCTCACTGCCTCTCGCGCCTCTGGCGCAGGCACGTCAGTTGACACCGCCGCAGCACCATGCGGATTGGGCGGCTGGACGGTGATGACCTGTGCCGGCTGCTGCGCCCATGCCGCATAGCCTGTGGCGATGCCAATGCCGACGATGGACGCTGCCCCAACAAACCGGCGCCGGCGACCCGGCAATTGTTCCGACAGCCTGGTTATACGCTCAGCCAGGCGGCCAGCAGTACCACTGGTCCAGACGCAGCCCATCGGTAGATAAGCGCCCGCAACCTGTGTCTTCAGCAATGCCTCCGCGTAGGTGTGGCGCGCTTCCGGATGTATCGCAATGACTGCCGTGTCGCATGCCAGTTCCTGGTCAGCCCTGAAGCGCCATGCAGCCAAATGCGCGAGCGGATTGAACCAGCTTGCGCAGCGCGCAACTTCCACCAGGGCATTGACCAGCGTATGCCGTGATACACGATGCATCTCTTCGTGCGCCAGGATCAGCGTCCTTTCCTCGGCGTTGAAGCGCGCCTCGAAATCGTGTGGCAGCACAAGTCGGGGACGCAGCACGCCGACGAGCGCCGGCCCGATCGAAGGGCTGGACGCCAGCCTGCGCGTATTGACGATGGACCTGATGAGAAACACGCCTGCGCCCAGCAGCCACAACGTAATCAACAACCCGGATCTCAAACCATCGTCTGGAATACCAGGCTGAACCGCTGGCGGAGTATCCGCATATTCCCGCTTAACCCGCACTACCAGGTCAGGCTCAATATCCTGCTGCAGAATGGGGATATCCGGCGCCGTCGGATTGATCACCACCTGCTCGCGTGCCGGCAGCAAAACAGCCATCGCAGCAAGTGGTACGACGATCCACAGCCAGTAGGCAGTGCCCGCGCCACACCAGCGCAATGCCAGCGGACGCAACAGCAAGACCACCAGGATTGCGGCACTCGCCGCCAGCTGAAGACGCACCAGCGCCGTCACCAGGGATTCAGCGTCCATGCTCAAGCCTCCTGACAAGACGTTTCAGTTCCTCGATATCCTCACGGCTTAACCGCTCCCGCTCCGAAAACTGTGTGATAAACGGTGCAACACGGCCACCAAAAAGCCGGTCGATGAGGTTACGGCTCTGCTGGTGCGAATAGTCCCCTTGCCGCATCAGTGGCCGGTACAGATAGCGTCGCCCATCGCGCGCGGCAGCCAGCGCCTTCTTTTTCAGCAGCCGGGCCAGGAATGTACGGACGGTTCCTGCCGACCAGTCCTTTCGCTTGCCCAGCGCAGCGATGACCTCGTCGGCGCTGAGCGGCCCGGCGGTACGCCAGAACACTTCCAGAATGTGAGCTTCTGCTTCGCTAATTTTCATTCTAATACACCTGTATTTGGTGTTATTAAATACATTTGTATTTAATAATGTCAAGCCCGTGCATTTGTACCATCTGCCTTGCACTGCTCAGCCTCGGGTCAATTGCCGAGGAGCAGAATGTCGTGGAACCCGGGCCTTAAGGTGCGGGATCAGACTTCGATTGGTGTGAGCTGCCCATTGATCCGCACCGCATGTCAGCTCGCAACGAAGGTGTTATCCCACTGGTACTGTACCGCCCAGCCTAATTGTCATTGCTATCTGGAATTCCCGAGAGCAGACGTTCGCGACAGGCCGCTTCGGGTCATGACCAACCTCTCGCAAGTCAACTCATGACACGGAATTAAACAGACAGTCAATCGTGAATAATTGATGGTTGTCAGCGCAATGTCGTGGCCCACATAGGTGAGGTACCGCAAACACTACGCTAGCATTCCGGGATGACATCCGGAAGTCACCCTGGCATCAGAACCGAATCCGTCGTGCAGAATATTCTGGTAATTCGCAGCCACAAGAGCGACTCGGACTTCAAGAATTGGAAGTCACAGATTGGGGATGGGTTAATCATTTCTGTTGAAGAAATGACCGTTGCAGGTAATGACGGGACGCAGGCGAATGAGAGCCGTCGCCCAAAGCAGGATGGACGCTGGGTTAGAACCAGCCCGGCTACTGCGCAACATTTCGCGCACCAGGCGACACATTGATTCCACGGCATTGGTAGTTGTAGGCAAATCGAGTTCCTCGTGAGCAAGGTAAGTGCGGTAGAACGGCAGGTCCACCAGGAACTGACGGACCGTTGTTTGAATACGCTGCGTTCCGCAATCGCCACACGATAGATGCGTCAGGCGCTTGAGTGTCCGAGACAGCTGCGGGCCGTCAGGCAGCTGCAGCGCGTGTCGGATCAATTGATTGATCTCCTCACGCACCGCACCGCCGCGCAATGCGTAGCGAACTCGTCGGCGAGGCGCCTGCAGTTTAAGAAGCAGATGGAACTGGCACAGCTGCAACACCCATCCGTGATGTTGGGCGATGCGCTCCAATCCAGGCAAATTGTCGACAACAATAGCCTTGATGCGCGGTTTGATGGATGGCGCAATGGTCGCCACAGCTCGTTTCCAACGCCCAGCCCCTTCCCTTCCTGGCAACAGAAGGGGATCCAGAAAGGTGGCGCGATTGTCCCCACAGGGCTTTAAGGCGATCAGGTACAGGATCCACGGTCGGCCATCAAACTCGAACCACAGTCCGTCGGCCAGGAGCACGAGCGGGCCACTCGCAATTTGTTGTGGATATGGCCGAGCGACAAAGCGATGAAGCGCTTGCCGGAAACGATACCGGTAAGCCGGTAACTTCACGCCGGGGCGCTGGGAGTAAAGCTGACCAAGAGTCAGCCCTTCCACCAGCACTCGCCTGAGCACTGACGTCGCAGTTCGATGAGATGGCCGGCCCCGCTTCTTGGGCCGGATCGTCCAGGTGCGATGGCACTGCGCACACTGCCGCCGCCGTGGACCAAATCGACGAATCCCGGCGCCGCAGCAGGGAGACTTCACATGCTTGGTGGTCATGCATGCGAATAGACCCAGATTAATGACTACGTGCCCGAGAAAACCCTTACTTCCGTGCTGGGCATCAACAGAATTTCTTTACCCATCCCCAAATTGTGACCTCAAGATCAAGGGACGGTTGGGGCGGTCGCCGGTCCCGGCCCTACGCCTTCACCGAACAAGGCGTCGCCATGCTCTCCAGCGTCTTGCGCAGCCCGCGAGCCGTGCAGGTCAACATCGAAATCATGCGTGCCTTCGTGCGACTGCGGCGCGCGGCAATTATCAGTAGCGAGTTGATGAAGCTGGTCGATGACCTGTCGGCGAAAGTCGAATCTTACGATCAGGCAATCGGCGAACTAGTCACCGCTATTCGCCAGATGATGGCAACGCCAGCAGAACCTGAGCGACGCAGAATCGGCTTTACGTAGAGCCAGGGTTGTCAGGCTCGCGCGAGAGTAAGTACGACTTCTACGCCGGTGGGAAGATTGCGCACTTCGATGGTCCCCCCCATCTTGGCCATATAAGTGCGGGCTACGAACAGCCCCTGGCCGCGATTGCCGCCGTCCGTGCCATCGGTTACGCCGTATTCGAACACGCGATCGAGCAACGCGGCGGAAATATTCGGACCCTGATTGCACACAACCACCTCCACCGTCGTGGTGCTTTCCTTCAACGTAATCAGGATGGGCGTGCCCGTCAGCCGATAGCGGTCGGCATTGGTGAGCACATGGGTGATGACGTCTTCGAGTGAGTAGGCGTCGGCTTTGACGACCAGCGGGCCTGCGATCCCTTCATATCGCACATCGGCTATTCCGGCATGAATGGCATTTTCCGCCACGTGCCGCAGGAACTCATCGATATCCAGTGTGCTCACCTGCAGCGTGGCGGAAAGCAGAGCCTCGGAAGGCGTGGCAGCTCCATAGAGAAGCCGGACAGCCTGCTGCATACGGCGGATGTATCGCAGGCTGGCGTCATTTGGTGTTGCGTGCAGTGCCAGCAGCGATTGCAGTGGAGAAAGAATTTCGTGACCCACCGCGTGCAGCATGTCCTTCTCTTGCGTCGCGCGGATCTGCTCCCGCTTCACGTCTTCATTCACTCGCTGGAGCAATTCCGCGAGGACCCCGGCCAGCAGGCCAAGCTCATCGCGGCCCTGCAGATCCTGCAGATTAAGGGCCGGTAGTCCTTCCGATCCTTGCACCGACCGCTTGACTTCGGCGGCGCGCCGCGTGAGCAGCGTGATGCGGCGGATGATGCGCACCTCGATCGCGAGCCAGGTGAGCATGATCGCCGCGAGCATGGCCGCCACGAACCAGGACATGCGGGCGGCAATGCTGCCCATGTTGCGGTCGACGCTGCGCGTGTCACCCGTGACGCGCAGCTCGTAATCACCCATCGCCGTGAACAGGGTCCGGGTCTCCACCAGAGGCTTGTCGGCATCCTGGATTGGCAGCCAGCCGATCAGACGGCTCAGGACCAATGTCGGGCGCGTCGTGTCGTCTTCCTCGGCGCGTAGCGAGATAAGGTCCGACCCGCCGCTGGCCTTGCGGATGGAGAGGGTTTCACCGGCCGGCAATTGCGCGCGCAGGTCGGCGAGCGCAAAGGGAGCGACCGCGCCGGGCTCGTCGCTGTCGAACAGCACCATGTCCGCGCCGGGCGCGAACACCCGCACTCGAACCCTGGTTTGCGCGAGGTCCGCAGGTGGCCATTCGGTGCGCGGCGATTCATGCAGCGCCGCGCTGATCAGTTCGATCGGCAGCCTCACGGAAAAATACGTGCGTTTACGGCATTCCGCAGTTGCGCCGGCCGCTTCTGCGGATTCGAGGCAGCGACCGTCCTGCCACAGCCAGCCTCGGAAATCCCGATCGGGCTTCTTTGCGGGGCGACCCTGCGCATCCTCTGCGAAGCCGGTCAACCGCCCCTGCAGGTTTGCAGCGCGGGAAGGCTCGATGCCTTCCAGCGGCGCGATCCAGCGATAAGTCACGCCGCGCATGCGCACTTCGACATGGAGACGATGCGACGTCGTCAGGTCCTGGTCTCCGCGCTGATGTTCCACCAGCGCGCCACCGGGAAATTCACCGATGGTATAGATGAAGCCACCGACAAACGGATTGTTTCCCACAGCGACGCACAAACGCGCGTGATCGGGATACTGGACCAGGCAGCCCGCCATCTCTGCCGCCTGCTGTCCCTTGGCCCGGTCGTCGAAATCGATTGCGGCAAATGGCAGCAGCAGCGGACGAAGTGTCGTGCCCGCATCTGCGGCAGGCGCGGGATTCAGCAGGGCGAGCTGCCCGGTGGGATGCTGCAGCCGGCCCGCGATCTGCTCGACGTTCTTGTGGAACACCAGGCCGTAGTTGCGGTAGCTGAGCTGCTTTTCTTCCCGCAGCACGCTCAATGCAAGAGCCACTGTGGCAATTGTCAGCAGCGCGAAGGCGCCCCGGAAAAATACGCGTAGCCCGAAGGGCACGCGATCCGGCCACCAGTCCAGCATCAGGTCGTCATCCAGCGAAAGCCCCGCATGGGCACGCTCTCGATGCTGTCGAACTGCGGATCGATGTCTTTGAAGGCTTCGCGGATCGTGCCAACGTGCTTGCGTACGTTATCCCGATTGCGGCCACTCTTCACGACCCGGAAGAGCTCGTCGTACGAAACGATCTTGCCGCGCTTTTCATACAGCGTCGCCAGAATCCGCTGCGCGGTGAGCGGCAGATTGATGCGCTGGCCGCGCCACATGGGCGTTGCCTGTCGCAGGGGATCAAGCGACAGATCGCTGATGGCGGCCGGCGTGTGGGTTGCGCCGGACTTTGCCTTTACCGCACGCAGCATCTCCAGGAAGGTCTCGATGAACTCACGTTCGTCGAATGCGCTTTTCTGCAGGTAATCCCAGGCATCCAGGGCCTTCATGATGCTGCGATAAATGGCGGCGGGCATGCCGGAGACCACCAGCACCGGCGTGCCTGCACGCTTGTTGACGGTATTGATGATGGCGACACCCGCATGACGTTCGCGCCCCAGTTCAATATCCAGCACTACCAGATCGTAGTTCTCCCGTTCGATCGCGGCAGTGGCGTCATCGCGGTTGTGCCACTGGTGCACGAGGATTCCCGGACACGCGGCTTCGATCCAGCCCCTGAGTTGATTGCTGGTGGGAATATCGTCCTCGATGACCGCCACTTTGGGCATGCGCACGCCTCGAACCGGGGTGATCTCTGATGCGGATTATGGGGTGTAGCGCGCGGGCAGCGACGGAAGAGTTCTTCCGCGGCCGGAAGCAAGAGCGCCGGCCATGGCGTTGAGCGCTCCGGAGGGAGTTCTCAACAATGCACACACCCCAACAGCGGAGACCACGATCATGTCCAGCCGGTTCAGCCAGATCACAGAGAGCCTGATTGCCATTCCCGGCCGCTTCGGCAGATGGTTGGGAGGTGCTGGTCAGCGTGGCGCGTCTGCGATGGTTCGGGCGCGCCGGCAACTGCTTATGCTGGTGGTTCTTGCGGCCGCGGGATATGGCATCTGGAGCCACCCGCCGGTCCAGTCCCTTGGGCGGGGCGAGATGGCGGTACGCACCAACCGCTTCACCGGCGGCACCATGCGAATCACCTCTGGCAGCATGCTGACGGTTCCCGGAATTCATCAGGTGCGCAAGTTCTCGATCCGCGACCAGGTGTATCGACCCATCGAGAGCGCTTCGGCCACGGGCGCTTCGCCATTCCAGTCTGTCGAAGGGCTCTCCATCGGGGTGGACTTGAGCATCCGTTACGCCATCGACCCGCAGCGCGTGGCGGGCATGGCGCGAAACCTGCCGGATGATATCGCCACTGAAGTCGTGCAGCCCGTGGTCCAGGGTGTCATCTACCGGCTGCTTGCCGGCTATACGGTGCGTGAGATCTTCTCGAGCAAGCGGGCCGAGATCCAGCAGCAGATGGAGAATGAGCTGCGCCCGAGACTCGCGGCCGACGGCATCATTCTGCGCAGCGTGCAGATGGGCAAGGTGGATCTCCCGAACGATTACCGCCACGGCATGGAGCGGCTGCTTGCCGAAGAGCTTGAAGCCGAGAAGATGCGTTACACGCTGGATCTCAAGGACAAGCGGGTGAAGGAGACGGCGCTGGATGGCGAAGCGGAAAAGGTCCGCCGCGAGAAGGCCGCCGAGGCGTCGGCGCGCGAACAGGTCATTGCCGCCCGCGGCCAGGAAGAGGCCATGCAGCATGTGCTGCCTTTCAAGCAGAAGCAGATCGAACAGCGTCAGCTCGAAGCCCAGGCAGACAAGGTGGCGCGCATCCGCATCGCGGAAGGACAGTCCGAGGCGCGGCAGATCGAGGCGGCAGGAGAAGCTGCATCACGTCAGAAACTGGCCGATGCGGAAGTTTACCGGCTGGACCGGGTCGGCAGAGTCAACAGCGAGCAGATGGAGCGCGAGGGTGTCTTGATCACCAACCATCCGTTGCTGATCCAGAAGACCCTGGTCGACAAGCTCTCCGACAAGGTCCAGGTGATCATTGCCCCGCCGTCGGCGGACGGTGGCTTCATTGGTTCTGGCCTGCTTGGCAAGAAGTAGGAGATGACCATGTTGCCGATTGCTGCCGCCGCGCTCGCCATCGTGATCCAGAACCAGACACCGCTGCAGGGCGCGCCGCGCGACTCCGCCTCGAAGCAGGCCGTGCTCTGGCAGGGCGATACCGTGGAAGTGCGAGGCGAGAAACTGGACTACCTGCAGGTCTACGATCATCGCCGGGAACGTGCTGGCTATATCAAGGCGACGCAAGTCCGATCCGTTTCCCTTGAAGCCGCCAATGCACGGGAACTGCTTTCGGTCGTGCGGTTTCTGCGCGACACGCCGGGTGCAGAGGCGTTGGGCGTGAGCTATGCCGCGGCATATCTCAAGGCAGTTGCCTCTGCAGACCTGACCGCAGAGCCGCTGGATGCACTGGGGGTGATGGCAGACCGGCTCGCTCAGCGCGTCTCCACCAACCAGATAAAGTCGAATGAGACCGCGCTGGCGGCGCACCTGGAAGTGGTGGCACAGTACGGCGTGAACATGAAGAGCTTCGACGTGGAGGGAAGCATTCGCGTTTGCTACGACGGCGACATGTTCCGACGGGTTCTGGCCATGCCTTCCGCGAGCGCTGGCCAACTCGCGCGCGCGGCGCTTGGGTTGACGCGTCCGGAATGCATGGACCCGGGCGCAGGACCGACCGCACGGCACGAGCGGGATCTCTGGCGGGCCGCTGTCCTGGATCTGGTCCCGGCCGACGGATTGACGGATGAAGAGCGGTCGCACCTGCACGTGCGCAGGGCCGGAGTGTGGGCAGCGATTGCGTTCTCGCAATCCCGACGCGGTGAACCCACAAAGGACGCAGGTGAGCGAGCGTTGCGCGAGTTGGCTGCGGTGACCAAGTCCGATTTGACCGACAATGATTTGCTGGAATACGGCGAATCAGCAGTGCGCGTCGGAGCTTCTCGCTGGGCAGCCGAACCTGCGGGAAAGCCGGCGGGAAAGTTGTGGGTGCAGACGGTTGCAGGCGAGCCGGGCGAAACCTGTGTGTTGCTCGAGGATGCTAAACACGACGCGCAGCATCCATTGATGAGGCGCTGCACCTACGCGACGGTCTGGATCGCATCGGCCAGCAGCAACGCCGCGGGCACTGCGCTTGCGCTGGCGGTTCAGCCGCTCGACGTGTGGCGCGAGCTGTGGCTGTTTCGCTCAACTCCGGCGGGCTGGACATTGGCTGTCATTCCGCCCGGAACCGACAACACCCACCTTGGATACCTGGAGTTTGCGGGTTGGGTTCCAGGGGCAGACAGGATGCTCGCGGCCCGGGAGGTAAAGGTTAACGGAGGCATGAGGCGCCGCTTCGAAGTGATCAGCACTGCCAGCCTTGCGGTCGAACACTTCGCCACGACGCCTGAATACCTGTCGGTGTTCATGCGGTGGCAGGAACCTCGCTGGAAGCGTCTTTCGGTAGCGCTGCGCTAGCAATCTGGCTTTGATCGATTAGAAACCCAGCTTGCCAATGACGCGCCGCATCGCACATCTGGACATGGACGCCTTCTTCGCTTCCGTCGAGCTGCTGCGCTACCCGCAGCTCAAAGGTCTGCCGGTGGTGATCGGTGGCCGAAGGCGCAGGGAAGACGACGCGCTTTCGCAGGCGCCGCTGGAACAGATTCCGGCTGACGCCTTCCCGCGCCTTTCCGGCTACGTGGGCCGCGGGGTGATAACCACCGCCACTTATGCCGCACGTCAGTTCGGCGTTGGCTCAGCTATGGGGTTGATGAAAGCGGCACGGCTCTGCCCGCAGGCCATCCTGTTACCTGTGGATTTCGACGAGGTCCGCCGCATCTCGCGCCTGTTCAAGAGCACGATCAGGCAGATCGCACCGGTGATGCAGGACCACGGCATCGACGAGGTGTATATCGACTTCAGCGACGTGCCGGGAAGCGAAGCCGAGGGTGGTCGCCAATTAGCCCGCACGATCCAGCAGCGCATCTTCGAAGTCACTGGCCTCACCTGCTCCATTGGCGTGGCGCCTAACAAGCTGCTGGCCAAACTGGCGAGCGAGTTCGAGAAGCCCAATGGCATCAGCATCGTCACGCTGGAAGACCTGCCGACGCGCATCTGGCCGCTGCCCTGCCGCAAAGTAAACGGCATCGGCCCGCGCACGGACGAGAAGCTGCAGGCGTTGGGGCTCCTTACCATGGGCGATATCGCCGCCCGCGACTGCGGCTGGCTGGTCGAGCACTTCGGCAAGAGCTACGGCGCGTGGCTGCATGAGGTGAGTTGGGGACGCGATGAACGCGCGGTGGTGACCGAAAGCGAGCCGGTGAGCATCAGCCGCGAGACCACCTTCGAGCGGGACCTGCACGCCGTGCGCGACCGACCGGAGCTAAGCGCGATCTTCACGCGGCTGTGCGAGCAGGTGGCGGCGGATCTGCAACGCAAGGGCTACGCCGGCAGGACCATCGGCATCAAGCTGCGCTTCGATAATTTCCAGACCGTCACGCGCGACACAACCTTCGACGAACCCACAGCTGATGCGAAGATCATACGCCGCCAGGCTGGGCTCAATCTCAAGCGCGTGGATTTATCACGCCGCATCAGATTGCTCGGCGTCCGCGTGGGGAAGCTGGTGAAAGCTATCGACGCTGAAGGGGCGCTGCGTTAGCCGTGTGACCTGCGCCCGGGAAAGAACGAATTCGCCGCCGCGCCCAGCACCATCGTTACAGTGGCTAACGCATGGAAGAACAAGGTTGAAAGTGCGAGGGTTTGCATGTCAGCTCCTTGAAGTCAGTGTGTCGATACTCAGTTAATAGGACGGGTGAAAGCGTGATGCGTTTCACCCACCACTGACATTCCTTTATTGCGTCAAATTCGCACGAATTGTGAACGCCCTCTACGGGCCGCCAAGGCCGTCGCGCAATGGGCACTTTCCGCGCCGCGCAATTCCGTTATGTCTAATACATCGGGTGCCAGCTACTCGCATTCGGCGCTGTACTGCAAGGATGACTTTCACCCCTCTGCCCCGGGTGCACCTGACGCAGGCCACCATCGGCGCGACTGCCTGCCAGACGTCGATCTTGCCTTCTGCTGGGCCCAAGGCCTATTTGCTGCCGGTAAAGGCTGGCGTGCGAAAGGGCGAAAGGCTGATAGACGGGAGGCTCGTGAGTGTGCAGATTGTGAGAGCCAGCAGACAGGCCGCAACCAACACAGGGAGGGTGACGTGAGCACAGGCAGTTTCATCTGGTACGAGCTGATGACCACGGACTCCGATGCCGCGGCGAAGTTCTATGGCGCCGTCATCGGGTGGAAGATCGCCGATCGGGCTTCTCCTATGCCAGATGGCAAGGACTACCGCGCGATCATCCGAGCTGATGGCGGTTCGGCGGGCGGCGTCCTCAAGCTTTCGCCGGACATGCTGCAGCATGGCGCGCGGGCATGCTGGCTCGGCTATCTGCATGTGGCTGATGTCGATGCCGTCGTGAAGGCAATCGAAGCGGATGGCGGCAAGTGCCTGATGCCGCGCATGGACCTGCCTGTGGGCAAGATCGCGATGGTCACAGATCCGATGGGCACGCCGTTCTACGTGATGACGCCGATTCCACCGCCCGGCAAACCGGAGGCAAAGAGCGATGTGTTCGACACAAAGGCCGCGCAGCGCGTGCGCTGGAACGAGCTGGCCAGCCCGAATCTCGCGTTGGCGACGCCGTTCTACACGAAGCACTTCGGCTTTCAGTTCAACGAAGTGATGCACATGGGCCCGATGGGCGACTACTGCTTCATCGATCATGATGGAGTGCGAATCGGCGCCATCATGCAACAGCCCGCTGGCAGCCCGATGGCCGCATGGCTGTTCTATTTCGGCGTGAACTCGGTAGCCGCGGCGCAACGCGCCATCGAGGCTGGCGGGGGACGCGTGACTCAGGGCGTGCACCAGGTGCCAACCGGTGACTGGATTCTCGTGGCGACCGACCCTGCCGGCGCGGCATTCGGCGTCGTTGGCCCCAAAGAGTAAAAGGAACACCGTCATGACGGCTCGCACACCCGAAACCCGTATCTGTCTCTGGTACAACCACGACGCTCAAGAAGCCGCGGAGTTCTACGCGCGGACCTTCCCCGGCAGCACGGCGGGCGCCGTGCAAACCGCACCCACCGACTATCCGGACGGCAAGAAAGGCGACGTGCTGGTGGTTGAATTCACCGTGCTGGGGTTGCCCTGCATGGGCCTGAATGGCGGCCCCGAATTTCCTCACACCGAGGCTTTCTCGTTCCAGGTGGTCACAGATGACCAGATTGAGACCGACCGCTACTGGCACGCCATCGTCGGACACGGCGGCAAGGAAAGCCAATGCGGCTGGTGCAAGGACAAATGGGGCATTTCCTGGCAGATCACGCCCGCAATTCTGCTGGCCTCATTGCGCGATTCCGATCAGGCGCTGCGCCAACGGGTGTTCAAGGCGATGATGGCGATGAAAAAGATTGATGTCGCTGCAATCCACGCCGCACGTCTGGGCCACTGACATTACGCGGCGCTGATCGTCTCACCTGCCCGCCGATTTCGTTTTTTCTTCGGTACTTTTGCGCCCTCTTTACGCGCTTCGGACAAACCGATGGCGATCGCCTGTTTGCGGCTCGTCACCTTCTTACCGCTGCCGCTTCTGAGTGTGCCTGCCTTTTTCTCATGCATGGCGCGCTCGACCTTTGAACTCGCCTTCTTGCTGTACTTGGCCATCAAGATCTCCTGGGCGTGTCAGCGTCTTGAACGCATGTGAGCCGGGCCGCTGCTTTCGACCAAAGCGCCTGCCGATTCAGTCGGCTGACCATCTGATAAAAGCTTTCTCTATGTCTCGACCAGAATGGCGGACACGTGATTCGCGTTTGTCGCCGGACATTCCCATTTCGCCAGCGTCGTCCTCGCAACGTGCGTGTTCAGTGCGCAGTAGCGGTGCCGTCCGTCCGGAAACGAACTCCTGCTTCTTCTTCGTTGTCATGATGGTCCTCTTGGTGGGTTCAACACCGCAGCCTAGAGTGGTCATATCACTGCGAAATTTGAATTCTGGCGCATCCATGTCTTTTGCCAGATTCCGCCTACTTCTCGGAAGTCGGCTACGATTTCACACGGCACCATCATCAACCTGGCCGATGATGCCGCACTTGGCTAAGGTTCGGAACAAGCGCGATCGTCCTGGATCCAGGTTCACGGCACGAAGCCCCGCGCCACGGCTGTCGACACAGTCCTGGGATTGATGGCTTTCGCCGCCTCGATGTCCTTCTCGCCGTCTGCTTTGGAACCCTTGCCCAGCTTTGCAAGGCCGCGGCTGTACAGCGCCCACACATTGCGCGGCTGTTGCTCTATCACCTTGTCCAGATCCGTGATCGCCTTTTCCCAGCTGCGCATTCGCACATGCAGCAGACCACGGGCCTCGAGTGGGAAGGCAATTCCGGGACGATCCCGTACGGCGTTGTTGCACTCAGAAAGCGCCTTGCCGAGATCCAGACCCAGCACCGCCCGCGCACGGCAGGTCAATGCGCGTGCGTCGGCGGCGCGGCCGTCGTCCCGGTGCAGTTCAAGCCACTGGTCGAACTCCGCCATGGCCTTGTCCTGGATGCCGGCGTTTGCGTAAAGGTTGCCAAGTGCAAAGTGTAAGTCGGCTTCTTTCGCAAGCATGGATCGCGCTGCGTCGATATCGCTGATGGCGTCTTCACGGCCCAGGCCGGTGGCTTCGGAACGCGACAGCCGCATGCCTGCACGCATCACGCGTGCGTCTAAATGATCGACCTGCAGGTTGATGGCCTGATCGAGGTCAGCCATTGCCTGCTGCCCCTGCCGGCTGTCCGCGTAGTACCTGGCTCGAAGATAGAAATACTCCGCCACATTCGGCTCAAGCGCGATGGCCCGCGTCAGGTCGCCAATCGCGCGCGGCAGATCGCCCCGCGCGGCGTAGATAGCACCGCGACGGCTGAACCCTTGGGCGTCGGCGGGATCACCGGTTGCCACGGCGTCGCCGGCAGCGGCGAGCGCTTCCGGGTTCGCACCGGCCTGCAGGTCAAACACCGGCCCGCCACGATAGGTGAACAGCACCTTGTTCGCGCTGTAGGCAACATAGATGCGGTGTGACAGAAAGAAGTCCGCACCCAGCAACATGTCGAAGTCAGCAAGCTCGATCTCGCCGAAACGCAGGCGCGTGTCCTTGATTTCCTCATCGCCGATCTTGAAACTCGCGACCGTAGCGAGCCACGTGCGCATGACACCCGTTCCGCCACCCCGCATCGGCTGGGCCTCCACGACTCCCGGAGAGTTCGGTTTGATGCCGGCGCGCTCCGCACTGCGCATGTTGAGCACCGACGAAGAAGCGCCGGTATCGAACATCACGCGGATCTTCTTGCCGTTCACATAGGCGGTGCCGACGATATGCGGCTCGAACTTGGCGATCGGCTGGATCGCGACGCTGGAAAATTTCTCACCGGCTTTGACCCAGTAGGCCTTGTCGGCGTCCGTGCAACCCTCCGCCCGGAGCAGCCGGATGGCGCCGTTGCCCAGATCGTATTCCACGTCCGAAAATGAAAAGACATTCTGGCCCAGCACACCTACGACATCGCCACCAATGGCATTGCGGGTAACGAGAAATTCCATGTCGTTGACGATTGCGCCGGCAAGCCCGAAATTCCTCACCGTGGCCATCGTCGGCTGCTGGATGCCACCCACGCCCTTGAGCACGATGTTACCGGGCACCATCGTCTTGGGCAGATTCAGCCCTTCCGCGGTAGCGGCCGAAATGATGCTATAGAACGCACCGCTGTCGACCAGAAACTTCACATCCGTGCCGTTGATCTTGGCGGGGATCACTGGTTGGCTGCGCCGCATGGTGACGGGCAACTGCGCGAGGCCGGTCATCTTGCATGCGGCCAGGATCGGCACCGGTGCCGCCAGCAGCGCAAGGGAAACAACCGCGAACACAGGCAGTCGAGAGACCATGTCGCACCCCGGATTGATAGCACTCCCCAAGTGCTAAGGATACCGCGCTACTTCACCGGACGCTTGTTGTTGTCTCCTGACAGTTCGACACCGAAATACCATGTCGCTAGGGGATACCGTTACAGACAGCCCTGTCCGCCTGGTCTGCGGGCATGCCCGCGTCGATCCAGCCCAGCAGCTTGCGGTTCTGGCTCGAGATCTTGCGCACGAAGTATTTCTCGGTGCGGACCAGCTCAGCTGCGTGACGTGGATCGTTTTCTATCCAGCGGGGCGCTACCCTCGCGATGTAATGCATCGGAGCGTTGTAGAGATTCCCATGACCGGCGTCAGTACTGACGCCGATTTGATGGCCGGCGCGTCTGCTAGCGCCAAGCAGAGTGTGGAAAAACATTTCGTCTGGAGCGAAGGTGGTTCGAAAAATCCGCCGCCATTTCGGATCGCTCGAGGCCATGTCAGCGACTTCCTTGAGTGACGCCAGACTCAACGCCCACCATTGACTCCCCTGGATCAGCGCATGTGGCGCCAATTCCCGGGCGATCCCCCGTGGGAACTCGCGCGCAACCCGGTTGTAGATCTGGCGCAACCAGTGATCGAGTCTTGTCAGGCGGCGTGACTTCATGAGCCCATCGGGGAAAAACGGGGCATTTCGCCAGTGGCGGCCCACGTTGTTCCAGATTTCGGAACCTGGAGGAATTCTGACCATCTGCATCAGATCGTTATCAGGATGAGCTGCAAGGAAGTCTGCCAGCGGCCCGACGCCGCGCAGGGGATAGCAATGACCGGACAGCAGCACGGTGTGGCGCGCGCCACCATCGTGCAGCACTGCCTGTATAAGGGCCAGTGTTGCGTCCACAACCGTGATATGGGCCCAGTGAACCGCCAGCCGGGGCTGAATGACTATCGCATTCGTGCAGCGGCGCAGGCTGTTGATATCGACGCGCGTTGCCTTGATATCGACATGTATATACACCGGATGCGGGGCGAGCTTGTTGACCAGGCGGACCAGGTGCTCGCCGTCATCGTGCGCAAGAATTAGAAAGGCCAAGCCATGCATCGCCATTGGCCCCTGTTACAACCACCGCATCGCGTTATGAATATGTAAATAGAGATCAGGGCGTCCGGCACAACGCAACGACAGCCTGTGTTTAATGTTATCGATGGTCGGCGCGATCTGCAAACGGTGGCGTTGACATTCGATCAACGCTGCTGCGATATGTAGTCGTGCCACTGGATTTCCTCTCAATTTGCAAGGCGCTTCGCGAAGCAGGATCCAAACGACTGTGTTTGCTGGTGCTGCTGCTGGAGCTGGGGTTCCAGCGTTTGTTGCAGGCAGACACGAGCCGCGACAGTGAATTGCCGACAGGCGACCCCCCAGAGACTACAGATTACCCAAGCGGAATTCCCCGTCTGATCTTCCAGACATGGAAGACCCGCACCCAGCTCCCGGCCAACTATATGCACTGGAGCGCAAGTTTCCAGCAGGTGCATCCGGAATATCGACACGTTCTCTGGGGAGACTCGGAAAACCGCGCCTTCATAACCCGCGAGTTTCCATGGTTCCTGCCTTTCTACGATGCCTATCCCAGGGAGATTTTCCGGGCCGACATGGTGCGGCCATTCTTCCTGTTCCACTACGGCGGTGTCTATTCGGACCTCGACACGGAGTGCCTCCGCCCTCTTGACGAGGTTCTCGGTCGCGGCGACGTCGTGCTCGGCACCATGGGCGAGGATGCGAGCGCAGGTGACTGCATTCCGAACGCGATGATGGCGTCTGCACCCCGTCAACTGTTCTGGATGCTTGTCATCACGATGGCGATCGAGAAGTTGCGCGAGTTCAACGATCCGGCTGCGGTGTCGATTGCGGGCCCGGAGAAGATCTCCGGGCCCGTATTGTTGAAGGCTGCGGTCGAATATTACCGGCACTCGACCCAGCTGGACGTACGCAGGCGTTGTGCATGGGTATTGCAACAACTCGCGCCGGCGGTGCACGCAGAAGCTGGCGAGGTGGTGCTTCTGGCGGCGTCGAACTGGTACCCGATCAACTGGATCAATCCCCTGCATCAGATATTCAGGCGCCGAATGCTCCGGCGACGATTCCTGCCGAACCGGCGGCTGGTCCGCCTGCTGTTTCCCAAGGCGTCGCTCATCACATATTGGACACATTCCTGGTGACACAGGCTGCGGGACGACGTGCCATGAGTGATACTGCACTGTCTTAGACCACAGCGCGGCCTGCGATTGGCAACCAAATTCGACCTGCTTTCCCGATTCCAGACCCACGGCCACGGGGAAAAGCGCAGCGCGCTGTATCGGCTCGCCATCATCAGTTCAGGCGTCAGCAAGGTCTTCGGCTTGGCATTGCAGGCGCTGGCGGTGCCGCTGATTTTTCGCTCCCTGGGCGAGCTTCACTACAACCTCTACACCGCGCTGACTGCCATCCTCAGCACCATCGTGCTGGTGCAAATGGGAGCCGGGCCTGGACTAACCAAGGGTATCGCACGCGCCAACGCCATAGGTAATCGCGAGCAGGAAGCCGCGCTGATGCGCGCCGCCTTCAGGCTGGCGGCCGGCGCCGCGTTGATTGGTTGCTCCGTGCTTCTGGCAGTCGTCCATCAGGTGCCAATTGGCACGCTATTCAACGACACATTTGTTCCCTACTCCGACGAGATCATTGCGACTACCGACCTGTGCGTGATGCTGCTTGCCATCCAGGTGCTGGCGGGCGTGGTGGATTCCGCGCTGGCCGGATATCAGGAGCAGGTGTACACCAACCTGGCGGCGATGCTGGCCAATATTGCCTCCCTCGTACTGCTCATCATCGTGTGCAGCGGCCAGCCGACGATCTTCCAGATCGTGATGGTGGTATTCGGTGTTCCGACATTCTTTCGCATCCTGAACCTGGGGTTCCTTGCGGCACGCCGCACTTACCTGTTGAGCAACTTCTTTGGCTCGGCAAGCGGGTCTTACAAGGTGCTGCTGATGGTGGGGCTTGGCTTCTGGGGCATCGAGGCCGCCAGCGTGATGGAACAGATGACTGGCAACCAGGTCCTCATCCACCTGAGTTCTGGGCCTGAGACCGCCATCTTCAATGCGATCTTCAAGTACGTGGGGCTGGCAGGCTCCGTGGCGACCATGGTAACCCTGCCATTGTGGCCAGCATTCACCGACGCCATCGTGCACCGGGACATCACCTGGATCAGCCGCTCGCTGCGCCGGCTGCGGACATGGCTGATGGCCTATGCCTGCGCGATTGCACTGGGACTGGCCATTCTCGGCCCGTGGCTGCTCCATGTGGTGGTCGGCATCAACACAGAAGGCAGATTCTGGCTGTTCCTGGTATTCGGCCTTTATTTCATCGCGCTGATCTGGGGCCACTTGCATCATGTCACGCTGATGGGCATAGCCAGCCTTTGGCAACTGGCGCTGGTCCTTGTCGTGGAGAACATCGTGATGCTGCTGCTGGGCCTCGTGCTGGTGCCCAGGTTCGGCGCCGTCGGAATGGCGCTGTCTTATCTCATCGCGATCCTGGCGCTGCCTGCCTGGCTCCTGCCACGGATGCTGCGCAACGCACTGCAGCGGATTGCCGGTACGCCAGCGATGCCCTGAGACAGGCGATCAGTCAGCCGGCTTTTCAAACCGCCATTTGATGAAACGGCAAGGATTGCCACCGTAAATGCCTTCGGCTTCCAGGGATTTGTGCACGACGGACAGTGGCGTCACCACTGCGGAGCGGCCGATGGTCACACCCATCTGCACCACGCAGCCTGTAGAAACCCACACGCCATCTTCAATGACGATGGGCGCAACGCGCAGGACCATGTCGGTGCTCACGCCATGCGAGCCTGAAGAAAGAAACGCGTTCTGCGAAAGGCATACATGCGAGCCCACCTGGACGCGCGCATGGTTCCAGATCCACACACCTTCACCAAACCAGCAGTGGTCGCCGACCTCGAGTTCCCACGGAAATTTCACGCGAATGGCCTGCATGAAGCGGCAACCAGTGCCGATCTTCGCGCCAAACAGGCGCAGCAGGCCAATTCGCCACGACGAAATAACAAGCAGGCGGTTGTTGACCAGCAGCGCTTCGACCACGAGCCATGCAAGCCGCACGAAAAAGCCGCGCGCCGGCACATAGTCGCCCCGGTCCGCACGCGACAGGTCTATGACCCGCCGCTTAGCCATGTCGGCGCGCCTGCAACTCGGGCTGGTTCAGGGTCTCGACGATGCGCCGTCTGAAGGCACTCCAGGAGAGCGAATCCGCGAACCGGACGATGGCGCCATGATCCATGGCGCCCGCCGCGCGCAACCGTTCCGTTTCACGCAATACACTGCAGATCTGCTCGACATTGCCCGGCTCGACCAGCCGCGCCATGTCGCCGGGCAGACCAAGGTCGGGAACGCCGGTGTTTGGCGTGCCGATGAGGAAGCAGCCGGAGGCCAATGCCTCGAGGTAGACGAGACCAAACCCCTCGTACAGCGACGGCATGACAAAGATGTGTGCGGCGGCAAATGCTTCCAGCACTTCGGCGCGCGACACCGCCCCGCTGTACTCGATCCCCGGCTGGTCAAGCAGAGGCTCGAAACCCGGATCGAGTTTCGAACAGATCACCCGCAGCGTCGAATTCTCCAGCCGGGCCTGCTTCCAGGCGTGAAGCAGATGATGCAGGCCCTTGCGCTGCATGCCCTGGCCGACGAACAGGAATTGCGTGCGCGCCGAAGTCTTCGGCGCCGGCGCGGCGCGACGGATGGGTTCCGCGCCGTACGGAACGACCCTGATGCGTTCGGCTGGCACGCCATGATGGATCAGGGAATGGCGGGTGAAGGAACTTGCGCAGATGATGAAATCCGCCAGCGCAATTTCGGAATCGATGCGTGCCTTGAGCACTTCGTTCACCAGCTCCGTGGCATTGTTCACCGACCACGCGCACTCGGGGAACCTTGCGAAATCGGCCGTCAGAATTTCGTGACCCAGCGTTGGATGGGGGTGATAGAAAAACAGCCCCTTCTGACGGCGCGCGAGGCGGGCATCGGTGAAGGCCTCCAGCGCATACTGCGAGTACAGCAGCAGATCCGCCGAACCCGCGGCCGCGATATCCGCCGCGTTCCTCGATAGTTGCTCGTCGACCTGCAGGTACCAACCATCGCCGCCTGCGTCGCGGGCCTCGTGATACACCTGCAGCAACAATGCCTTCAGCGACGAATGCACCATGTTGCCGGGCAAACCGGCCGTGTGTCTGCGCCTCAGTCGCTTCGGGGTGAGCCGCTGGACTAGCGCGTTGTCCGACCGGTAGAAATCAGTGACCAGTGCTTCAAGCATGCCGGCGGCGTGCAGCGCGAGCGGGACCTGGTAGCAGTCGCGGTCGCGATTGAACGCCACCACGAACTTCCGCGCAGCATCCGCTTGCCTGTTCACTGGAAGAATTCCTGGCCCATCAACTTCCCTTTTCGCACGATTCAGGCTTTCCCGCGACCCAGCGCGATGGCGTCGCACACCGCTGCGCCGAATCTCTCCGGCAGGTGCGCCAGCGACAGGCGCGCCGCACTGCGGCGATAGCCGTCCAGCGCCCCCGCATCGCGCAACAAACCGACGACACGCACCCTGATGTCTTCAGGATCGTCGATATTGACGCAGATGCCGACCTTGTTCTTTGTCACCAGCCACGACAGCAGGCCGTAATCCGGGCCGATGACCGGCAGGGAGCACGACATTGCCTGGGAAAAAACGCCGCTCATCGTACTGTGATTGCGATACGCAACCCAGACCACATCGGCTGCGGCGAAGGCCAGTTCCTGCAGCCTTGCATCGGCATGCGCGAGGCGCGTTACCAGGATCCCCTGCTCACGCTGCTGCTGGTACCGGGCGCCGTCGAGCGCGGTTCGCGACGCCTCGTCGGGCTTGCCCACCACCAGGATCCGCAGCCGTTCGGCCAGCGCGCAGCCGGCAACCGCATCGATCAATGACCCGAACGCCTTGCGTTCGTCGATCGACCCGTAGATCAGGATCACCTTGTCCGCTGGCGAGAACCCGAACGCCGCCTTCGCCTCGTTGGTACCGCAACTCGGTGGCGTCATACCGATCTCTGGCACGTAGACCATCTTGCGGTACCTGGGCGCGGCCTTGCCCTTGCAATAGTCTGCAAGGCTTGGGTCCGCGGTGGTCACCACTTTCAGACTCGCCTTGCCGAGCAGATTGGAAAGCGACAAGGCGCCCAGCGATTCGGGCATCCGGCGATGCGTCGGCAATCCGATCATCCCAAGATGAAACCTGACGCGCATCACCATGCCGCCCATCGGCACGGGTCTGGACGGCGCGCCCAGCACCTGGATGGCCTTGTCCATGTAATCGATGTTCGGCGCATAGACGAAATCGCAGGGTCGATTGGCGAGCTTGAGTGAGTTTCGTACCGAGTGCCACTGGGTGAACTGGTAGCGCAGCATCGACAGCGCCGATACCGATTCGGGCATATCCACCCAGTACGGCGAAAACACCAGGTTCGAAGCGCCCACCAGATCTTTGATCTGGTCGAAGTAGGGACTGTTCCTTTCCCTTTCGTGACTGGGTGTCAGGACGGTCACGTTCCAGCCGCGACGAACCGCCGCAGTCGTGATTTCGACCAGATAGGCGCCACGATGACCGTGGATGGTGGTCTCGAATATCGTGAGATTCACGGCCGCCACTCCGGCGCAACTAGCCGCCCGTACGCTCCAGGATCCAGAAAGCGGAACTGGGCGCGAGCTTCCTGAAAAAACTTTCGCGCCAGTAACGCACGTTCCACTGCATGGCGCGGCATATCAGCGAATCGAGCACAACGATCGGCATCACTGAAAGGGGTGTGGGAAAACCCAGCTTCTTGCCGATCGCTATCAGCGGATTGAACATGCAGGGGCGGCGGGCAACGATCCGGAAACCGGTTTTCTTTACGAGATTGTCGAACCATTCGATTGGCAGCCCCCGTTCGTTCGCCGTCAATCCGGGCCGCGCCTTGCGCCAGTCGCCCATTGAACAGATAGGCTCGCGCAGCACGAACAAACCGCCCGGCGCCAGGATCCGGGCGATTTCTCCAACCACGTGGCTGACATTCGGAATGTGGTGCAGCACACCGAATGATGCCGCCAGATCCGCGGAGCCGTCCGCGAGCGGAATGTCCCCCAGCACGGTAGGCTTCAGGAACTGCGCCGGTTTGCCGCCGATCTCGCTCCGCCACCATTTTTCCGCCGGTTCGATGGCAACGAAACGGCGTACTACCGGCGCCAAAGGCTCGATGTCCGTGCCGGCGGCGCAGCCCAGCGCCACGCAGGTATCGAACTTGCGATTCAGCAGTGAACCGATCGCGTGGAAGCGATTCAACGCTGCGTATTCGTAGTCGTATTTGTTTTCCTCGTCGGCGATCTTGTAGTGGGTGGTTATCAGATCGAAGTAACCGCTGACTTCTGTCTCGTACCACTGCTCGATCTGCGCGGGGGAAAAACTGTCACCGTAGAGCGACCGGCCAGACAGCTCGTCTTCAGATGCAGGGGGTGCTGTTACTGGCATATTTTGAGATTGATTGCAGCGCGTTGGCGGTTGAGGAAGACGTCCATCTGAGGCCCGTTCAGGCGTTTGCACGAACCCCATGATGATGCTCGTTGATAACGCTGCCCACCACTGTGACGCCGATCTCGGAAAAGCTGCCCATCGTCGCTTCGAGGTCGGCGACCTTGGAGTAATTGCGACGCGCCACCAGTATGGCCGCGCCGGCGCGGGCCGCTAATATCTGCGCATCGGCCGACTCGTTTGCCGGCGGCGTATCGAGAATGATGACATCGAATTGCTCTGCCAGGCGGGTGAGCACCAGTTCGAACGCCGGCCGTAACAGCAGCTCCTGCGGATTCGGTGGCAGCATGCCTGCGGGCAGCACGTAAAGACGAAGCTCGGGATTGATACGACGCACGACATCACGGCCCAGCGCGCGTCCGGTGAGCAGTGCCGACAGCCCGGCCGAATTGTCGATGTTGAACAATTTGTGCTGGCAGGGGCGGCGCAGATCAGTGTCGACCAGCAGCGTTCGATCGCCCGCCTGCGCAAACACCGTGGCGAGATTGGCGGCCAGCCAGCTGCGCCCATCGCCCCTGTCGGGACTCGTGATCGCCAGCGCCGTGCGGTTCGGCAGGGTGCGCCAGCGCAGCGTCAGCTGGCTGCGCAGGGCGCGCAACGGCTCGACCGCTTCGCTCTGCGGGTTGTAGGCGGCGACCACTTCCTGGGAAAGGCCTTCGTGCCCGCCCTGCGCGAGCGTCGGGTACTTGAACTGCTGCGCCAGCGCGAGATCGATATCCTTCTGCGTCACCAGCTTGAGCCGGACCGCAGCCTCGTCGAGCCCGATTTGGTACTCCGCGGCATATCGCTTCACCACATCGATGACGCCCGGACTCAGCCGCTCCAGCTCGACCAGGATGGCGCCGATCGTGGAAGCGCCCAGTTTTTTCTGTGGTTTTTGTACGCGCGCTATCACGGCAACACTACCGGGACCAACCCAGCGCCTTGGTGGCGCCGTCCTTGACGCCCAGAGCCCGGGAGGCCACGCTCTTCAACATGACTACTGCCGACATCGCGGGCCCCGCCTGCGTCGAACGGAATGTCGTGAGCAGCGGAACTCCCAGCAGCAACGGCAGCTCTTCGTCCCGCCGCACTCGTTGATCGATCTTTTCGAGGCCAAGGATCGAGGCAATTGCCAGCGCGAGGCCACTGAGCAGACCAATCGCGAAATTCATCTTGTATTTCGGGGAGGAAGGCGTGAACGGCTCCGTCGCCTTGGTCAGCAGCGAGGCGTTCGACAGACTCGTCTGGCTTTGCAGGCTCGTCTGCGCGATATCCCCCGCCAGGCCATCGAGGGTGCGCTGCGCCACGGTGACTTCGTTCTGCATGATCGTGACCTGGTCACGCTTGCGCTGGACATCGGCCACAATCCTCTTCTGCTCAGCGATCTGGTTAATCACGGCAGCCCTGCGGCTGCTGTTCATGTCCGACGTCGACCGCAACGAGTCGACGACTTTGGCCTTTTCGCGGTCGAGTTGCTCCTTCAGGCTCTTGATGTCGGCCTCCAGACTCTGGCGCTCAGGATGGTTTACGTCGAGCTGGGTGGCAAGGTTCTTCGCGCGCGCCTCCTTGGCGGAGATTTCCGCCGTCAATCCCGACACCAGCTGGCTCTGCAGGATTTCCGGCGCCGATTGATTGTTGCCTCTGGCCTGGGCCGCCCGCGACCTGCTCTCGTTTTGCTGCGATTCAATGGAGGTCAGCTCCGAAGACAGCTCGTTCAGGCGCGTCGTCTCGTTGTCCAGACGATCGCCGGTCACGAGGATTCCTTCCTTCTTCATGTAGTCGGACAGCGCTTTGCGCTTTTCGTCGAGTTCCAGCTTCAAGGCCTGCGAGCGTGCGTCAAAGAAGGTATTGGCGTCCCTGGCGGGCTGGGCCTTCTGTTGGATGTTGATCTGGATGTAGGCCTCAACAAACGCGTTCGCAATCTTCGCCGCCCACACAGGGTCCGACCAGGTGGCGTACACATTGACCACGTTGCTCTCAAGTGGCGGCGGCACGGTAATGCTGTTCAGCAACCCGGCAGCGAGCCAGCCTTTGAAGTCGCCCTTGCCGCCAGTGCTCTTGTGCCAGCCGGTTTGCATTGCCGGGTCCTTGTCGAGACCCAGATCCCGGACGACCTGGTCCGCAACGGCCGCACTGGTGATGATTTCGATCTGGGTCTGTATGAGGTTGGGCTGGATCCCCTGGTTTGCGCCAGCGACCGGATCCTTCGCATCCACCACCATCGATGCTTTGGCGGTATAGAGTTTGGGCGAGCGCAGGCTGATGACTTGCGAAACCGCCACACAGGCCAGGAACACGCCCAGCGCCACCCTCCAGCGCGCAGCCATGATCGAAACGAACTGGTGGAAATTCATGAGTGATTACTCGCTCGCCTGCCGGGCATCCCAGACTCCAAGAGTGCACTGATCCGCGGCACTACGCCGTGATTGCCATAGCAGTATACCGCTGGTCTGTAGATACGCCCCCGTCGTAGGGGCGGATTACCATATTTTCCCGTTCCAGCAATGGCTTACATCCGCAGCCAGACTCTCCGGCGACACTTCCCCCGGACCCAAAGGCTGCGGCCCGTTCCCGGCCTCAGGTAAACTAGGCATCCGGTGTTTTTACCACCGCCCCCCTGAGGCAGAGAGCACCCGTGTTCCGCAACGCACCATTCCGCAGGATCGCTGCACTGATTCTATGCGCCACCCTCGCGGGCAGCGCCGGGGCCGCTGCTCCCGCGGCGCCGCCTGCGCCGGCCGGCCAGTCGGCCAATTCAGCCGCCATACCATTGGCCCCACTTGGTGCCGGAGACGTCTTCCGGCTGACCCTCTTTGGTCGGACCGATATGGACGGAAGCTACAGCGTCGCTGACAACGGCACTGCAAACATTCCGCTGGCGGGTGCGGTACAGGTGGCAGGTCTGTCGACCGAAGCCGCCGCCCGCAAGATCGAGCAGGTGCTGAAAGACGGCAAGTTCTTCATCAACCCGCAAGTGTCGTTGATGGTCGAGAAGTCGGTCAGCCAGCGCGTCTCTGTCGTGGGCGCGGTACGTTTGCCAGGTCGCTATGTCGTCGACTCCAGGACCACCATCTTGAATCTGCTTGCGGAGGCTGGCGGCGCCACTGACCTGGCCGCGGATCTGGGATACATCGACCGCCTCGACCCGTCCGGAACACCGGTCCGCTACGAGGTCAACATCCGCAGGATGACGGATGACAACCCAACTTCTCCCACGCGCTACCTGCGGGCTGGGGATACCCTGACCATTCCGGAGGCGCAGCAGTTTTTCATCACCGGCAATGTGAAGAATGCGGGGCAGTTCAAGCTCCGGTCGAATCTGACCGTGCTGCAGGCCGTCGCGCTTGCAGGTGGCAAGACCGAGATGGGCAGCCTGCGCCGCATAGAGATCACGCGCACCGGCAAGGACGGCAAGGAGAAGAAGATCAAAGCCAAGACCAGCGACAAGGTGCAGGCCGACGACGTCATCGAGGTCAGGGAAAGCCTGTTTTGACGAATTGACTCCCCAGGTTGCCTTCGTCGGACCCCTGCCGCCGCCAGTGCACGGGTTTTCAAACGTGAACGAGGCGATGCTCGCCCTGTTGCAGCAGCGTGCGACGGTCCATGTGTTCGACCGGGCCAGTCGTTCAGGCTCGCGCCTACAGGGATTGTGCCAACAGCTGTTGCTGATTTGTAAGTTCATCGGCACCTGCCTTGGGAAGCGGCGCCTGACGCTTTACCTCCCGCTCTCTGGCGGCAACGGCCAGCTGCTGGATTTGCCCTACATACTGGTGAGCAGAATCTGCCGCCAGCGGATATTCATCCATCATCACAGCTTCGCCTACGTCAATTCCTCCACGCTCATCAACAAGGTTCTTTTCTCCCTGCTCAAGGATCAGTCGCATATCACCCTGAGCCGCGGGATGGCGACCGCGCTGACCAGACGCTACCAATTGAATGAACAGAAGGTGGTTGCACTGTCCAACGCCGCATTCTTTTCCGCTGCGCGTGCAAACAAGCCACACGCTTCAGACAATGGCACCACGCCAATCCGGCTCGGTTTTTTATCCAATATCATTTTCGACAAGGGCATTGGCGAGTTCTTCGCGGTATTGACGCGGCTGCGGGAACTGAAGGTCCCGTACCGGGCATATATCGCCGGCCCCGTAGCGTCAGACGCAAAGCAGGAGTTCGAACGCTTGTTGGCGGCCGCTGCCGATGTCGAATATGTGGGAGCGGTCTACGGCGCATCCAAGGACGACTTTTTCGGCAAGCTGGACGTGCTGCTCTTCCCAACCAAATATGCCAATGAAGCGGAGCCGCTGGTCATACACGAGGCTCTGCAAAGCGGTGTCTATGTCATCGCCTGCAACCGCGGCGCCATTGCCGAGATGCTTGAAAACGGGGCTGGCCTGGTCGCCATGCTGGAGGGTTTTGTCGACGCGGCAGCAGAGCGCCTTCGCGTCCTGAATGATGATCGCGCCAAATTGCTTGAAGCCCAGGCCATGGCTGTCGAGCAGTCGCAGAGGCTTCGTACTGCGGCAAGCGCGGTACTTGAGAAAGTCCTCACGGAAATTTCCCCGCAATGATAGTCAGATAGACGACCCTGCGGGCACCCGTTGTCCAGGTAGCTATGCCAAAGCCGATTGCCGCTAACGATATCCCCGAGCTCACCGGACTGCGAATTCTTGCGGCGCTGTGTGTTGTGGTGTCCCATCTGCACGGGCTCGAGGTTGTCTCCGCACAGTACGTTCACGACATGCTGGATGGCGGCCGTCCCGCCGTGGCGTTCTTCTTCGTGTTGTCTGGCTTCATCATGAACCACAAGTATCCCCTGCTGGTGGCGGGGGATACCGCCGCCACGAGGCGATACGCGTTCTCACGCTTTGCGAGGCTCTATCCCACGTTGATATTCTCGCTTTGCATGGCGGCGCCAATCGTCATCTACCTGATGACAACGCAGGCGCACGAGCAGCTGCTGAAGTTTTACGCCATCAAGGATCATCATGCTTCCTGGCTATCGGCAAGCGGTGTTGCACAACTGCTTGGCGTGACCGGATGGCTCCCCGCTGCTGCCCTGAATCAGCCATGGAATGGTCCGGCGTGGAGCCTGTCCTGCGAATTCTTTTTCTACGCGATGTTCCCCTTCCTGCGGCCGCTGCTACAGCGGCAGTCATCAAGGATGATTATCTCGGCCATGCTTGTGGCGTGGCTGCTGCAGGGGATCTGGATCATGGCGCTGCATGCGTTCGTCCCGGCAAACAGATCTTCATTCCTGGTTTATCAATTCCCCTTGACGCATCTGTTCGAATTCATGGCTGGCATATCTGCCGGCATACTCATTGGCCGGCTCGACAGGCGGCAACTATGCATGCTGGGCGGCGCGACGCTATTGCTGGCGGCCCTGGTACTTGCCGCAATTTCCATCTCCGGGATTTTCATGCCTGCCTCCTATGGGCTGACGCCGGTGTTTGCCGTGCTTATCGTGGCGGTGGTGTGGTCTTCGGGCTCCCCGTGGCTCGCGCCGCTTCGCAACCGTGTCGTCGTCGCGCTCGGGCACTCGAGCTACGCCCTCTATATCGTGCATGCGCCGTTGCTGGTCGGCGCCACCCTGCTCGGGATTGCAGTACCTCTCGGCTGGCTGTGGTTGCCGCTTTCGATGCTCGCCAGCCTCGCCATACACTACTGGTACGCGGAACCTGTGCGTCGCTGGCTGGTACGGCGCGCATTTCCGCGAGCACATGCTCCCTCCCCACTGGTCAAAGCGGTGAGTTGACGATGTTCTCCGTCGTGATCAACCACTATTCGGGAGGGGGCTTTGCCCCGCACCTGGCAGGAGCGAGCATATTTTCGGCGTCGCTTTCACGCCGGGATCCCCTGGTCAAGGAAGTGCTGGTCGTGGATGGCAGTCAGGATCCCGATCCCGTACTTCAGGCCCATGTGCAGCAGATGGGGTGCCAGTACCTGCATGCTGGACGCCGGCTGTCTTTTGCCGAGGGCTACAATTTCGGCGCATCCCGCGCATCAGAAGAATGGGTTGTGCTGTGCGCGTCGGATGTATTTCCCAGCCTGGACTGCTACGCCGCCATCTCGGGGTTCCTGGCCAGAATCAACACAGACACTGTTGGCTGCATCATTCCCCGACTCACCAGTTCCGATCTCCCCTACCAGAAATCAAGGTTGTTCGCGCGTCATGCCTGTGTGGTTCCCATCATGACGTTGAACTTCAATGTGATGAAGAGGAGCTATCTCGAATCCATTGGCGGTGTCCCGGTCGAGTATTCCGGGAACTACAACGACATCGGGCTTTCCATAAGAATTCACGACGATGGCAAGCACATCTACATGCTGCCTGTCCGTTGTGTTCACTATGGGAGCCTGACTCTTCAATCAGGTGTCTCGAACGTCTCTGCGGATCGCGACAGAGCCAGCTTCGCCGCGCGGCATCCGCATCTGGTGGATCCGGGCTCCATCTGGGATCTGCGCGTCGGCGCGCTCATGAAACCCGGCCTGATTCCGCTGCTGCTATACTTTTCCAGGATGTCTCCGACACGCCACATCAGATCAATTGTCGCGCGATGGATCCTGAGGCTGGTGCCATTGCTGTCGGCGATTCGACATCCCTAAACACTGGCGGCGGAAGGACAACGGCAACATGTTTCGTGATGCAACGACAATCGGCACCGCCACCACCATCACTACCGAGGTCTGCATCATCGGTGGCGGCCTGGCCGGACTCGTGATTGCCCGCGAACTGTCCGAACAGAAGATCGCATCCTGTGTCATCGAGAGCGGTGGATTCGACCCGGATCCGGAAACACGGGACCTCTACCGCGGTGAATGCGTCGGAATTCCCTACGATTTCGCCGACGGGTGTCGCAGCCGTTTTCTCGGCGGAAGCTCCAATTGCTGGGGTGGCTGGTGCCGGCCGATGGAACCGCTCGACTATGAGCGCCGCAGCTGGGTCCCTCACAGCGGCTGGCCGTTTGGGCCACAGGAACTGGCGCCTTACTACGAACGCGCGGAATCCATACTGCAATTGGGAACCGGTAACTACGATACGGAATACTGGACGAAAGAGATCAACCGTAACGATGTGAGAAGACTGCCTCTTTCCGGAAAGACATTGACCGACGGCATATCCCGATTCAGTCCGCCGCTGCAGGCCGGCAAGGCATTCCGCGCGCAATTGCAGGAATCAACAAACATCACGGTGCTGCTGCACGCAAACGTCACCAACATCGTGACCGACGAGACCGCGGGCACGGCGCAACAGGTGGATGTGCAGACGCTGAAAGGGAACAGATTTGCAGTGCGAGCGCGGCTCTTCGTCCTTGCAACGGGAGGCATCGAGAACGCACGCCTGCTGCTTGTTTCCAATACGCGGATTGCAGCCGGCCTCGGCAATGGCAATGATCAGGTAGGGCGTTATTTCGCGGACCACCCGCGCATCACCTCCGGCTGGGTGCATCTGCGACCGCAATGGAAGCGGAACAAGCTCTACGACAACAAGTTCCAGTACCAGAACAACCTGCTTTCTGCCCACGGCACCCGCATTGCGGCCCAGTTCGCCGCAACACCGGAGGTGCAGGAACGCGAGGGGCTGCTGAACGCCAGACTGGCGCTTACATCGATCTTCCCCGGCGAGCACGACGCCGCCGGATGGGCCATCAGACGGCTCAGGCGCCGGTACGAAGGCGCAGAGAGCCCCAAGACCACCATCGCCCAGGATCTGGGATCAGTAGCCGCACACCCGTTCCTTTCGATGGGCTTCGTGGCAGCGCGTCTGTTCCAACCGCAGTTCCTGATTCGCGGAGTCCGCATGCAGGCAACGGTGGAGCCAGCTCCCGATCCGGAGAGTCGCGTCACGCTATCGAATACCCGGGACGCCTTATACATGCCGCGCGTGCGGGTCAACTGGCGCCTGAGTGACAACGTCAAGCGGACTTTCGACCGCATGTTCGCGCTGCTCCGCGATGAACTCGAGACGAACAACATTGCGCGCGTCGAACTCGACCCTGCGATTGGCACCGGCGACTGGCCGGACACATTCGAACGTGAAGGCAACTGGCATCACATGGGAACCACCCGGATGCACGACTCGCCGCGACAGGGCGTTGTCGATCGCAACTGCCTGATCCATGGCATGAACAATCTCTATGTCGCCGGATCGTCCGTGTTTCCAACCTTTGCGGCCGACTTTCCGACGATTACGCTGACGGCACTGGCGGTGCGGCTGTCCAGGCGCATCGCGAGCGAAATCCGCTCGCCTTGAGTCGGCAGCGCGTCAGGTGACTATGACTGTGTTCCTGGCCAGCTCATAACAGGGTCGCTGGATGTAGCGCACGTAGGACCCAGGCATCTCGACGATACTGCGCCCGTCGAAATCAATGCCAGCCTGTTTGATGCCAGACATGCCGTGAGTCATGGCGTACTCATGCACGCACTGTGTGAGATGTTCCGGGCCAGTGAATCGGAGGATCTCCTTCTTGGGATCCTCCACCACCCTGCCCTTGTACGAACGGTATTTGGCGACAATGCCGTCGATCACCTGCGCGAGCAGGGGATGTCCACGCTCAAACCCGAATATCCAGTTCGACACCACCTTGCCCGCATGCTGAATTTCCGTGCTGCCCTGCTCCTCGAGGCCAGCCCGAAAATTGTTGCGCTCGTAGCTGATGATGCCGGATGTGTTTGCCGAAACAAGTTCCCGCAGGGGAACCAGTGCGGACTTGTTGATATCGCAATACCACCCGCCTCGTTCGAACAGTATGCAATACCGCCAGATATCGACTTTCATCGGACCGAAGCAGGAGTTGCGGAATATTTCGCGGATCGGATGCCCGGCATAGGCAGCGTCCATGTATTCAGCGGCCAGCTGTTGGTCGTCAAAAAACTGGAACGAGAAATCGCTGTTCAGCGCGCGGAACTCGCTTAGCAGGCGGGAATGCGTGCGGCCGAACAATGGCGATTTCCAGGTCTGGTAGACGACGTTGGGTATGGCATGGCTCGTGCGCGGACGATTGATGGACAGGTCCGGTATGGTCCGCAGCGGCAGCTCGCCAGACAACAACGCGCAGAGGCTCGGAGCCCGCACCCGCAGGCGATGTCCGGCGCCGCGGTAGATCCGCTTCATCAGGGCTTTGATGGCGGGAGTCGTGACCCTTCCCGCGACTTCGCCTTGACGCAGGCGCTTGTTCACCGGCACGGCGGTGCCCCTGGATTTCCCATCCACGGCGCCACGGAATGTCTCGATGTTGGTCGAGACGTCGATATTCACTGTGTTCATTGACTTCAGTGCTGGCCTGGTTTTTCTGAGCTGTCCGCCGTTGGTTGGACGCGATTGAACGACAATGCATGCTACCAACGTGAATACCGCGCACTGTGACTGCCGCCACATTTTGGACTTCACGGAATGCCTGATTTAGCGGCCGGTGTTTATCGGTAAATCCCGCTGTTTTGTGAGCGGCTCATCGCGTGATTTACCGTAATCACATTTGCTGTGTCGACGCGACATATGCGGTCGCGCGGGGGCGCAGTACGAGCAGGACAAAGAACGCGAAGGCAGTCGGCTGCGTCAGGTCGCAGCGGGTTGGATCTCGCGATACACAGCTTCGAGCTGTTCCACGTAGTTGTCCCAGCCGTGCTTCTCGTGCGCAATCTCACAGGCCTTGCGACCAAGTTGAATCCTGAATTCAGGATTCACGGCCAGTTCCCTGATTGCATTCGCGAGGCCTTCGGGAGATCGACCCGGAACGATCAGCCCGTTTTGCCTGTCGGTTATCACACCTTCGGCGCCCGCCATTGGCGTGGTGACTACCGCGCAGCCGCTGGCCATCGCCTCGAGAATCACAACTGCAAAACCCTCTTCCAGCGTGGGAAGGACGAAGACCGACGCAGCTTGCAGTTCGCGGATCACCCCTTGCCGATCCAGCGCGCCGACGAATTCAATGCCCTCGGGCGCCGCGTCGACCAATCCACGCATGTTCGCTGGAATCTGCCCGATGATTCGAAGTTGCGCCTGGTCTCTGGTAAACCCCAGTTGCTGCCAGGCCTTGGTCAGATAGTGAATGCCCTTTCGTGGAGTGACCTGCGCAACACAAACCACACGCAGCACGTCCTTGGTCCGATGTTCCCAGTCAGATGGAGGCTTGAAGCCCGATGTATCCACACCAAATGGAATGCAGCGTATTCGCTCGGCCGGAAAGCCGTATTCAAGGTAACTCTTCCGGACGTTGATGGAAGGCACAAGGAGCCAGTCGCAGGAAGCTATTTCACGCTCCAGGCGCTGCCATTGCAATGGCATCCTGGATTTCGGCTTGATGCCGCAGGCCTCGTCCTCCTGATTCAGGACGGCAAACAGGTTTCGAGGGTGAGTGTTTACAGCCTCGCCGAGGATGACCGAGCCCTGGGCTTTTGCCTTTTGTAGAAGCCTGCGCGATGTTCCATGGAGCATGGCATGGGTAATTGCCGATGGCTCCAGGTTCGCGGCAGCCCTGATATCCCAATAGTCATGCAGCAGGGGCAGGACATCGTCCGTAAAGCTTTCCAGGGTGCTCTTCAATGCGAAATACGTCAGGTATTCCTTCGCCCACAGGTTCTTTGCCCAGGATTTCCCCGAAAAAGTGCGCAGGCGATGCGAGAACAGGAAGCGCTTGAGAATGCCGTCGTCAGCCAGTTGCTGAACATAGTTCTTGTAATGGAATAGTCCGCAGCATGCGATCGTGGTGAGCGGACTAGTTGTCATAAAACCTGCTCGGGCATGAGCGGCATGATAAGCCATTTGTTGCGGCGCTGATCCGGCAGATGTGTGCGCCACGCCACAAGGCACACCGGCAGGCAGCCCGTCACTCGCATGCGACGGGCCTTCGCTTGCACCTTCAGTTGACCAGATTGCTGGCGCCCGATGCCTGCCACACCTGCGCAGAATGGACAGTCGCTTGCTGCTGCACGTCGCCGCCCAGGATCAACATCATGTGCTTCCAATCCATGCCCGACATCGCGGTTGAACCATTCACCGGCGGCGGAGCGGGATAGGTGGCCGGGTTCAGGAAGTCGTAGTAGTTCCAATAAAAGGTCTTGCCGGTCTGTGTGCCGTCGAAGTAGAACTTCAAGTAGCCCTGCGTCATTGTCGTATTGCCGCTGCCAGTTGCCGGCACCCAAAGCAGTCCGTACCGGTGTGGCTTCGAGAAATCTGTTCTGGCTGGCGCAATCACGCAGCCCGTGCAGCCGCCTATTTCTGTGTGAGGATTCCCGGTTGCCGTAGGCCCGGGGCCGGCGGAATACCAGTTGCCGATGCCGTTTTGATAGGCAGTGGGGTTTCGCGGACTTGCGGCATCGAACTCCATGACATCGATTTCGAAGAAGTCGGTGTAGGTGATCCACGTCGGGCTGCTTTGCTTTCCCGGACTTGGCGGCACATTCCCTACGTTTTTGTTGATGGCGCTGGCCCACAGCTGGCCCTTGTATGCCGCGACTTCATAGGCTGAGTATTTCTTTTTCGGATTCCATGCCGGCTCTGTGCCGGGCCAGTTGATCGGATACGGTCCCTGGCTTGTGTGTTCGACATCCAGCATGAAGAAGGACACACCGCAGTTCGGATAGCTGTAAACGTCCGCGCCGGTGATCGACATCGTGACTTCAAAGTAACCCCCGCCGCCAAACGCGATCCCGTCCCAGGCCAGCGTATTCTGCTTGTGAGCCGCCGTCGCAATGGAGGCGCCGCAATTGGAGCCCTTCTGCAAGGAAATGGTGCCGTCGGCGTTCTGTTTGTATCGGTCGGCAGGAGTCGAGTTGCCGTAGAAGTTCCACGGTTGCCAGGTTCCCGATGTGGTACCCAGCGTCGTCGAGTTGAAAGTCTGCACTGTGTAGCCTACCGACGCCGCCACGGCAGGAGCTCTGCCAGAGGAAGACCCACCGGCGCCCTTGACCGACGCGCTATCGACAGCGGGAGCGTTCGAAGAAGATACCGGATCTTTTGGACCGCACGCCTGGAGAGCCAGGTACGCGCCGGCGAGCACCACCCGGAAACACTGATTCAGCAGACGTATCGGAATCTCCTTTCCAGAAATGCAGAACGCGAGAATTTTCAACCCGCCCTCGCATCCACAAATTCTATGCACCCAACCGAATCGTGAAACAATACCGGATATCGCGCGCGTGGATATATTATGTTTTCGATGCAGATATCACGATCCGACAAACATATAGCCGTGCAACTCATGGATCAAACCTGCAATGCCCGCTGCGGCATCAGGGATGCTGGCTTGCAGTCGAGTTGATCGAACGCAACAGCCTGCTTTCGTTATCGTCAAGGGTTCGTTACCGGGCAGCCCGGCTTTGGGTCCAGGAGTTCATCGTCCATGAGCGTCAGCGTCTACCACAAGAGCCTCTGGCCCAAATACAAGGGCGCGATATTTTCGCAGCTCCATCAACTGAGCAAGCAATCCGGGGTCGATATCTCCTTTGCCCACGTTGCAGAAACGGACGAGATGCGCGCGTCCCTGGGTGGCGTCGATCTCTCGTACCACAAGTACCCATTCCGGGTGCTGATTCCCGGCAGTTACGAGAGTTCGAGCATGCTGCGCAGGGTTACCGCGCTGACGCGGGACTTGCTGAAAAATCCGGCCCAGCTAGTCGTGCTGCCAGGTTACGACCGGATTGAAAACTTCGTGATGCTCTTTTTATGCGTCGTGCTTGGGCGCAAGCGGGTTGTTTTCTGCGATTCAACGATAAACGACAACCCGCAGGTCCTGCTAAAAAGCCTGGCCAAACGATTTTTCTTCTTCTGGTGCAATGGCTTTATCGGCTATGGCCAGCGCAGCAAGGAATACCTCGTGTCACTGGGCGCAAACGCCGCTGACGTCATCATTCCCTGCGCGGCAGCGGCGCTGCCTCATGAATATGACGCCGCTGTGGTGCTGTCCCACTACGGCCAGCATCTTTCTGGAGACTCCGCTATCCCGAGGTTCCTGTTCGTGGGCCGCCTGGCGCAGGAAAAAGGGTTGCTGGACTTGCTGGATGCGTTTAACCAGGTGCGCAAGACGATGCCCACCGCGTGTCTGGATCTGGTCGGCGAAGGGCCGATGAGAACTGCCCTGGCGAATCGAATCTCCGAGCTTGGTCTGGCGGATTCAGTCGTCCTTCACGGCACACTGAACCTGCGCGACATCGTGCCCATGTACTACCAGAGCCTGGCCCTGGTGCTGCCCAGTCTTCGCGAGCCCTGGGGACTCGTGGCCAATGAATCGCTGAGCTTCGGGTGTCCCATCGTGGTCAGCAGTCACTGCGGCTGTGCGCCGGAACTGGTCGCCGAAGGTGCGACCGGATATACCTTTCCTACCGGAGACATCCAGGCCCTGGGTGCTGCAATGCTCGCCGTGAGAGAGCTGTCCGCCGATCGAGTCGCCACAGCCAGGAAATGCCTGCAGCTGGTGGCCGCGTACTCACCCGAGCGCGCCGCGTCGCGAATGCTGGAGGGCTTCAACCAGTTCCTGGCGGCTTGATAATGACTTGCCGGTTCTTGTGCGCGAGGAACTTTGGCGCTGGCTTAGGCGCTTGGATCACTTCTCGACCCCAATAGAGCATGCCTGTGCCTATGCCGTACCAAAGGCAGGTGGCGCGGTCACCCAGCGTGCCCGCCCAGAATCCGAACGCAACTATCCCTATCACGATGATCGCGCCCCACGCACCAATGTGCTCGTTGATTCCCGTGGTCCCTGGCGCAATGAGCTGAATTCTCCTCAGCAGGGCAATGGCCTGCAGGCCATTGAGGAACTGGATGATCAAAAGCCCAGCCCCGCCAATGACGCCGGCTATGAACAGGATGCTCCAATAGGCTTGGTGCCCGTATCCACTGCCGTGAATGTACACCGCCTCCCGTCCGACAATCGACGCGGCGCGTTGCGCGTCTGGTCCGCTGAGCGATGTGACCGCAGCCATCCCATTGCCAACCAGCATGCTGCGGGTTGAAGCCTCGAACCGCTCCTTCATGAAGTGCGACTCCGCAGTGCGCGTCAGTGAAGTGGGGTCGAACCCGACCCTGGACGACACTGTCATGCGGTCCACCCAGCGACCAATCAAACCAGTTCCCGCGCCGATATCCACAGCCGCGACAACGATTGCGAGCAGAGCAAACAACGACGATCCTTTGATCGCAGACTGCCTGAAGACCGCACTCGGCAGCGCCATGAACACCGCTGCGATCTGCGCGGCCAGCACCACGAAAAGGGTGCGCGTCACGGACATCAGGGTGACCATCAGATTGAAGATCAGCGCCAGGATGTCCATCTTCGTCAGCCGTTGAATCAGCGCTACCGCTGCAATTCCCAATGACGGAATGACCGCGCCGGAAAGCACCTCGAACCTTGATTTCGTCAAATCCAGGCTGCCGCGGGTCATGATCAGAACCGCGATATGGATGACGGCAAACGCCAGGCACGCCCGCCGCGCGAAATTCAGGAACGACGGCAAGTCATCGCCGCTCGCCCGCAGCGTGATGTACGTCATCAGGCTCGCACTGACGTACATGAATGGAGGAATGACGTTGACCAGGATTTCGTACGGCACCTGGCCCTCGGTCAATCCAACGACGGAGCCACCAATCACGAATGCTGCCGTTGCCAATATCAGCGCCCAGAGGGAGCCGAGTCGTATGCCCCGGTCTTCCGCGGCCAGGGTAATACGCAGATATGAAAGCAGATACGCCCCAAGCATCACGGCCTGAAAGGCTGCGGCCTTGCCGCTGGCTGCGGCCTTGAAGTCGAACGCCCAGACGAACACTCCAATGCCGAACAGGGACACCAGTGATTTCTTTTCAATGCTGCGGCCCCCCGGTTTCCATTTTCCCGGTTTAGGGACCGGCTTCGCGCCGGGCAAGGACACTTCGGCGGAAGCTGGTCGCAATCCGCTGCCTGGTCGTGCTGCTATGGAGGGGCGCCGCATTACGCCAGGCTATCTGGCCGCAGACACCCGGCCAGGACCTTCAGGCTGTAGGCGCGCAATTCGTTTATCAGCTTGAGCCGCTGCGCAGGTTCCGGCGCCGCAGGTTTCCATGCCACGAGTCTTTCGGCAGAAACAGCCGCCTCGCCGAACGGCACCGGCAGCGTCGGATGCCCGAGATTTCCGCCAAGCCGTTCAAGATACGAGTTATTGCGCACCACCACCGGCACGCCCATCTGAAAGGCGCGTCCAAAAATGCCGGATGCCTGATCATAGTCTGGCGAATAGCAGCTCCAGACCACAGCGGCGCAACTGTACATGCTCATCAATTCGTCATTTGAAATACGGCGATTCATCAGCAGGCCACCGTGTTCAACGAACAGCCCGATCCTATGTTCCGACTCATGTTCGACGTTGCCGGCCACCACGAAAAGGAATTTCTCACGGATTTCCGCCGAGCAGCACCATAGGTCCGCCAGGTATTCGAACCCCTTGTCCTTGCTCTGGACTCCCAGCGCGACCAGGATTTTCCTGCCCCGCGCCTTCCCAGCAAGAAGATCACGCAGCGCGGGCAGGGTCGAATTTTCCTTGAACCCGAAATGAAGAAGATCCCACATCTGCGGATCGTAGATCCAGGCGGTCGTCACTTCCGCCGAAGAGGGCCAGGCTGCAAACGGGATGAGACCCAGGACATGAACATGGGGCAGCTTCGAGACGGCCCGAAACAGTTTTCGCTTGATGCGGTACTTGATGGAGGTCTTTGAAAAGCAGGTGTCGGCACGGAAGAAAAGCCCGACGGTACGGCGCCCGCGCGCGGACCGCACCAGCGCATGCAGGAAAAAATCAACCAGATGTGAGTCCAGCATGGAAAAGAGAAAAGGGCGGCTGGTATCCACGGCATACCGCGTCTCCTCGATTCTTTCCAGGTGGATATCGAGCGCCTTCATTTCTGCGATCAGCACGCGGTCGTAGTCAATGCGATGGCCATGACTACCCCTGGACACGTAGATGACGCTTACCGGTCCGCCATTCATCGGTAGTCAGCCACGAGTCGCCCCAACCATCAAGCTGCAGGCGCGGGTCAGGGCGCTCCGCTAACCGCCGCACCCTTCGTGGCCAGCATCGGTGCCGCAGCACCGCTATTGCCAAATGCCCTTTGCAACACGGCTTCGCGTTCGAGATTGGCCTCGGCCCATGCACGGCCGCAACGCCCCATCGCAACTCGCAGGGTCGGGTTGTCGGCCAGTTGCAGCACCGCTGTAGTCAGGGCCTCGACATCGTCCGGCGTAACCACCAGGCCGCATTGCGAGACGACCTGATGCAGCTCAGTGCCCGCTCGACACGTCGCGATGACCGGGCGGCCGCTGGCCGTCATCCCGCTGAGCTTGGATGGCAGCACCAGGTCTTCCGCGCAAGCGCTCTGTGGCAGCAAGTGGATATCGGCCGTACACAGCAACTCGCCCAGATGCTCGCTCGGCTGCAACGGCAGCACGCGGAAGTTGGGCAGATCGGCCGTTGCTGCGAGGAGCTGCGGCTTCATGACGCCTTCCCCGCAAATGAGGAAACAGATGTCACTGCGATGAGCGAGCTGCCGGGCAACGGTGGGGATAGCCAGCAAGCCCTGCTTTGCTCCCAAGGTGCCGGAGAACAGCAACACCGTTGCCTCCTCCGGGATGCCGAGCTCGTGCCGGTACCGGCTGGCGGCGCGTGGTTTGCCATCGCTGTCGAATGGCGAGATGTGCCGGGTATCCACCCAATTCGGAAACAGCCAGGTCCGGTCGCGCCTCACCCCTTTCGCCTGCAGCTTTTCCACCATCCGCTGCGAGATCGTCGACACGCGGTCGAAGCGCTTCAGCATCAGGCTTTCAAGGCGGCTGATGACGCGCCGCAGCAGCGGGTTCTTCACCACGCCCATCGTGAAAGCAATGTCGATCTCGAAATCCTGCAGGTGCAGCCACGCCTTCGCCCCGCTTAGCCGCGCCGTCAGCCACCCGGCGGGTGCGCAGAGGAATGCCGGCGCTACGGTCAGCACGACGTCGGGCCTCCACCAGACCTGCAGCAAGGCAAGCGGCAACGAGGTAAGCGCGAACGACAGCAGATAGAGAATCCGGGTCAGGCCCCCAGGAGTCCGCGGCACCCACAGTGGCGCCCTCCAGACGCTCACGCCCTGCCACTGGTTGCGCTGATAGGGTGGCCAGCGGAATTCGCGGGCGACCTGCCAGTTGGGGTAATGCGGCGGTGCGGTGACGACGCGTACTTCGTGGCCCTGCGTAACCAGCCACGCAGCCATTTCGCCCGAATACTTGCCGATGCCAGTGGGCTCTGGCGCAAAATTCGCACTGTAGATGAGGATCTTCACCAGCCGATTTTAGGCCCAAAACGAATGAGAAGTGGGTCTCACGAACATATTTGCCTCGCCTTTCCAACGGGCTTATGTAATTTGATTGCTGGAGTGTGACGCAGCGCACGGAAATAAAACAGGAAAATTGTCATGCGCCCGATTTTGGGTGCGATGGCGTCTGGAAGCCTATCCGCCGCAAACGTCTACCTCGCGGAGCGGATCCTGCAGCTAGGCGTTCGCCAGGAGCTGGGGTCGCAGGCCCCGAACGAACAGGCGGGCGCTTTGCAGACGCTGGTCATAGCGGAGGTCATTGCTGACGCGTTCCTCCGGGGGCAGCAGATCCGGACAATGCATGCCAAGCACGCGGCGATAGTAATAATCCGCCAAACCACGGGCCAGACGGTCCGTCCGTACACAATCGCGAATTATGAGCTCGTTCATATGCGGCACTCCGTCGATTTCCACCCGGGAATTTTCCGGCTCGCCCGCTGGCGCGACCAGTGGCGCGTCTCCAAACTCGCTGTCGGCTTCTTCCTACACGCGGTCAACATGCTCCGGCCGCACGCCGACGCCGATCAGGCGCGCGGGGATCCGGCCCAGCTGCGGATAGCGTTGAATCAATCGCATCAGCAGAGGAGGCCTGGGCATCGGCTTTGTCTCATCGGAGACCGCCTGCAGCACCGGACTGATCATGCGCTGCTGAACCAGAACCTGCGCGCGCTGTGTTAGGCGCGTCGGCAACATGCGCCGGTCCTGTACGGCCTGAAGATCTGCGGCGGTCACGCGTCCCTCGCGCAGTGGCGCGGCGAGCAGCCGCGCTGCCGCGACCGCATCCTGGATCGCGAGGTTGATGCCCACCCCGCCTACCGGCGACATGGCATGCGCAGCATCACCAATGCACAGCACACCCGGTGAGTGCCAGCGCGATAGACGATTCACCTGCACTTCGAGCAGCTTCAGCTGATCCATGTTGTTCAGCGATTGCAGATTGTCCGCCAGAAATGGCAGCCGCCTGGCAAGCCGCGCGCGTAGCGCCGGCAGGCCTGCGGCGCGCACTGCATCGCCGCCACCTTTGGGGATTACGAAAGCGCATTGCCAGTAGTCACCGCGATCAATCATTACAAAGAACAGACCCGGCCAGATATAGCCTGCCGTCTGATCGCGATCATTGGCATCCTTGGGCAGGCGGAACCACAAGACGTCGATCGGCGCACCGAGATCCACCACCGGCAGCCGCGCCTCGCGACGAACACTGCTATGGCGGCCGTCTGCGCCGATGACAAGGGCCGCATCGAGATCGACGAGGCCAGTGGCGGAGCGCGCCGTGACCCCGATGACCTTGCCGCCATCGCTGCGCAGCGCAGTCACTTCGTGCTGCTGCAACAGCTTGAAGTTCGGCAGCGCGAGTGCATGCCGCGCGATGAAATTCAGGAAGTCCCATTGCGGCATCATCGCAATGAATTTGCAGCGAGTCGGCAGATGCGTGAAGTCCGCCAGCGGGATGCGCTCGCCATAGACCTCCGCGGCAAGCCGGGTAACCCGCTGATGCGGCAGCTGCAGGAATTCCTCGAGCAGACCCAGTTCCGCAATTACATCCAGCGTGGATGGATGAATCGTGTCGCCGCGAAAGTCACGCAGAAAATCGGCATGCTTCTCGAGCACCGTCACCGGCACGCCGGCCCGTGCGAGCAGAAAGCCCAGCATCAGCCCGCCCGGACCGCCACCAACGATGCAACAGGGTCCGGAAACGCCAGGGCTCATCGAAGCCGCCTCAACTCCAGCGTCTTCCTCAACGGCATAGCCTCATGGCCTACGGCCGCTGATTTGCCGACTTTGCCTGCTGCTCCCTCAGCACCAGCCAAAGCGCAAGATCGGCCAATTCCTGGGCGCCTCCCGCGGATCGAGGGTCCGTTCGATATTTTCCGTTGACGATGATCGTCGGCGTGAGTTCAGCGCGATAGGTTTTTATCAGTGCGTCGCTTCGCTTCATCTCCGTCTCCACTGAAAACGACCTTGCAGTTTCGAGGAACTTTGCCGAGGGCACTGCGGCAACGCGCTGGTACAAACTGGCTACCGCCTGCATTGAAGGCAGTGGCGATTTCGCGCGCCCTGAGGTCGCGTCGACTACCGCCAGCTCTCCGGTCTTCCACACAGCCGCGAACATTGCCGCATGGGCTTTCGCGGCGGCCCCCAATGCCTTTGCCGTTATGTATGTGCGCTGAAAGGCGGGCCAGTTTTCGGTCGGATTCCACGAAGCCGGCAAATAGTCGACACTGACACTGGCTGGAAGCTTTTTTACGAGGCCTTCCATGAATGGCAAAAAGCCGGCGCAAGCGGGACAGCCGTACGAAAATATTTCCGTAACGGTTATCGCTCCGGTCTGCGGGGCTTGCGGCTGATTGAGCTTGAAGTAGTGCCGGCCCTCGGCCCACTGCTCGGCGCCGCGCGCGCGCCCAGTGGTCAATGCAAGAGCCGTCGCAAACGAAACGACTTCCCTGCGAGAGAACTTATTCACGGGAAACCCCCAGGTGCCATGGAAAGCTGATATTCGCCTATCAGAATCCTGATGAACAGCGGGTTACGGCGTTGACCCCGCCAACGAGCGTGTGGCCTACTCCCCAACAACAAATCCGGTATCAAGATCGAAAAATATGCCGGCATCAGCCAAGCGGGGAAACTTGACGGGACATCCACTGCTGACGAATCGCTATCGCGCACGGTTCGTCGGGATCCTGTTTCTCGTTTGCTTCCTGAATCTCGCCGACCGCACCGTGTTTTCGGTGTTGGTGCCGCTGATGCGCGTCGACCTTAAACTCAGCGACACGCAGATTGGCATGCTGCAGGGCCTGGCATTCGCGTTGCTGTACGGCGGACTGGGTATCCCGGTGGGGTGGCTGGCCGAACGCTTCAGCCGTGTCGGCATCATCGCGATCGCCACGGCCTTCTGGTCCCTCGCCACCGCTTGCTCCGGCATGGCGGGAAACTTCGGACAGATGCTGCTGACGCGGGTCGGTGTGGGCACGGGCGAGGCCGGGTTCACCGCGCCTACCAGCTCGCTGGTCGCCGATCACTTTCCGCGTCAGCGGCGCGCCACGGGCATGGCTCTGATCATGCTGGGGCTGCCTCTCGGGGCGATGGGGGGCGCGATGCTGGCGGGCGTGATCGCCGAAAACTGGGGTTGGCGCGCGGTGTTTTTTGCATTCGGCATTCCCGGACTGCTGGTTGCGCTCACGGTCTGGCTCGGGCTCACAGAGCCACCGCGCGGACTTGCCGATGGCGCCACACAGCAACGCACTCCCTCGCCGCTACGCGCAGTTTTCTCGCATATGTGGAACGTACCCAGCCTGCGCTGGAGCGTGATCGGCGCGTCGATCTGCTCCATCGGCATCCAGGGGGTCGCGCAATTCCTGGTGCTGTACTTCGTGCGCAGCTTCGGCATGCCTCACCGTAAGGCAGCGGCTCTATTCGGCCTCGTGTCCGGTGCATCACTTGCGGTGGGCCTCATCGTGGGTGCGTTCGGCACGGACCGCGCATCGGCGCGCGACGTGCGCTGGTGGGTGATCGCGCCAGCCATTGCGCTGGTGCTGACGACCCTATGCTTCGTGGTGGGCTTTCAGAGTGCCAGCTTGCCCATAGCCGTTACGTTCATCGCTTTTGGCTGCCTCCTCGCGATGATCCATTATGGGCCTACCATAGGTCTGATCCAGAACCTGACGCCCGTGAACATGCGCTCGTCGGCGGCCGCCGTGTTCGCCATGTGTTATGCGCTGGCGGGCACCGGCATCGGGCCCACGTTCGTGGGTCTTGCCAGCGATCGTATCGCCGCATCGGCTCTGGGTCAGGCTGACTACGTCAATTTGTGCCGGCCCGGCGCCACGGCACCGCAGCTCGCGAGTGCCTGCGCGGTGGCAGCCCGCACGGGACTCATCGGTGCCTTGACGCTATGCGTACTGGCCTATGGTGTGGCAGCGATTTTCTATGCGCTGGCCAGCCGCACGCTGCGCAGCGACCTCAAGACTGGCTGACCACCGCGATGAAGTGCGCGATTCGCGCGCCCAGATCGTCCGCGCTGGACCCAAGCGACTGGGCTGGCGACAGGTGGTTGTGTCCGGCGAAGTATTCCATCGGCGGGTATGACCCCTTGCGCTGGTGCCAGGCCTGCGTGAGCTGCATCGCCTGGTCCTGGAAATCGCGGGGATCGAATTCGCTGACGGTGAACAGCAGTGGCACTTCGCTCGCCAGCAGTCCGGCCGTGCTGCGGGCTGCTACGCGCACCGCGGCGTCCTCGCCGTAATAGGCTGTGCTGTACTGATTCGGCGGCTGCGCGGTCGGATCAAAGATGCCGGAAATCATCAGCGCGCCAGCGATGCCGACCGAATCAGGCGGATGAAACCGGGCCTCGCTGACATATGCGGCGACATGGACCGCGCCGGCACTCTGGCCCATCAGAAAAATCTTTTGCGGATCCCCGCCATATTCCGCGATGTGCATGCGCAGCCAGTGAACCGCGCGGCCCATGTCTTCGGGCCCGCTGGGCCAGCGGTGCTGTGGCGCAAGCCGGTATGTCAGCGTCACGCCGATCCAGCCCTGCTGCGCAGCCCACTGGCCGATGTTGTCGTAGAACGGGGAACCCGCACTGGTCTTGTCGCCCATCACGAAGCCGCCACCGTGCACATACACCAGCACTGGCGCGGCCACCGGCTTGCCTTTGCGGAACACGTCGAGCCGGTTGCGCTCATCGGCCCCGTATTGCTGGTCGCGAGTGACTTCGACCTCCGGATCCCGCGGCGCCGCGAGCGATGCCATCAAGCCGCTCGTCCCTTGCAGCAGCGCGGGCGAGAGCTCGGTGCCAAGCAGCAGCAGCTTCGCGCGGATTTGCGGGTTCATCGCGGCGGTGTCCTGCGCTTTATCATTTGCTGTTCGGGTTGGAGACAGGCGCCTGTGGCGGCCTGGCCATCGTGAGCTCGCCCTGCCAGGGGATGTCAGCAAGCTGGGTCCATGCATTGACCTTGAGACTCTGGAATTTCCAGCGCCCTTCCTTGCGCGTTACATGGTCGATGCGCGTGCCGATGCCGAAGACGAAATTGGTGCGGTACTCGACATTGTGCTGCAGGATCTGAAAGAAGCAGCGCACGTCAACCTCACCTTCGTCTGCGCGCGGGTCCATGATGAACTGGTTCATCAGGTGCTGGCGTCCGATCCACCAGTGCTGCCGGCCATACCACAGGGACTTCAGGTTCTCAGTGATTGCCGCGTGGCCCTGCACCCTGCCCTGCCAGAGATGTTCGAACCAGGCATCCTGCGTGAAAGTGGACAGCGCCATGTCCAGGTCCGCAAGGTCAATGCCCCAAACATAGCGGGCATAGAGTTCCTGGATCTCCGCCCGGTCGAGTGCGCTCAATTGCCAGCTCATGGCCATGAATTGCCCCTTAAGGTTATTGTCTTCCGCGCAGCGGACGGCGAGTATGTTGCAACGACCACAGACAGTCCATGCTTGCACCTATGCCAGAACCATTCATCCAGGCGCTGAGCTTCTACGGCACACAGAAACCCTATCGTTTCGAAGCGGACGTATACGACTGCGAGGTGCTCGGCGAATTGCCCGCAGCGCTCGAGGGTTCTTATTTCCGCTGCGGCCCCGACGATGCATACCCCACTCTTGGCGACGACATCATCCTCAATGGTGATGGCATGGCCTCGGTGTTCCATCTGTCCGGCGGCAAGGCTGATTTCCGTTGCCGCTACGTGAAGACCGAACGCTTCCTGGCAGAGCGCAACGCGCGGACCCGTCTTGCCGGCAAATACCGCAATGCCTTCACCGATGCACCGGCCCTGGCTACGCTGGACCGTGACAACACGGCCAATACCACTGCGTTCTGGCACCACGGCCGTCTCTATGCGCTGCGCGAGGATTCCATTCCGACTGAACTGGATCCGGACACGCTTGAGACGCGCGGGCCAGCGCAGTTCAAGGCGGCGCTGCACACGCGGACCATGACCGCGCATCCGAAGATTGATCCGGTCACGGGTGAATGGTGGAGCTACGGGCAGTTCTGCAGAAAGGAATATTGCAACGAGATGGCGCTGACCGTGCTGGACCGGCAAGGTCGGGTCGTGCGCCAGGAAGAACTTGCGATACCCTATCCCGGTGTGTGCCATGACTTCGCGGTGACACGCGAACATGTGGTCTTCACGGTGATGCCGCTCACTGTCGATGTCGCGCGGCTGAAAGCAGGCGGCGACTTCTATGCCTGGGATCCTTCACTGCACCCGATGTACGGCGTCATGCCGCGCAGTGGCACCACCGCCGACATTCGCTGGCACGCCGTGCCGGGCGCGATGATTGCGCATTTCATGAATGCCTGGTCCGAAGGCAACAGGATTTTTGTCGACGGATTCGCCGCGCCCGGCAACAACTTTGCATTCTTCAAGGATGTCGACGGCAACCCCACGCCCAACACAGTGGCGGAAAGCTGCCTGACTCGCCTCGGTTTCGACCTTTCGCGCAAGTCCGGCGAGGTGGACTTCCTTCCCTTCGCCGGCGCGATCGGTGAGATGCCGAAGTTTGACGAGCGCCGCGCGATGTACCCCTACCGTTATGGCTGGCACAAGACCTACGACGGCCTGGCAATGGTCGACTGGCAGACCGGCGCGCATCGGGTTCACCAGCTTCTCAAGACAGATAACCCCGGCATGGCGCAGGAGCCAGTCTTCGTAGCACGCACACCCGCTGCGGCCGAAGGCGACGGTTACATCATCGCGGTGGTCAGTCGTGTGCGCGAAAACCTTGCCGAGCTATACGTGCTCGATACGAATGACTGGCTGGGGCAGCCGGTCGCCCGTGTACGATTGCCGTTCAACCTGCCGATGAGCTTCCACGGTTGCTTCGTGCCGCGGGCTGGCGCGCAACTGCCGCGCTGACGGCTATCTGCAGCGGCCTGCCTGCCAGATACCCCAATACCAGCTGCAGCACCGACAACGAAATCATCAGCAGCAGGGCAAGGGTCCAGCGATGCGTGATGTCATGGATGAAACCGATGAAGATAGGTGTCACCGCAGCCATGGAATAGCCGACCGCCTGCGCCATCCCGGACAACGCAACGCTTTGCGTGGCGGTTTCGACGCGCAGGCTGAACAGCGTGATTGCCAGCACCAGACACCCGCCGGCGCCGATGCCCATCACGATCATCCAGCCCAGTGCATGCGCCGTATCCAGGTACAGGCCCAAATAGCCCAGCAGGATCATGGCGCTGAGCGCGACGCCAATGCTGCGCTGGTCTCGCATGCGGTGGATGAAAACCGGCGTAGCCATCACCGAGCCGAGCACGAAGATTTGATAGATGAACAGGATTACCCCGGAACGCGCTGCGCTGATGCCCTGCAGGTCGTACATCATGCTGGGGAACCAGGCGACCATCACAAAGAACGCCGTGGACTGGCAGGCCATGAACAGGCTCACCTGCCAGGCAAGCGGTTTATTCCACATCGAGGCCTGGCGTTCCAGCGTTACAGGCGCGCTTTGCGCGCGCAGTTGCGGCGCCCAGATCACAAGTGCGAGCACTGCAGGAATCACCCATGAAACCAGCGAGAATCGCCAGCCGCCCCATTCGGCGAGCGGGATGGCAATGCCGGAGCCGAGCCCGCCGCAGATGACCAGCATCATCGTGAACATGGCCGTCACCACCGTCACCTGTGCAGGGAAATCGCGCCGCAACAGCCCAGGCAGCAGCACATTGTTGAACGCGATGCCGCAGCCGATGAGTGCCGTCCCCAGATACAGCCACACTGCACCGTCGAGATAGCGCAGACCCATTCCGGCGATCAGCAGCAGCATGGACATGAATACGGCCTGCTCCATGCCAAGCCTGCGTGCCACGGGCGCTGCATACGGAGACAGGAATCCAAAGGCAAACAGCGGCAATGAGGTCAGAAGTCCGGCCGCCGTACCCGTAAGGTGGAAGTGCGACTGGATATCCTTCAGTAGCGGTCCCACGCAGGTGATCGTGCCGCGCAGACTCAACGTGACCATCAAAATGGCAATCAACCGGCGGCGGCCGATGCCATGGAAAGCGTTCAGGCCCCTCGCCTCACCATCCAAATGCGTAACGGTCTCCGCGCACATCGGCGCCGCCACGCAGCGTGCCGAATTTTCCGTCCACACCCACAGCCACCATGGCCGATCCGATGCCATAGTCGCCTGCCAGCAGGATCCGGTGGCCGCGCCGCGCCAGTGCATTAAGGATTTCCACCGGAACCCGTTCTTCGATCTCGAACACTCCCGGCGCGTCCTGCTTGTCGCCGAACGACTGGTGCATATGGATGGAATCCAGACGGGGTGACTCGATCGCCTGCTGGATGCTCTGCTTGCCCAGGATGATGCTGAGCAGCACCTGGGCGATCTGCTGGTCCTGACTGTCACCGCCGGGCGTGCCGATGGCGAGAAAAGGCTTGCCGTCACGGGTGACGATGGTGGGCGTCAACGTGGTGCGCGGCCGCTTGCCGCCCACCAGCACGTTGGGACTGGCCGGGTCCAGATCGAAAACCGTCAGGCGATTGCTGAGCGGGATCCCGGTGTCGCCAGCCACATAGGCGCCGCCGATCAGCCAGCCCGAGCTCGGCGTGCAACTGAACAGGTTCCCCCGCGCGTCCACGATCTCGATGGCGGTGGTGTCGCTCACTGGATCACCAGGGCGCTTGAGCTGATGCGGCCGAAATGCGGCAGCGGGTGGTTTGCCACCGCGCTGATGCAAATACGGATTGCCATAGCGGTGCTGCAGCGAAGCCTGCGGGCCGATCAGCGCCGCGCGCTCGGCTGCGTAGTTTTTCGACAGCAGGCCTTCGGCGGGAATGTCGGCGAACAGCGGATCGCCGAACCAGGCGTTGCGATCATCGAAGGCGAGCTTGATGGCTTCCGCGAGCGTGTGCAGGTATTGCTCACCGCCGAAGGGCATCCTGGCTATGCCAGCGGCTTCGAGAATGTTCAGTGTCAGAAGCAGTGTCGGCCCCTGACTCCAGAAACCAGATTTGTGAATGTCATAGCCCTGGAAGCGTGTGCTGACGGCAGCTTCCAGCCGCCCGCGATACGTGGCGAGGTCATCGTAACTGAGCAATCCGCCGTCGGCCTGCACCGCAGCGGCAATGCGGCGGGCCACATCGCCCTTGTAGAACACATCGCGCCCGGCCTCGATGGCCTTCACGCGATCCGCGCCCTTGCCGAGGGCCGCGCGCTCGCCCGCAACAATGGCGCGCAGGGTGGTGGCGAGCATGGGCTGTCGGAAAATCTCTCCGGTTTCGGGTATACGCCCATCGGGGTAGTAATGGCGGCGCGACCATTCCCATTTCACCGTGCTTTCCTGATTGCGGACCAGAAAGCCGCGCAACGCAGCGTACATGGGGAAGCCGTCGGCGAGCCCGATGGCCGGCTCCAGCACCTGAGCCAGCGACATGGTGCCGAAATTCTGCAAGGTGAGCGCCATTGCATCGATCACGGCAGGGACCGTGCCGGCGTTCGGGCCGTTGCCCGGTATCACGCCCGCAGCGAGGAATTGCGCCGGCTTTGCGGCCTTCGGCGCGGTGCCCTGGCCGCAGATGACCGAGATCTTGCCAGTGCTGGCCTGGAAGACGATGGCCGGCGCTTCGCCACCCATGCCGAAGTGCGAGACCTCGTTGACCGCCGCCGCGAATACCGCAGCAACGCCTGCGTCGAAGGCGTTGCCGCCGGCAGCGAGAATGCGAATGCCGGCCTCTACGGTGTAGTGACGGCCTGCGGCGACGATGCCATGGGTGCCATGCAGTTCCGGCCGCAGCGGATAGCGATCCTCGGCGCGGGCACGGGCCTGCACAGTTGGGGCAGCTACCTGCGGCGCGTTCTGGGCCCGCGTATTCGCGGCCAATGCAGCTGCGGCAGCAGCAACAGAAAGCTTGTGAAAATCGCGTCGTGAAGGCATGCGCGGACTCCGGTGCCGGAGCCCGCAGGCTAGCGCGTGCCGCGCTGAATGACCAGACTGCGGACCGGCCGCCCCTGATCGATTGGACTTGCGAGATATAGCGCACCTCCTGCACTTGAACTGTTCGATAGCGCACAGCTTGTGAAGCCGGCACTTGCTAGCCTGTGCCATTCAGCGATAGACCCGATTCATCAAAATTCAACAATTGATGGACTCAGCCGCCGGCAAGGACCCCAAATAGTGGCGTTCAAAGACACCTTGCACCGCACATTGGGGCGGACCACTGAGCCGCAGGTTCTGTTCCCCCTGATTGCCGTCCTGTTGCTGGCGGCCATCTGGGGTACCACCTTTGGTGTCATCCGAGTCAAACACTCTGCCGCCGAACATGCCGCGGCCGTCTCGAGCCGTGAACTCCTGGACACCTACGAAGCCCAGGTCGTGCGCGCTTTGCGCGAGATCGATCAAGCCCTGAATGTTGTCAAGCATTGGCCGCAACGCGCAGGGGGACACCACACGCTCGCAGATCTTAACGACAAGGGCTTACTGCCGCCGGATCTGATCTTCGTCGTCAGCATTGCCGACGCTAAGGGCAACATCGTGGAAAGCACGCACCCGCCAGAAAGACAAATCGTGGCCGACCGGGATTACTTCCTTGAGCAGCGCGATAGCGACACCTTGTTCATCGGACGATTGCCTCCGGGTCCAACCGGGGAAGCGCAACTGCAATTCAGCCGCCGGCTGAACGCGGCCGACGGGGCGTTTGACGGCGTGGTGATTGTCGCGGTCGCAGCGAATTACTTTGTCAGCGGTTACGAACCCGCAAAGCTGGGCGAGCACGGCGTACTCGGCCTGCTCGGCGCCGACGGCGTCTTTCGGGTCCGGCGTACGGGGGATGCCGTGATCTCCGGGGACGCGATCGACTATGCAGCCGCGGTCGTGGAAGCGGATGGAGATCAGACGGACGCTCGCATTTCAACCAGCCGCTGGGACGGGGCGCGGCGCTGGACCAGCGCGCGCGAACTCTATGGCTTTCCGCTTGCCGTATTCGTTGGGCTCGCGGTGGATGAGCAAATGGCCACCGCGCACGTTCAAACGCGAGCCTATATGTGGTGGGCGGCGCTCGGCAGCATCCTGATCGTGGTGCTGATGGGCCTTTTGGGGCGCATGAGCTGGCAGCTCGGTCAGAGTCGGTTGCGCGAGGGCGAAGCGAAGGTCAAGCACGCGGTGCGGGTGGAGTATCTCGCCTACCACGATGGGCTAACGGGACTTCCAAACCGCAGTCTCTTCAGCAAGCTCTTGAGTCAAAGCATCAGTGAAGCGCACCGCTATCACAAGCAATTGGCGGTGGCGTTCCTCGACCTCGACCGGTTCAAACAAATCAACGATACGCTCGGGCACGGGGCCGGCGATCAATTGCTGCAGGAGGTTGCCACCCGGCTCAAGGCGTGCGTGCGCGAGAGCGATACCGTAGCCCGCCTGGGAGGCGATGAATTCGTAGTGCTGTTGCCCGAACTGGGCGACGGAAAGTATGCGGCCGCCGTGGCCCAAAAAATACTGGTCTCGATCGCGAAACCGTTCACGTTGATCGGTCAGGACTTTCGGGTCTCGGCAAGCATCGGCATCAGCGTCTACCCGCTGGACGGCCTGGACGAGCAGACGCTCACCAAAAATGCCGACATCGCGATGTACCAGGCGAAGGCGGAAGGCAAGAACAACTTCCAATTCTATTCTGAGAAGCTCAATGCCAATTCCCTGGAGCGCCTCACCCTGGAATCGAGCTTGCGGCACGCGCTCGAGCGCGATGAGTTTCGACTCCACTATCAGGCCAAGCGCGATATCAACAGCGGCCGCATCACCGGCATGGAAGCGCTGCTGCGCTGGGAGCTTCCGGACCTGGGCACGGTGGCGCCGATGCGGTTCATTCCGATCGCCGAGGAGACTGGGCTCATCATCCCGATCGGCAAGTGGGTGCTGCGGACGGCTTGCGCGCAGAATATGGCCTGGCAGCAGCAGGGGCTGCCGGCGTTGAGCATCGCCGTCAATCTCACGGCGCGCCAGTTCGCTGACGAATCGCTACTGTCGGATGTGTCCGCGATCCTTGCGGCCACCGGGATGGATCCGCACCTTTTGGAGCTCGAGATCGCCGAGAACCTGTTGACTCGCGACATCGAAAACACGCTTAAAGTTCTGACCGCCATCAAAGCGTTGGGGATCCGGATCGCAATCGACGATTTTGGCACCGGGTATTCTTCGCTTGCGACGCTGCAGCGCTTCCCGCTGGATACCATCAAGATCGATCGTTCGTTTGTACGTGACCTCGCCGGCAGCGCGCAAGACACGGGCCTTGCGGACGCCATCATTGCAATGGGTAAATCCTTGAGTTTGACGGTGGTGGCGCAGGGCGTGGAGACAAAAGACCAGGCGGACTTCCTGCGGACTCATGCCTGCGATGAGCTGCAGGGGTTCTATTTCAAGAAGCCGATGCCCGCAGACCAGTTCACGAAGTTGTTGCAGGATCAGGGCACGGACCAGACTTACAGCGGCAGGCGGCTGGGATTGAAGGCCGTCTAAGACGTCGTCAGTGCCCCAGCATTCAGTCATCGAGACGGCGCCATATTTCTTGAACATGCCATCCCTGCTTTGCGGCGGCGATATATGCGTGCTTGTTGGCAGCGGGAACGGAAAGAAGAAAGCCGGTGACGTAAGACCATGACCACTCCATTAAGGGGTAGCAGCTCGCCGCACTGCCATCGACGCATCATTGAGTGCCTGTTGTAGCGCAGCGCGCACTTCCGTATTGCCGGTGTACCGCGCGAGAACCTTGGCTGCTTCGGCGCGCACATATTCATCGGGGTGACCATTTAGATCACTGAGAAGCACCGGCAAGAATGCCTCGTCGGGTTTCGCTCGCCACAGGGCATTCCAGGCCATCCGTCGAACACGCGGATCCTTCTCGTTCCTGCCGATGGCGAATACGACACCCGCCGCCTCGGTACCGAAATCGGCGGTCGTAAGGGACATGAATCGCTGGTCCGGGCTGAAGCCCTGCAGTGACAGCAGGCGCGAACGCGCTGGAAGGCTCTCGTCGAGCAGTGTGCGAAGGACCCAACCGCGAAAATCCTTGTCAGCGATCGATGCCCGCTCGGCGGCGTCCCGCACAGACAAAATACAGCAGGGGACCTCGGGTTCCTTCGAAGGGTCTTCTGCTGCGGCCCGCTGCAATGCTTCGTGGACACCGGGCCGGTCGAGGAACGTATTGAGCGTCAGCGCCGCCTGCATGCGCACGCTTGCGTCAGGGTCATTGGCAAGCGCCTGCAACAGAGGCTGGATCAGAGACTGGTCGTCGACTCCGCGCAGTACCGCCCACACGGAGCCGCGGACGTCTGCATTTGCCGACTTCGTTCCAATCTGCGCAGCTGCACCGACGACCTCCTTGTCGAAGGCGCTGGAATCGATCTTCCACAACGCTTCCGTGCGCTCGCGCTCGCTCAATGCTGTATTGAGCACAACGGCCTTCGCCTCCTCAACTACCGTCGGCAGATCCTTCAAGGTCATGTCGCCGATTTTCTGCGCAAGCATGACAGCGAAGGAGTCCCAGCCGTCGGCTGGGGGATTGAGACTGCCGGACATCGCGCCTGTGACAATTCCACCCGTCTGACCATTGAACTCGGTAACGTGACAGCCGTTCTCGGTCGAAACGACTACTACATTTGCGGCACCTAGCTTGCGCGCGATCTCTCGATCGGCAGGTGGTAAGGTGAAACGAGCGACCCCCGGGGCCAGCCGTGTCACCCCACTGTTCCCTTCGTAGGGCGAGACGGCAGAATCGGCAGTGACTTTCAGACCCGCGACGCCGCGAAGCCGCCTGACGATTGCGTCGTGGCATTGCGTGGCAATCGCAATCGCCAGCGCATCGGCTGCCGTCTCCGGTCTCTTGAGAACGACGATTCTGTGAGCGTCCATAGGGACCTCCACGCCCGCGTCCTTCGTGGAGCTTTCCGCTGGCAGGCCCGGAACTGCTGATGGCCGGGAGATTGCAGATTCCCCCCCTCCTCGCCCGGCAGGCGCAGTTGGAGGCAACGATTGTGCAAGCGCCGGCGCAGCGGGGGGTTGTGCTAGCTTCAACGCAACGGATGCTGCCAGGGCCGCACCCACCAGCAGCAGGCCGCCAACGACAAATGGCCGGAACGCGCGGCGTGCTGGCACATCGCGTTGTACCGGCAGAGCGGCCGCAATACGCGCGCGCAGTGCGACCGGCGTTGCCGGAATCGACACAGAGGCGATCTCGCGCCAGTTCGCCCAGTCTTCGCTGCAAGCGTGGCAGGACGCCAGGTGCCGGTCGATCACATCGCGTTGCGCACGCGGCAAGTCTTCGGCGTTGGCGTCGAATAGTTGATTGATATCCTGGCAGTTCACTTGACGGCCTCCATGGGTGTTGCGGATGACGGCGCCCGTTCTTGCTGCAGGCATCGCGTCAGGTTCTGGCGGGCGCGATAAAGACGCATGCTCAGTGCGTCCATCGCGATATTCGTGATCCTTGAAATCTCGGACAGCGTGTAACCCTCGGCCCGTAGCGCGAGCAGCGCCTGATGACCGCGGTCCAGCCTGGCCCAGGCCCGCTCGAGCTGCGCCACGCGCTGCCCATTTTCCAGCGACTGCTCGGGCGTAGGCTCGGGACAGACCAGCGCTGCGGCAGGATCGGTGTCGTTTTCCCGCACGCTGACAGGAGACAGTCGCGCTCGGCGTGCGCCGTCGACGAACAGGTTATGCATGACGCGCAGCAGCCAGGACTTCACGGGTCCGGTTTCCTTTAGCTCGTTGAGCCGGTCGCAGGCGCGGATGCAGGTCTCTTGCACAAGATCCTCGGCATCGCTTCGGTTACGCGTGAGGCGATATGCCGCGCGGAAGACCGCGTCGAGATGCGGCTCGATCAGGGTGCAGAAACGCTTGTTGTCGATCCCCGTCATCACTGTCCTCCAGCTGTTCAGCGACTAATACGAACCGGGGAGGAAAATCTAACGGGGCGGCCACCGCCGCGGACTGGGCCCGCACCGCTCAACTGCGGTTCAGATATGAGATTTCTGGAAAGGCCCGGCATTTCTGCGGACCCTGCACATGGCTGGATCCCGCGCTACCGCGGATCGCGTGCGCTAACCCATTGGGCGCCGGTCCACGAGAACCACAAGCCGTCGCGATTCAACGTGTAGATTGTGTTCTTCGCATACACGACCGCAACCGTGTTCGCGTTGCCGGCGGCAGGTTTTCCGTCGACCAGTGCGACGCCGTCGACCAGCGTCCATGTCTTGCCGGCCGCGTCCTTGATGGTCTTCATGTTGGCGGGGATGGCGAGCAGACCGGACGCCGCGACACTGGCCGCGGCAGCGGCTGCAGCGGCGGCCTGTTGCTCGGCAGCCCGCTTCTCCTCCCAGGCGAGCGCCGGATCTTTGGCACCCACCCACTGCGCTCCGTTCCACAGGAACCAAAGACCGTCGACGTTCTGCGAATAGATCGCATTGTCGGCGTAGACAACCGCGATGGTGTTCGCATTGCCGCCAGCAGGTTGGCCATTGACGAGCGCAACCCCATTCTCGAGCGTCCACAGCTTGCCGGTGTGGTCCTTGATGGATTTCATGTTGACCGGGATTGCGAGCAGGCCGGATGCTGCGAGGCGCGCCGTAGCCGCGGCTGCGGCGGCGGCCTTCTTATCCGCCGCGGCCTTGCGTTCGTCAGCTGCTTGCTGATCAGCCGCGGCCAGCTCCGGCTCGCGACTGCCGATCCACCCCGAACCGTTCCACGCGAACCACAGTCCATCGCGATTCTTCGAGTAGATGACTTTGCGGGCGTAGGCGACGGCAACGGTGTTCGCATTACCGCCCGCGCGCTGGCCGTTGAGTAGGGCGACGCCGTCGACCAGCGTCCACTTGCCACCGGCTGCATCCGCGATCTCTTTCGCGGGGGGCATGGTCGCTTCGACCAGGGACACGGGCCGTGCTGCTGTCGCTGCAGCGCCTGCGGCACCCGAACTGGTGGAGGTGCCTGCCCCACAGGCAGCAAGCCAAAGAGCGAGGGACACCCAGCAGGCGCCCGCACCGATCCGTGACACGCGCGAGCGGATTATGTAAGCAGTCATGTTCAAAGGGTCACCGTGTAGAAACCTTCGAAAATTGAATCGTCATTTGCCGATCTCGTCAAGGTGACAGTAGATAGTCTTCAGGTAGCCCCAGCCGCACGCAGGCCTGTACCGAAGGCGAGCCGCGCAGCAGCAGCCGATCCGCCAGAGCGCCGAGGCGCGGCACGACGGCGCGACCGATGGCGCCAAGCCCTGCACGCGGGTCAAGCCCCAGCCGTTCGCGCAGCCATGAGGGCGCAACGTCCACCGCCGCACGCACAAGCAGTGCCTGCAGAGGTCGCGCAAGCGTGGGCAAAACCGGCTCATGCGTCATGATGGAGAGAAACTCCTGCACAATGGGCGAAGGCTGCAACGCAGGGCGCACCCGCTCGAAAAGCGCATCCATGGCGCCGGCCGACAACGGCGGCGCATCGGCGCCATACAATGCTGCAGCCGCCTGGCCTTCGGCGTAGTAGCGGTCGAGCTCCGTGCGCGAGAGCGGCCGCACGTAGCGCGAGTAGGCCGTAACAAAACCGAACGCCGCCGTCGCATGCACCCACGTAAGCAGGTCCGGATCACTCGCACTATAGGCTGCGCCGGAGGGCGTGCAGCCCTGCACCTGCCCGTGCAGACGGGTGACACCGGCGATCATGCGCTCGGCGACGCTACGCGCGCCGTATACCGTCACCATCGCGGCGAGGCCGGTGCGCTGCAGCCGCTCGCCCGGTGCGGTGCGAAAGCTCGTGTGCTCCCACACGCCAGTCCGCACACGCGGCTCAGCGAGCTCAAGTAGTACGGCGGTGACGCCACCGACGAATAGTGCCACCGGATTACGAAACACCCGCCACGAAATCGAGTCGGGCGGCACGAGTGCCGGCTCGCCACGCGGCGCAGCGAAATCGATGACGGGCACGCCCGGTGGTCGCAGCATCTGCGCCGCTGAGGCTTCCAGCTGCCGCTGCAGTAGCGGTGGCAGCGACAGTGGCGCCACAGGTTTCGGCACGTTCAGTCCTTGAAGAACGGCTCGACCTTGCCTTTGAGCTGGATGGTCAGGGGTTTGCCACGGCGGTCGAGCGACTTCCCAACAGCAGTGCGGATCCAGCCTTCGGAGACGCAGTATTCCTCTACGTTCGTGCGCTCCGTGCCGTTAAAGAGAATGCCGACGTTGCGGGCCAGGAGCTTCTCGTCGTTGTAGCGGCTCGAGGGATCAACACTCAGACGATCAGGCAGCGTATCGGTCATGGTTTCTTGATCTCCGCATACAACCACCGCACGAACTGTTCCGCCGTCTGCGCGCCCTGCGTAATCGAGGTTTCGGTGTCAGCCGTGAGCTTTGCCGCCAGCACCTGTTCCACCGTCATGTCCTGCGCAATCAGTGGCCGCATCCGGTCGCGCATTGCAAGCACCAGGTCGCGCTGCGCAATCACGGCATTGCGGTCGACGATGGGGCCGTGACCCGGGATGATCCTGGTCTTCGGTCCCGCAAGGCCGATCGTCTCTCCCAAACCCGCGAGCAGGCCTTCAAGCGTGCCGCCGTTGCCCAGGTCCACGCGCGGATACCCGAGCGCGCGGTAATAGTCGCCCACGGCGAGCGCATCCTGCTTGGGGAAGCGGATCAGCGTATCGCCATCGGTATGCGCGGCACGGATGGGGATGAGCTGCACGTCCTCGCCGTTGACATGAATCGTGACCGGTCCGTCGTAGGTGACGACGGGCAGCGCCTTCGCCGGTGCGGGCGCCGCCGCCTGACTATTGGCGCCGGGTGCCGGATTCGCCAGTCGCATCCGCAGCTGGTCGCGGCTGAATACCAGCGCTCCCAGCTTCGCGAAGTTCTCGTTGCCGCCCGTGTGGTCGCCATGCACATGCGTATTGATCAGATAACGTATGGGCTGATCCGAGACCTTCTTGATCGCGGCAATGATCTTGTCCGTCAGCTGCGCAAACTGCCCATCGACCATCAACACACCATCCGGGCCGGTCAGCACGGTGATCGTGCCACCCTGCCCTTCGAGGGTGAAGAAGTTGTCCGAGTGGCGCGTGGTCTTGATCTCGACTTTGCTGTAGTCGACCGCCTGCTGCGGGTGCGCCGCGCCGGCGACGAGCAATATGGCCAGGCCCAACAACGGAATCCTGCGGAACATCGCTTCCCCCTTTTCCATCGAGTTTCTTGAACCCGTCATCCAGCCTCGCGAGACAATTACCTGAACCGCAGGTTGCTCCGTGTCAGCTGGTCGACCGAACTGCAGCCCATCAGTTTCATTCCCCGTTCGAGCTCCGCGCGCATGAGGCCAAGCGCCCGCTCGACACCGGCCTGACCCGCCGCCGCCAGCGGAAACAGGTAGTAGCGTCCGAGACCGACAGCTTTGGCGCCGAGCGACAACGCTTTGAGCACATGCGTGCCACGCTGCACGCCGCCGTCCATCATTACGTCGATCCGGTCGCCGACGGCATCGACTACTTCGGCGAGCTGGTCGAACCCGCTGCGCGAGCCATCGAGCTGCCGCCCGCCATGATTGGACAACACGATCCCCGTGCAGCCGATGTCCACCGCGCGCCTGGCGTCCTCGACCGACATCACGCCCTTGAGGCAGAACTGGCCGTTCCACTCCTTGACCATTCCGGCGACGTAGTTCCAGTCCATGGCCGGGTCCAGCATCTCGCTGAAGTAGCGGCCGATCGAAATGGAGCCGCCATCCATCTTGATGTGCTCTTCGAGCTGCGGCATCCGGAAGCGCTCGTGACGAAAATAATCGAAGGCCCACCTCGGCTTCATCGCAAACTGCATCATGCCGGCGAGGCTCAGGCGCATGGGGATGGAGAAACCGGTGCGCAGATCACGTTCGCGATTTCCACCGGTGATCGTGTCTACGGTGAGCATCATCACATCGACGCCCGCCCGCTTCGCGCTCTGCAGCATGGCGCGATTCAGTCCGTGGTCCTTGTGGACATAGAACTGGTAGCACTGCGGCGTGGTGTACGCCTTGCGAACCTCGGCGAGACTCACGGTGCCGAGTGAAGATACGCCGAACAGTGTGCCAAATCGCGATGCCGCGGCCGCGACCGAATGCTCACCGGTGTGGTGAAACAGCCGCTGCAGTGCGGTTGGCGAGCAGTAGACAGGCAGCGCGAGCTTCTGGCCCATCACTGTCACCGAGAGATCGGTGTCTTTGGCGCCGCGCAAAACATTGGGCACCAGGTCGCAACGCTCGAAGGCTCCGGTATTGCGCCGGTATGTCACTTCGTCGTCGGCAGCGCCGTCGATGTAATTGAACAGCGGCCCCGGCAGACGGCGCTGGGCGAGCCTGCGAAAGTCCTGGAAGTTGTGGCAGTCGGAGAGGCGCACGGTTGAGGTCGGTTACGTCCAGTAAGCATAAATCGTGGCGAGCACTCCGAGCACGGAGGCCAGGAATACACTGTGCTTGATGGTGAACCGGAAAAGCTTCGCCTCTTCCGATCGCGCCATGCCGGTGGCCGCCACAGCAACCGCGAGGCTGGTCAGGCTGATCATCTTGCCCATCACACCGCCCGCCGAATTCGACGCAGCCATCATCGCGGGATTCAGCCCCAGGCTGTTTGCGGTCACCACCTGCAGGTTGCCGAATAGAGCGTTGGCGGAGGTGTCGCTGCCTGTCAGGAACACGCCGAGCCATCCCAGTAGCGCACTGAAGAAAGGGAACAGGGTGCCGGTCTGGGCAAACGCCAGGCCGAGCGTAACGACTGCGCCGCTGTAGTTCATCACATACGCCAGCGACAGCACGCACATCATCGTCAGCAGGGGAAACATCAGCTGCTTCGCCACGCGGCCGAGGATTCCGACGTAGGTCCTGAGCGACACGCGCAGCAGGAGTGCCGTCGCCAATGTCGCGAGCGCGCACGCCGTGCCCGCTGCAGCCAGCCAGTCGAATTTGAAGCGGGCGGCATACGGCGCAGGGGTGGCAACCATCGGCGCCGAGCGCTCGATCATGTTGTGCAGCCCCGGCCACTCGAGCATGAGGTTCGTCTTCTCGAGCAGGGCCTTCGTCCCCGGATTGCCCCAGATCAGCACGAACAGCACGAGGAACAGGTACGGTGACCAGGCGAGCAGGGTGCGCTTGAAGCCATGCGATTTTGGCGCCGCCACAGCCTGGTGCTCGCCCGGCATGACGAATACATCCTTCGGCTGCCAGAATCTGAACAGCACCACCAGACCCACGATTGCCGTAAGCGCCGCGAGAATATCAACGAGCTGCGGGCCGACGAAGTTCGAAATCAGGAACTGCACGCCTGCGAAGCACACACCGCAGACGATCGCAGCCGGAAGCACGCCCTTGAGACCGCGGAAGCCTGACATCACCAGCACCAGATACGCCGGAATAAACAGCGAAATCGGTGCGCACAGGCGACCCACCCACGCGCTGAGTTCGGCCTCTGGCAAACCAGTAGTAACCGCAAGCGTCACGATGGGCACGCCAATCGACCCGAAGGCCACTGGCGCTGTGTTCGCCAGCAGGCAGATGCCCGCCGCGAAGAATGGCGAGAATCCGAGCCCCGTGAGCATCGCGGCCGCCACAGCCACGGGGGTGCCAAAGCCCGCCGCACCTTCGATGAATGCGCCGAATGCAAATGCGATCAGCATGGCCTGCAACCGCCGATCCGTCGTGAGGCCGCCAATCGAGTCCTTGATGATTGCAAAATTGCCGGTGTCTTCCGTGAGCCGATACAGGACAACGGCCCAGAAGACGATCCAGCCGATGGGCAACAGACCGAACGCAGCGCCCATGCTCGCCGAACGCGCAGCGAGCTCCACTGGCATTCCGTACGCCGCTGTTGCAACTACGAGCGCAACCAGCAGCCCCGCAAGCCCCGCGATCAATGCCGACTTGCGCAGGACACCGATTAGCAGTAGCGGCACGAGGATCGGCAAGGCTGCTGCGGCGGTCGACCATCCGAGGCTGCCCATCAAAGGCTGGTAGTTCTGCTGCCACATGTTCTTCTCGTTGTGTACCAGTACGAAACCGGAGCATGTCCGAGCTGGTGCCGTTCGCGCAACCGGTGATTGAGGATCAGGGGATGGCGGATTCGATCATGTCGGCGGTTTCCCTGACCGCGACATGCTGGAGGTCATGCGTGAACGGCATTTCTTCCACCCGCCAGTCCGCACGCTCGCGCAGCTTCGCGGCGGTCGGCACGAAGGTGTCGTTCTTGTAGCCGGTAGCCAGCACGTAGGTCTTGTGGGGGATGCGCTCGCGCGCGCCAGTGAGTCGCACCTTCTCGTTGAAGCAGTGCACCGATTGCGGCATGCGCCGCTCTTCGTAGGCCGTGCGGGACACCGCGTCCATGTGCGCGTAGAACCCCACGGAAATCACGCGCGGCGGTGGCACCAGGTAGTCATTTTCTTCCGGCGGCAGGTGCCTCGGACCGGGTACCAGATCGTTGAGGCACTGGCCGTCTTCGGGGAAGAACGCATCCAGATACACAATCGATTGAATCGTCCCCGCTGGAACCAGTTCCGGCACTACCGAAACCACCATGCCGCCATAGGAATGACCAACCAGCAGCAGACTCTCGAGGCGCTCGAAGTGGATGACATTGGCCACATCGCGGGCGTGCATCGAGAGGTCGACAGCCGGGCTCGTCAGGTGCGCCCGCTCGCCAAGGCCGGTAAGGGTTGGCGTGAACACATGGTGACCGCGGTCGCGCAGCAGATCCGCCACGCCTCGCCACCGCCACCCGCCGACCCACGCGCCATGCACGATGACAATCGTCGCCCGCTTGTTCGCCATCTTCGCTCCAGCTGCTGTCTGAGGCTGTCAGCCCGCCAGGAACGGCAGCAGCTGCGCCAGCACTCCGCTGGGGTTCGCTTCCTGCAGATTGTGCCCGCCGGTCAACGGGGCGCCAGTGACCTTGGTGCCGCGCTCCTTCCAGATGGCCAGCACGTCGTACATGCGTCCCATGGCGCCATCGCTCGCCCATAACACATGCAGTGGGCAGGCGATCTTCTTGTCCAGGTCGGCGGCGTCGAACTTCATGTCGATGCCGGCAGAAGCGCGGTAGTCCTCGCACATGCCGTGCACATTGGCGGGGTCGCGGTAGACACGCAGGTATTCGTCGCGCAACTCCGGCAAGCCGCCGCGGCCGAAGTTGCCCTGCACATCGGCGTTGAGGATGTTCTCCGGAAACGGCGCCGGGCGGATGTAAAGGAACCAGTGGAAGTAGGCGTCCACGAATTCCTTGGTCACATGCGTGTAGAGATAGTGGGTGGGCACGATGTCTAGCACCGCCATGCGGGTTACGGCGCCGGGATGATCCAGCGCCAGCCGATGCGCCACGCGCCCGCCGCGGTCATGGCCAACCACCGCAAAACGGTCAAAGCCGAAGTGCTTCATCAACTCGATCTGGTCCTGCGCCATCGTCCGCTTGGAATAATTGATGTGTTCGACGCCGTCTTCGGGCTTGCTGCTGTCACCATAGCCGCGCAGGTCAGCGGCCACGACCGTGTACTGCTTTGCGAGCTCTGGCGCCACCCGAAACCAGGACAGATGTGTGAGCGGCGCGCCGTGGATCAGCAGCAGTGGCGGACCCTTGCCGCCGATGACCGTGTGCAGGGTCGCGCCACTGGTCTTCACCTTCTCCACGCGGAAGCCGGGCAACAGTTTCGCGTCTACGGCCGAGGCATCCATTGTGCCGGCATTGGCCCCCAGAGCGCTGCGTTGCCTGCCCAGCATGGCGCCAACGGTGAGGGCCATCCCGGCGCCCAGCACGCCCCGCCGGCCAGTCGAAATGCCCGTTTTTTCGCGCATCGCAACGGTATTGGGATTGCGCACTGTTTTCTACCTCTTGGCGGTGGCGGCTGGTTGCGCTACATGCTAAACCTGCTGTAGATAGACGCAAGGTAAACGGTCAAAGAAATGAGCGCAGTTATTCAATCCTACAAGGTGACGCAACCGGGGCGATTGCTCGCAATCCTTGTGTGGCTAGTGTCGGCGCATGCCCATGGGGCGGCGCCTGGCGCGCTGGCCGATGCCGCCATGCGCGGCGACATTCCCGCCATGAAAGCCCTGCTGAAGGATGGCGCTGAGCCGAATGTCCGCGGCAAGTTCGGCACGCCGGCTTTGCACTGGCTGGTGGATGCCGACAATTCGGCCGCCGTGCAGATACTCCTCAAGGCTGGTGCCGATGTTAACGCTCTGACAGAGCGCGACGTGAGTCCGCTGAGTCTCGCGATAGCCAACGCCAATGTGGGGCTGGTCGACTTGTTGCTGAAGGCGGGCGCCAACCCCAACCAGCCAGAGCCTACCGGTGAAACCCTTCTGATGATGGCGGCCCAGATCGGCACGCTGCCCGTGGTGAACATGCTGCTGCAGCGTGGCGTGGAAGTCGATGCGCGCGAACGTTCCTTTGGGCAGACCGCGCTGATGTTTGCAGCGCGCGCTGGTCACCCCGAGGTCGTCGCCGCCTTGCTCGCCAAGGGCGCGCAGCCCAATGTTGCCACCACGGTTGGTTCGGCGCCGCAGTTCGTTAAGCCGAACTCGCAGGCCGGGTTCGGTTTTGGTATTGGCATCCTGCGCGGCGGCGTGCCGGCCGATCGCGGCCGTCGCGAGCCTGCGCCGGGCGGGTTGACGCCGCTGCACTACGCCGCCCGCCACAACCACGTGGAAGTCGCGAAACTGCTCCTGCAGGCGGGCGCGAAGGTCAACGCGCGAGAGGCCAACGACATCACGCCGCTGCTGATGGCCGTCGGAAGCGCCAACGTCGCCACGGCGCTATTCCTGCTCGAGCATGGTGGCGATGTGAACGCGGTGGACTGGTACGGACGCACCCCGCTGTGGGAAGCCGTGAACGTTCGCAATCTCTATGTCCACAACTCCAACCTCCGCAACGGCATTGATCGCGCCTCCATGCTGCCGCTCATCAATGCGTTGCTCAAGGCCGGCGCCAACGTCAACGCGCGCACCAAGGAAACTCCCCCGGTCCGGCAGTACCTGCTGCCGACCACCGGCACGCTGGAATGGGTGGATTTCACCGGACAGACGCCGTTCCTGGCGGCTGCACTGGCTGGCGATCTCACCGTGATGAAGCTGCTGCTGGAAAGCGGTGCTGATCCGCGCATCGACACTTTTCGTGGCACGTCGGCGTTGATGGCGGCGGCCGGTGTGAACTGGGTGTTCGCGCAAACCTACACGGAAGGGCCGGAGCAACTGCTGGAGGCGGTAAAATTGTGCCATTCGCTGGGCATGGATGTTAATCAGGCAAACTCCATGGGCGTCACCGCCCTGCACGGTGCCGCCAACAGGGGTTCGGAAGATATCATCCGTTTCCTGGTTGAGAAGGGTGCCAACCTCGAGGCGCAGGACAACGAACATCGTTCCGCCGTGGACTGGGCCAAAGGCGTGTTTCTGGCAACACATCCGCCCGAACCCAAGCCCGGGTCCATTGCGCTGCTTACCACCCTGCTTAAAGCGCAGGGCAAGGAGATTCGCTGATGCGTCGCGTCCAATCGTTGGCAGCCGGATGGGCCTTGCTGCTCGCAGCAAGCCCGCTCGTCGCCCAGGAATTGCGCACAGTAACGGAACGCTACTGCGCGGGATGCCACAACGCGGAGGATTGGGCCGGCGGACTGGACTTCGGTGCAGTGGACCATGCCCATGTGGGCAGTAATGCCCAGGTCTGGGAAAAGGTGGTGCTGAAGCTGCGTGCAGGCATGATGCCGCCGCCCGGCAAAGAGCGCCCATCGACAAAAGAGATCAACGCCATTGCGGTGCTGCTGGAAAAACGCCTCGATGCAGAAGGCGGCGGAGCTGTCGCCGGATCCGCGCTGCACCGGCTGAATCGCAGCGAATACGCCAACGCCATCCGCGACATCTTCGGTATGCGGGTCGATGTGAGCGGGCTGCTACCGCCGGACGACGCCAGCAATGGATTCGACAACGTGGCAGCGGGGCTCGGCATCTCGCCGGCGCTGATTCAGGGCTACACCTCTGCGGCCCTGAAGCTGAGCCGCGCCGCGGTGGGCGACATGACTGCCACCGAGTCCACCGTTGACTGGCAGAATCCCCCCAAACTTGTGCAGGACCGCCACCTGGACGGCATGCCGCTCGGATCCCATGGCGGCATTCGCATCGTCCACAATTTTCCGCTGGATGCCGAGTACCGCATCAGTGTGCGCAGCGGGCGCGGGTTTCTCGGCGGGGGTGGGGGCGGGTTCGGTGGCGGGTTCGGTGGCGGGTTTGCTGGTGGGTTGGCAGGCGGGGCGGCCGGTGGACGTGGCGGCGGCGGATTTGATCGCAGCCCCACCACAATCACCGAGTTTGCGATCGATGGGCAGCGGGTGGAGCTGGGCACGCGCGATCAGCGGGTGCGGGTCAAAGCTGGCGAGCATGTGCTGACCGCCACTGTCTTCGACCTGAGGCGGCCGGCTGGCGTGAACGAGATATATTCCAAATTCGGGGCGCCGGGCGGAATCGATTCCGTGGAGATTGCCGGGCCATTCAATGCCACGGGCCCCGGGGATACAGAAAGCAGGCGACGCATCTTCAGTTGTCAGCCGCAATCCAGTGCCCAGGAGCGCGGCTGTGCAGAGCGCATCATCGTGGCTATCGCCTCCCGAGCTTTTCGCGCGCCACAGCGTCCCGAAGACCTGGCCGCCATTGTTCAGTTCTACGAACGTGGCTACGCCCAGGGCGGATTCGAATTCGGCATCCAGCAGGCTCTGTCGCGCATCCTGGTCGATCCGCGGTTCCTTTTCCGTTTCGAGGAAGTGCGAAGCTCTGCCACAGCCGGGGGCGCCTACCGCATCAGCGATATTGAACTCGCCTCGCGACTGTCGTTCTTCCTGTGGAGCAGCATCCCTGACCAGCAGCTGATTGATCTGGCGGTGAAACAGAGGCTGCACCTTCCCGAGGTGCTGACCGCACAGGTGCAACGCATGCTGGCCGACAGTCGCGCCTATGCGCTGGTAGAGAATTTCGCAGGGCAGTGGCTGTTCCTGCGCCAACTTGCCAGCGTCACACCAGAGGTGGAAGGCTTCGACGAGAACCTGCGCCAGGGCTTCATCGAAGAAACACGTGCATTGGTAAACTCGGTGTTCACCCAGAATCGACCGCTGACCGAGTTACTGACTGCCGACTACAGCTTCCTGAACGAGCGCCTGGCGCGGCATTACGGCATTGCCGATGTGTACGGCTCGCACCTGCGCAAGGTACAGCTGCCGGCCGGCACCCGCCGTCGGGGACTGCTCGGCCATGGCAGCATCCTCACCATCACCTCGACGGCAAGTCGCACCTCGCCCGTGATCCGCGGCGCCTGGATACTGGAAAATATCCTGGGCGCGCCACCGCCGGCGCCACCGCCCGGAGTGGAAACCAACATTGATGGCGACGGCACCAAGGTGCTTACCGCCTCCGTCCGGCAGCGACTGGAAGCCCATCGCAACAATCCGTCCTGCGCGGCCTGCCACAGCGTGATTGATCCAGTGGGGTTTGCGCTGGAGAACTTCAATGCCATCGGTGCCTGGCGCGAGCGGGATGGCGATGCAATCGTCGATGCCAGTGGCACGCTGGTGGATGGCACGAAGGTCGCCGGTCCCGAGGATCTCACGGCGGCATTGTTGGCGCGCACGCGGATGTTCGTTACCACCTTCACCGAGAAAATGATGACCTATGCGCTCGGCAGGGCGATCGACTATCGTGACATGCCCGCCGTGCGCAAGATCGTCAACAGCGCCGAAAATGGCGACTTCAGGACCAGCGCGCTGATCCTGGGGGTTGTCCAGAGCGCTCCGTTTCAACAGGGCGCTGTAGAGCCCGCAACTTCGCGCGTCGTAGCGCGGGAATAAGGAAAAATGGCATGAGCAGCTTCATCACCCGGCGACACATTTCCCGTCGTGCCATGTTGCGCGGCGCGGGCACCGCACTGGCACTGCCGCTGCTGGATTCCATGATCCCGGCGATGTCGGCCACGCCCCCGCCACGAGTCCGCTTCGGCTCGATCTATGTTCCACACGGAGCGACCATGTCGCGCTGGACACCCAAGGACGCGGGCCGTGACTTCACCTTCAGCGAGATCCTGCAGCCACTGGCACCGTTTCGCGCGCAAATAAACGTGGTCTCGAACCTGGGGCTTCCGCTGGCCTATGGTGCCGGCGGCGCTACCGGCAACCACAATCGATCCATCGCTGCTTTCCTGAGCGGGGCCAAAGCAGTGGCGGGAGCGCAACCCAAGCTCGGCATTACCGTGGATCAGGTGGCTGTGAAACATCTTGGGCAGGGCACCCCGCTGCCGTCCCTGGAACTCATGATCGAGGACGCCAGCTTGAGCTGCGGCGAGGGTCTGAGTTGCGCGTATCGCAATACTCTGTCCTGGCAAGGCGAGTTGTCGCCGCTGCCCATGCAGAACAACCCGCAGGCGCTGTTCGAACAGCTTTTTGGCGACGGTGCGGACGCCGCGCAGCGAAGTGCGCGGCGCACCCAGGCGCTGAGCCTGCTGGATTCGGTGACGCACCAGATCAAGGATCTCGATCGCAAGCTGCCAGCCGCTGACCGCGAGCGCATGGATCGCTATGTCACCGATGTGCGCGAGATAGAGCGGCGCATCGCTCAGGCGGGCGAGGCCGTGGAGGGCCGCATCGCGGTGCCGGGCAAACCCAACCGCATTCCGGATGATTTGGAAGAACATATCAAGCTGATGTTTGACCTGCTTACTCTGGCCTGGCAGGCAGACATCACACGCGTCAGCACCTTCTTGCTGGCCAAGGAGCTCAGTGGCGCCGTATATCCGAAGAGCACTGTCCGCGACTCATTTCACACCTTGTCGCATCATTCGAACAACGAGGACAACAAGGCACGCTTCGCCGTGCTGAACAAGTACCACGTGGGGCTGTTCGCGTACTTCCTCGACAAGCTTGCCAAGCTTCCGGATGGCGACGGCAGCCTGCTTGATCACTCGCTGATCCTCTATGGCAGCGGCATGAGCGACGCCAATTCACACAACCACGATCCCCTGCCGATCGTGCTTGCGGGGCGGGCGGGCGGCTCAGTCGAAGGCAACCGTCACATCGTGCAGCAGCAGCTCACACCCATGTCGAACCTGTTGCTGGCGGTGCTGGGCAAACTGGGTTGTCCGGAAACGGCGTTTGGCGACAGCACCGGGCCGCTGGCGATCTGATCACCAAAAAAAGCGCTTAGAAAAACCCGGGCTCATGCTCGGTCATTGCCTGCAATTCGGTCTTGCCTGCAATCGCTATCGAAAAATTACTGGAGATTAAACATGGACTTTCGTCGCAAGATGAATCTGCTGGTCACGCTGCTGCTGTTGTCGATTGGCTCCGCCGCCAGCGCGCAATCCCGACTCCAGCTGAGCGTGTACACAGGTCGTGGCGCCAACGGTTACGACGTCAATTCAACGCTGGTGTCCGGAGAAAAGGACATGCTGTTGATCGACGCGCAGTTCACGCTCAGCGAGGCGCACAAGCTCGCGGCCGTGATCCTGGAGTCGAAGAAAAACCTCACAACCATTTACATCACGCATCCGCACCCGGACCACATGTTCGGGCTGGCCGTGCTGAAACAGGCATTTCCGGCGGCGCGGATCCTGGCGATGCCGCAGACCGTGGCGGCCGCGAAGACTGGCTGGCCCTCGCGGCAGAAGGTCTGGGTGGCAACCTATGGCAACAACATACCGGGACCAGAGCCGGTGGCGCTCGAGGAACTGACCCAGCCATTTCTCACGCTCGAGGGCGAGCAGTTTCCGGTCACCGGCCCGGTGGGCGGCAGCGACGGTCCGGGCAACAGCTTCGTGTACATCCCTTCGCTCAAGGCGGTCGTGACCGGCGATATCGTGTTCGATCACGCCTACTTCGGCGTGCAAAAGGACAAAGCGCGCGAGGAGTGGCTCAAATCCACCGACCAGATACTGGCCCTCAAGCCAGAGATCGTCGTGCCGGGGCACGAAGGGCCGGGCGCAACCCGCAACGCGGCCTCCATCGCGTTCATGAAAAAATACGTGGCCGACTGGGATGCCAACGTGGCCCGATCAAAGAATGCCGCTGAGATGCGTGCAAATGTGCTGAAGCAGTATCCCGGACTGGGCATGGAGTTCTCGCTCGACTCCCGCGTCACATCGTACTTCCCTCCCCCGGCGCAACCGCGATGAACGCACCCACCCGCCGTGAAGTGCTGAGCATGCTGGCGCTGGCGGGAGTGTCACTGCCCCAGTGGGCAGGCGAACAGCAGCGCGTACTGCCGCTGGATACGCCGGGCCTCGATCACCTGGATGTGATCGTGCCGGACGTCGAAAAAAGTGCTCGCTTCTATATGGGCCTGTTCCGCACCACCCTGCATGCGCAGCCGTACCAGGGTGCATTCCGCTACTTCGTGCTGCTCGGGCCCCTGACAGAGAACCGCGCGGTGGGCTATCTCGCCGTGGGCGCATCCCGCGGTCGCGGCACGTACATCGGGCACTTCTGCACCTCGGTTGCCAACTGGCGGCGCGACAGCGCGGCGGTCTTTGCCCAGATGAAGGATCAATTTCGCACCGCGGGGTTCGGCGAATTCCCGGGCAGCACCGGCGTCGGCGGCATCTTTGATGATCCGGACGGCATCGAGATCCAGTTCCTGGGCTCGCCCGACACGCTGGTAACTGCGGCAGTGCCGTCCGAGCTCGTGCCGTGGCAACAGGGGCTGGTCACACCGCAGCGCGTTGAGTACGTGCAGCTGCAGGTCAGCGATCTGGACCGCTCGCTTGCGTACTACCGCATCCTTTACGGCAAGGAGAGTGCGCGCAAGAAGGACATGGCCACCTTCACGTTCCGCAACGGCTCGCGACTGATACTGGAAGATGCCTCGTATATGTACGGCAGCGCACAGCCGCGCATCAAGCGCTTCGGCATCCGGGTCGGGGCCTTCGACCGGGCGGCAGTTGCCGCCGCCGTTGTCGCGCTCGGTGGAAAAGTAGTCGGCGGCGAAGGCGCAGCACTCCGATTGCTCGACGTGGACGGCATAGAGCTCGAGCTGGTTCCCGGCTAAGCGGCCATGAAGTACCCCATCTGGTATCTGCGACTTGTGTTCGCGAGCTGGATGATTATTGCCGGGCTGAACCACTTCATTCCGCTGTTCCGTCAGGGCATGGGCTCCCAGCCACTCAGCCAGGAGTTGATTGCGGCGCTGATCGACAGCCACCTGTTCGACATCGTCAAGGCTGTGGAGCTGATCGCAGGCATAGGCGTATTGACGGGGCTCTTCAGCCCGCTGGCAGTCCTGCTTTGCATGCCCATCTCGTTCTGCGTGTTCTGGTGGGACGCGCCGCTTGAAGGGTGGGGTTCGCGCGCGGCAATTTTCGGTGCGGGAACGCTGGTGTGCAATGTGCTGCTGTGCCTCGCGTACATCAGGAACTACCGCACGATGTTCGCCCTGCGCGTCACGCCGCAAGCCCTGCAACAACTCGTGCTCGTCGGCCGCCTCGTCCTTGGCGTGTGGATGCTTGCCAACGGTGCCAATCATTTCTTCTTCGCGCAGTGGGCAGAGCCGACCGGAAGCGAGCCGCTGGCCATACAGCTGATGAACGCCTTCGTCCATTCGGGCTTGTTCGACGTCGCCATGATGATCGAGCTGGTTGCTGGCGCGCTGCTGCTTGGCGGCATTCTGGTTCCAGTTGCGCTGTGCGTGCTGATGCCGGTCTCTACCTGTGCCCTTTACTGGTCGGTGGGGCTGGAGTACCGGCCGCTCGGTGCACTGCTGGCGCTCGCCGCTTTTGGTCTCAACGCCCTGCTGATGCTGGCCTATCTACACTACTACCGGGGCGCGCTGCAGCGGCACGCCCTGACGGCAGGTGAAACGGCCAAAAGCGAAGCGTTTGAATCCATGTATGTGTATGTCGGCGGGCGCACGTCACGCAGCCAATTCATAGCTGCAATGGTTACGCTGCTGCTGGTAGTGCTGCTCTACAAGTATCGGGTGCCGCGTAGCGGAATCTGGTCCATTGCGGTACTGCTCATCCCCGGCACCATCCTGCTTGCCCGACGTCTGCACGACATGGGGCATTCCGCCTGGCTGCTGTTGCTTCCCCTTGCGCTGATAATCCCGAGCTTCACCCACTGGCTCGGCATCGCAAGCCTAGGCACTCAACTGCGTACATTGCTGCCCACGATCGCGCTGGCGGTTGGCGCGGGCCTCATCCTTTGGGGTGCCTGGGCAGGGCGAGGCAAGAAGCTTCGACCTTGAACCTGCAGCTGCAGCTGCAGCTGCAGAAGGTTTGATGCAGGCCAGCCGGAGCAGACGATCCAGGTCGGGTTAGCGCGCGCGTTCTCCGTGCGCAATACGCATATAATCCAGCGCAATATCGAGGAGGGTGGCTATGCGAAGAGTCATTGCGGCATTGGCGTTGCTCGCTGTTTCGTGCACTGGTGTATCCGCCGACAGCAGCCGCGGATCACTCAACATCTATTACATCGACACCGAAGGTGGCCAAGCCACGCTCTTCGTGGGACCAACTGGTGAGTCGCTGCTGGTCGATAGCGGCAATGCCGGCACGCGGGATCTCTCGCGCATCGTCGAGACGCTGCACATGGCCGGCGTCAGCCGCATCGATCACATGTGGACCACGCATTATCACGGCGATCACGTCGGGTCCTTGCTCGAACTGGCCAAGCAGTTTCCGATCCAGCATTTCTACGATCACGGCGCGCCGAACGCGAACGACCGCACTGTTTCAGCGGCGTTCGTCACCGCCTATGCGGAGCTCAGCCAGGGCAAGCGCAGCATCGTGAAGCCAGGTGACAAATTGAAAATGAGCGGGCTGGACATCACGACCGTGGCATCGGGCAATCAGCTCATTCGCACGAACCTTGCGGGAGGCGGTCGCGCCAACGCGACCTGCGGCGGGGTGCAGCCCATGGACGAAAGTGCCAACGACAACGACGATTCGGCTGGCTTCGTGCTCGCATACGGCCGCTTTCGCACCGTGGACCTGGGTGATCTCACCTGGAATGCAGAGCTGAACCTGATGTGTCCGACGAACCGGATCGGCACCGTGGACCTCTACCTGACTTCGCACCATGGCCTCGCAATTTCGGGCTCATCTGCACTGGTGCACGCGCTGCAACCGCGGGTCGCCGTGATGAACAATGGCACGCGCAAGGGCGGCGACGCGAGCGCATTCCGTGTGCTGCTCGCATCGCCGGGCCTGGAAGATCTGTGGCAGCTGCATTGGGCCTACAACGCGGGACTCGAGAACTCGCCGGCGATGTTCATCGCCAACGTGGACGACAACGCGACGATAGCGGGCGTGCTTACGCAGGCAGCTGCGGCCCCCCCCACCGGGGCCGGTCCTCCCGGCGGCCCGGGTGGGCGCGGCGGTCCCGCCTCCCACTCGCCGGCTTACCTCATCAAGGTTTCCGCACAGAAGGACGGCACGTTCACGGTGACTAACACCCGCAACGGCTTGAGCAAGACCTACCATCCGCGGCAGTAGCCAGGATCAACATCAATTGCAGGACATCACGAAGTCCCAACGTTCGTGCCCAGGGGATCAAAAATGCACCGAATTTCGAAGACCGCCTGTGTGGCCTTTTGCTGGTTTGCCGGCGCGGCGCTCGCGGCCGATGCAACGCCGGCCTGGCAGCCCCTCTTCAACGGAAAGGACCTGACTGGCTGGACGGTGCGCTACGCATCGAAGACACCCGCGGACGCCCCCAGGCCCGAAAGCCTGTTCGCTGTGATCAACGGCGAGATCCGCACTTATCCGACGCAAGCCGCAGGGAGCGCGCAGCCCAACGCATACATCCAGACGGTGACAGATCATCGCGACTACGTGTTGAGTCTTGAGTACAAATGGGGTGAGAAGAAATTTCAGCCGCGCCTCAACAGTGTGCGCGATGCGGGCGTGCTGTACGGTGTGTACCGGGAGATTTCCGGCGACTGGCCGGCGAGCTTCGAGTCGCAGGTCAAGGAAGGCGACACCGGCGCCTTCCTGGGGGTGTACTCGCAGGGGTCGAGCTTTGTCGATCCGAAATCGCGCTTTTACACACTGCCCGAGAATGGCGGCGTACCGGTGACCGTAGGCAAGAGCGGCGGTTTCGAGGGCCTGTTCCATTCGCGCACGAATGAGTATCCGGGCTGGAATACGGTCGAGATCATCGTGCGCGGTGATCGCGCCACGCACATCGTCAACGGCCTGGTAAACATGCGCGTCAGTGACATGAAGGGCTGGGACGCTGCCACCAATAGTTGGGTGAAAATCGATCACGGTAAGATCGCGCTGCAGGCGGAGGGCGCCGAGGTGGCCTTTCGGAACATCAAAGTTCGCCCCCTGACGGATGCAGACGACATGCCGCCGGAACCCAAACTCACCGAAGTCTGGTTCCCGGTGCCGGCGAAAGTGACGCCCGGCGCGGCGGCCGGCGCCCCGCCGTCCGATGCGATCGTGCTGTTCGGCGGCAAGAACATCGACGCCTGGAAGAGCGTGAAAGGCGGTGCCGCACAATGGACAGTGGCCAACGGCGAAATGATCGTAGCTCCGGGCACCGGCGACATCCAGACCAAGGCCGTGTTCGGCGACGTGCAGCTTCACGTGGAATGGGTCGAACCCGAACTGCCGGCCAACAAGGTGAACCAGGATCGCGGCAACAGCGGCATCTTCCTGCAAGACCTTTACGAAGTGCAGGTGCTCGACAGCTTCACGAGTCCGACCTACGTCAACGGCATGGCGGGGTCTATCTACAAGCAGTTCCCACCTCTGGTGAACCCAGCTTTGCCGGCCGAAAAATGGCAGACCTACGACATCATCTGGACCGCGCCGCGGTTCGCGGCTGATGGATCATTGACGTCGCCCGCGCGGGTGACGGTGCTGCTTAACGGAGTTCTGGTGCAGAACAATTCCGTGCTGAAAGGCGGCACTGTGTATATCGGCGCGCCTAGCTATCAGCCGCACGGCGACATGCCGATCCGGTTGCAGGACCATTCGCATCTGGTGCGATACCGGAATATCTGGGTACGCAAGCTCTAAGCTCGTAGAGGGTCGCGGACGACGAGGCGCTTCCGCTTCCCCCTTAATGATCTACACCCCAGGTATGGGCGGGCACAGTTCGCCCTGGAACCCCCCGCCACCGCAGTAGGTCACGTCCTGAAGTTGTATCGCCAGGCCGTCGGGATCGGTGAAGTACAACTCGGGAGTTCCGCCCTCGGCTCCGCCGCGATTTGGCATCCTCAGGGAGATATATGTGACGAGCGGTGTTCGCCCCTGCCCTTCCTGTTTCTTCAATCCATAGGCCACAAGCGTCTGCGTCACCTTGGCCGGGTCGAAACCGGTCATGCTCAGGCATGCGTGATCGATGCCTGCGGCGCGTGCCGGCCCTCGCGCGGCAGGAGGTGCGCCCGGAGGTGGGCCTGCAGGTGCGCCTGCAGCTCCGCGCGGAGGCGCCCCAGCTCCACCATCGCGTGTAGGTCCGCCGCCGCCGATGAACATCAGGAAATGTACGCCGTTGCCAACGCGCCACGCTGGGGCGGCTGCTTGGTAGGCCTGCGGTTTGAATCCAAACAGGTCGATATACGTCTGCACCGTGTTGGGATCGCTTGCCGCGATCGTGAAGTGGCTCAAGTCCCTGACGGACATCAGCCCCGGCTTGGGTGCAGGTTCAGCCGCACCACATGTCTTGCCTAGCGCACCGCTGCCACCGCAGTAGGCGGTGTCATGCAGCTGAAACACGACACCGCTCGGGTCTGCAGCAAACATGTCGCGCGTGCTCCCGTCCCGCGAGCCGCCCTCGTTCTGCGCCCTCGCCCGGACCAGCACCTGCCGGGGGCCAGGCTTCTCGGCGGTCGCGGGAGCCGTGCTGAAGCCGTGCGCCGTCAACGTCTTCATCGCCCCGTCGATGGAGAAGTTCTCGACTCCGAACCCCAGGGCGCTGATGCTCGGGCGCTCGCCCGTCGCAGCCTGACGCAGCGCAACGAACCGCGGTCCGTCCCCGACCCGGAGCAGCACTGTCGAGCCCTGGCGCGCCTGGATCGGCATGCCGAATAGTCCCTGGTAGAACTCAAGCGATTGCTTGACGTTGCTGACCGTCAGGACAATCTGGCTGAGCCCATTTACCTTGAAAGCCGCTGCTGTCTGCGCGAACGAGCGGGATGCGACCGCCATCGCGGGAAGCGCCATGAGAATCGTGCGCCGGTCGAACTGTTGTTTCATTCGGTACTCTCGTTTGGTCGGAAGAACAGGAGGGATCCGCGACTCAACGGCCGCAGAGTCCGCCCGCCAGGCATTCATTCGCGGTGCGCGGCCCCAGCGTGTCAACATACACACGAAACTCGGAGGTTTGCCCCTGGGGAACAGGATAGTTGTCGCGGGCATAGCTGCCCCGCGCGTGGGAAATGGAGATGTTCACAAATCGCGGCACTTCGATGAATGTCACTATTCCACGCCAGTCGGATTTGTCCACCCGCCGGTAATAGTTCGGCTCCTGAACACTCATGTCCGCCGCCACGATATCGACCGTGGCATTTATGAGTGGCCCGCCATCGGCGCTGTCATAGGCAACCACCATGAGGCGACCAGTCTGCAGGCCCACCGGATTGGCTGACCCCGTGAGCATCCTGGTGTAGGACGCTGAGTTGGGATTCATGGCGCAGGAGGCCAGCAGGGAACCAAGCGACAGCAGCAGGACTGCAGACCTCGTCCGTAAACGAGCATGGTTCAGGAGGTGCATGAGAACTCTCCCCCAGGTTGGGACCCGCGGGATTGTAGCTCAATGTCCGGCGATGAGGGGGGCGGGACTACGCCCGTCTTCGGTGAGCGCAGGCCCGCCTGCCCGGAGGGCCGCTCACCGAAGCGGCGGCCACCCCAAACACCCGCGAGCGATTGGTCAGTTCGGCACAATCCGCGCAGCCCAACCGCCGCCCTCCGCTAACTTGATCTTTATTTTGCTGGCTTTGGAAACCGCACTTTTTACGCGCAGGAAATCGCTGCCGTACTTGTCCGCGTTGATCCCATCCTGGTAGGCATCGAGCTGAAAACTCCCCTCAGCCAGAAATGCAAGATCGATCTCGAACTCGCGCGCGGTCTCGTCCGTCATCGCGCCGATGTACCACTCGCGGCCGTGCCGGCGCGCAACAACGACAAAGTCACCAACCTTCGCGTCGAGTATTCTTGTTTCATCCCAAACGGTGGGCACCGGGCCGAGAAATTCCATCGTCACCGGCTCTCGCAGGTAATTTGACGGGGTATCCGAGAGCATCTGCAGCGGGCTCTCGTAGACGACGTACATCGCCAGTTGATGACAGCGCGTGCCCTGGCTCATGGGCTGGTTGAAAACTTTGACGAAGTTCGCCTTGGTGGCATTGCGCATCGCGCCCGGTGTGTAGTCCATCGGGCCCAGGAACATCCGTGTGAACGGCAAGGTCACGTCGTGTTCCGGCGTGACGTCTTCGCTCCACTTGTTGTTTTCGAGACCTTTGACGCCTTCCGTGGTGATCAAGTTCGGCCAGGTGCGCGTCATCGTCGCGGGCCGATTCGCACCGTGAAAATCAACCAGCAACTTGTGCTTCGCGGCTTCCCGACTGACCTTGTGGTAGTAGTTCATCACCTTCTGATCGTCGCGCTGCATGAAGTCGACCTTGATTCCTTTGACTCCCCACTTTTCGAATTGCGCGAAAGCCGCGTCGAATTCGTCATCCAGGGTTTTCCAGACCGTCCACAAGATGATGCCCACGTTCTTTGCTTTGCCGTAAGCAACCAGCTCTTCGATATTCATTTCAGGTACGACCTCGAGTTGATGGCCGAGTTTGTACCAGCCCTCATCGAGGACGATGTACTCGATGCCGTACTTCGAAGCGAAGTCAATGTAGTACTTGTAGGTCTTGGTGTTGATGCCGGACTTGAAATCCACACCATCAATGTTGTTGGCGTTCCACCAGTCCCAGGCAACTTTCCCGGGCTTGATCCACGAGGTATCGGCAACCTGCGAGGGACTCGCAAGCAGGTAAACGAGCTGGTTAGTGATCAGATCGCCGTCCTTCTCGGTAATCCCGATCAGACGCCATGGGAAAGTGCGCGTGCCAGCAGTCACCGCGATGTAATCTGCCGCCTCGGTGACTTTGTAGTCACGATCCCGGCTAAGTGCCTCTTTGAGCGGGTAAGGTGGAAAGATCGCCGAGAGGCTGTTGTTGCTGTTACCGCGTAGCCACAAACCAGGATAGTCATCAACGTCGGCCTCGGCAATCGCGAGTTTGATGCCGTTCTTTGCATCGACGACTGCCGGTAAACTTGCAATCGCGGCCGGGGCAATCGCTTTTAGCGACAAGTAGGAATACTTTCTTTCGTTGTGGGAAAAGAAGCTGTCTTCCTGCGGGTAGTAGACACTGTAGTCGCCGGCAAAGTTATAAGCGACTTCCTCGGCGTACACCTTTACTGTTGGTTGCGGCAATGATGTTTCAATGCGGTAAGCAACGCCTTCGTTGAAGGCGCGAAAAACGACGGCGTAATTCCCTGCCAGCGCAAGCCGCATTTCATTGTAGTGCTCGCGAATCGAGGCAGATTTTTGCCGCACCGCCGGCGCGACGGCCTGATCGACGCTGCGCTGTTTGACAGTCAGGATTTTCGGCTGCAGGCCCAGCGTCTGCTGATCGACTTTCATCGAAATCATGCTGTCCAGCAACAACGGGGTGCCGTTGAGCGAGACGCTGTAGGTCAGTTGCTGACCGATACCTACCTTGATTTCGATCCGGCCGTCCGGTGAGCGCACGCTTGGTGGCTGCGCTGTTGCCGCGTTTGCTGAAAACGACAACGTGAGCAGAATCGTGGCTGCAAATAAACGCTTAATCATTGAAGCTCCTGCGCAACATGCTCTTGTTCAGAATGTCTCTTGAATCGCAGTAGACGTCACGCGGATAGGAAATTCAACCCACCTTGAGATCCGTTTCCAATTGCGCCCTGGGGGCGTTATGGCAACGTGTAGGCGAGTATCTCCGCGCCGTCGCTCCCACTGACGGCGAGCACGATGAACTGCTTGCCGTTGATCATGTAGGTCATTGGCGAGCCAGTCTGCTTGTTCGGCATCTCTACCGCGCCAGCGTCCTCACCGGTCCGTTTGTCGTAGGCTCGCAGCAGCGCGACGCGCGTACCCGCCTCATTCGTGTGGACTCCACCTTCGCCGGCGATCAGCAGCGTCTTCGTCGTCAGCGTGCCGATAAAGGTGCGTCCCGGCTGTCCGAGGCGCGGCAGGTTCAGGCCTTGCAGCGCGGGATGGTTCTTGATGTCGTCCGGCGTCGACGAGTGGGTCTTCTGCCAGACGATGTCACCCGTGTTCATGTCGTAGGCGGTGATCCGGTCGTAGGGCGGCTTGAGTAGTGGTAGCCCCTGCACGGTGGTGCCACCACGTCCACCGCCGCCACCTGCAGCCGGAGCGCCACCACCCCCGCCTGCGCCGGGACCAGCGCCACGCGGGCCGCCACCACCGGCGCGTGCCTGTCCGCCAACGTAGCCCATATCAGACTGCTGCGGGTTCGCCGCCACGAGGCCGCTCACGTAGATGCCCGTGTGCGAATGGATGTAGAGGTGATTGGTTTCCGGATCGAATGAACCGCCCGGCCAATTTGCCCCGCCAACATCCGACGGCACCTGCAACGTGCCCAGCGGTCCGTCAAGCGAACTCAACACCGGCGGCGTGAACAGCGGGCCTATTTTGTAACGCTTCGCCACCTCCAGCGCCTGCGCCTTGAGTTCAGGCGTAAGGTCATTCAGATCGGTCTCCGTTATTCCCTGCAGGTCGAACGGTTTGGGCCTGGTCGGAAACGGCTGCGTTGCGCTGGTTCTCTCGTTCGGCACGTCTGACTGCGGTACGGGCCGCTCTTCGATCGGCCAGATCGGTTCGCCCGTTTCTCGGTTGAACACGAAGAGGAACGCTTGCTTGGTCGGCTGCGCGATTGCCTTGATCGTGCGCCCGTTCCTCTGCATATCGAACAGGATTGGCGCGCAGGCAAGATCGTAGTCCCACATGCCGTGATGCACAGTCTGGTAATGCCACTTGCGACGGCCGGTCTTCACGTCCAGCGCCACCAGGCTGTCGGCAAACAGCGTGTTGCCGTGGCGATTGCCACCGTAGTAGTCGCCCGTCGCCATTTCGACGGGGACATAGACGAGACCCAGCGCCGCGTCTGCGCTCATCTGCGCCCAAACGCCGGTATTGCCGTTGTATTCCGCGGAGTTCTCGAGCCAGGTGTCGTAGCCGAACTCGCCGCGCTGCGGAATGGTGTGAAAGATCCAGAGCCGCTTTCCGGTGCGGGCATCGTAGCCGCGCACCATGCCGCGCGCGTTCCGCATCGTCCGCGGTGCGCCGCCGGCGCGGTGCGCGGAACCCACAATGATCACGTCACCAACGACCAGCGGGGTCGCGTTGAGTCCGAGCTCAGCGGTGTCAAGATCGACCTCCTGATCGGCCTCGAGTTTGAGATCCACTACGCCGCTCTTCCCGAATGCCGGCACGGGACTGCCGGTCCTCGCGTCGAGCGCCAGCATCCGATAGCCTGGCGTCACATAGATGACTCGCCGGTCCGCTCCGTCGGCGCTGGCCCAGTACGCAACGCCGCGACCGGCGCCATTGCGCGGCGCGTTCTGACCGCGACGACCCTCATCCTCCGCATGCATCCAGAGCATTTCGCCGGTGACGGCGTTCAGGGCGATGGCGGCACGCCGCGTACCCGCCGTCGTATACAGCGTGCGGTCAACCAACAGCGGCGTCGCCGAATACAGCGCGTCGGGCCGAGGGCCGAGGAAATCTGTCTTGAGCCGCCAGGCGATTTCCAGTGTGTTGAAGTTGTCCTTCGTAATCTGGTCGATGGCTGAGTAGCGCTGACTCGCCAGGGTGCCGCCGTATGTGGTCCATGTCGTGGTTGGCCCACTTGTGACAGCGACGGACCTCGCTGGCGCCGCGGCTACGCCCGACACCGCCGTAACACCTGACACTGCGGTAGCGCCTGACGTGTCCACTGCCTTGGCTCGCCCGAATGTGATCCTGGCGAGTTGGGCGCGATCAGTGGGCAGCACAGTCGAACCGCTGGGCATCTCGGCGTTGCTCAGCAGGAAGGCAAGCACCGACACGTACTGCGTTGCCGACAGGCTCTTTGGCGCGGTCGGCGGCATTGTCTCGATGCGGTCCAGCAATTGGCGCAGATTTTTTCCAGCCCACGCCTCGGAAAAAGGCGCCCCGGTCAGCGCGGTCGCCTTTTCACGACCGCCAAGATCGTCCCCGTGGCATGCCGCGCACGCGGTGAAGTAGATTTTCTCGCCGGCCGCCGCTTGCTCGGCAGAATAGACCCCGGATACGGACGACCGCGCCTGCTGCGATTGCTGTGCGGCGAGCGTGGCGCACCCCAGGATAAGAATTCCGCCAATCACGCGGCGCGTATAACGCATCGATGGTCCTCGCCGCGCGAAGCGCGGCAAAAAACACTGAGTAACCAGGGTTTACCGCCCTCGCCCGGGCCCGGTGGTTGCCGGTGGCGCGCCGCCTGGCATGCCGATGACTGGCTCCGGCTCTTCTGTTGCACTCGCACCGCCACCTCGCCCGCCTGGTGCTGGCGCTGCGCCGCCGCCCGCGCCGCCGCCGCGCGCCGGCCGCTGCCATCCATCGCGTGCCGGGCCGTCCTGTACCAGGCGGGTATCCGCGCTGACGACATAGCCGCTCAAGTATTGCTGCCCGGCGTTGCCGTAGTACTTGCCGTACTTGAGCGCCGCGTTCCGGACTTTGATCAGCGCATCCTGATAGCGGGGGTCGCTCTGCTGCCAGCCGGAGAAAGCGGAAAGATCGTTGTTCCCGAAAATGACAACGTCGATGCCTGCGGTGGCGGCGATCTCTTCGGCGTTGGCAACGCCTTCGAGCGTTTCGATCATGACTGTCACCAGCATGTTGTCGTTGATCGTCTCCCGGTAGTTGACCCCCGGCCATACCTGCCCATACGAGCCGCCACCGGAGCTGCGCCGGCCGACCGGTGGAAGCCGCGAGAATCGCGCCGCGTCCCGTGCCTCCAGCGCATCATCCACCGTGGGAACGATGATGCCCAGTGCACCGATATCCGTCGCCTTCTGGATGCTCGACTCCAGTGCGTCGGGCATGCGGATCATCGGGGCCGCGCCAGCGCCAGGGCAGGTCAGCATCATGCGCCGGACTTCGTCCCACGACATGGTGCTGTGCTGCATCTCGAACCAGACGTAATCGAAGTGCTTGCGAACTTCGCAGTACAGCTCAGGGTTGAAAGCCGAGATGGTGTAGCTGGTGACTTGCTTGTCCTGAAACAGCAGTTCCTTCGCCTTGTTATAGAACGGCCGCGGCGTATTCGGATTGACCGACGCCTTGACCTGCCAGCCCCAGCCCCGCGCATCGACCGGCGTCAACGCAACCGTACCCGAGCCGCCGATCAACTGCCGCGGCGCTCCGCCGCCACGGGGGTCGGTGGCGCGGCCGCCGGCCTGGGCACCCGTGCCGCCCGGGGGCTGCGCGGGCACCCCGACACCCACCCAAAACGTGATACCGACGGCGACTACAAAACGCATGATGTTCATGGTCAGACCTCTTTTACGGCTTTTCCCCCGCGCCATCATTGCATAGCTACTTTATTTGGGGGCTTCGGCGACATTGTGCCCGAGCATGATCCAACCTTTCGGAATTTCCGTCCAGGCGTCCTTCAACGTGCCGTTCGCGCACCTGCGCCGCCGCCGGCGGTGTCCGTTCGGTAATATGGGCATAGTCAGGTCCACGAGTTCGAAGCATGCCTTTGCGCGTCGGTTTGGTGGGTGTCGGCAAAATAGCTCGCGATCAGCACATACCGGCGCTGAACGCGAATCCACGTTTCGAGCTTGCCGCCTGTGCCAGCCGCAATGCCACTATCGAAGGCAAACCCAGCTTTCCCGACCTGGATTCGATGCTTCGCGCGGTACCGGACCTGCATTGCATTTCCATCTGCACGCCGCCGCAGGCGCATTTTCAAGCCGCGCTGGCTGCGCTGCGCGCCGGCAAGCACGTGATGATCGAGAAGCCGCCGACCGCGTCCACGCGGCAGATCGCGCTGCTCGCCGACGAAGCCGCACGCCGTGGACGAACGCTTTTCCAGACCTGGCATTCGCGTTTCGCCGCGGGCGTCGATGCCGCCCGCGAGTTCCTGCGCACTCGCACGCTCGTGAGCGGCCGGATCGTCTGGAAGGAAGACGTGCACTTCTGGCATCCCGGCCAGAGCTGGATATGGGAGCCGGGCGGTTTCGGTGTTTTCGACCCGGGCATCAACGCACTGTCCGTGCTCACCGAGATTCTGCGCGAAGAAGTCTGCGTGCAGAGCGCGCTGCTCGAATTTCCCGAGAACCAGCAATCGCCCATCGCCGCGAAACTCGCGTTGCGCACGCAGGCGGATGTCGCAATCGACGCAGAGTTCGATTTCCGGCAGAAAGGCGAGCAGAGCTGGGACATCGAGCTCACCACCACCACGGGTGCGCTCAAGCTCGCGCGCGGCGGCGGCGAGCTGTCCATCGACGGCAAGTCAGTGGTCACGGACGCCAGCTTGGCGGGCGAATACCCACGTCTCTACGAGCGGTTCGCCTCCCTGTGCGAGGCAGGGAAGTCGGAAGTGGATTGGCGGCCGTTTCAATTGGTCGCCGACGCATTTCTCATCGGCGAACGCCGCGTTGTCGCGCCGCACGTGATTTGAACCCCCATCCGCGCATGGCCAATAGCCCCGCATTCATCGCCGGTGACTGGGGAACGAGCAATCTCACGCTCGCTCTCTGCGACGCGGACGGCCATGCGCTTGAGACGCGCAAGGGTCCCGGGGCGGCCGAATCGCGCGGCCATTTCGCGCAGATCTTCGATGAGCTGGCCGCGAGCTGGCTCGCCGGCGGACCCTTACCGGTCGTGCTCTCTGGAATGGTTGGCTCCGCGTTCGGGTGGCATGAGGCGCCCTATCTATCGTGTCCCGCCGGTCTGCACGATCTCGCCCGCGATCTCGTTATGGTGCGCGATGGCGTCGGCATCGTGCCCGGGATGCGTTGCACGAACCCTCTGGGCGCGCCCGACGTCATGCGCGGGGAAGAAACGCAGTTGCTGGGTGCGCAGATGCTCGAGACCACGTTGAGCAGCGGCAGGCAACTGGTGTGCATGCCGGGCACGCACACCAAGTGGGTGTCGTTGAACCACGGCATCGTGCAGGAATTCCTCACGGCCCCCACCGGCGAATTGTTCGCCTTGCTCTGTGAGCACAGCGTGCTGGTGCGCGACAAGGCGACGGTCATGGTCCACGACGTCCACGATTTCGAGCGCGGGCTCGCGGAGTCGGCCAGACATCCCGATGTTTCTTTGCTGCATCGGCTGTTCCAAAGCCGCAGTCTGCGACTCGACAAGCAGCTCTCGGCGCAAGGCGCTGCCTCCTGGATGTCGGGACTGCTGATCGGCACCGATGTGGGCGGCGCGTTGCCACTGTTCGCAGGGCTCGATGCTGACAATCCGGTGTACGTGATCGGGGCCCCGCACCTCACTGCATCGTACGCGCTCGCGATCGACCGTCGCGGCCGCACGGCCATCCAGATCGATGGGGCTCGCGCCGCTCTTGCGGGGTTGGCCCTGGTGTATCGCGAACAGGAGCGTCTGCTTTCATGAACGACATGTCCCACGTCGAGTTGGTCGCCATCCTGCGCGGCCTCACGCCGGAGCGCGCGCCCGAAGTCGGCGCCGCGCTGGTCGGCTGCGGATTCCGCACCATCGAGGTACCGCTGAACTCGCCCAATCCTTTCGACACGATCGAACTACTGTCGCAGGCGTATGGCGGCCGCTGCCTGATTGGCGCGGGCACGGTCCTCTCGCCCGCCGAGGTAGATAAGGTGCATGGCGCGGGCGGCCGGCTGGTGGTGGCGCCCAACTGCGACCCGCAGGTGATCGGTCGTGCGATCGAACTCGGCATGCGCGTGTTGCCAGGCATCGCCACTGCAACCGAGGCGTTCGCGGCGCTACGCGCCGGCGCCACCGAGCTCAAGCTTTTTCCGGCGACGACCTACGGGGCCGGGCACCTGCAGGCGCTCAAGTCGGTGTTGCCCAAGCACGTAAAGATCTACCCGGTCGGCGGTATCGGCTCGCAGGATATCGCCACTTGGCTCGCGTCCGGGGCGGATGGTTTCGGATTCGGCGGTGAATTATTCAAGCCCACGTATACACTCGCGGAGCTGACAACACGCGCGCAGGACCTTGTGCAGGCCCTGCGATCGAGCGGCAACAAAAACTAACGGCGGCGATTGGCTGCATTTGTAGGGGGTCGACGTGAATCTGGAAACTCCGGACATCGCCATCCTGGCGATCTATGCGGTTGGAATTTTTCTGCTCGCGCAGTGGGTGTCACGCGAAAAGGGCGAACATAAGAAGAATGCGCAGGATTACTTTCTGGCTAGTCGGGCGCTGCCATGGTGGGCCATCGGCACCTCGCTGATCGCCGCCAACATCTCCGCCGAGCAGATCGTCGGCATGTCGGGTTCCGGATATGTCATGGGCATGGCCATCGCCTCGTACGAGTGGATGGGGGCGCTGACACTCATCATCGTCGGCAAGTGGATCCTGCCGGTGTTTCTCAAGAATGGCATCTACACGATGCCGGAGTTCCTTGAGAAACGTTACAGCCCGGCCGTGCGCAACGTGATGGCCGTCTTCTGGCTGGCGTTGTACATCTTCGTCAATCTCACGTCGATACTGTGGCTTGGCGCGCTTGCGGTGAATGCCATCGCCGGCCTCGACACGCAGGTCGCAATCACGGCGCTCGCGGTGTTCGCGCTGCTGTATGCGCTATACGGCGGCCTCAAAGCCGTCGCGCTCACCGACATCGTGCAGGTTTCGCTGCTGGTTCTGGGCGGAATCATCATCACGTGGATGTCGCTGAGCAAAGTAGGCGGCGACGCGGGTGTCATCGCGGGCTTCCACACGCTGACGGAGCGTTTCCCCGAGAAGTTCGACATGATCCTTTCCCGGGACAATCCTCACTACAAGGATCTGCCGGGCCTCGCCGTGTTGTTAGGCGGCATGTGGATGATGAACGTCTCGTACTGGGGCTTCAATCAATACATCATTCAGCGCGGCCTCGCGGCGAAGAGCGTGGATGAGGCACAGAAGGGCATCGTGCTCGCGGCGTTCCTCAAGCTGCTCATGCCCGCGATCATCGTGCTGCCCGGCATCGCCGCGCTGGTGCTTGTGCCCGGCCTCGAGAAAACCGACCAGGCCTACCCGAGTCTCATGGCCATGCTCCCCGTTGGCATCAAGGGTCTGGTATTCGCGGCGCTGGTCGCGGCGATCGTCGCGTCGACCGGCTCCAAGATCAATTCGATCGCGACAATTTTCACGATGGACCTCTATCGCGCCGCGCGGCCGGACACCGGGCAGAAGCAGCTGGTCATGGTGGGCCGCATCGTCGCGGTCGTGTCTGTGGTCATCGCGGTCATCATCACCAAGCCGTTCCTGAGCAATTTTGGCCAGGGTTTCCAGTACATTCAGAACTTCACCGGCTTCGTGACGCCGGGCATCTGCGTGATCTTTCTGCTGGGTCTGTTCTGGGCACGCACCACTGCGACAGCGGCGATGGTTTCAATGCTCGCTACGGTCGTGTTGTCCTGGGTGTTCTACAAATATCTGCCGGATTACCCGTTCATGAATCGGGTGGGCTGGTGCTTCGTCGCGGGAGTCGTGATCGCAGTCGCGATCTCGCTGATGTCACCGCGGAAAGAAGCGGCGATGCGCGTGGATATCACAAACGTCGACTTCAAGACCGGCCCGGGCTTCAACATCTCCGCCCTGCTGATTATCGCAATCCTGGCGGCGCTCTACTACGTGTGGTGGTAGTCCCAGGTTTGGTGTTGGCAACTTGCTCGGGTATGCGCAACTCATACCCGAGCAGAAAGCCGATGCACTCCGGTCCGGCTATTCTTTAAAGAGAAGCTGCGAGAAATGGTAGAAATTGTGACCCATCTCGACGGGGTCGTGGCCATTGCCGTCGAGACGCCAGATATGGGGAACGCCCTGTTCCAGAAGAAAGGTGTGAACGCCGAGACTGATGGGCATCAGTGGATCCCGGTTGCCCACGCCCAGCCATAAAAGTTTCAACTGCTTCAACGGGGCCGGATCAGGGATTAGCGCGGGGACAGGCTTGGTGTTCGGCGCCGCGGCGACTCCAGCAACCCAACCGAACACATCCAGATGGGACAGTCCGATATTCAGCGTCTGACCGCTTCCCATCGACATGCCTGCGATGGCGCGGCGGGTGCGATCCGTGTAGACGGAATAGTGGGACTCCACAAACGGGATAATTTCCTTTAGCAGGTCGTTCTCGTAGGGAGTGCCGAAAGTCGCCCCATCACGGATGCCCAGCGTTTCCTCTGCCGCAGTCGAGCCCGCGCTCCCCTGGGGGAAGACGATGATCATCGGCTGCATTTTTCCGTCCGCCAGCAGGTTGTCGGCAATGATCTGCGCGCCCGCACGCAGCCATTCGGTGCTGGTGTTGCCAAGCCCGTGATGCAGATAGAGCACGGGATACTTGCGCGCGGCCGAATAACCGGCCGGCGTATAAATGCGCATAAGGCGGCGTGTGCCAAGCGTTTTAGAGTCGTATTCGACGACCTTGAGTTCGCCGTGAGGAATATTCGCGCGCGCCGTTTTGAAAGCCTCGGGCGGCACCGGGTAAGCAGCCATGTTTTCTTCGGGAGCCTGAGCCGGAACGGGCCCGATGCCCCCGGCGCGCGGCCCGGGTGGAACTGCTGCTGGTTGAGCAACAGCGGGCGCGCTGGCGCCCTCGGCTGACACGGCAATCGAGGGCACAAGCAGACAGGCAGAAAGGATGAACAATGGCGGGACGGCAATTACGGTGCGCATGGTGAGATCTCTTTTGAGAGGGTTTAAGGTTCCCGACGTCGTCACTTGCAATATGTGCTCACAGGTTTTGATAGTTCGGACCGGATCCACCTTCCGGTGTAGTCCAGGTGATGATGGCATACGGATCCTTGATGTCGCACGCCTTGCAATGCACACAATTGGCGGCGTTGATCTGCAGGCGTTTGCCGCCGGCGTTGTCGTCGACCATTTCATACACTCCCGCAGGACAAAATCTCTCGCAAGGGTTGCCGTATTCGGTCGTGCAACGGGTCGCGCAGATGTTCGTATCTGCGACCTTCAGGTGCGCCGGCTGTGCTTCATCGTGCGAATTGTTGGCGAAGAACACGGACGAAACGCGATCGCGCGGTGGCAGCGTGCGATCAATCCATTCACGCTCCGGCGACGCGTATTCGTCCAGTTTTTGGAGTTGCTGATAATCCTCGGTGTTATGGAGTGTCCATGGCGATTTGCCGCAGGTCAGCGTTTCCCATGCGCTGTTCAGCAATCCCACCCACAAACCCCTCTTGAATGCAGGCTTGGCGTTGCGGACACGTTTGAGTTCTTGTCCGCCTTCGGATGCGCGCCACACGGCGTCGAAGCCTTCTCCCGTCGGATGGGCCGCCACATGCTCGCCCGCAAGAGCGCCGCTGCGAATTGCCTGGTGCACGCCTTTGATCTTCACGAAGTTGAGGGTGCCGCCTGCATCGCCTATCAACAGCGCGCCGGGCATTTCGAGCTGTGGCAATGATTGCCATCCACCAGTCGCGATGGTGCGCGCGCCGGCAGAGAGAATTTCACCGCCCTCAAGCAACGACTTCACGGTCGGATGATTTTTGAATTGCTGAAAGGCCTCGAAGGGTTTCAGCCGCGGGTCTTCATAGTTCAAGCCGACGATGTAACCGACATACACGCGATCACTGTCGAGGTGATACAGAAAACTCCCTGCGTACGTTTTCGAGTCCATCGGCCAGCCGAGTGCGTGTTCGATACGGCCTGGGTCGACGCGACCCGCCGGCAATTGCCACAGCTCCTTGAAACCGAGCGCATAAACCTGCGGATCCCTGCCCTCGCTGAGTTTGAAACGCTTGACGAGTTGTTTGGAAATCGAACCGCGTGCGCCTTCCGCGAGCACGGTGAGGCCAGCGTGAATCTCGATGCCTGGCGTGAAATTCGGTCCAGGCTTGCCGTCTTTTGCGATTCCCATGTCGCCGGTCTGCACACCCTTCACCCGACCGGCGTCGTCGAAAACGGCGGCGGACGCAGAATAGCCCGGCAGAATATCGACATCCAGCGCCTCGGCCTGTTGTGCAAGCCAGGCGGTGAGCTGACCCAGCGAAATAATAAAGTTACCGTGATTGTCGAAGGGGGTGCTGTAAAACATCGACTTCGGAAATGGTTTGGTGAGCCAGTTCGGAACGTCGAACGATCCTTTCTGGCTCAGGATGCTGAAGACGTCCTTGGCCGCCGGCACCTTCATACCCTTATATTCGTCGCGCCATTTCGGCAGCAATCTGTCCAGCGGCCCCGGCTCGAAGACAGCTCCCGACAGCGAATGCGCGCCGATTGCCGAGGCTTTCTCCAAAACGCATACCGTTTTGTCGGGTTGCAATTGCTTTAGACGAATCGCAAACGAGAGTCCCGCCGGACCGCCGCCCACGACAACAACGTCGTACTCCATCACTTCGCGTTCTATTTTTTCCGTCTCGCTCATGACTGACTCAGCAGGATGGATAATTGGCTTTACCGGAGGGCCCGGAGTATAGCTTGCTGGTCATGTCATGCGTCCCGTTTCCAACGTACATCGGCCATCGATCACGGTTTATCTGCCGTCGAAGGAAAAAGCGACTGGCGCCAGCATCATCATGCCGGGTGGTGCAAGCCGTGAACTCTGGATCAACAAAGAAGGCTATCGCGTCGCGCAATGGCTTTCACAGCGAGGCATCGCGGCGTTTGTCCTGAAGTACCGCCTGCCACTCGCCGACGGATCGACCTACACCACCCTGGATCATTCACTCGCAGACATCCAGCGTGCCATCCGCCTGGGGTCGATGCAGGCGGACGCGAAGATTACAAAGGATCTGCCTCCGACATTCCTGTGCGCGGGCAGTGACGACGGGGTTGCCGCGAGCTATCCGGATGTCTTCAAGGCAATCAAGCAGGCCGGCGTGCCGGTGGAGCTGCACATGTTTGCCGGTGTAGGTCATGGATTCGCTCTCCAGTTCAACATGACGGCGATTTCCCACTGGCCCGAACTGTTCCAGACATGGCTGTTTGAACGCGGCTTTCTAACCAGGAAATAGCGGTGTGTTTATTCGACCGCTCCGCCGGCAGGCTGCTGCACCGGCAGGATATACTGTGCCTGCCGATCCGTTGTTAATGAGATACCCCCTGTGTAAGATCGTGCGCTCGCGCGACCGCCCCTGGGCACTGCACAAGCGAAAACCCCATGAAAATGAAGCTCGCGCTACTGGCTCTCGTCACCATTTTGCCGGCTCAGTTCGTCCTGGCCCAGAGCGAACTATGGAAGGACGACTGGAAATCCTCCACGACGAACATCGCAGGCCAGGAATTTCCAAAGATCAACTCCGAGCGACGCGCTCAATTCAAAATCACGGCACCGGCTGCGAAAGACGTTTCCATCAACATCGGCAAGCCGCAGACAATCAAGAAAGGCGATGATGGCGTGTGGACCATCACCACGTCGCCCCTCGATATTGGCTTCCACTTTTATCGCGTGCTGATCGATGGCGCCAACGTGGCCGACCCCGCGGGCGAGGTTTTCCGCGGCGGCGGCGGCGGCGGTTTGTCCAGCGCGGTCGAAGTGCCGACGGGCGAGGATTTCCACGAGTTGAAGAATGTGCCGCACGGCGAAGTGCGGGAACGCTGGTATTTCTCGAAAACCACGCAGGCGTGGCGTCGCATCTTCGTTTACACACCGCCGGACTACGAGCGGAACACAGCGGCACGCTATCCCGTGCTCTACCTGCAGCACGGTGGTGGCGAGGATGAGCGCGGCTGGGCCGTTCAAGGCCGTGTGAGTCAGATCATGGACAATCTCATCGCGGAGAAGAAATCCCAACCGATGCTGGTGGTGATGGAGCGCGGCGCGGCGCTGAAGCCCGGCGAACAAGCCATACCGTTGCGCGCACCGCAGCAGGCGCAACCCGGCGCGAACACCGGGCCGCCTCCGCCGCGCGATTACAGCGTCGTGTACCGCACGCTGGACGAAGTATTCGTCAAGGACCTGATTCCCATGATCGACGGGACCTATCGGACCAAGAAATCCCGCGAATACCGCGCGATGGCCGGCCTTTCAATGGGCGGTCTGCAAACCCGCACGATCGCGCTGGCTCACTTGGATGTGTTTTCGCACATCGGAGTTTTCAGTGGCGGCACCATCGATCCCAGCAACGCTGCCATGGTCGCGGCGCTCAAGGAGAAGGCGAAACTCGTCTACATCAGCTACGGCAGTCGCGAGATCGACAGCCCGAATCCGCAAGCTCAGGGCAGCAACCCGAAGTCGGACGTCGAGAAACTGAAGGCGGCGGGCGTCAACACGGTCTTCTACGTTTCCCCCGGCACGGCACACGAGTGGCACACATGGCGGCGCAGCCTGAACTCGTTTGCACCGCTACTGTTCAAGAACTGACGCATCGTTCCCACCGCCGCGCGATGGCGGCACCGGTCCAAGAGGCACCCTGATGATTACGCGAAAACTCCATCGATTTGCCCTCTTATCCTTGCTCGGGTTGGTCGCTGTGGCCAGCTACGCCGCTGGCCCGCAGAAATTCAAGTATCCGGCAGACCCCAGGAAAGTCGGCGCGAACACCGAACAGATTGCGCAGATCGACGCGCTGCTGCAGTCCTATGTCGACCAGCACAAAGTCAGCAGCGTGGTCGGGTTTGTCGCCAAGGGCGGCAACGTTGTCTATAACCGCGCCTTCGGCTGGAAGGATGTCGAGAATCGGATTCCCGCCACAGTCGACGACTACTACGTGCTCATGTCGCAGACCAAGGCGATCACGACGGTGGCATTCATGAAGCTGGTCGAACAGGGCAAAGTGTCGATCAACGACCCCGTCTCGAAATACTTTCCTGGAATCCCGGACACCGTGGTGACGAAGGTGAATCCGGACGGCACTTTTGAAACCCGTCCGGTCAAGTCGCCGATGACCTTCGTGCATCTGATGAGCCATACCTCCGGCCTGGGCGCGGGACTCGCCGGACAGATTCGCGGCGCCCGGGGCGGTGGCCCTCCGGCGGCGGGCGCTGCTACAGCGCCTGCGGCTCCACCTGCCGGTCAACGCACTGGTGGTGTCGGCGCGGAAAGGTATCTCCGGGATTCCATGCAGGAATTGGCGAAACGTCCGTTGGGTTTCGATCCCGGCACTCAATATAGTTATCACGTCAGCACCAACATGCTCGCGTATATGATCGAGCGGATCTCCGGCAAATCGCTGCGCGAATACGTCAAAGAGACTGTTCTGAAGCCGCTTGGGATGAACGACACCGACTGGTATTACGCGCCGGAAGCCCTCCCGCGCTTCGTCAAGGCCTACCGCGTGGCAAATGGAAAACTCGAGCCGAATCGAAACTACGCCGAAGGCGCGGTCAGTCAGAGCCAGACCTACAGCGAAGGCGCGCTAGGTTTGAACGGACCCATCACTGACTACGCGAAGTTCTGCCAGATGATGCTGAACAAGGGCGAGTTCAACGGCCACCGCATCCTCAAGCGAGAAACCGTCGAGCTGATGACCACGATCAATCGCCTGCCGGAAAACAGCGGGGCGGCACCCGACATGCAATTCGGCCTCGGATTCGAAATCCATAAAAAGAAGAAGCCGACTCCGGCGGTCTCCGACTCGTCGTTTGCGTGGGGCGGCATGCTGGGCACGCAATACATCGTCGATCCAGAGAACGACATGCTCGTCCTTTATTATCAGAACACGGAGGGGTCGGGAAGAACATATCCCCAGTTCTACGAACTCGCCTATCGCCTGTTCAATGCGGCAGCGCCTCCTGCCCGCGCCAGCAAATGAGAAAAGCCTCGCCCCACCGCTTCCAGTTAGGAGTCTTCTTATGAATCCACGCCCTCGTCGTTTTCTGCTCACTCTCGTCGCACTGACAGCCGCCCTCCTGGCGCCGCCAGTGACCCTTGCCGCTCCTCCACCGGGCGTCCCCGACGGCTGGACGGATGGGTTCGTGTATGCCAACGGCATTCGCATCCACTACTACCATGCCAAGCCTGCTCCTGGAAAACCGGCGATGGTGATGATTCACGGCGTCACCGACATCGGCCTCAGCTGGACCACGCTGACATGGAAGCTGCAGGACGCGTATGACATCTACATGGTGGATGCCCGCGGCCACGGGCTGACGGATCCGTTCACGCCGAAAGATGATGGCAACACGATGGTCAAGGACGTCGTGGAGTTTGTGCGCGTGATGAAATTGGAGAAGCCGATCCTGATGGGTCACTCGATGGGCGGGGCGACGGTCATACGCGTGGGGGCTGAGTATCCCGACCTGGCCAAGGCGATCATCGTGCTTGATGCAGGTATCAGTGTTCCCAGGCCGGCCGCCGCTGCGGCGCCCGCAGCTGCGCCTCCCGCCGCTGCGCCACGGCCGGCGAACCCAGCGTCCCTGCCGTTCGAGATGAGCGGCACTCCCGAAGTTCTCGCCGCCCAGAACAACTACAAGTTCGAGGATCTGGTGGCAAAGGGCGCCCGGCAGAATCCCAAGTGGTCCCTCGTGGACAACCAGTATTGGGCGCTCTCGAAAAAGCAGTATCACGGCGCTTACGATGCTGAATCGTTTCGGGTGGTGATGCAGGGCGGCATGCAAACTACCGACGCGCTGGCAAAGATTCGCGTGCCGATGATCATCCTGAAAGCAGACGCCTCCCCGGAGCAGCGCAAAGCCCACCTGGAGGCTGCAAAAGTGATGCAGAAGGGCAAGCTCGTACACATCGACGGCGCCGGGCACAACCTTCACCACGACAACCTGCCGCGCACGGTCGAGGTGCTGAACGAGTTTCTCTCGAAGCTGTAAGGGTAGGTAGCGGCCTGACTGGCATCACTGCCGGTCAGGGCCCGGAAATGATGGCGCGCAACTGTTCCAGTGTCGCGTCATCACCCTTGAACAGCCCTTCTTTCCAACCGCCAGCGGTCTTGAGATTGGCATACAAGTCCGCTTGCTCGTAGCGGTTTACCGCCATGCCCGCAAGATATTGCAGGCGCAGATTGCGATCACGATTGATCTGCGCGCCGCTGAGGTATCCGCTCAACTGGGATGCGTCGGCAGCGAATGTCCCGAACAGTGAAATCGCATCGGGATAGTTGACGTCGGTCAGCGACCGCCGCACTTCCGCAAACTCCGGCCGCCGCAACTTGGCTTCGATGGCCGATACGTCAATGCTCAACGGTTCTGCAGAGCCCACCAGGACACCGTCGTAGCCGCCGCCCCCGGATGTATTGCCGAACACCATGGCATGAGGAAACACCTCCATGAACGTGGCCAATTCACTCTTCCAGGCCGCACTGTCGGTTTCATAAAAAGCCACCCAGGCCGTAACCACGCCGCCGGGATTCAGGTGCTTCTTCATTTCCCGATAGAACTCGAGGGTATTGAGCGTGGCCGACCCCTTCACCCAGACGTCGAATGGATCAGCGGTAATGGCGTCGAACATCTGGTTCGTGGTGAGCAGGAAATGCCGTGCATCGTCGAGATGTACCGTCACCTTCGGGTTCTGGATGACATTGTAATTCTCGTTGGCGAAATACTTGCTCACTACCCTGGGCACCAGAGGTTCGATCTCGGCGATGGTCTGCGTTTTCACATCCGGGTTGATGCTCACTGCACCGGCCGTCACGCCCGCGCCACAGCCGATCACGAGCACGTTCTTCGGGTTTCGTGCAACCAGCGTTGTGATATGCCCCAGCATGCGTTGCAGGCGCATGTCCTCGACAATGCTCGACGCCTGCACCTTGCCCGCATTGTGGTAGTAACGGCTGCCGTCTTGTGTTTCGGAAACCGCCAATGTTGCGTTGAGTCCTTCGCCGACATAGATGAACTTTCGGGGGTCCTTCAGCCAGGTGACCGCCCACCTGCCATAACCCGCCAATATGCCCGGTACGGTGTGTACGAGCGGCGCTGATAGGATGAACAGCACGACGACGGCTGCCAGCCACGCCACCCGATTGGGTACGAGTCGCGATGGCGCATTGCGCGTCGCGACTGGCAACAGCATCGCCACTGCGCCAAGCAGGGCCATGAACATGAACAGCCACTGCGTCTTCTGCGTACCAATGAACTGCAACAGAATCAGGCTGCTGATCAATGCGCCACCGATGGCGCCCAGCGTATTGGCCGCATAGATTCGCGCCACGGCACGGCTTGAGCTGGTCTCGGTTTGCGCCAGCGCGGCGATGGCCAACGGGAAACTTGCACCCCAGCAGACGGCCGCTGGCAACATGCTCCACAGCGCCCGCACGAAGTCCAGCTGGAAGTTGAACCACATGGAGGGCGCGAGACTGGGATTGATGGGCCAGTTGGGCAGCGCTTGTAGCTGCCACCACGCCGCCCACGCCAAGCCAAGCATGGCGCCGATCTGGCACAGAGCCAATGCCATGCGCGGGCTACGCGTGGTCCGCACTGCGCTGGTACCCACGCTGCTGCCGATAGTCAGGCCCAGCAGCACGGCAGCCAGAATCAGCGAAAAGGTATACACCGTTCCGCCCATCAGCAACGCCAGGTTGCGCGCCCAGATCACTTCGGCCCCGAGCGCACAAGCGCCAGACATGGCGATGGTGAACAGCACCATCCGCGGCGCGACCCCGACTTCGCCGCGCGTCACATCGCGCTGCTCGTCTACGGCCTTGGAATCGGCAGCCGCGAAGGCAGCGCCTCCCCTGGCCACCATGTACGCCACCAGTGCGATCAACAGGTTCAGCGCCATGGCCACGAAAGTGGCGATCTGCATGTCATGCACACGCAGCAGATAAAAGCCGGCGAACAGGGCGCCGCACACACCACCCAGCATGTTGGTGGTGTAGTAGGCGCCAATGCGACTGACACCCTGAGGCGTGGTCCGCAGCCAGGCAGAGGCCGCGGGCAAGGTGGCACCCATCGCCATCGTCGGCACCAGCAGGAAGAGCGCGCAGAACAGGCCACGCACGAGCACACTGAGCGGCCCGCTGCCACCAATGGCAAAGTACAGACCGCCTGCATATGGCAACACGTACAGCACAAGCAACGCGCTCAGCGCAATCAACAACTCGAGTTTGGCGTATATCAGCAAGGGGTTTCCGTGCCGCCCCTTCCAGCGCAGGAAGGCCAGGCTGCCCAGGCTCATGCCGCCCATGTATGTGGCCAGCACCACCGCCATGGACACGGAATTGCTGCCGACTATCAGTGAAAGGGACTGATACCAGACCACCTCGTAGATCAGCGCGGCACAACCGCTGCCGATGAACAGGAACAAAAGGGCATTGACGCCGCGGCTGTTTGCGGCAATTGGCGAACTCATGATGGCTTCCCCGAAATGGACTGTTGTGGGACCGTTGCTACGGCCTCGCGCTGCTACTTTAGGGCGAAACGGCCTGCGCGCAAGCAATGCGTGCGGTCAACACGAGGTTCTCTACGTAGCCCGGTGATTCGGCCAACGAAATCCAAACCTCTACGCCAGTACCTACCGGTCCGCAATCGCATCGCTGTCTTGGACCGTTCAGGTGCCAGGCTGCGTTCGCTGGATGCATTTGTGCTCATTCGACTCAGCGGCCGCTAAAGTCGGGTGATCCGGTGCGCGCGAACAACTATGCTCTCCTGCCCAAAAGCCTTCTCGAGTTGCGCGCGCTTTCTCGACCACCATGCACGCCCCAGCGCGTCACTCATTACCTCGTAGACAACTACCTCATCATGGCGGATCGCCCTGCCCGTGCGTTTCCACAGGCCTTCTGCAGGCGAATGCGTATAGGCAGTCAGTCCGCCAAAGCGCGCCGCGAGCTCCGTCGAAAGCCGCCGGAACCTTAGTTCGGGAATCAACTTGCCGGAGTTGTCATACAGGGGCAGCAGGATCTGGATCAGGTACATAAACGAGGCCAGCTCAGGATCGGGACCGTGTTGACCGCTTTGAGGTTTGAGCGTCAGTCTTCCTGGCGCGCAGACCGCCCAAACACGCGGTGAACTCCGCGCCAAGCAGAAAGATCTGGGCCGTGTAATACAGCCACAACAGCAGGGCCGCAAATGACGATGCCGCGCCGAATGCCGTGGGGACCGTCGACTTCGCCAGATAGAGGCCCACCGCCCATTTGCCGATGCTGAACAGCACCGCGGTCAGCAGCCCGCCACTGAGCACCATCCTCCACGGCAGCCGGTGCGTGGGCATGTAGCGGTATATCAACGCGAACAGCGACGTCATCAGGATGATCGACAGGAGCAGGTCCACCGCACCGATGACTCCCAGCAGAGGCGCATTGCTGTTGGTGATCCACGTTCGCAACCCAGAAATCATGGTGGATACGGTCAGTGACACGAGCAGCAGAAAGCTCAATGCCAGGATGAACCCCAGCGAGAGCACGCGTCGGCGTATCCAGTTGATGATTCCGGAACCTGGCCGGGGCGCACCGCCGAGTATCGTTTCCAGCGCTTCTTCCAGGGCAGCCAGCACCGTGGTGCCGCCAATCAGCAGCGTGCCGATGCTGAGCACGGCCGCCATGACTCCCTCGACGCGCTGCGAATTGCGCATTGCGTCCAAGATGAGAGTCGCTGTCGATGTGCCGAACAGCAGCTGCAGCTGCGACTTGAGGAAGCCATACGCAGACGCCTCTCCCACGATCCAGCCTGTCACCGCGATGACGATGATCAGCAGCGGTGCCAGTGAGAAGGCGCAATAGAACGCAAGCGCGGCGCCGGTGGTGGAAGCATTGTCGTCCAGCCAGTTGCCGATGGTGCAAGCGGCCACGCGATGGAGGGCCGATCCCCGCTTGTGCGCTTCTATCTTCACGCAGAGACTGTAGGAGTGCCGCTGACACAAGTCCGTCCGCCAGCTGCGCGAGGCCGTGTAAGTGCGGCCTTACTTGGCGCGACGCCCGTCCGGCTCTGTATCTTGAGGCAGGCGAGGTGCTCTATCGACCGCCGGTCACATCCAGAATGGCGCCGGTGGTGTAGCTGGCGGCATCCGACAGCAGCCACACGATGGCCTCTGCCACTTCGTCAACACTGCCCGCGCGCCGCATCGGCAGTTGGGGGGTAATCCGGCGCACCCGGTCGGCTTCGCCGCCGGACGCATGGAGTTCGGTTTCGATGACGCCAGGACGCACCGCGTTGACGCGTACGCCCTCGGCCGCCACTTCGAGGGCGAGGCCATGTGTGAAGGTGTCGATTGCGCCCTTGCTGGCAGCGTAATCCACGTACTGCCCTGGTCCGCCCAGCCGCGCCGCCGCCGACGAGACATTGACGATCGCACCACCCCGCCCACCGTGCAGAATGGACAGGCGCTTCACAGCTTCGCGTGCGCACACGAAGCTGCCGAACACGTTGATAGCGAACATGCGCTGCAGCCGCTGCAGGCTCATGGCGTCGACACGCGATGCACGGTCGACGACGCCGGCGTTGTTGATCAGCCCGCCCAACGGCGGCAGGTCGCGATCCAGTGTGGCGAACATCGCCAGCACCTGGCTCTCGTTGGAAACGTCGGCCTGAAGCGCCGACGCCGTGCCGCCGTCGCCGCGAATGCGCGCCACCACGCTGGCAGCGGCGGTGGAGTCGCTCGCGTAGTTCACCGCCACGGCCCAGCCCCGCTGCGCACACAGCAAGCTACAGGCCGCGCCGATACCGCGCCCGCCCCCCGTCACCAGCACCGTTCGCATCGTCTGCTGTGCGGAAACCACTGGTCACTCGCCAGGCTTGTCGTACCACAGCATATTTGGGGCCTGAGCCGAGGCGACCGTCCCTGGCATCAGAAGAACCAAAAATGGGACAGATCTATTGTTCATGGCACCCCTCCTGACTGACGGCGAAGTCTACAGAAAAACACTTTTCTGCACGGAAGGCGTCCGATTTCGTTAATCGAACGCGCCTGTCTTGCGGTCGATGGGAGCGTGCGGAGTCATGTAAGAATCCGCCCAAGGGGATACATGAACGTAACTGAGATCCGACTCCTCGCAACTCCAATGAACCGCGCTGAAAGTTAAGCCCGCGACGTATTGAGAGAGGTATGACATGAAAATTCGCTCGATCCTGATTCTTGTGGCCGTCGGCACTGTGGGACAGACCGCGATGGCGCAGCAGCCTGCGCGACAGCCGGCACCTGCGGCGATTCGGTCGCCAGAAGTGTCCGCGGATCGCCGCGTGACGTTCCGCGTGAACGCGCCGAAGGCCACGGAAGTGAAGCTCACCTGCGAGTGCGTCAAGGACGCTGTGCAGATGAAAAAGGACGATCGCGGCATCTGGACCGCTACGGTCGGGCCGCTCGAGCCGGACCTCTACGAATACGAATTCAACATCGATGGCATGATCGTCAACGACCAGCGCAACATCATCGTCAAATACAACTCGCGGCCGGGTCCCCTTTCGAGCGTGCTCGACGTTCCCGGCGACGGGCCGATGTTCTACGACGCGAAGCCGGTGCCTCACGGCAGCGTGGACATCCGTCTGTACGACTCGAAGGCGACCAATTCCGTGCGGCGCGCGTACGTCTACACGCCGCCCGGCTACGACCGCGGATCAAACAAACTGCCGGTCCTTTACCTTCTCCACGGTGCTGAGGGTAACGAAACCTCATGGGCAGCCTTCGGCCGCGCCAACCTGATCCTCGACAACCTGATCGCCGAGCGCAAGGCAGCGCCGATGATCGTCGTCATGCCGTTCGGCTACGCCTACAGTCCGGCTGCGCCGAGCCCGGCGAACGCGCAGCGCACCGACTTCGAGAAGGATCTGCTCGAGAACCTCATTCCCTTCGTCCAGTCAAATTATCGCGTGTACACCGACCGCGACCATCGCGCTATTGCCGGCCTGTCGATGGGCGGCGGCCAGACGTTGCAGATCGGTCTGCACCACTTGGAACTTTTCAGTCGCGTCGCCGGCTTCAGCCCCGCCGTGGCGCGCGCGCCGTACGATGCCTTCAAGGACGTCGTCGCGGATCCAAAGAAGGTGAACTCGTCTCTGAAGCTGCTGTGGATGGCGTGCGGCACCGACGACAGCCTGTTCACGCCAGACAAGCAGTTCTCCGAGTTCCTGACGAAGGCCGGCATCAACAACACATTCATGCCGAGCACCGGCGGGCACACCTGGATCAACTGGCGGCGGTACCTGCTCGAGGTGGCGCCGAAGATTTATCCCGGCGACGCGGCGCCGAAAATGACCAGGAACACAATCAAGTAACCATTCACGGCTGACAAACCCGGGCGGGCCTCTCGGGTGGCCCCCGGGGGCCAGTCAGGTCCTGTGGATCGTAGCGAGATCAGGGTAGTGTAGAGGAACGGAGAAAGGGGTCTGACCCTCACACTTCTCCAAGCCGCTTTTTCAAGCTCGCCATCTCGTTTACAAGTTGATCGACCAACTTCTCGCATCTCGTCAGGCGATCATCGTCGTCATCGGTACGAACGCGCGCTGCAGCTTCTGGCTCCGCGGTGGCGTCGGCGACAGGGCCGCAGAACAATTGCGCATAGCGGCTATCGCGCCGGCCGGCTTCCCTGGCAAGGCGGGTCACGAACGGCCCATCTGGGCGCGTCACCAGGTCTTGCAACGCCGCTTCCACCTGCGACACATCGCTGACTTCGCTCATGCGGCTGGCGCGTGTGCGCAACTCGCCAGGCGTTTGCGGGCCGCGCACCAGCAGCTCGCAAATAATCGCGGTCTCCAGAGGCGTAAGCTTCAGCGACCCAAACTCGGTATTGCAGAACACATGTTGATACTTGGGCACCCGGCTACCGTACCCCGAGCGTTCTATCACCATGTGCTTGCGCACAAGACCGTCCACAACCTGCTGCACCACGCGTTCGTCCAGATCGAGCACCGGATCGCGATTGCTCTTTTGGTTGCACGCATTAACCAGCGCATTCAATGACAGCGGATACTGATCGGGCGTAGTGAGCTGTTTTTCGATCAAGCAGCCAATGACCCGGGCTTCCAGTGCGGTGAGTTCGATATTCAACCCTAGCGCACCTGCAATGCCCACAGCCGCGCCAATCGTGCATAGAACGGATCATCGGTCTTGATTTCCTGGAAGGTCTTTGCAGCTGCGGTCTTGTCGCCTGCGCGGAACTGGGCGATGCCCAGCAAAAATTGCGAATCGATCAGGTTCTTGATGCCCCCCTTGCCGATTGCGCGGGCCAGCACTTCTGCAGATTTGGCGAATTCGCCAAACCCGAATAGTGACGCACCCAGGACAGCCTCAACCTCACCAGCGCTTGAGCTCTTGGCTTCTGTTTCCAGTCCTTTCAGTTCTGCTCGGGCGCGCAACGCGGCACTCGAAGCCGCCGTCAGGGACTGTTGCAATGCGTCCTGATCCGCCTTTTCCGCACAGAGTTTGCTGCCGATGCCAGACTCTATCACCCGCTGGGCCTCGCCAAACAATCCGGCCCTGGTGAGAAGATCTGCCACGCCCCTGAGTTCCGCGCAGAGGCTGAGCGTCTCCGTTGCCATGCGAAGTCGGTACAACTGCAGAGTCTGGCGATCCGAAAGTTTCAGGTCGCGACTGGCGTCCTGCAGCGCGAGCCGCCAGTAATCCACTTTGGGGTAGTGTGTAACCAGCCTTTCGAGCGTATCAGTCACGCCAGGGTGATCGCCCGACTTGTCCTGGGCTGCGACCAGCACTTGCAGTATCTGCTCGCTGGGCACCTTCCCGAGACTCACCTGCTCGGCAACGTGTGCGCTCAGCAACTTGGCCGCATCAGCATTCTTGCCCTGCCGGTACATGCTGTGCCCAACCAGCATGTACGTGCCGGCATCCGTCGCACCATCCTTGATCAGCTGGCTGCCATATTCCTCCGCCTTGGAATTGTTATTTGCTTCGTAGGCAATACGGGCCATGTCTTTGATGATTTTCGTACGCGCCGCTCCTTGAGGAATACCGGAGTCGACCTGCCCCTGCATGGCCTCAAGCTGTTCCGTGATATTTTTTTTCTGCGCGTAGGCCGTGGCAAGAAACTGATACGCCACAAACGTATCAAATGGAGACTTGGCCGGGATCGCCAGCGCTTCTTTGGATAGCGAGATCACTTCATCATACTTCTTGGCATCCAGAGCACTATTGGCCTCGGACAACGGCTTCATCGCCGCGGCGCTCACAGTCGGCCCCGCCGGAGCAGCCGCCCTGACCGTAAAGGGGCCTCCGGCACAAATTCCAGCAATCAAAACCACTGCGACAGGGGCAAGTATTTTCGACATTTCAAACCTCCGCGAGCCGTAAATCCGGAGCAACTCCAAGGGTGGATTCTCCAAGCTAACACCGGCCCAGTAAAGACATTCTCCCGCGCGAGCCGCGTGGCGGGTCTCGCGAGGTTGACAAGGGTGAGGAAGGTGGGTTGAAGTTCGCCTGACCGGCCCGTGCCCTACTATACCGACGCCGACACCCACTCAAACCAACCATGAAAGCAAGACTCACTCCCAACAAAGCGAACAATTTGCCCTCGCCCATGGCGACAGATTTGGATCGCCGCACATTTCTGACCACCACCGCCAAAGCTGCGGCGGCCGCCGCGCTGTTCCCCTCTTTGTCCATGGCCGCCCGCGACTGGTCCGGGCAGGAAACGATGCGTTACCCCGATCCGGACATCGTAGTTCTGGATCCGCGCTTTGCTAAATACAAGATTGGCAACACACCGATCCAACGGCTGCACACGGGCGCACTGTGGGCAGAAGGTTGCGCCTGGAATGCGGTCGGGCGTTACGTCTTGTGGAGCGATATTCCAAACAACCGCCAGTTTCGCTTCATTGACGACGACAACCATGTAAGTGTTTTTCGCAATCCAAGCGGATACAGCAATGGGAACACATTCGATTACGAGGGTCGTCAACTCTCCTGCGAACACGGCAACCGCCGCGTCGTCCGCTATGAACACGACGGCAAGATCACCGTCCTCGCGGATCAATGGAAGGGCAAGCCGCTCAATGCTCCGAACGATGTGGTCGTGCATCCCGATGGCGGCATCTGGTTCACCGATCCGGGTTACGGCAGCATGATGGACTACGAGGGAAACAAAGGTGACCTGCAAATCAAGGAGGCCGTTTACCGGATTGATCCCAAGACGTTGAAAATGGACATGGTGACGGACGAAGGTTTCAAACCGAATGGCCTCTGCTTCTCACCAGACTACAAGAAACTTTACGTCGCCGACACGGGCGGAAACGATCCGAAAGGCATTGATGTCTTTGATGTGGTGGACGGATTGAAACTGAAAGGAAAGCGTCGCTTCTGCTCCATGGAGTTGAAGGGCAAGCTCGGCGGCTCGGACGGCATCCGCTGCGACGTGGACGGCAACCTCTGGTCAGCCGCAGGTTGGGCTGGTGAGGGATACGATGGTGTTCACATCTTCGCTCCAGACGGCGTGCGCATCGGGCAAATCCTGTTGCCTGAGATTTGCGCCAACCTCTGCTTCGGCGGTGCCAAAAAGAATCGTCTGTTCATGGTCGCGAGCCAGTCACTCTACGCGGTGTATGTGAATACACAGGGCGCGCATATCACCTGATTTTGGTTTGTCGGCGCCGGGGCATCAGGAGCTACGTCGCGACACTGCCGCAATAGCGGCACTCGCCTGGCATTCCGCGAGGCGAGCCCGCAGGGCCTGATAAACATCAGGGCGACTCGCCCCTACTGCAACCCATTCCAGGACCACTTTGTCCAGGGCGTCAGCGTCGGCGCTGCTTCCCCGGCCCATGCCCTCCATCAGGCGTTTCATCTGATATTCCCTGCGCAATGTCTGATCGGACTGTGGTGTGGGCTTACCGGCGAGTATTTCAGCCCGGATACATAGGGATCTGAGTGCCGCTTCATTCGCGCCGATGTCGTCTGCGCCGGGCCTGACGAGCGCCGCTTTCACCGCCTGCAATCCCCGTTTTGGCCATTGCGGCACAGTGGTGATGTACTGTTCAGCCGCCTTCCTGAGTGCATCGAGCTCTCCGGTGTCTTTGCTTTCTGCCACGGCGAGCCGGTAGGCACGCACCTCATTGGCGGCCTCGAACAGGTCACGCCAACTGCGCTGATCGTTCTGCGCACGCTCGCGCGCAACGCTGCTTTCACATTTATCGAGCGCCCGTTCCATGCGTTTTTGCAGATCGCGCGCGTGGGTGTTGGGTAACTCTCCCAATGTGCCGAACGCCTCTCGCAGCCTTGGCAGTTCTTTGATGCCCTCGGTCAGCTCCTGGCCGGCCAGGCTACCGATCTGTTCGACCTCCTCGCACAGCGCAATCGCTTTGGCCTTGTTCTCTTCGAGGCTCGCGTGATACTGCAGGTGTTCCTGCTGACGCTTCTGGAATACAGCATCGCAATGCTGCCTGAACTCCTCCCACAGTCTCACGCCCTCCTCGCGGGGAACCAGTCCGGCAGCTTTCCACCGCTGCTGCAAGTGCTTCACATCGTCAATCGCCTTGCGACTGTCCTCACTGGCCAGTGCCTGCTGTGCTCGCGCAATCAGTGATTGCTTGTCGGCAATGTTCTTCGCGTATTCGCCCTGAAGGCGCTCCTGGAGGCGCTGGACGATGGCGTCGAAATCTTCCTGCGCCGCCCTGCCTGCTGCGCGATCAACTGGCGAATGGCTACGCCATTTCTGTCGCGAATCGCGCAGCGCCGTCGCAACCAGCGGCCAGTCCGCGTGCTCCCAGTCATGTCCGGTCTCAAATGCACCGAGTCTTGCGATCAGTGCCAGTCGCCGCTCAAGATTCTCCTGGCGTTGCAGGGCAAGTGCCTCAAAATGTTCCCGACACGGTTGATAGGCGCTCTGTGCCGCCTGATGAAACTGCTGCCAGTCGGACTCGGTATCCGCGGCAACTCCCTTGCTGATGGTTTTCCATTCAACCTGTAGCCGTCTGATTTCAACCGCGAGCTCCTCTGGATCGTCCTGCGTGCCCACCAGTGCTTTCATCGCTTCGATGAGCTGCGTGCGTTTGGGCGCCGCGGCGTAATCCTTCCAGTCTTTCAATTCATTGAGTCTCGAGTCGAGCTGCTGCAGCTGGCTGGCCAGGTGCGGGGAAAGCGCGGAAAAACCTTGCACCTTCTCATCGATTGCGCGTCGCAGTCCTGCGGCTCTTGCCGTGCTGCCATCTCTAAGCGCCGCGCCGGCTTTGCGCATCAAGCTGCTCAGCTGGCCGATTGCGTGCGCCTGAGCCGCCTGGTGTTCTGCTCGCGCTTCTTCTTCGGACTCGCGCTGTGCCGCTTCGGCCGCGGCGGCGAGTGCCTCGGCTTCCCGCTCCTGTGCACGTTCTTGTTCGGCTTGCGCCGCAGCCTGGGCGGCCGCGTCTGCTTGAGCCGCCTGGGTCGCCACTTTCTCGTGGTGCAGAGCGATCACCTCGCGGCCACGGGCGATGGCCTGCTGTGCACGCGCGATCGTCAAGTCGGTTGCCTGGGACTCCAGCGTTTTCCAGTCCGCCTCGAAGTGCTCGAGCGTCGGTGTGAAAAGCTCATCGTAACGCTGCTTGCAGTGGCGCTCGAGTGAGGCACAGCGCGCTTCGATCGCCTCCTCGATCTGACGGGCTTCGCGCTCCTGTGCGAGCAGCGCATCGCACTTCTGTCGCAAGATCCGGTAGACGTTTTTGTCCTTTCCGCCCCGGGTATCCTTCACAAGCCGTCTGAGAAGATCCGGCTCCTCTACAGCCTGTGCGGCGAGCTGCCGGACCCTGGTGGAAGAGCCCTCGACGACGAGCCGGGCAACCGATGCAGTATCGTGAGCCGCGAGCGCGGCCTTCAGGACTTGCTCGTCATCTGGCCCAGCGGGCTCTTTTTGTGGCTCGATGTGCTCGATGTCTGCGTGAGGGACCACGCTCTGCACCTCATCCTCACGAGGTGCGGTTTTCCTGAACAAACGCGTAAGCAAGGACATCGGTCGTTCCCATCAAAGCCGGGTGTGGATTATCTCGCAGTCCTGCTCGCGGAGGCGTCGAAACAACAATTTTCGCGCGCGGATCCCGCCCCGACCCCGCTTTAGTTCTGGAATCTATAGACGGTCGTACTCGCAAACGGCTGCCCCGGCCGCACAGTTGCCGATGGAAACTGCGGATGGTTCGGTGAGTCTGGAAAATGGTGGGTTTCCAGGCAGAAGCCGAGCGGATTGCCGGTGAACAACTGCAGGCCGGGCTGCGTGGTCAGCACCTGCATTACACGGCCGCTGGCCGGGTCGCGCACCTCGGCTGCTTTTACCAGCTTCGAGCCGCCACCATTGATGACGAAATTGTGGTCAAAGATTTGCCGTTGGGGTTGCGGCGCCTCGATCAGCCTGGAGCGCGATCCGATGCTTGCCGCGGTGGTGAAATCGAGCGGTGTCCCTTTGACAGGAGCGATCTCCCCAGTTGGAATCAGCTGGCTGTCTGCTGGCGTGTAGTGATCGGCGTTTATCCACAGCACCTGATCACTGATCTTGCCGGCAGCTGACAGATCGAAATAGGCATGGTTGGTCAGATTCACCACTGTTGCCTTGTCTGTGCTGGCGGTGTAGTCGAGCCGCAGTTCGTTGTCGTCGGTCAGCGTGTAACTGACACCCACTCTCATGTTGCCCGGATACCCTTCCTCGCCATCGACACTCAGGTAGCTCATGTGCACCCCAACCTCGTGTTCTTTGGCAGGCAGTGGCGTTGCCTCCCACACCACTTTGGCAAAACCCCGCGTACCGCCATGCAGATGGTGTTCACCTATGTTCTTTGTAACCTGATACTCGGTGCCGTCCAGCACGAAATGCCCTTTGGCAATGCGGTTGGCATAGCGGCCCTGTACGGCAGCGGCAGGAAATCCGCGCAGGTAGTTTTCCAGGGAATCAGCACCCAGAATTACATTGGCTGCCACACCCTTACGATCCGGCACGGTGATCGCGGTTATGATTGCGCCGTAGTTGACCACCCGCACTGTCATGCCCGTGTGGTTGTGCAAGATGAACTGCCTGACGATGGCGCCATCCGGCAGTTTCCCAAAGACCGACACCTCAATGCGTGAATCAGGTGCTTGCGCAGCTCCGGCAAGCGGGGAGAACGCTAACAATAATGCGATGCAGAAAGCATTCACGGATGCGCCACGCAGGCTCATGGCTCGAAGCCTACGCGCATTTCACAAGAAGCGCGAGAAGGTGTGGAGGTCGATCAGACGCATCGGGTGCGGCATAGACGATCTTTAAATCCATTCACAGCACTATAATCTGCTGCTCGACATCCGTCTGCTCTTCAAACTCGGGGGTCTTTATGCACAGCGCACTGCATCGTGCTCTCTTACCCTTCATGGCTCTTTACCTGGCGTTGGCCGGATGCCACCAAGTGGACAGCCCGGCTAACTCCGCCATGCAGGTCATCGCCGATCGCAATGCCATCGAAGGAGTGCTGGCGCAGGCAAACCTCGCCTTCGAAGTAAGCGATGCCGACAAATTCGCCACCGCCTTCGCCGATAATGCTGTCTTCGAACTGAAAGAGCTGTACGGCAGTGGCCCCGTGTACGGGTTCCAGCGCATGCGCTACGAGAGCCGCGCGCAAATTCGTGAAATCATTTCTGATCGGCTGGAGGCACAGAGAAAGGCCGATCCGAACAGAAAGCTGACCTACGATCCGGCATCGTTGCGCCGCTTCAACCGCAACAGCGATTCACGCATCGAACTCCTGGATGCCACCCATGCCAAGCACTGGTCCACGTGGATGGTGGTGATGCACACCAGCGAGAACATCCACATTTCGGCCGTCGGGCGCTACGAGGACGAGCTGGAAAAACGCGACGGTCAGTGGCTGATCACTCGCCGGCAACGCATCGAGTAGGCGGCCTGCCCCAAATAGCCGGCGCAGCCCTTGCCTGCCCACCCCCATCGCGTATCGGGGGTCTAGAATGAGCGGGCGAATTATCGTAATGCGCGTGCTTCCGCATCGACTTCGGCTTCCCATGCACTCAGCAGGCGCCTGAGCTTCTGAGCGATATCCTGCCGCGATCTGGCGAGATCGTTGCGCTCGCTGATGTCTTTGCTCAAATCGAACAGGAACTCGTGGCCGCCGTCGACGACCAGTTTCCAGGTGCCGCTGCGCACTGCGCGCTGTTGCCAGCCGTAGCTCGTGCTGCGCCAGAACAGCGTGCGTTCGACATCGCGAGAGCGCCCCTGCAGGACAGGAAACAGATTCATGCCGTCCAACTTCGCTTTCGCGGGAACCTGCGAGCCTGCGGCCGCGAGTATCGACGCGCTCAGGTCCATCGTGATGCCGACCTGGCTCGACACAGTGCTGGCTGGAATGCGGCCGGGCCAGCGGATCAGCGTCGGGACGCGGATGCCACCTTCCCAAACGGTAAACTTGCGATTGAACAGCGGGGAAGAATTTGCAAGCCACTCGCCGCCGTTGTCATTGGTGAAGATGACGATCGTGTTCTGGGCCAGGCCGAGCTCGGCGAGCTTTGCGAGTATCTGGCCAACGCCGCCATCCATGTGTTCGACCATCGCGACGTAGTCCGCGCGCGTGCTGGCATTGTCGTGCGGCATCATGTGCCGAGCGTTGTTTGGCGCTTCAGACGGCATATGCGGCGGCTGATACGGCCAGTGAGGCGCGTTGTAGGCGACGTCGATGAAGAAGGGGCGCGTCGTGTTCTGTTGGATGAAGCGTAAGGCGCGGGCCGTGATCAGGTCCGTCATGTAGCCTTCCGCCGCGATCTGCGCGTCGTTCTCCCAGAGGTCGGGAGCGCCATCTCCGGCCTTATGGGTGTAGTAGTCGTGGTAGCCACTCTTCAGGCCGAAGAAATAGTCGAAGCCGTGCGCCCTCGGGCTCTGCGTCGGCAGGTAACCGAGATGCCATTTGCCAACCAGTGCGGTTGCGTAACCAGCGTTCTTCATCAACTGCGGCAGCGTCATGCCGTTCGCGCTCAGCCCCAGCTTGTTGGCCGCGGCGGCGTTCGGCAAGGCGATCTCGAGTCCATAGCGTTGCTGATAGCGGCCGGAGATGAACCCCGCGCGCGTCGGCGAACACAACACGCCGTTGGAGTAGAAGTCGGTCAGCCGAACGCCGTCGCGGCCCAGGCTGTCGATATTTGGTGTGCGAATGTCGGGCGCTCCATAGCTCGTCAGGTCGGCCCAGCCCATATCGTCGGTCATGATCAGCACGATGTTGGGCGGCGCCTCCGCCGCGTGCGCGAGTGTCGTGCACAAAGTGAAACACGCAAGAATGCGGGTGAGTAGACGACTCATGGTGTTTCCTTCATTTTTACGATGTTGCTTGCAGCCGGCTCAGTGACCAGGAGGCGAATAGGAAATTCATACCATCTGCCCCATCCGAGTCAACTACGCCGAACGGGGCCTTATTTCGAGCCCCGCCCGGTTCCGGCGATGCCCGGATGAACGCGGCGCACCGGATCGCCCCGTCCAGCGGGCAGCTAATTCATGAGAATTGCTGCCTTGCAATACGTCGCGCCTGAGGTAACACTTCGCACCACAATTTACGGTCACAATTTACGAGGCATTTACCATGTCACAGCAAGGATCGGGACTCGCCACCAAATATGAAGACGCCTGGTTGATCGATGGCGTCCGCACGCCGTTCGTCGATCTCAATGGCGCATTGGGCGGCGTTTCACCCATCGACTTGGGCATCAAAGTTGCCCGCGAGATCTTCAAGCGCACTGGCGTCGCGCCAAGCGATGTGGGCACCGTGATCGCCGGCAACATGGCGCAAGCCAGCTACGATGCATTCCTGCTGTCGCGACATATCGGACTGTATTCAGGCGTGCCATTGGAAGTCCCTGCCGTACAAGTGCAGCGCGTCTGCGGCACCGGTATTGAATGCATACTGCAAGCCTCCGATGCGCTGAAACTCGGCAAGACGAATTTGGCGCTGGTGGTGGGCACCGAGTCCATGACCCGCAATCCCATCGCCGCCTATACCCATCGCGGCGGTTTTATCACGGGCAAGTTCGAGATGAAGGACTTCCTCTGGGAAGCGCTGATGGATACGGCCGTAAGCTGCAACATGGGCGTCACAGCCGAGAACCTTGCGAAGAAACTTGGCCTCACTCGCGAAGAGGTCGATCTTTATGCCGCCGACAGCTTTGCGCGTGCGGTTGCCTCGCAACAGTCCGGCTTCCTGGCCGGTGAGATCGTCGCAGTTAAAAACGAAAGCTTCGAGATTGCAGGATTGAATACTCGTGGCATCAAGCTACCGCGCGGTGTAGAAGAGGCAGCGGTGGACACACACATCCGCGCCACGTCGCTCGAGACCCTGCGCAAGCTGAAGCCCGTGTTCGGCGGCATCACCACTGCGGCCTCTGCATCGGGTGTCGTCGACGGTGCTGCGGCCACCCTGGTTGCCACCGACAGCTACATCAAGAGCAAAAAACTCAAACCGCTGGCTCGCGTTATAGCCGGCGCAGTGGTCGGCGTGGAGCCGGAGATCATGGGCATCGGCCCAGTACCTGCGATTCGTCGACTGCTGGAGATTAGCGGCCTCAAGCTTGAGCAAATCGATCTCGTGGAAGTAAACGAGGCCTTCGGCGCGCAAGCATTGGCAGTGGAACGCGAACTGGGCGTCGATCACGCCAAGTACAACGTTAACGGCGGCGCGATTGCTATCGGTCATCCGCTGGGCGCTACGGGTGTACGCATCACTGTCACGGTTGCCCGCGAACTGCAACGCTCGAGCAAACGCTACGGCATCGCTTCGGCGTGCATCGGCGGCGGTCAGGGTATTGCAGTGTTGGTCGAGAACACCAACAGGTAATCGAGGCGACTCCTACCCTCGCCATGAGGGCAGGAGCGCTGCTACTTACGCGCTTACGACAAGCGCATCCAACGCCAGCACGCCCTGCGGATACACGCGCAGTGGGTTGACTTCGATTTCCTTGATTGCCGGCTGGCTATCCAACACCGCCGCTAAACGCACGATGGCGTCGGCTAACGCTTCGCGATCCAGTTTAGGACTGCCGCGCCAACCGTCGAGCAGAGCCGAAGCGCGCAACTCACTCAGCATTTCATGCGCATCAGACTTGGAGATCGGCGCGACTCGCATCGTCGTATCTTTAATCGCTTCGGCAATCGTGCCGCCAAGACCAACCATGATCGTTGGACCGAAGCTCGCATCGCGGACTGCGCCGACGATCATCTCGAGGCCCGAGGGTGCCATCGCCTCGATCAGATAACGACGCGCGCCCTTGAGCGGGATTTTGTCGAGCGCATCGAGCGCACGATTCAGCGCTGCTTCATCGGCGATATGCAGATGCACGCCGCCCGCCTCCGTCTTGTGAGCGATCTCGCTGGAGAGAATCTTCGCTACCAGCGGTTTGGAAATCGACTTGAACGCGGCCAGTGCTTCTTCGCGCGTCGAGCAAACAGCCCGTTTCGGCGTGGCAATGCCCATCGCCTCGAGCAATTGCTTGGATGCATGTTCGTCCGGATTCACGCCAACTTTTACGCCAGCAGCAGACGTTGCCGTTTCCGCCGGCTGCGCGACCTTCCATTGACCGATCGCATCTTTCGCCAACACGATGGCGGCTTGCGCCAGTTTTTCCGGCGATTCCGCGGTGAACACGCCTTTTTCGCGCAACGCGTTGATGGTTGGGCGAATGCCTTCTTGCGGACCGGCAGTGCCGAACACCATCGGCTTACCCACCGCCGCCTTCACGCGCGGTATAACTTCTTCAGGATGCAACGTCGCGGGCTCGTGAATCGCGAAAGCAATCACTGCGTCGACTTGGTCGTCGGACGCCAACGCCGTCAATACATCGGGGAACGTTGGTCCGGGACGCGCCGTGTCCACCGGATTTTTCATATACGTCATCGGTGGCAACAACGTGCCGATCTTGGCGACGGTCGCATCGCGCAGCATCGGCACATCGATGCCGGCGATTTTCAACAGGTCCAACATGATGAGGCCCGCGCCGCCTTGTCCTGTGAGAATGCCAATACCGGGATTACGCTTGGCGGGCAAACGATGCAACGACAATAAGATCGCTGCGGAAGCCAGTTCTTCAATGGTGGCAACAGGCACAGCGCCCGCTTGAACCAGGGCGTTTATTTTCAAATCGTACGAGCCAATCAGATTGCCCGTATGCGACTGCGCGAAATCGCCCACATCTTCGCGACCCACTGCCAATACCACGACGGGTTTGCGCGGCGTCACGCGGCGCAGTGCTTCGTACACGCGACGGCCATTAGGGATACCTTCCAAATGCAATGCGATGGCGCGCGTGCCGGGATCTTCCGCCAGGAACTCCAGCACATCGGCCACATCAGTATCGGCCGCGTTGCCCACACCGATGGCGCAAGAGATGCCATGCCCCGCACCACTTAGAAAGAAGCTCAACATGAAATTAATGCCGCTGCTTTGCGCAATCACGGCCACATGACCCTTGCGAATATGTTCCGTACCGCCCGCAAAGCTCGCCACCAGGGAGGCGTGCTTGTTGACGAACCCAGCGGTGTTCGGTCCGAGCAACCGAAATCCCGACGCCTGACAGATATCTTTGATCTGCGCCTGAATCACTGCGCCTTCCGGGCCCGACTCCGCATAGCCGCCGCTCATGATGAGTCCGCCGCCGCAGCCGGTTTGCGATGCTTCGCGCACGGCCTCGACGCAAGCGGCCGCTGGCACGGCAAAAATCACCAGATCGACCGGCTTACCGATCGCTTTTAGCGAGGGATATGTCTTGTAGCCCAGTATCTCGGTGGCTTTGGGATTGACGGGAAATACTTCGCCGGAAAATTCTTGGAGCGACAACACTGCCTGGTAACCGGCTTTGTCCGTGGAGGCCGATGCGCCCACCACCGCGATCGAGCGCGGCGAGAACAAGCGAGTGAGATTGGTTAACCGATTGCCGGGGGGTGAAACGCTATTTTGCATAATTGACTCTTGCTATTTATAAATAAATTCGTCTATTGAACGCAGGATTATAGCATCCCGAAATGGCGCAACTTCCCAATCATTGTTCCTTTCATTGTTCTTTACGGCACTTACCGCAGCGCGAGAACAATCGTTCGGCGCCGCACGGCAACAACAACGCGCATGGGCTTCGCACAGCGATGTAATCGAAACTGTGATCGTTGGGAATGAAGTGTTGCTACGTCGCGAATTGTCAGCAATGCAATCTGCTGTACCTGGATGATCATCCGATTGGAATCGAGCATGTGCTCGATCACGTGCGCTCGATTTACCCAGGAGCACGAAGCATTTCCCGGCCAATACGTATTCATCGGCCGACGGTGACACGACTCGCTGGCTATTGGCTGCCGCTGCGATGGCAATGGCAATGGCCTGGGACTCGGTAATAACTGCACCCAGAGGCCAAAGGGCGAGCCGGCAGGCGGGTGTTGCGGCGCTTATTTGACCGCAACAGCCAAATTGTGCCCCATAATGGAAACATCTGGCGACGTGTAGGGCTCGGCGCACATCATTCGATTACATCCCCTGTAAATGAATCACTCCCTTCTCCCTTCTCATTGGTTGGTTCTCTCCGTCTTGTCCGGGGCTGTGGCATGCCTGATATGGGCCGGCCGGCCCGCAACCGCAACTGCGGCAACAACTCCCGCGGCAATCCTTGCTGCGGCGCCCAAGCCCGCGCCGCAGGAGATGCCGACCATTGTGCAGTTTCACAAAGTCGTCGAACCCATCCTCCAGGAGCGCTGCTACAACTGCCATGGCGAAGGTTCAAGCAAAGGCGGGATCGCCTTCGACGAGTTGACCGGTGACGACATCGCGCACGACCCGCAGCTCTGGCTGAAAGTGCTGAAGAACACCCGCTCTCACATCATGCCGCCGCTGAAGGCGGAAAATCCCCTCACGCCGAGCGAGCGCTTTGCACTGGAGGGCTGGATCACGACCGCAGGTTTCGGTCTCGACCCGGCGCAACCCGACCCGGGCCGAGTGACCCTGCACCGGCTCAACCGCGTCGAGTACAAGAACACCATCCGCGACTTGCTGGGCGTGGACTTCGAAACGCGCACGGCATTCCCCGACGACGATAGCGGCTACGGCTTCGACAACATCGCCGACGTGCTGAACATGTCGCCCCTCCTCATGGAGAAATACCTGGCCGCCGCGCAGACCGTGGTAGACAAGGTCGTACCGAAGGTCCACCGGACGCCGGCGGTGCAAATCGCCGATGTGGGCGACTTCAAGTTCCCGGACGGAACGCCGACCGTGGGCAAGATCATCCGCGGCTCCGGCATCGGCGCCGCCGGCGACATGGCCATCCTGCTGTCGTTTTCGAATGAGGCGTCCATCAGCCACGTGTTCAACGTCAAGCAGGCCGGGGAGTATCGGCTCGTCATCGAGCAAAACATCCGGGGAGATTTCATTTCCGTAACGCAACGCGCCGAGGTCACAATCACCTTGGACGGTCAGCAGTTGACGCAGAGGGATTATGGCTGGCAGGGGAACCGCACGTTCGCAGACGCACACAACGTGCGTTTGAATGCCGGCAGTCACCCGATCATGGTCTCGATCAAGCCCACCGCGCCCCTGGCCCGGGGCCCCGAAGTCGTTTACAACCTCAAGAAGGTGCGCTTGGAAGGACCGCTCGATAAAGCGCGGTGGGTGCCTCCGCCCAACTACGCGCGGTTTTTCCCGCGGGATAAAGTTCCGGCCGACCTGGCCGGGCGCCGCGCCTACGCGAAAGAAATACTCACCAGGTTTGCCACCCAGGCGTATCGCCGCCCAGTCGTGGCCGAGAGCGTGGAACCACTGTTGGGCATCGCCGAAAATTTCTACACGACCCCGGGCACCACCTTCGAGGCGGGTGTCGCCCAGGCGATGGTCGCCGTCCTGGCTTCGCCCCGCTTCCTCTATCGCGTCGAGAGTCCCGCTCCGGCGGCGCCCAATGCGCCGGTGGCCAACGTGGATGAGCACTCCCTCGCCTCGCGCCTTTCCTATTTCCTCTGGTCCAGCATGCCGGACGAGGAGCTGCTCAAGCTCGCGGCCGCCGGAAAACTGCGCGCGAATCTCGATGCCCAGGTGAAGCGCATGCTGGCCGACTCGCGCTCCTCGAACTTTGTCGAGCAATTCACCGGCCAGTGGCTGCAATCGCGCCTCGTCATGAGCGTGCCCCTGATCCAGGGCGAAATCCTCAAGCGCGAGGGCATTATCCAGCCCACCGGCCGGGGCGGCGGTGGCGGCGCCAATGTGAGCGATGCGCTGCGCACCGCCCTCAAGCAGGAGACTGAAAAATACTTCGAGCATGTCCTCCGCGAAAATCGCAGCGTGGACGAGTTCCTCACGAGCGATTATACGTTCCTCAACGAGACGTCCGCCGCAGCCTACAAAATCGATGGCGTCAAGGGACCGGAATTGCGCAAAGTCACCCTGCCCCGCGGCGACCCGCGCGGCGGCGTCCTCACCATGGGCAGCGTGCTGATGATCACTTCCAACCCCACGCGCACTTCACCCGTGAAGCGGGGTAAATGGATTCTCGACAATATTCTCAACGCACCCACGCCGCCGCCGCCGCCCGATATTCCCGCCCTGGAGGAAACGAAGCTAAAAGATGCCACGCACGAGCCCAGCCTGCGCGAGACCATGGCCCAACACCGCGAAGACGCACTCTGCGCGTCCTGCCATAACCGCATGGATCCGCTCGGGCTCGCCTTGGAAAACTTTAATGCCCTGGGGCAGTGGCGTGAGGAAGAGTTCAAACAGAAGATCGACCCCTCCGGGCACCTGGCCACCGGTGAAACCTTCACCGACATCCGGGATCTCAAGCGCATCCTGGCCGAACATCACAAGACCGAATTCTACCGTTGCCTCACGGAAAAATTGCTGACCTATGCCCTGGGGCGTGGCACTGAATACTATGATGTGCCCGCGGTGGATAAGATCGTCGCCAATCTGGAGAAAAACCACGGTGCCTTCTCGACGCTCCTGATGGGTGTCATCGAGTCCGTACCATTTCAGCAGCAGCGCATGTTTAACTCCCAAGCTCAAACAGCCCCATGAAGAAATCACCCTTCGCCAATCGCAATTTTGCCTCCGAGCGCTTTCACAGCTTGAACCGCCGCAATGTCCTCCGCGGCATCGGCGTGACCATAGCCCTTCCCGCGCTCGAATCCTTTACCCCCCGACTCAGCGCTGCGACGCTGGCTGAGGCGGCGGCGATTGGTGCAGTCACGCCGTCCGGTGCGCCGCTGCGCCTCGCGTTTTTCCAGTTCGCCAATGGCACCATCCCCTCCAAATGGTTCCCCACCGGCGAGGGACGAGATTTCGTGCTCAACGAAAACATGGAAGGACTGGCCGGCCTCAAAAATAATATTCAGGTGCTCGGCGGGCTCGCCCTCGAACCCGCCACTCCGGGCCCGGATGGCCCCGGCGATCACGGTCGCGCGGGTGGTTCGTTTTTGACCGGCGTGCGGGTGAAGAAAACCCAAGGCGTGGATTTTCGTGCCGGCATCTCCATCGACCAGGTTATCGCGCAGAGAGTGGGCCACGTCACCCCGTTCAAATCGCTCGAGATTTCCTGCGATACCCTGCGCACGGCCGGCGACTGCGACAGCGGTTACGCCTGCGCCTATCAGCACAACATGGCCTGGAGCTCGCCAACCGCGCCGATCGCGCCAGAGGTCGATCCACGCATGCTCTTCGAGCGCCTTTTCGGTGCAGGTTCGCCCGCTGAGCGGAAACAAAACTTCCTCATGCGCCAGCGGCAGCAGCGCTCGATCCTCGACTATGTTGCTCGCGAAGGCCGGAGCATCGGCCGGCAGCTCGCGGCCGTCTGGCCGGAGCCGCGCGGCGCCGGCGGGCTCACAGCCCGCGACAATGAAAAGCTCGACCAATATCTCACCAGCGTCCGCGAAATCGAACAGCGGATCGAGCGCGCCGAGAAATCGGTGACCGTCCGCCCGAGCCCCGGGATGGAGACACCCGCGGGGATACCGGCCAACTACACCGAGTATCTGCGCCTCAACATGGACATGCTCCATCTCGCCTTCGAGACAGACAACACGCGCGTCGCCACCTTCATGCTCACCGGCGAGGGCAACAACCGCACCTTCGATGAGGTCGGCGTCGCCGAGGGGCACCACTACTGCACCCACCACGGCAACAGGCCCGACCTGTTGGCCAAGACCGCGGTCATCGAGAAATGGTATACGACGCAGTTCGCATACTTCCTCGACAGAATGGCGAAGACGAAAGACGTGGACGGCAAGTCGCTCCTCGACAATTCGATGATCCTCTACGGCTGCGGCAACGCGGACGGCAACCGGCACACGCATGCCAACCTACCCATCATCCTGGCCGGCAGCGGCGGCGGCATCCTGGACGCCGGACGCTACGTCAAACACCAGCCGGCGCCACTCACCAATCTCTATCTGAGTCTCGCTGACCGCATGGGCGCGAAAGGCGTCGAGCGATTTGGCGATTCCACGGGCCGTCTCACCAATCTCTGAGCGCAGGGTGGCGGGGTTGAAGCTCCACGTCCTCGCGTCGCGGGTTCCGCTCAGCCCTGAGCCGCCATTCGCCGGGCGGCACCGACCGTTCGCCGAATAGTGCCCCACGTAGCTGCGCGGCTGGGGCAGGCTTCACTCCGCGGCAATCGACACCCGCCGTGGAGACACTGATGAACCTATCGACCGATTCGCGCATTCATTTCGGACCCAACGTCGTGCTTGGCCTAGGCATCCTGGTCCTGGGCCTGGCGCTGTTGCTAGATCGACTGGGCCTGTTCGAGGCTGGGCAGCTGCTGAAGTTCTGGCCGGTGCTGATCATTCTGTTTGGCGCCAGCATCGTATGGCAGGCCATGCGCGGCGAGCTGGTTGGCGCACAGCGGTCGGAGCGCTGGTTCCTTTCACCTGGTCTCGTGATATTGCTGGTGGTCGTGGGCGTGGCCGCCAATCATTCCGGTTTCAACTTTTCAAATCGCGACTCGAAGACGGGAGACGACAGCGTCGGCGTACACGCGATATTCGGCCAGAGCAGGATGAGCAGTACAGCAGCACGCTTTCAGGGCGCGAGTCTCACCAGCGTGATGGGCCAGTCGGTGCTCGACCTGCGCCAGGCCAAGCTGGCTGATGGCGAGCGCGCCGACATCGATGTGTTCGCGGTGATGGGTGAAGCGCAGCTGGTGGTGCCACCCAACTGGGTGGTGATTTCGGATGTCCTGCCGGTAATGGGACGGGTCAGCGACCGTCGCCCCGGTGCTACCATTCGCACGCGCCGCGACCGGGGGGACCATCAGAATGACGATTTACCTGAACCGTCCGCCGTGACAGTTCCGCTGGCTCCCAATCCACCCCGCCTGTTCGTCCACGGGACTATCCTGATGGGCAGGCTGGACATTCGGTCCTGAGGGTCCCATGCCAGACACACCTGAATCACCGGACACTCTGTCCTCCGTGACGCACCGGCCCTGGCGCCGGCGCGCATGGCGTCACCGTGGACTGCAGATCTACGCCGGCATCTTCCTGATGTTCGCCGGCGTGGTTATGACCGTGGATCGGCTCGGCTTGCTCGCGACTACGGGGCTGGCGCGTTACTGGCCGGTATTCGTGATCGTGCCAGGCGTCGGGCTGCTGGTCGGGCGCCCGGATTCACGCGGCCGCTTCTGGGGCGCGTTCTGGTGCTTCCTCGGTGGCTGGCTGCTGTTGCGCTCGCTGGGCATCGTCAACTTAGGTCTCGGTGATCTGCTGGGACCGCTGCTGCTGGTGTTCATCGGCGTGAAGCTCGTGACGCGCACCGGCGGATTGCGCATGCCGTTCAGCAACCAGGCCCCAGGAGACGCAGCGCAAGTGTTGGTGGTGATGAGCGAAACCAAACGCGTCAATAACGACAATCCCTTCAAGTCCACGGAAATCTCTGCGTTTATGGGCGGTTGCCAGCTGGACCTGAGGCTGGCGACGCTTGCGCCCGGCGACGAGGCGGTGATCGACGTGTTCTCGATGATGGGCGGGATCGAGATCTGGGTGCCCACGAGCTGGACGGTCGTGTCGCAGATCTCTCCGATCATGGGTTCGGTCGACGACAAGCGGTTGCCGCCGATGCCCTCGCCCGCGGGACAGACTGAGGCGCCACGGCGCCTGCTGCTCCGCGGCACTATCATCATGAGCGGACTGACGATCAAGAACTGATGCACCCGATTCTTGGTAACGGGCGCCGGCTGCTGATCTATCTGCTGGCCTGGGTTCTGGTGGGCGCGTTGCTCACAGTCGCGCTGCGTGAGGACGGGCCGTGGCTGATTACTCTGGCCTTCCTCATACCGCTGTGCCTGGTGTTCGGCTTCGTCGCGCTCTCAGCCGGCTACATCTGTCGCGCCTTTCCTCTGGACGTGCGGGCGCGCATCGGCAACTTGATCGTCGTCCATCTCGTGGCCGGTACGGTTGCCGGTGGTATCTGGATCGCTCTCGCTGCCGCGTGGGCGCGCGCCGTTGACTGGCTCAGCAATTCCACCGGAGGCAGCGCACTCGCCGACAGCCAGGCCCTGCCGCTATTCATGGTCGCCATACTGCTTTTCTGGCTGGCGGCGGTGTGTCACTACTTGCTGCTGGCCTTCGAGGCTTCGCGAGAAGCCGAGTCGCGCACACTCGAGCTCAGCCTGACGGCGCGCGAAGCCGAACTGAAGGCGCTGCGCGCACAGATAGACCCGCACTTCATGTTCAACAGTCTGCATTCAATCAGCGCGCTGACGACCAGCGATCCTGTCGCCGCACGCCGCATGTGTCTGCTGCTCGCTGACTTCCTGCGCGACACCTTGCGCCTGGGCTCGAATCAGCGCATCCCGTTCACCGAGGAACTTCAGCTCGTTGACCAGTTCCTCGCAATCGAACAGATCCGGCTGGGCGCGCGCCTGCGGGTGACGCAGACGCTGGACGCTGCGGTGGCACGCTGCCTGGTGCCGCCGCTGATTTTGCAGCCGCTGGTCGAGAACGCCGTGCTCCACGGCATTGCGCAGCTGATTGAAGGCGGCACGATCTCCGTAGTGGCGCAGTGCGCCGGGCCGATGCTCACGATCACCGTGACCAATCCCTGCGATCCCGATCGCCAACGTTCACGTGGCGTCGGCCTCGGACTCGAACTGCTACGCAAACGACTGACGACGCAGTGCGGTGTGACCGAGGGCCTGCGCGCGGTCGAGGCGGCTGGCAGCTTCTGCGCGACCATCCACATTCCGGTGGTCACATGACCGGTGCCACTGGCGCCACCTCTGCGCCGTTGCGCGTGATCGTCGTCGACGACGAAGAGTTGGCGCGACGCGTGCTGTGCGAATTCCTCCGCGCTCACGCGGACGTGACTGTCGTGGCGGAGTGCGCGAACGGCTTCGAGGCGGTCAAGGCCGTCTCGGAGCTAGCTCCCGATCTGCTGCTGCTCGACGTACAAATGCCCAAGCTTGATGGCTTCGATGTCATCGACCTGATAGGAAATGCGGTGCCGGTAGTATTTGTCACGGCCTTCGACAGCTTCGCCCTGCGCGCCTTCGAGATGCACGCTGTCGACTATCTGATGAAGCCCTTCGGCGCGGAGCGCCTCACCGCCGCACTTGAGCGCGCGCGCGAACGAATACGTTCGAAGCTGGCGCAACCACTGCGCGCGGTCGTCGGCGCGGCACGCGCTGCCACCGCGCCGGTTAACCGGATCCTCATCCGCGACCGCTCCAACGTCCATGTGATTCCGGTCGAAAAGATCGACTACTTCGAATCGCAAGATGACTACGTCGCCATCTGGACAGGCGGCCGAAGCTACCTCAAGGAGGAAACGCTCGGCGAACTTGAACGCCTGTTGAGCCCGGACCGCTTCATCCGCATCCATCGCCGCTACTTGCTCAATATCACGCGGCTGGCGAAGATTGAGCAGTCGCTCACCGAGAGCCGCAGCGCCATCCTCCAAGACGGCACAGAGCTGCCGATCAGCAAGTCTGGCTACGCGCGCCTGCGCGAAATCCTCTAGCGGATTCGTAGTGCTCAGGCGGCGCCCTGGTGCTGCCGTGGCGCCAGCTCCGGTCCTGAATCGCTGGTTGCATTTTCCAGAGCATGTCAAAGTACGCGGCCATGGCCGTTTTGGTTGGCCTAACGGAGTGAACGAATGAAAGAGCGCCCGCAGGTCATTGGCTCGCAGATGCCATGGTGCGTGCCGCGCGCGCTTATGGCGGTCACTTGGCTTCTCCTGGCAGCCATCATGCTGGCAGGTCCTTCTTGCTCCAGCATCCATAGCAGCAAAGTTGCAACCGGGGGGAAGATAAGTGGCAATCCGCGGGCGGATGGAGGTGCGATTAACGCGCTGGGGATCGTCAAACCCCCGTGGCCGGCGCCGATGACGCAGACGTTCACGGGGCAGTGGATCTGGCAGCCAGCTGCCGGGCCGGCCAATACGTGGATTGCCTTTCGCAAGACGGTGTCACTCAGCAAACCACCAGCATCTGTCAAAGCGCTGATCGCCGCCGACACCAAGTATTGGCTCTGGATTAATGGACGCGCCGTTGTCTTCGAGGGGTCGCTGAAGCGCGGTCCGAATCCGTCCGACAGTTATGTCGACGAAGTCGACATCGGTCCCTACCTGGTCGATGGAAACAACACCATCGCCTCCCTGGTATGGTACTTCGGCAAGAGCGCCTTCTCTTCCAAAGACAGCGGCCAGGGCGGATTCATGTTCCAGGCAAGCGCGGGTGCAACCACGATCGCCTCGGATGAAACGTGGAAGATGAAAGTCCACAGCGGCTACGGACCGCAAACGCTGACCGCCCCTAACTTCCGCTTGGCGGAATGGAACGTGGAATACGACGGGCGGGCCGAGCTGGGCGACTGGACGGTGGCCTCGTTTGTGGATTCTTCCTGGGCCCCCGCTTCCGCCAAGGGGGCGCCACCTGCGGCACCGTGGGGCCGACTGTGGCCCCGTGGTATTCCCCAGTGGCGCAACTCCGGCGTCAAGGACTACACGAACCAGTCCAGCCTTCCCGTCACGGGCGGCGGCGGCGTGATTCGCGCGCGGCTGCCTTACAACGCACAGGTGACGCCATACCTGCATGTCAAGGCTGCGGCCGCCGGTGCCGTCATCCTCATGCAAACGGATCGCCTCAATGAGGGAGGAGCTTCGGTCCAGGCGCGCTACATCACCCGGGCCGGCGAACAGGAGTACGAATCCCTCGGATGGATGAGCGGTAACGAAGTGCAGTACACGATTCCGGCCGGGGTCGAGATCGTTAAATTGGGCTACCGCGAGACAGGGTACGACACCGATCTGACGGCGGGAGCATTCAGCTCAAGCGATGCATCGCTGAACACCCTGTGGACCAAAGCGCAGCGCACGCTGTACATCAACATGCGCGACAACTACATGGATTGCCCCACGCGCGAGCGGGCATTGTGGTGGGGCGACGCCGTCATCGAGATCGGTCAGACCTTTTATGCAATGGACCGCAGGTCTGACTTGCTCTCGCGTAACGCCATCAACACGCTGATCGGCTGGCAGCGCAGCGACAAGACAATATTTGCGCCAGTTCCCGGCCGTTACGCTCAAGAATTGCCGGTTCAGATGCTGGCGAGCGTCGGGATGGCGGGGTTCTGGAATTACTACCTGCACACGGGTGATCGGGCCGCCCTCATCGCCGCTTATCCTCATGTGAAGGATTACCTGTCGGTCTGGACGGTCGGCAGTAACGGTCTGGTCGACCATCGTGCCGGCGGCTGGGACTGGGAAGACTGGGGCAAGAACATCGATGCGCCACTGCTGGACAACGCCTGGTACTACATGGCCCTGGACAGCGCCGCACACATGGCGGATGTGCTTGGAAACACCGCCGAGGCCTCGGCTTACCGCGCCACCATGGCGACCCTGAAGCCCGCTTTCGTCAAGCAGTTCTGGAATGGCACGCGACTGGCGTCGCCTGGGCACACCGGGGCGCCCGACGATCGCGGCAACGGACTGGCCGTGGTCGCCGGGTTGTTGGGCGCGGCGGAATGGCCGGCGGTCAAAGCGGTTCTCGCTGCCAACACCGAGGCCAGCCCCTACATGGAGAAATACATCCTGGAGTCCTACTTCCGCATGGGCGATCCGCAGGGCGGCCTCGACCGCATGCGCGCGCGCTATGGTCCGATGATTCGCAGCACGACGACCACGCTCTGGGAGCACTGGGATCCGAAGGCGGGAACCGAGAATCACGCCTGGAGTGGCGGTCCGCTGACGCTGATGTCCGAGTACATCGCCGGGGTCGCGCCGACCTCGGCCGGGTACGCCACGTTCCAGGTGCTGCCGCTGCTCGGGGATCTGACCCGGGCCAGCGTCACGGTCCCGTCCATCAAGGGCGCTATCAAGGTGGACGTCAGCCGGAGCACGGGTGCATTCACGCTCATGGTCACCGCTCCGGCAGGGACAGCGGCGACCGTGGGCATTCCGCTGACGACATTTGCCGGCGGCCCATCCAGTATGCGCGTCACCGCCAACGGAACTCAGGTGTTTGACGCGGGGAAGTTCGCTGGCGCCTTGCGTGGCGTGAGTGACGGGGGTAATTCCGCGGGCTTCCTGAGGTTCAACGTCACACCGGGTAACTGGACGTTCATCGCCACCGCCAAGTAGTGCGCCGGTGCCTGAAAACTCTTCGTGCGCTACCAACTACCAAACTGATTCCATAAAGATGTCCGTCGCATCCGACACGAAGAACTATACGATCACGGTGCCCTCGACGCGGCACTCGCACACTTACCCGACGAAGGCGAAGTGATCGGCTGGGATCTATGCGGTCAGTCCGTGACGGATCAGCATTACGTCATCCACCCCGGCAACGACGCCGCCTGCTTCACCCACTTCGCCATCTGCGCTTCGTTCCATTCGCCTTCGTGGATGTCGGCGTAGCGCACCTGCGCATCCTTGCTGGCGCCTGGCGGAATTGGGTTCAGTGACTGGCCCTTGAAAAACGTTACCTTCACGTAGCGCGTGAAGACGTGGAACGAAAGGAAGAAACCCTGCCCTTCCATGCCATAGAACGGTGAGTTCCATTTCACGGCTTTGCGAACGCCGGGAACCGTACGCACGAGCAGCGCATCGAGGTGACGGGCGATGTCGCGCTTCCATGCATCGGGGATTGCGGCGATGTAGGCCTGAACCGGCGCGTCGCCGTCACCTTTTGCAATTTGCGGGTTGCCGCCCGACAGCAGCGTCACCGATTCATCCCTTTGCGCGCTCGGCTTCATCTTCTTGTTGACCGGCTTGCTCTTCGTCGCTGGCGCGTCATTGTGCGCTACTGCCGCCTTGATCAGCGTCCTGAACGCGCGCGCATCGACGCCCTCCCCTTCCCGAATGTCGATTGCTCTGCGCGTGCCGCCTTCGAGGCTCGCATTGAACAGACCCGCCGGATCCGGAAGGCTTGCGCCTCTTGCGAATGTGAGCTTGACGACCTCCTTATAGGTCTCGCCGGTGCAGACGATGCCGTTATGCGAGAACACGGGAACGCCGACCATGCCGTTCGAGGGCTTCTTCCATTTGCGGTCCTCGATCATTGCTGGATCAGCTTCCATGATCAGCGCGCGCATGCGAGCCAGTGTAGCGCTACGCCAATCAGCTGCAGCTCCAGTCTTCGCTGCTTTGCGTTTGCGCGCCGTGGATTTAGCCTTCACCTTCGGCGCACTCTTTCTGGAACTGCTCTTCTTTCCCTTTATCACCATGAACGATTCTCCGAAGCCTTGCGTCTGGCGCGACTGCCTCACGGCAGTGGACGCATTAAAGACCCATGAGGACAAACGACTACGCGCACTGCACCCAGATCTCACGCGGGCTGACGCGGTAGTACGCCAGCAAGTGGAACCCGTGGACCGCGTTCTTCAGTCGGTTGATGCTTCGATAGGAGGGCCTAAAGACCCGCCTCTTCGTGCGCTACCAACTACCAACCAGCTTGGCATCCTTCTTCACGGCGTCGACGTATTCGGGCAAAAACCATCCCGCCTTGACCAGTTCGTTCACGCGACTCTCGACCTTCTTCACGTAGTCGGCTTGGCTTCGATAGAGCTTCTTGAGTGTCGCGTCCGACAGCGCTACCTGGGTGCCCGCCAGCACGCACAACCGATCCTGTGCCGTCGTCTTTCCCTTGCCGAACACGCCGTAAGTCGCGATCGGCACATCCACCCAGACGTTGCGGATGCCCCCCTTGGCGTTACCGTGCTCGTCGAGCGCGAGATGCGAGCCGTCGTTTGCCGTGTTCTGGTCCACCTCGATGTAGGGCGCGCGCGGCGGCACCTTGCCGCTGGCGAGCCACTCGACGAGATGATTCAGTCCAAGCGCCGTGAACGCACCGGCATTGAAATCGGTCACTGGCAAGGTGCACGGGTCCCCGGTAAATGCGCGCATATCGCGCGAGTTGTTGTGCGGCATGCCGGCCACTTCGTAGAGGCGGAAGCGGTTGCCCGGCTGATCGCTGTCGGGCCGGCGGTAGGCGATGCCAGCTTCGGCGTGCGTTTGCACCTCGGTCTGCGTCGGCATCTGGATCATCGGGACATCGACGATCGGCAGCGGCGTGTTGCCGTTGGTGCTGGTGAGGAGAAAGCCGTCGAAGACCGGACCTCCGGTCGCCGTGCGCAATGCCGCGTGCGCCGGGAGGTAGTTGCGCACGGTGCCGCTCGATGCCGAGGTTCCCATCAGCGTCACCCGTCGCACGTCGTACGACGCCAGACTCGCACCACGCGCCTTGATCAACATGCCAACCTGCGCGATCACTTCGTTGGTCTGCCCCTGCACGATGTTCAGCGGTGCGTAGCGCTCGGCATTGAACGTCTTCAGCAGGTTGATGTTCGCCGGGCTGTGGACGATCTCGACGAATGCATGGTTACGCGTCAGGATCGAGACACGCGACCACTCGAAGAGGAGCGACCGCCCGCCCGAGTGCAGCGCCTCGGCGACGACAGTGCCGCTGAAGCGTTTCACGTCCTTCGGCCGCCGCACGATGATGCGCGTCGTATACGGCGCGCCGTTCGCGGTGCCCGAGACGAAGAACTCCTCTGTGACGTAGGGAAATGCGTCGATCTGAACAGCTTCCGGCACTGTGCCGATCACCGGATCCGGATACATCAGCCCAGGCCCCGGCACGATGGCAGATGCCGTCGGCGTAGGCGCCGTTGTTGCCATCGCATTTGTCGCAGCCAGCACCAGGACGATGCAGATAAACCGTATATGTGTAGTCATGGGCTGAGTATAGGGTCACGAAGACACCGGCTGATTTGGGAATCCGCCGATTCAAAGAAGGCTCAAGCCGCTCTAACGGCCCGTGACCGGATTGCGATAGTGGGTAGGGATCGGCGCGACGCGGGGAAAGGCCTCGAAGGCTGAGCTGGGCGGTCGGTCGGGCGGAACGGCCCCGCTCGGGGCCGGCGGGACAGACGCGGCACTCCTGGCCCAGCCCCCCTCGTAGGGGACGGCGAAGGTTTCGTAGAGACGCACACGGGAGAACTTCCACACCCCGCCCTCCCTCACCACCTCGTTCTCATAGATTCCGCCCGCCCAGCCTGCGCTCTTGCCGTATTCACCGAGCATCCGCACCACGCGAGCGCGGATCTTCGCGGTGCGCCCATCGGCAGAGACATGGATCACCGGCTGCAAAGACAGATGATCGTCGAGGCGATCAGCCTGCGGGCCCTCGGGGCCAAGGGACCGAAGGAAGGCGCCGATCTTCGCCGAACCCATATAGACCCCTCGTTGGCCGAGCTCATAGGTGGCGTTGCGGCTCATCAGGGCGGCGACGTCCGTCCACAGATTCTTTTCGAAGTAATAGGCGTAGGCGTTCTGGAGGTTCTCCAGCGCCGCGACGTCCGTCACCGCCTCGAGCTGGCGACGTATCGCTTTCACACTGGGACGCGTCCGAGGAGGCGGCGGGGCCAAGCTGGGGACCGGTTCCAGCTTCCCCACCGTCGTGTCCCGGGGATACTCGATGGCCTTGCCGGTGGCGGGATTGGGGAAAGGAAAGGGTGCGATCACCTGCTTCGGATAGGAGGCATAGACCACGCTTGGCGGTCGGTCGGGCGGAAGGGCGGCGCTGGGCTGGGCCGGCGGCTGGGCGTCCATGGCCCAGCCCTTGTCGTAGTCGAACGCCACGTTGGCGTAGAGGTGCAGGCTCCTGATCCTCCAGACCTCGCCCACCTTGACGTAGACGTTGTCGTAGGTCCCGTCGGTCCAGGTGCCGTTGCCCCCCGCCTCCCCGGTCATGGCGAAATCCCGGCTGTAGCCCCGGGCGGTCAAGCCGTCCTCGGCGACGGTGACTATCGGCCCAAGCTGCAGGTGGTCGTTGAGAACGCCCTCGCGCAGGCCCTGTGGCCCCGCCAGGCCGAGGAAGGCGCGGATACGGCGAGGTCCCACATAGACCCCGGCCTGGCCGACCTCGATCGTCCCATCCTTGTCGAACAGCTCGGCCGCCTGGTCCCACAGCCCCCGGTCGATGTAGTAGCCGTAGATCCGCTGCAGGTTCTCGATCGCCCGCGCATCGGCCAGTCGTTCCACCCGGCGCGAGAGGTCGGCCAGCCGCGCGGCGCCCGACAGCTTCGGGACCGGCTTGGGCAGGGTCGCCGCATTCCACAGCGCCCCGCCGGCCACCGTGGCCGGGTTCGGGTAGTGGAAGGCAGCGAGGCAGGCGGCGGGATAACCTGGACAGGGCCGCTCGGCGGGCAGGTCAGGGCGGTGCGCCGAGCCGCCGCCGACACCAGGCCGGCTGGTCGTGCGCGGCTTGCTCCAACCGTCCTCGTAGGTCCCGCTGACGTTGGGATAATAGTGTGACTCGCTGAATTTCCAGGCCCCGCGCTCCTTGATGTAGCTGTTCTCGTAGACGCCGCTCGACCAGGAGGCGGAGGCCCCGAGGCCGCCCAGCATGGCCAGAATCTTCCAGCGCCCCTTGGCGGTGGTCCCGCCCGGGTCGAGATGAACGACCGGCTGCAGCATGATGTGGTTGTAGAGCCGGCCTTCGGCCAAGCCCATCCGGCTCAGGCCCAGGTTGAGGAAGAAGTGCTTCCTCAGGCTCTCGCGGCCGACATAGATCCCGCCCTGGTAGTAGCCGTGGGCGTCGTCCGAGAAGAGGTCGGCGAAGTCGTTCCACAGGCCCCGGTCGGTGTAGTAACCGTAAAGCCGGTTGAGTGTCTTGATCGCGCTGACGTCCTCGGCAGCGACCACCTCCGCCTCCAGATGATCGAGCGCCGACGCGGTCGGCGCCGAGGCCGCCACGGTCCGTACCGGCGCGGCGGAACAGGCCAGCAGGATGAGCAGGAGACCTGTCGCCGCCCTTAGAACACGCATGGCTCTGCCGGGTATTACCTTCGCCCGTGCGTGGCGAAAAACTCGAACGCGTCTGCGACCGCGGCCGACGGAGCCGAATCGTGGGTTGCGCCGGGGTAAATCTTCACTGTCGCATCCACGCCTTTCTCCTTTAATGCCTCGCCGATGGCCTTGGTGGCCGGGACGACGGTGTCTTCGCTGCCCGCGTAGACCATCATTGGAATTTTCTTCACCTTCTCGACTTCGTAGAACGGTCCGACTGCCGCCATCGACCCGCCGATCGCTACCGCCGCCCAATTCTCCGAGTACTTTTGCGCGAAGTAATGCCCACCTTGGCCGCCCGCCGAGTAGCCGAAGAGAAAAATGCGCTTCCGATCGATGGGATACTCGCCCTTGATCAAATCGAACACATGCATCGCGTCTTGCTCGCTCCATTCCGAGCGCACCAACGACGGGATGGTTGAGCCATTCACGCCTCCAAACCCACCACCCGGTGCGGCTGGTGCGGCGGTTCCGGCCGGTCCGCGTTGAGCTGCCGCCGGCGTGGGACCAAATTGCTGAGGCGCCGCCATCGCAGCCGCGACGCCGCGAACTCCGCGCTCACGACTGAACGAAACGTAGTTGTAGCCGCCGTTCGGCCAGTAACCCAAGGGAGCGACCATCATGAATCCGTGTTTCTCCGCCGTCTTCGGGATAATCCGGCCGTCGCGATCGAAGTAGTAGTCCTGGTCACGACTGTTGCCGTGCAAAATAAAGACCAGCGGCAGTGCGGATTTTCCATTCCAGTTCGACGGGACGAATACGCGGTACGGCAAAATTTCGTCCGCTTCCTTCATATAGTAATGCCGCACCCGCTCACCGCCCGCGCGCAGCACCGGGTCCTTGCCCTTTTCGAGCGCGGTGAGCAGTTCGCCCGACGCCTTCAATCCCGCGGGAAAATCGTAAAGTTTCTGCACCCCCGCCTGCGTCAGACCGAATTCCGGCGAATTGTTTCCGGAACCATAGACACGTTTTCCCAGATTGATGACGCGCGCGAGGTCGAATGGATAAAGCACACTCGCCTTCGCGCTTTCATGGCCAGCGATCTTCGCAACGCGTTGCGTGAAGTTGCTCTGCTTCTCTTCAAGTCCGGCGACAAGCACCACGGACTTCTCGAGTTTGATTACGCTCGTCTCGCCATCGAAGAGTTCTGCGACGTAGCGATAAAAACCATCCGGCACGCTCCGCAGGTCGGCCGTGAATGGCACCGGCGCGCTCGCAAGATTGCCGCCGTAGATCGTAAACGTACCGAGTTCTTTTACCGGCTTCGCTTGCCCTTCCCATGGCGCCAGAATCACCTTCAGCCGCAGTGCGCCTTTCGATGTGTGAGCGACTGGGCTCGTCTGCGTCAGCCAACCAAACATCGGCCGCGTCGAGTCGGCGACGACCCGATCGGTACGCAACGCGAGTGAGGCGGCGAAATCCGAGACGGGCGCGGCCGGCGCGGCGAGTGCTGCGGGAGTTTGTGCAGCCGCAAATGGCGCTGACACGCTGAGCAAAGACACACCGAGGCCGAGTAGGTTGAATAATTTCATAGGGCCAACTGCAGTGAGGGAGGTTCGCGCTTCATGGTGAAGACTACGCTCCTCACGTGGAGCACGGCAAATTTCCCGACCTGCCCGACGCCCAGCCCCGCGCGATTGTTGGCGTTGCACAGCGAATCCTCTGCCGCCACGCAAATGGAACTTCTCTTGTAGAATCGCCGCCAGCAATGAGCCATCCCTACCGCCTCGAAGTCACGTTAGTCACCTGATGACGCGTTTCAGGAGATCCCCATGAACATCATAAAAGGCGAGGCAGCGACGACGGACGCGGCTCGCGTCATCCGCCGGCTGTGCAAGCACTGGAGCCACAAGTATCCAGTGCAGATGGAAGAGACTTCTGGCGTCATCCAGCTCAACGACGTACGCGTGTCGCTGCGCGCCGAGCCGGATCGCATGCATATAGCACTTGAAAACCCGCAGGGTGAAGTACCGTTGCGTTTGGCCGACGTGGTCGCCGAGCACCTGCAGCGCATGGCAGGAGCAGAGCAGGTGCTGGACATACAGTGGTCGGCGCCGGTGCAGAGCTAGAAGACCTCGCTCTTGTCTCCCTTTGTAATCTGCGTCAGGCTACTCGCCGTGCCGCCTTATCGAAATAGAATGCCTGACAGAACATAGAGAGAGCCGAAGCGATGCTACCTATGCACCATTCGAGAAAAGCATGCCTCGTGGCGGGAAGTCTCAGCCTGTTGGCGCTGGTCGCCTCAGGATGCGCAACGCCACACGCAAACCACGCCGTCATCCAACAGGCTGAGCCCGCCTCGCTTGGTATCAACGTGGCGCGGCTCGATCAGGCCCGCGACACCATGCTGGCCGAAATAAAGGCCGGTGTAGTTCCCGGCGCCGTTATGGTGGTTGGCCGCCACGGCAAGGTCGCCTGGACGCAGACACTCGGAACGCAGGGGCCGAAAGATCCCACGCCGATGAACACCGGCACCATCTTCCGCATCCAGTCGATGACCAAGCCAATCGTCAGCGTGGCAGTGATGACATTGGTCCAGGAAGGCAAGATCGGTCTTGACGATCCGGTCTCGAAATACCTGCCTGAATTCGCCAACTCCACAGTGCTGGACGAAAACGGGACGATTCGCCCTGCGAAGACGCCAATGACGATCCGTCATCTGTTGACCCATACCTCAGGGCTTATCGCCGTGGTCGGGGCACCACGCACGCCGCTCCACAAGATATGGGCAGACTCGGGCACCTGGACCTCGACCCAGACAGTTCTTGAAGCCTCCCGCAAGACGGGTGCGCTGCCCCTGCTCAACGATCCGGGCACGCTCTGGAATTACGGGCGCTCACCCGACGTGCTCGGAGCGATCCTGGAAGTCGTCACGGGCAAGACGTTCGACGTCGCGCTCAAAGAGCTTATTTTCGTGCCCTTGGGAATGAAAGACACCGACTTCTACTTCGCGCCCGAGCAGGCCAAAGGCCGCCTCGCCATGCCCAGCACCGGACGGGGCTCCGATCCCACCCAGCGCCGAGCCATGATGTCTGGCTCGAACGGTCTTTTCTCGACAACCGACGACTATCTGCGATTCACAATGATGATCGCAGGCGGCGGCGCCGTTGGCGGCGTCCGCATCCTGAAGCCGGAGACGCTGAAATTGATGGTTACCGACCAGCTTGGTCCTGAGGTTTCACGCAAAAGCTTTCAATACAAGGACGGCGGTGGCTTCGGTCTCGGCTTTGGTCTGAAGCCGGAAGGCAAAGGCGGTCCCCATGAAACCCTCGTCTACACCTGGGGCGGGTCCGACGGCACCAACTTCTGGGTCGATCCCAAGAGCGGCGTATTCACGGTTCTCATGATCCAGAATGGCCGCGATGGCTCGAGGCTACAAGCAAGCTTCAATCAGGCGGTCTTTGAGTCTCTGACGAAATAATGGCAAGTCACTTCAGCCACTTCGCCAGCGGGAGGTTTTGCTCTTTGATCTGAGCGGCGGCGAGTTCGGCAACGTGCACAGCACCGGCTTCGACGAAATGCGTGTCGTCCTTGCTTCCGCCGGGCACCAGCGGATGCGCGCCCGGTTCGATCCACATGAAGAATTTTTTCGACGGCTCGTCGCCGGTGGCTTGCAGCCAGGCGCTCGTCGCTTTCTCGAGGTCGAGCAGCGGTACTTTCTCCTCCGCCGCGACGGCGCGGATCGCATCGGGGTAGGCGCCGTGCGTTGGCTGGAGTTTGCCGTCCTTGTCGAATTTCCGGCGCGCGACGGGCGTCGCGAGGAGGAGCGAGGCCTGCTTCGCGCGGACTTCCTTGATAAAGCGGCGGAGGTTGTCGCGAAACTCGGTGGCGGGATTCGTGCCGAGCGACGGGCTTTCGACTTTCTCGTCGTTGTGACCGAACTGAATGAGGACGTAGTCGCCGGGTTGGAGCGCGGCGACGATGCGCGGCCAGCGGCCTTCGTTGATGAAACTCTTCGTGCTGCGGCCGTTCACAGCGTGATTTTGAACCATCGCAGGATCCTTGAAGAGTCCGTTGAGCCCCTGCCCCCAGCCACGCTCGGGCAGGTCGAGTCGCTTGATCGCCATGGTCGAGTCGCCGGCGAGGTAGAAGAGGGGCGCGGCATCCGCCGCGAACGCCGGGGGAAACGCGACCGCAGCAACGCCCGCCAGGATTGTCATTCTGAGCGCAGCGAAGAATCCATTTGGACTCACGGCGCGTTTTTTGGATGCGGATATCATGGTGCAGCTGGCTCCTATGTATCGGAACGCAAGAATCAGCGGGTGATCCGCAACACTTGGCCGCCGCCGTCCTGATTGGTGAGCACGTAAATCGAACCGTCCGGCGCCTCGCGCACGTCGCGGATGCGCTTGCAGCGGTCGGCGAGTAGGTGCTCCTCGCCGGTCACGCGGCCGTTCTTCATGTCCAGCCGGACCAGCCGCTTGGTGGCCAGCGCGCCGATGAAGATGTCGTCCTTCCACTCCGGGAACATGCGCCCGGAATAGACCAGGACCCCGCCCGGACCGATGTCCGGGGAGTGCCAGTAGTACACCGGTTGTTCCATCCCACGTTTGGCCGTCAGGTCATTGTTGATCGGCGCGCCGCTATACTCTCTGCCGTAGCCGATCACCGGAAAGCCGTAGTTGCGCCCCGGCCGGATGCGGTTCACTTCGTCACCGCCGCGGGGACCATGCTCCACGGTCCAAATCTGTCCCTTGCTATCGATCGTCACGCCGTCCACGTCGCGGTGCCCGATGTCGTAGAGTTCGGGCTTGGCTCCCTTCGTGCCCAGGTATGGATTGTTGCGGGGGATTGAGCCGTCCTTGTTGATGCGCAGGACTTTGCCGTTGACATCATCGACCTTCTGCGCTGGGGCGCCTTCGGCGAGCGTGGTAATGATCAGGGTTCCGTCGCGCGCCACGGTCAGGCGCCTTAGATAACCACCCTCGTAAATCACCTTGTAGTTTTCCAATCGGTCGCCGGCTTCGGACAGCCGGGCGGAGGCGATCTGGCCAGTGCCGGGCGGACGCTCGCCCGGGCCGGCGACTGCGCCGGGGGTTGGGATGCGATAGGCGAGATAGAGGGTCCGGTTTTTGGCGAAGTCCGGATCGATGGCGATGTCGATGCCCCCGTCCCGTCCCGGCATCGAGGGCGGCATCCCCCCAAGCGGTGCCGACATACGCCCGTCTGGCTCGATGATCCGCAGAAGACCCGGCTGCTCTGCGACAATCATTCGCCCCGCCCCGATGAACCCCAGCGAGCGGGGGTTCAGGATGACGGGGACTACGGTCTCCACCCGGTACGCCGCGCTGCGGGTGATCGCAGGCGCATTGGCTTGATTGCGAAAGGCAGGCGTCGGGAAGTAAGTGTCGCCGTAAAACTGGCCAGGCGCGCAGGGATCAACCGCGCCCGCTGGTGCGGCGGCCAGAGCTACGCCGACCAGCGGTGTTGAGGCAGAGCCACCCAGAAGGCCGAGCGCCAGAGCGGTGGAATAGAGGGCCCGGTTCGGTCGCTTGTGCATCACAGTGGGCGAAGAAGTGTTTTCATAGATGAAAAATGATTCCGTTGCGTTACGGAGGGCGGATAGGAAATTCAACCCACCTACCCCGCCCGAGTCAAGTACGCGGAGCGATTACGCATTTTACGAGGAGTTTTCAAAATGAGAAAAGCAGCGACCCACGTAGTGAGTTTCGTGTTTGCAGCAGCGGCAACGATAGCAC
>JBDSJD010000030.1:0-50718 GCA_039917615.1 Steroidobacteraceae bacterium
GCGCAAGGCGCCGCATTGCTGGCTGAGACCAAGCACGGACGCATCCGCGGCTTCGATGTAGACGGCATCAAGTGCTTCCGTGGAGTTCCGTATGGGGCTGATACGGGCGGCAAGAATCGCTTCATGCCTCCGCAAAAGGTGGCTAACTGGTCTGGTGTTCGCGACGCCCGGGATTGGGGGCATGTCGCCCCGCAGCGGATCAGTCCTGATCCCAGCGCGTACACGAAGTACGTGGGCTGGAACAATTACCGTGGCGGCATGAGTGAAGACTGCTTGGTCGTTAATGTCTGGACGCCTGCTGTCCGCGACAACGGCAAACGCGCCGTCCTGTTCATCATCCATGGCGGCGGGTACACAAGTGGGTCGGGGAACCTTGAGGCTTTGGAAGGTCAGCACCTGGCGAAGATGGCCAACATGGTGGTCGTTACGGTCAACCACCGGCTGGGCGCGCTCGGCTATATGGATCTGTCCGGCTTTTGTGCGGAGGGGCTCGCGTCGTCCGGCAATGTCGGCATGATGGATCTGGTGCTTGCGCTCCAGTGGGTTCGCGACAACATCGCGGAATTCGGCGGCAATCCCGGAAGCGTGGCGATCACGGGCCAATCGGGCGGCGGCGGCAAGTGCTCCAACCTGATGGCGATACCGTCGGCGGTTGGCCTGTTTCATAGAGTGGCTATTCAGTCCGGATCCTCACTGAAGACAGGCCGACACGAAGCGGCGCAGAAGGCTGCAGAAGGTCTTTGGACGAAGCTGGGCGTCGCGAAGGGCGATATTGGCAAGTTGCGCGCTGTGCCCTTCAAAGACATCGTCGACAACCAGACCAATGCCGGCCCCGTGCTCGACGGAATCGTGGTGACGCGTGATCCCTTCGATCCGGACGGACCAGCGATGTCCGCCAATGTGCCAATGATCATAGGCACTTGTCTGGAGGACTCTGCCTTCACCGTCCCGGGCAACGCGAAGGAAGACGCGGAACTGCGAAATTGGGTGCAGAGCCAACTGCGGCAGGCCAATGCCGAACAGCAGACAGACGCTGTGCTCGCGCTCTATCGCAAACTGCATCCCAACAAAAATGCATTTCTACTCCGGGCCATCATGGCAACTGACCGCGGTGGAAGACGCAGTGCGGTTACGCAGGCCGAGCGCAAGGTAGCCCAGGGCGCGGCGTCGGTTTATATGTACCGTTGGGACTGGCCTGCATTCGGTGAAGGCGCACATTGGGGCGCCGTTCACGGCACCGACGTGAGCCCTGCATTCGCGAATCCCACCACAGCCATGACGGGAAACAGCGAGGGCGGTAAACGTGTTGCCCGGCAGTTGGGCTCGGCGTTCGCGGCCTTCGCCAAGACAGGCAACCCCAACAATCCCAACATTCCCACATGGAGCCCGTACGACCCGAAGCGCAGGGCAGTGATGATCTTCGGGGGTAATACGCAGCAGGTGAATGACCCAGACCGCGAACTGCGGGAGTTGTGGAATAAGCTCGCGCCAGCTAGACCTGCGTAAGGGTAGTGCTGGCAGTCGCGCGGCGGTAGGGCGTCAGCTAGCGCCGCGCCGCGCGATCGCGTTCCGAGCGTTTTTGCCACAGTTCGTCATACAGTCGTCGCAGGCGGCGATAACTCTCGTACCGTCGCGGATGCATGGAGCCTGCATCCACGGCGGCCCGCACCGCGCAGTGGGGCTCCTGCATGTGGCTGCAGTCCTGGAAGCGGCATTGCGCAGCCCGCTCGGCAATTTCGCGAAATCCGAGAGTGGTGCGCTCGAGATCATCGATGGCAGGCGCGAAGTCGCGCACGCCAGGCGAATCGATGATGCGGCCGCCAGCATCACAGTCGTACAAGCGCGAGGCTGTGGTGGTGTGCCGGCCTTCTTCCTCCCGCATCAGGCCGCCGACTGCAATGTCGGTAGCGTCGCTGGTGCAAAGCCGTGTCAGTGACGACTTGCCGACGCCGGACTGGCCGATCATGATCGTAGTGTGGTCATGGAGTGCGCGATGCAGCGGCGCAAGGCCTGCCAGCGCACCATCATCCGCAACAGCGGATACCAGCAGCACCTCGTAGCCGAGTGCGGCGTATTGCTGCAGATCCTGGTGTATGGCCGCAGTGCCTGCGAGCTCGCATTTGTTCAGCACGATTACCGCATGCAGCGGCGCGCTGGCTGCGGCACACAGATAGCGATCGATCAGGAACAGGTCCGGTGCTGGCACGGGCGCCACGACTATCGCAATCTGGGTGAGATTGGCGGCCAGTGGTTCGCTGCGGCCGCGCAGCGTGCTGCGACGAAGAAAACTGTCGCGCGGCAGGATGGAGTCTGCCAGCAGTTCATCGCCTTCTGCGCGACACTGCACACGATCACCACACACTATCACAAGGTCCCGACCCATCGGGCGCGCCATGCGCTGCACGCCTGCGGCATCCCGCAGCAGCAGGTGTCTTCCGTAGGTGGCGATGACTTCGGCAATCAAGAGATTTGTGATCAGCAGACCATGCAACTTGTAGTCAGTCTCCCTAGAATGCCACAGACAGGGGATCGGAATCGTTTGAGGTGGTAGTGCAGCATCGTGACAACCTGATCTGGATCGATCTTGAGATGACGGGGCTCAAGACCGACTCGGATTCCATCATCGAGATCGCAACTGTAGTTACGGACGCGCAGCTCAATGTGCTGGCCGAGGGGCCGGTGCACGCAGTCACGACTGCCGAGGGGCTTCTGGCAGGCATGGATGAATGGAACACGCGCCAGCATGGGGCAAGCGGTCTCACCGCGCGGGTCCGCGCGAGCACGGTGACACTGGCGGATGCGGAAGCGCAGACGCTGGAATTTCTCCGCACGTGGGCGCAGGGCGGTGTGTCGCCCATGTGTGGCAACAGCATCTGCCAGGACCGTCGTTTCCTGGCGCGACAGATGCCGCAGCTGGAGCGCTATTTCCACTATCGCAATCTGGACGTCAGCACCATCAAGGAGCTGGCGCGGCGCTGGATGCCGCAGCTGCCTGCGGGCTTCACCAAACAGGCTTCGCACCTGGCGCTGGCTGACATCCATGACTCGATCCGCGAGCTGCTCTACTACCGGCAGCATCTATTCGTGGCGGCGGCCCAGGCGCCGCAGGCAGAACCATGAGCACCGCCAGCAATGAAGCGCTGCTGCTGACAAGCTGGCGTGCCCGGCCGCATGGCTTCGCGGCGCTGATGTCGCTTTACGAGAGCAATTTCCTGCGCCTGACGCGGCTGTGTGGCGAGCCAAAGCAACTCGCGGGTGAGCGCGTGTCGCGGATTGCCACCGGCTGCGACCTGAAGCTCACGGTGCTGGAACAGTGTGCGTACACGACAACACTGGGCCTGACCCATCTGTTCCATGAGCCGGCAATGGCTGCTGCCGAGCTTGCGACCCTGGTCAGTTATCCGGATGTGCGGGTGCGGATTTATTGTGACGCACGTCTTGCTCAGGCACAGCACTGGCCAGCTGACCGGCCCGAACCCATAGCCCGCGATGCCTTGCATGCGGAGCGTGAACTGGAGCAGCGCTGGCTCTATAACAACATGTTAAATAAGTGGCTGGAATATTGCCTGGATCTGGGCCACTCACTGGTTTGAGCCGCAATCTTGCTGTCGCAATTCATCAATTGGCTGAAGAAATGCACGCGCTTCCGGCTGGCACTGGTGCATCCAGAAGCGCCGGAAGACACGCGCGTACTCAACCTGTTCCACAATCGCGCCGCGCTCAAGAAGACGCTGGGCGATTCGCAGGACGAGCTGCACCGCCTCAAGGATCGCGTGAAGCTGCAGGAAGCGGCCACAGCGCGCGTCCGCGAACAGCTGGAGCAGCTGAAGTCCCGACTGGCCGTGCCAATGACCGGACTACATGCGCTGTTGCATTACCAGCTGCGCGATCTGTGGGCGACGGGTCATGCGCTGATTGCGGCGCTGGTGCGCGAGCTGGCACAGCAGCGCGAGGAACGCGAGCGGCGCCAGTTCCTGGCTGACCAGAATCGCCAGTTGTTCGAGCGCCAGCAGGCGGCCCGCGCCGATTGCGCGCAGGCCGATCAGGTTGCGGCCGATGTGCGCACCAGACTGGTTGCGATCCAGGGCGCCCTGGCGGCGGCGCAATCCTGGTGGCAATACTTCCGGCGCCGCGAACTGTCACGGCGCGGCGCAGTGGTGCAGGCTGAAGTGCGCGCGGCCGATGCATCGGTGCAGCAGGCACGTGAGCAGCTGCAGCGCATCGAAGAGCAGGGCGGCGCAAAGTATCCCGGCCTGTCGCTGCAGGCGCGCCGTGTGCTGAACCTCCATGCCATCGCCACGGCACAAATCCTGGCGTTGCGGCTGACGCCGCCCTCCTTGCTGCCGCGGGTAGTTGATGCCATGGGGCGCAGTGATCCGAGGATCGAGGGCATAAACGAAGCCTCCGGCAGCCTCGCATTGATGCAGGAAATCGCGCGGGCCAAGGCTGCCATGACGCAGAACAGCGAGATGACCAGTGCCGATGTGCGACGCCTGGTGGACGCTCTTGCTGCGGGGGTGAAGTACCGCCTACCCGCAGATACCACGCCGGCCGCGGAGTCAGTGAAGGCCGCGTTGCAGGCCGCGCTCGCCCGCTCCGAGACCATGACCTGGGACGTGCTGGGTCAGGACCTGTGGAGCCTGTCGGACCTGTTCTACGCCGAAGGCGACTGAGGCTCTCTACTGGCCAGGCGCGGCCTGCCTGGCAACCGGCCGTGTCGGTTTCAACGCTGGTGTGCCGCCGACGTCGGCCACGATGTCACCCATGATCTCCGTGGTGCGATCCAGCAGGATATCCGGCACCTTGTCCTTGGAAGCGTCGTCCGACGCTGCAGCTTCCAGATCCACAAGGTTCGCAAAGGTGGGCTTGCCAAGAGCGGTACGGCGCTGGTTCTCGCGCTGCAGGCGCTCGGAGTCCTGCGCGTCGCGCTCAGCTTTGCGTTTGACAAGGTTCAGCGACACGGATTTCTGGGTCCGCAATTTTTCGTTGGCAGCAATGCTCGCAACCAGCCACTGGAAGCTTGCATCGGCCTTGACGCGTTCGGCCTCGTTTTGGTCCAGCACCGTCGCGGCAGGAACTGGCGCCGCGTCGACAAAGCGCTTGAAAGGGGCCGGCTCAATGCGGTCCCAGGGCAGCGCTGCTTCCAGCGAACTCTCGCCCACTTCTTTCATGTCGATGACCGAGGGCAGGAGGATGTCCGGCTCGACGCCGCGATGCTGGGTGCTTTCGCCGGTGACGCGGTAGAACTTGCCGATGGTGACCGTGAGCTGACCCTCGACAGGCTTCTGTGTCCAGCGATCCAGCTGAACGACGCTCTGGACCGTTCCCTTGCCGAAGGTGCGTTGCCCGATCACATAGCCACGGCCGTAGTCCTGGATGGCGCCAGCGAAGATTTCGGAGGCCGACGCGCTGTAGCGATCTACCAGCACCACCATCGGACCATCGTAGATTTTGCCCGGTGACGGATCGTCGAGCACGTCGACGTTACCATTGGAGTACTTCAGGAGCACGACGGGGCCTTTGTCGATGAATAGCCCGGTGAGGGCGGTGGCCTCAGGCAGATAGCCACCACCATCGCCGCGCAGGTCCAGAATCAGGCCGTCGACCGGCGCTTCGGCGCGCAGCTCGCCCAGCAGCCGGGTGACGTCGTGTGTGGTGCTGCGATAATTCTTGTCGCCATGGTCTGCGGCATCCATGTCGGCATAGAAGCCGGGAACGCTGATTACACCGATGTTGAGTGCCTTATTGTTGCGCGTGATCAGGCGCCGTTCTTTCTTGGCGGCTTGATTCTCCATCGTGACCTTGCCGCGCGTCAGCTCTATGGTTTTTTCCGCCGAGCCCGGTGCCGCGCCAGCCGGCAGAACGTGGAAGCGCACGATGGTGCCGCCCTTGCCGCGAATCTTCTGCACGACATCATCGAGGCGCCAGCCGACTACATCCTCGAATGTACCCTCCTTGCCCTGGGCGATGGAGGTGATGCGGTCCTTGATGTTCAGCGACGGCAGGTTCTGGCTGGCGGCTACCGCAGCCGGTCCGCCCGGCAGCAGGTTTACGATGGAGGCGTAATCGTCGTCGGGCGCCAGCGTAGCGCCGATGCCCTCGTAACTGAGGCTCATCTGGATGCGGTATTCCTCGGAGTTGCGCGCCGAGAAATAGTTGGAATGCGGATCGTAGCTGCGCGCATAGGCATTCATCAGGTTCTCGAACACCTCGTCTGCCGTTACCTGCTCGGCACGCTTGAGCCCGCGCTCGTAACGTTTGCGCAAGGTCTCCGCCGTTTCGCTCCATGTCTTGCCGGTGAGTGTCAGACTCAACGCATCGTTCTTCACGCGCTTGCGCCAGAGTTCGTCAAGTTGCGCAGACGTCTGCGGCCACGGCGCCTTGTCACGATCGAACTCGAAGTTTTCGTCCAGCGTCCAGTTCGGTTCGGTCGCCAGCAGGGCCAGTGCGTGCTTGATCCGCTCGCGGTTGCGCTGCTGGAAGCGCGCATACATCGCAAATGCCGGTTCCACATCACCGCTGCGGATCATGTCGTCGAATTTGTCCTGCCAGGCGTTGAATTCGGTGATGTCACTGGCCAGGAAATAGCTGCGCTGGCTGTCCAGCGAATCGACATAGCGCTTGAAGATCTCCTCCGACATGCGGTCGTCGATCTCGGTGTGACTGTAGTGACTCTGTTGAAGCGTCGCGCCTATTCGTCTCGCCAGTCCCCGGTGCCGTTCGGCGGGCGCCATGGCGCCCTCTGGCAGCAGGCTGGTTACTGCGGGCGCGCCAGTGGAACCGCTGCCGACAGCAGACAGGATGAGCAGCGCGGATATGGCGAGCCAGCCCATGGGGCGGCGCCTGGCGGGGGAGGACATTTGGGTTACAGTCATGGGTCTCAGGCTAGCAGATTCAAGGAGCAAGGCGCTGTGCAGCCATTGGTCGCACTGATCGGGGTTGTGATGGGGTCTTGCGTGGCGTTGCTCGCGGGTCTGGTCATGACTCTGTTGGTGTTCCTGCTGCTGCCGGAGTTCCATGAGCGTCTGGCCGGGGAGTTTCAGCCCTTGCTAGTCGCCATTGCCTGGGCAGTACTCTTGACCGGGGCCTCAGTCGCCGCATTTGTCGGGCAGCTGCGCCACCGGCCATGGCGGGTGGGCGCCAAGCTGGGACTGGCTGCGGCAGTGCTACTGGTGGGATGGACCTACTGGCCAGCCTGAAGCTTTGTGGGAAGCTCGGGGGTCAACCCGCCAGCCCGCTCCAGGCATCGCCGCCATTGCGGCCGCTGTCATAGGGATCGGTGCCCAAGGATTCTGGCCTGGTCTCCTGCACCTTCAGCTTGTTTGCCAGCAATACCGCTTCGAGCTGCGCCAGAACTGTCTGGCGCCGATCTATGCGCACGGTCGAAGCAGGATCAAGTTGATCACGCTGGTGGCGGGTTTCGTAAGCCATAGTTTCTTGACTGCGTGGGAACAACCACGGATCCATGCTGTGAAAGACATGCTACGGAGATCATAGTTTCACTTTTGGTGAACTCTATCAAGTAACCCATGGAAATATGTCATGTTTTGTTAAGCGCCCGCGCAGCCCGGAAGGCCATCAGCAGCAGGTACGGGCCCAGGAACGTCAGCCAGTGCCCGGGCGACCCGGCGACTATGCCGCCGACATAATCACCCACCAGTGCCAGCGGCCCACCGGTGCGGCTGGCGGCTGGATCACCCGGGTCCCGCAAGTATTCGCCCAGGAACAGTTGCCCCGCGCTCCAGATGGCCAGCGGCAGCAACGTCAGGGCCAGCAGCAGCATCAGGCCAAGGGTGGTTAGTTCCTGCGGTACCGGGGGCATTGCGCGATATCGGCGCCATGCTTTGCGTATTGAGTTGGGCACCGGGAGATAATACCGAAATGACGGACACCAGGGCTCAACCCGAATCGGCGCCAGCCCACCTGCGTCGCAGCCCACGCCAGGTCACTGTGGCCGCAACCCAGTTCGCCTGCAGCTGGGACATAGCAGCGAACCTGGATAGTGCCGAAGGTCTGGTGCGCCAGGCAGCACGTGACGGTGCCCAGGTGATCCTGCTGCAGGAATTGTTCGAGACGCCGTATTTCTGCATCGAACAGGACGCAAGACATCTGCGACTTGCCACGACGCTTAAGCAGAATCCCGCGGTCACACGCATGGCGGGGCTGGCACGCGAACTGGGCGTGGTGTTGCCGGTGAGTTTCTTCGAACGCGCTGGCCAGGCGTATTTCAATACCGTGGCCATGATTGATGCGGACGGCACGGTGCAAGGCACTTATCGCAAGGCGCATATTCCAAACGGCCCCGGTTATCAGGAGAAGACCTATTTCTCTCCGGGAGATACCGGCTTCCGGGTCTGGGATACGCGCTTCGGGCGCATCGGCGTTGGCATCTGCTGGGACCAGTGGTTTCCGGAATGCGCGCGGGTGATGGCGTTGCAGGGCGCTGAACTGCTGCTGTATCCCACCGCGATCGGCAGCGAGCCGCCACCGGCCCTTCCGGTGAACTCCCGTGATCACTGGCAACGTACCCAGCAGGGGCATGCCGCGGCCAACCTGATGCCGTTGATTGCCTCGAACCGCCATGGCCTGGAGCGTTCACTGCAGAATCCGGATGAACTCTACATCCGTTTCTACGGCTCCTCCTTCATCGCCGACGCACAAGGCGCAGTGCTGGCCTCGGCCGCGCAAGATGGGGACGCGGTGCTGCTGGCAGAATTTGATCTGGCTGCGTTGGCGGCGCAGCGTGATAACTGGTTCGTGTTCCGTGATCGCCGGCCCGATCTTTATGGCCTGCTCAGCAGCTTTGATGGTCGTGGGTCGGCTGCCTCTGGCTCGTGAAGATCCTGTTCGTGTGCCTGGGGAACATCTGCCGTTCGCCCACTGTCGAGGGTGTGGCGCGTCATCTTGCCGCACGTGACGCGGCGCATTTGCAGTTGGAATTCGACTCGGCAGGCACTGCGGATTATCACATCGGCGCTGCACCGGATCCACGCAGCCAGCTAGCCGCTGCCGCGCGTGGCTACGATATTTCCGGATTGCGGGCGCGACAACTGCAGCGCGAGGACTTCAAGCGTTTCGATCTGCTGCTCGCCATGGACGAAGACAATCTGCGTGACATGCGGGCCATGGCGCCGCCCGGTCTGCAGGAACGGGCACAGCTTTTTCTTTCATACGCCGCCGACGCGGGCCGACGAACAGTGCCTGATCCGTACTACGGCAAGTCGGACGGCTTTGAAACCGTGCTCGATCTGGCCGAGCACGGTTCGCGCGCGCTATTCGTCGCGGTTGCCGCGATCATCGCCGGACGGCGCGGACCCCGCAGCCGCTGACGACCACACGACGCTCGGACGATTGTCCGGCGGCGGGGGAGGCGGCGGTGGTGCAACTGCAGCAGGCGCGGCGTAGTCGCCACGCGGTTCTGGCCGCGATTCATTCTGGCCTTGCGCTTCGTTCCCGCTCTGATCGGCGGGACCGGCACTGTGCTGCAGGCTGAAATTGTCGGCAGACCCATTGCTGTTGCCGCCCTCGCCGCCAGTGGCGAAGCCGGCGCCTTCACCGCGCGAGCCGCCACGACCGCGGCGGCGGCGGCCACCGCGACGCGAGCGCTGCTTGTCGCCATCGGCGCGAGGTGCACCGGGTTCCGGTCCATTAGTATTGGCAGGAACTGCCATTGGCGCTGCGCCTTCGGTTGGTAAGGTCTGGCTTTCCGGCGGGCGCGGGTGATGCGGTGGTTCGCGCCGTGGGCGTGGCTCCGCACGCGCGGCGTCAGCTTCGGGTCGGGCAGGGCGCTCAGGCCGGCGTTCTGCATCGCGGCCGCGATTGCGGTCGCGATCTCCACGCGGGCGGTCACCACGGTCACGCTCGGGGCCGCCTGGACCTGCGGCGCGGCGCGGACCGCGATCCCGCTCGCCACGATCCCGTCCGCCGCGGCTGCGGTCTTCGCGCGGCTTGCGATCGCTGCGGACCGTGACGGGCTTGCTGTCCTCCTTCACCGTGGCGTTCGTCGAGCCATCGCCAAACAGCACCCGTTTCAGCCAGCCGAAAAGTCCCTCGCTGGCAGGGCGTTTTGGCTCGACGACTGGCGGAGGCGGCGGTAGCGGCGCCGACGGAGCTGGTGCTTCAGGCATGATGGTGGCAACTGCCGCGGCTGCGGACGCGGGGCGCTTTGGCTGCAGCGCAGTGACTTCGGGCGGCTCCGGCGCAGCAGCCATTTTGTATGACGTCTGCGCGTTCTCGGCCATGCCCAGTTCATCGCCGCGCACGCGACGAATGGAGTATTCCGGCGTCTCGATGTTCAGGTTCGGCACCAGAACCACTTCCACGCCACTCTTTTCCTCGATGGTGCGCAGCGCCGCTCGCTTCTCGTTCATGAGATAGGTGGCAACGTTGACCGGCACCTGGATGATCAGCCGGCCGGTGCGCTCCTTGCGCGCATCCTCGCCAGCCAGCCGCAGGATCGACAGCGCCATCGATTCCACACTGCGGATATTGCCGAGGCCCGCGCAGCGCGGGCAGGCGATGTGGCTGGATTCACCCAGCGAAGGGCGCAACCGCTGGCGCGACATTTCGAGCAGGCCAAATCGCGACAGGCGGCCGATTTGAATGCGGGCGCGGTCCATCTTGACGGCATCACGCAACCGGTCTTCAACATCGCGCTGGTTCTTCGTCGACTCCATGTCGATGAAGTCGATGACGATCAATCCGCCGGCGTCGCGGATGCGCAGTTGACGGGCAATTTCATCGGCCGCCTCGAGGTTGGTGTTGAGCGCGGTGGTCTCGATGTCGCCGCCGCGCGTGGCCCGCGCGGAGTTGATGTCGATGGACACCAGCGCCTCGGTGTAGTCGATCACGATGCTGCCGCCGGAAGGCAGCTGCACCTTGTGCCCATAGGCCGACTCGATCTGGTTCTCGATCTGGAAGCGCATGAACAGCGGCACGTCGTCCTGGTAGAACTTCAGGCGGCGCTGCGCTTCGGGCGGCATGAACCGCTGCATGTATTCCTGCGCCTTCTCGTATGCGCTGGCGTCATCCACCTGGATCTCGCCAATGTCATCGGAGAGGTAGTCGCGCAGGGCGCGCGTGACCGCATCGCTTTCCTGATAGACCAGGAACGGAGCTGGCCGCGACTTGATGCCTTCTGCAATGGCATCCCACTGCGTCTTCAGGTTGTCGAGGTCCCATTGCAGTTCCTCGACCGAGCGACCCACGCCGGCGGTGCGGATGATCGCGCCCATGCCGTCGGGAATCACCAGCTGATCCATGGCATCGCGCAACTGGTCGCGATCCTCCCCCTCGATGCGACGCGATACGCCGCCAGCTCGCGGGTTGTTCGGCATCAGCACCAGGAAGCGGCCGGCCAGGCTTATGAAAGTGGTGAGAGCCGCGCCTTTGTTGCCGCGCTCTTCTTTCTCGACCTGTACGACGATCTCCTGTCCCTCGGACAGCACTTCGCGGATGCCACGGTTGCCCTGCGGCTGACCGTCGCGGAAGAATTCGCGGGAGATTTCCTTTACGGGAAGGAAGCCGTGGCGCTCGGAGCCGTAATCGACGAATACCGCTTCGAGCGAAGGCTCGATGCGGGCGATCCGGGCTTTATAGACGTTGGCTTTCTTCTGTTCGCGGGATGGGATATCGATGCTGAGGTCGTACAGTTTCTGACCGTCGACCATGGCAACGCGCAACTCTTCCTGCTGAGTTGCGTTGACGAGCATTCGTTTCATGAATTTCACTCAAGAGATATTGAGTGACGGGCACAGAGGAGGTTGCGCGCGCGAACGCGGGCGCGAAATCCAAACGGGGGAGGCAGAAGAACGCTTCTAGCTGGGCCAGCAAGCTGGTCAGAAAGGTGCGAGTTGTTACGTGCACTTTATGAATGAACCTGTCGCCTTCGTCTCTGACACGAACGCGCCGCAATCCGTAACTGCTGCCGACCAGTGGGGATAAGCTCACCGTCATGCGGCTTGAAAAAGCCGGAGGAGACGGGAGCCAAAAGAACCTTTGGCCTGCCACACGATGATCCGTTTGACCGGATCAACTGATGATGCGACGCCTTACGCCGCAATGTTCCGTGCCGCTCGTTGGGGTGATGTCCTTGCGGGACAAACAGCCGTCCCGGTGGGGGCACGTGGCGGCGAGTATACTCACAGCTGCTTTTAAAACAAGGTCTTACATCCAGATGGCGGTCTTGGGCGGCGATATACCTGTGGATACAGCCAAAAACCCCTCCCCCGGGCGCGAGGGCGCGGCGGCGGAAAAAACCGCGCTGCGCAACGAAGTGATGGGAAGCGAAGACGCCGGCCAGCGCGTGGACAAGGTGTTGGCGCGGCTCTTGCCCGGTGTGCCGCGAACCCGGCTGTTCCGGCTGCTGCGCAAGGGTGAGGTGCGCCTGAACGGCAAGCGCGTCAGCGGTGAGATGCGCGTGGCCGAGCGCGACGTGCTGCGTGTGCCACCGGTGTTGCTGGCAGCGCCAGTGGTTCCTGCTGCACCGCCAAAGGGTGCTTCGCGCCTGGGTGAGCAACTTGGCCGCACGATCATTCATGAAGATGAGCGCCTGCTCGTGATCAACAAGCCCTCCGGCGTTGCCGTGCATGGCGGCAGCGGCGTCAGTGCAGGCGTGATCGAGGCGCTGCGTGCCGCGCGTCCGGATGAAACGCTGGAACTGGTGCACCGGCTGGATCGCGACACCAGCGGCTGTCTGCTGGTGGCGCGCAAGATGTCCACGCTGCGCAGCCTGCACGCGATGCTGCGCGAGGACGATGCCTTCGACAAACGCTACCTGGTGCTGGTGCGCGGCAAATGGGAACTTGGCAGAAAACGCATCGATGCACCCTTGCGCACGGACACACGCGTCGGCGGCGAACGCACGGTAAAAGTCGATGCCAGCGGCAAGGAGGCAGCCAGCGAGTTTCGCGTGGTGCAATTCTTTGGCAGCCTTGCCACGCTGCTGGAAGTGCAGTTGATCACCGGGCGTACGCACCAGATCCGCGTGCACGCGGCCTATGCCGGGCACCCGGTGGCCGGCGATGAGAAATATGGTGATCCCGACTACAACAAACAGCTGCGCGCCTTCGGACTCAATCGCCTGTTCCTGCACGCCCATAGCATCAGTTTTGAAGACCCCGATCGCAAAGTGCCGATCAGTGTCAGCGCGCCGCTGCCACCAGAGCTGCATGCAGTAATCGATGCGTTGGCTGGCAATGCTGACAACGTGAAGCCAGCCGGTGTCGCCAAACCAGGCATTGCCACTGCGCGCATCATCCGGAAGAAATCCCCTGCAGCCGGGGCAAGACCTCCTGCGGCGGTAAGGGCGAAATCGCGGGCGCTCAGGGCGAAACGCCCAGGCGGCGCAGCGCCGCGCAAACCCAGATCAGCGGCAGGCCGATCAGCGCCGTCGGGTCGCGCGTCTCGATCGATTCGAACAAGGACACGCCGAGACCCTCGCACCTGAAGCCGCCGGTGCAATCGAACGACGGCTCGCGATCCATATAGGATTCGATCGCTGCATCATCCAGATGGCGAAAGTGCACCTGCGTGAGGTCGGTATGAGTGAGTTCGGTAGCGCCGCGGATGACGGCCACGGCGGTATCAAAGCGGACGCTGCGACCCGACATCGCGCGCAGCTGCGCATGGCAGGTGCTGCGGTCGCCGGGCTTGTGCAGCAGCACCGGATCGGCCGGGCCTGCAAGGCTTGCCACCTGGTCACTGCCGATGACGATGGCTGCCGGATGGGCCGTTGCCACAGACCGGGCCTTGGCAAGCGCCAGACGTGCAGCGCGCGCGCTGGGGAGTTCTCCCTGGAGCTCGTTTTCGGACACGCCGGGCGCCAGGCAGTCGAATGGCAGCCCGAGGCGCGTCAGCAAAGCCCGTCGATGCGGGGATGTGGATGCCAGCAGGATGGCAGGTGTAGCTGTCATGTTCCAGAGTAAACAAGGACTTGCACCCCATCGGGTGCATACCTATGATACGCGCCCCATGCCTGAAGACGGCTTGAAACTGTGCAATGTCGCGGTTCTCGCCGAAGAGGCGCGGACGGTTACGCTGGCGGTGCCGGTCAATCGACTCGAACGCATCGCGCCGCAGTTGCTCAGCCGTGAGGGTGTGGTGACCGGTTCGGTTGCGCTGGCCATGGAGCAGGGGCGTATCGTGGCCGATGTCGAGCTGGTTGCCGCGCTTGAAGTGCGTTGCCAGCGTTGCCTTGAGCCGATGCAGCTGCCGGTCGAAAGCCAGTCGCGGGTTGCGCTGGTGGGGTCCGACGCGGATGCTGCGGCGGTTCCGCCTGAGCTGGAAACAGCTCTCGCACCGGAGGGCAGGATGCGTCTTGCGGATCTGGTGGAAGAAGAATTGCTGCTGGCATTGCCGGCAGCACCGCGACACCCTGAAGGGCTATGCCCGCCGCAGCAGGGCAGGCGGGCGACGGAGAGTTTTGCAGAACCGACGCAGCGACCGTTCGCCGACCTGGGCGCGTTGCTGAAGCCGGGTCGATCGAAGCAGTGATTTACGGAGATAAAGCGAAATGCCAGTTCAAAAGAGTCGCAAGACTCCCTCCAAGCGCGGAATGCACCGCTCACACGATGGGCTTGCAGCGCCCGCCCTGTCGATCGATCCGCAGTCCGGTGAAACACACCTGCGGCATCGCATCACGCCAGATGGTTTTTATCGTGGCAAGCGCGTGATCGAACCGCGCGCCGACGTCGCCGACCAGGACTGAAACCTTTGTGCCGTAACCGGCTGCGCGTTCCACGTGCGGCCCCGGCCCATTGATGAAAGCCCGAATCATCGGCACCGGTTCGTATCTTCCCGAGCGTGTTGTCCACAACACCGAGCTCGAGAAGATCATGGATACCACTGACGAGTGGATCCGCAGCCGCACCGGCATCGAGCAGCGTCACTACGCTGCCGAGGGCCAGACCACTGTCGACATGGCCGAGCATGCCGCCAGGCGTGCCATCGAAGCCGCTGGCATCGCACCCGGCGACATCGACCTGATCGTTTTTGCTACAGCGACCCCGGATCTGGTGTTTCCCAATTGCGGTACGTTGCTGCAGGCACGCCTGGGCTGTCTCGGTGTGCCTGCGTTCAGCGTCGAGGCCGCCTGCAGCGGCTTTATCTACGCCTTGTCCATCGCAGAAAAGTTCGTGCGTGCTGGCGAAGCGAAGCGGGCGCTGGTCGTTGGTGCTGAAACGCTTTCCCGCATCACGGATTTTGCGGATCGCACGACTGCGATCCTGTTTGCCGACGGCGCGGGCGCTGTGGTGCTCGCCGCTTCGGAAGAAGCAGGCATCCTGTCCACGCATCTGCACGCGGATGGCAGCTACAAGGATCTGCTCTATTGCACTGGTGGTGTCTCAAGCGGCTATCCGCCGGAGTCCGGCAACCGCGCTGTCATCCGGATGGCCGGTCGTGAGACTTTCAAGGTGGCCGTGACCATGCTGGGCAACTCGGTGGATGAGGTGCTCGCGAAGAACGGCCTGGCAAAGTCTGCGATCAACTGGCTGGTGCCCCACCAAGCCAATATCCGCATCATTCAGGCAGTAGCGAAGAAGCTGGATCTGCCGATGGAGCGGGTGATTGTCACCGTGCAGGATCACGGCAACACTTCTGCCGCGTCGGTGCCGTTGGCGCTTGATGTGGGTGTGCGCGATGGCCGTATCAAACCAGGCGACCTGATTCTGCTCGAAGCCTTCGGTGGCGGCTTTACCTGGGGAGCCGCACTCGTGCGTATGTAACGCAGTGGCTTGTTCGTAGCCGCACTGGTGCGTATGTAACGCAGGTGAGCGTACTAACGAAAACGCCGCGCAATGCGCGGCGTTTTCGTTTCAAGAGAGGCCTGTGCCTACTTCGATACCGAACGCGTGAAGATCCGGTTGACCTTCTCATTCAGATCATTGACGCCAGCCTGGGCAGTCGCAGCATCAGCCTGCGCCTTGTTCGCCGCAGCCAGTGCCTGATCAGCCTTCGTCGACGCCGCAGCAGCGGCAGTAGAGGCAGAAGCAGCCTGGGTCGAGGCGTTCCGGGCAGCAGTTCCGGCAGCCGTAGCGGCATCCATGGTGGTCCTGTCGGCCTTCATTGCAGCTACATCTGACGACAGCGTGCCAACCTGGGTCTTCAGGCTATCGATGTCAGCCTTCAGCGGTTTGAGGTCTACGCAGCCACCCAGAGCTGCAGCAGCAGCCAACGCGGCAATCTTGATTCCAAGAATGTTCTTCATTTTTAAATCCCCTTCACAAAGTCTGTGGAGTAACTATCCACCAGCGAACTGGCCAAATAAGCCGCAACACGCCTCAATCAATTGATGCCTGATTATTGCGGGTGCCTAACTTGATCATAATCATCCTGCGTCAGCAACCGCTTTCTTGTAGTTGTCGGGTGTAGGAGACAGCTTACATTCTCGGGAAATATAGGGTTGAAATGAATGCTTGCGGGAATCAATCCATCTGCAGGCAGCACAGTTGCATCAGGCAAACCGCTGACACCAACATTGAAGTGCGTTCCACTACTGCATGAATACAGGGCTTTTGCGCTGCTGTGATCTGCATTGCATCCGGTATGCAATGCGCGAGGACAAGCTGCAAATGCCAGCAAGCTGCAGCGGATATCACGCGGCATAACGGTTGGTCGTATCGATAACGACTTCTGCAGCGATCTCGCGATTCATTGCACACCCCACACATCCCATCGAGTTTTGGATATAGGTGAGCGGCAGCTCCTGCAGCGATGCAACGCCACCGACAGGGCTAAGTGAAAGCCTCTCTTCCACAGACGATTTGCAAATCCGGGCGTGGAGCTGTATATAATCACAGTGCACTGTATGGAATAACAGCCACGGAAAGCCAAAGCATGCCCGACACCGATCTCACGCCCCGCCAAACCGAGATTCTGCGGCTGATCCAGCGCACGCTGCAGGAAACCGGCATGCCTCCCACCCGCAAGGAAATCGCCGATGAACTGGGTTTCCGCTCTCCCAACGCCGCCGAAGAGCATCTGCGCACGCTGGCGCGCAAGGGTGTCATCACGTTGCTGCCCGGCGCTTCTCGCGGCATCCAGCTGAAGGATTCCCTGCGCGAGCAACCGGGGCTGCCGCTCATCGGCCGGGTGGCCGCCGGCAGTCCCATCCTGGCAGAAGAAAACATCGAAGATCATCTTTCCATCGATCCTTCCGTGTTCAACGTGCGGCCGCATTACCTGCTGAAGGTGGTGGGCATGAGCATGAAAGACGCCGGCATTCTCGATGGCGATCTGGTCGCCGTGCATCGCACTCCGAATGTGCGCAACCGGCAGATCATCGTCGCGCGGCTCGAGAACGAGGTGACGGTCAAGCGTTATCGCCAGGAAGGCGCGGTGGTCTGGCTGCTGCCCGAGAACGAAGACTTCGAACCCATCAAGGTCGATCTCAAGCAGCAATCGCTGCTGATCGAAGGCGTGGTGGTGGGTGTCATCCGTCGCGGCAAGGGCATGGGGCTTTAAGGTGGACGGCGGTCATCCGTCAACCCATGAGATGACCGCATGCCTGAGCTCGCCAACCACTCGCAGCTTGAAACCTTGCTGCAGCATCCGTCTCTCTGGCGAGGGCGGGGCGCTGCGGTGCTCGCAGGTTTTTCCACCGGTTTCGCGCAGCTGGATGCGGCGTTGCCCGGCGGCGGTTGGCCCCGGCGCGGTCTGGTGGAAATACTCACTGCCGGCAGTGGTTGTGGCGAGCTGGCGTTGTGGGCACCGCTGGTCACGCAACTCACGCGGTCTGAAACCGCCCGCTGGTGTGCCTTCGTCGCACCACCCTTCGAACCTTTCGCGCCAGCCTGGAGTGCGCGCGGAGCGCGACTCGACCGGCTGCTGATCGTGCATGCGCCACAGCCATTGTGGGCGCTGGAACAAAGTCTGCTCTCAGGTGCCTGCGGCATCGGTTTCGCCTGGCCGCATCACGCCAGCATGACCGAACTGCGGCGTCTGGCCCTGGCCGCCGAACGGGGTGCTTCGCTCGGCGTGCTGATCCGGCCCCTGCGCGCAAGCCGGGAGCACAGCGCTGCGGTGCTGCGCATTGCGCTCAATCGCACGGCCACCCATCTGCGTCTGCAACTGCTCAAGGGGCGCGGTCTGTCGCCGCGTGTCATCGAACTGGCATTGCCATGAGCAGGGGTCAGCAACATTCACTCGATCTGCATCCGCCGCTGCAGCCGGCCGCAGCAGTGCCCGTGCGGGTGCGCGAAGCGCAGGGGGCTGAACCCACGTTGCCGGTGGCGCGTGAACTCTGGGCTGCCGTGCGCTTAAACCAATCGCACGCAGCAGACAAAGCCGCAAGCGAAGCCTTGCCACCGGCACTGGCCGTGCTTGTCAAACGCGCGCAGGCGTTCACACCGCGTGTGGTGGTTGAAATTCCCGATGCGGTGCTGCTCGAACTTGCCGGCAGCCAGCGTCTGTTTGGTGGGATGCCGGCGCTGCTGGCAGCTCTGCGCGCGGCATTTCCGCGGCCGCTGCAGTTGGCGATGGCGCCCACGCCGCTGGCGGCGGTGCTGCTGGCACGTGCGGGGCGCAACTGCTGCATCGCCAGTCAGGCGCGGTTGGCGGGGCGACTTGCGCCGCTGTCGTTGTCGCATCTGCATTGGCCCGAAGAAGAGCTCGCATGCCTTGCCAGCATGGGCGTTACCACTCTTGGTGAGCTGCTGCGTCTGCCGCGGGCCGGACTCGCGCGGCGCATCGGCCCTAAGCGTCTGTGGCAACTCGACCGGCTTACCGGCCTGCGGCCGGATCCCCGCGTCGCCATTGCCGTAGTCGAGCGTTTTGTTGAACAGGTCAATCCCGATCATGAAACCGTTGATCGCGAACGGCTGCTGCTGGCGTTGACGCCGGCACTCACCCGGCTTGAGGAATTCCTGCGCGACCGGCAGCGCGGCATCATGGCGCTGCGCCTGACGCTGCATTACCGCCACGCCGCACCGCAGGTCTGCCTGCTGCGCTGTGTCGCGCCCGAATACCGCGCCGCGCGTTTCACCGCGTTGCTGGCGGCCCGGCTCGAGGCTCTGCTGCTGCCGGAGGCAGTGCGGCGCATGACGCTCACCGCGGGCCGGCCACGCCGTTTTGTCGCTGCCAGCAACGACCTGTGGACGCCCGGCGAGCATGGCGCGTCGGCAATCGCGGCGCAGGCGCCGGAGTTCCTGCAGACGCTGATGGCCCGGCTCGGTGAGCGCGCCGTTTATGGCCTGGCTGCTGTCGACGAGCATCGACCGGAGCGGCAGTGGTTTCGTCCGGCACCCACTGCAGCGGTTAGCACCACGGTGGCGCCGGATGCTGCCGCCCCGCGCCGTCCGTTGGGCATGCTGGCCCAGCCGCTGCCCATCGATGCCGTGTGCGATGTGGCCGGTCGCGTGCGCCAGCTGTTGCATGCAGGGCGTGAGCTCGAACTTGTCAGTGGCCCGGAACGCATCGAGTCCGGCTGGTGGGATGGTGGCGATGTGGCGCGTGATTACTACATCGCGCGCGCCGCCGATGGAGCGCAGTGGTGGATCTTCCGCGAATGCGGTGCGCCGCGGCGCTGGTTCGTGCATGGCTGTTTTGCCTGACTACGCCGAGCTGCACGCATTAAGCAACTTCAGCTTCCTGCGTGGTGCCTCGCATCCGGCTGAGCTGATCGGCCGCGCCAGTGAATTGGGTTATCGCGCACTGGCACTTACCGACGAGTGCTCTATGGCGGGCGTGGTGCGCGCGCATATGCAAGCGAAGGACACCGGGCTTCACTTGATCGTGGGCGCGGAGTTCACGCTCGACTGCGGCCTGAAGTTCGTGGCGCTGGCCGCCACGCGGCGCGGTTATGCGCAGATCTGCCAGCTCATCACCCGGGGCCGACGCGCGGCGCCAAAAGGCACCTACCGCCTCGCGCGCGCGGATCTGCTGGCCTGCATTCCTGCTGTCACGGCACAGACTCCTGCTGTCACACAGATGCCTGCGCCGGACTGCCTGCTGATCTGGCGCCCGGAGCCGGCAACATGGCACGCCGCAAGTCCGCAGGGGCATTGGCTGGCGGAGCACTACGCCAGCGCGCTGTGGCTGGGCGTAAGCCTGCTGCGCAATGGCCATGATGCCGCGCAGTTGCGCACCTCGCTCGAACTTGCAAGCTACCTCGGCATCAGCTGCGTCGCCTGCGGCGATGTACATATGCACGAAGCCTCACGCCGGCCCCTGCAAGACACCCTCACCGCAATCCGCCATCGGGTCACGCTGCGCGAGGCCGGGCAACGCCTGTTTGCGAACGGCGAACGGCATCTGCGCGCGCGTGAAGAACTCGCGCGGCTCTATCCGCGCGCGCTGCTCGATGAAAGTGTGGCCATCGCGGCGCGCTGCCATTTCTCGCTCGACGAACTGCGCTACCAGTATCCGCGCGAAATCGTGCCGGTGGACGAAACGCCGGCCAGTTACCTGCGCCGGCTCACGCGCGAGGGTGCAGCCCGGCGCTGGCCGCAGGGCGTGCCGGCTGCGGAGCAGGCACTCATCGACCGCGAGCTCGCCATCATCAGCGAGCTGCACTACGAACCGTTTTTCCTGACGGTGTACGACATCGTCAAGTTCGCGCGCGACCAGGGCATCCTGTGCCAGGGCCGCGGCTCGGCAGCCAACTCCATCGTCTGTTATTGCCTGGATGTGACGGCGGTGGGTCCAGAGCAGCTCACCATGCTGTTCGAACGTTTCATCTCGAAAGAACGCAACGAACCGCCGGACATCGACGTCGATTTCGAACACGAGCGGCGTGAGGAAGTGATCCAGCACATCTACTCGAAGTATGGCCGCGAGCGCGCCGCGCTTGCGGCCACGGTAGTCACCTACAGCGCGCGCAGCGCGGTCCGCGATCTGGTGCGCGTGCTTGACATCGACGACCACACAGCCCGTGCGCTGGCGCGCGGTCTGCGCGGCTGGCACGGCCATCACGTCGATGCCGCGAAACTGCGCGTGGCAGGGGTCGATATCGACGCGCCAGCCGTGGCGCTGCTGCTACGGCTGGCCGCCGCCATGATCAATTTCCCGCGCCATCTGTCGCAGCATGTGGGCGGTTTCGTGATCTCCGAGGGCCCGCTGTCTGAGCTCGTGCCGGTGGAAAACGCCACCATGCCTGACCGCACGGTGATCCAGTGGGACAAAGATGATCTGGAAGACCTGAAGCTGCTCAAGGTGGATGTGCTGGCGCTTGGCATGCTCACGGCCATCCGCAAATGCTTCAGCCTGATCGCAGACTTCCACGGTGGCACGCCATTGGCGCTCGCCACCATCCCCCAGGAAGATGTGGCGGTGTACGACATGATCTGCCGTGCCGACACCATCGGCGTGTTTCAGATCGAATCCCGTGCGCAGATGTCGATGCTGCCGCGCCTGCAGCCGCGCAAGTACTACGATCTGGTGATCGAGGTGGCCATCGTGCGTCCGGGACCGATCCAGGGCGACATGGTGCATCCCTATCTGCGCCGCCGCAGTGGCATCGACCCAGTCAGCTATCCAAAAGAAGATCTGCGCCCCGTGCTCGAGCGCACCTGCGGCGTGCCGATCTTCCAGGAGCAGGTGATGCAGCTGGCGATCGTGGCGGCGGGGTTCACTCCCGGTGAAGCCGACCAGCTGCGCCGCTCGATGGCAGCCTGGAAACGGCGCGGCGGCATGGAACGCTTTGAGCACAAGCTGCTGGCGGGCATGCACGAGAAAGGCTATGACGAAACTTTCGCCCGGGCCATCATGGCGCAGATCCGCGGTTTCTCCGATTACGGCTTTCCCGAGGCGCATGCCGCGAGCTTCGCCTTGCTGGCCTATGTGTCTGCATGGCTCAAGTGCCATCATCCCGCGGCCTTCACCGCAGCCCTCATCAACAGTCAGCCGATGGGGTTCTATCAGCCGGCGCAGCTGCTGCGTGATGCGCGCACGCATGGAGTAGAACTGCGCCCGGTGGATGTGCGGGTGAGCGACATCGATTGCACGCTGGAGCCGGGCGGGGCAGGTGAGCCTTGTCTGAGACTGGGCCTGCGCTGTGTGCATTCACTGGGTCAGGCCGCGCGCGAGCGCATCGTGGCTGCACGCTCCGCGGCACCCTTCGGCAGCGTCGGGGATCTGGGCGACCGCGCGCAGCTGACGCGCCATGATCTTACGGCGCTGGCTGCGGCCGGCGCGCTGGCAGGTTTCGATGCGCACCGGCACCTGGCCCGCTGGCGCGTGGCCGGCTATCTGCCGCCGCTGCCGGCAGCTCCGGATGCCGTGCACGAAGGGGCGCAACCGCTGCTGCGCCAGCCCACCGAAGGCGAGGACATCGTTGCGGATTATCTCGCTTTGGGCTTCACCCTCGGCAGGCATCCACTGGCGCTGCTGCGCGAGCAGCTTGACGCCGCGCAGGTGCTGACTGCCGTGCAGCTGCAGGATCATTGCAGCGGCGCCCAGGTGCGGGTGGCGGGGCTGGTTACAACCAGACAGCGGCCACAGACCGCCAGCGGCGTGACCTTCGTGACGCTTGAGGATGAATCCGGTCAGGTCAACGTGGTGGTGTGGCGGCGTCTGGGCAAGCTACGCAACCAGGTGCTGGTGGGTGCGCGACTCATGGAAGTGCGGGGCGAACTGCAGCGCGAAGCCGGCGTAACACATGTGATCGCGCGCGACCTGATCGACCGCTCGGCACTGGTCGGCGCATTGCAATTCGGCATCCATGAATTTCACTAGAATCGCGCCGCGTCCTGGTCTGGACGCTTGTGTCTAACCCGCAGAGTGTCGGGTGGAGCGGGGTTCGTCGAGGTCGTAGTCGTCGAAGTCCATCGTGAGTTCGCGCGTGCGCCGCTGCTCGGCCAGCAGCTCCAGCTTGCGCCAGGCGGGGACGCCCTGTTTTGCGCCGCGCTTGCGGGCCTGATCCAGCTCCTTGGTCAGGCGTGCAAGGTCCACCGAATCGCCCTCATCATTTTCCAGGGCATCGGCGTCCGCTTCGTCGAATTCTTCAGCTTCCTGTTTCTCGATCATGACCGTCCGCTCATGAAGGATAACCACACGGTTGTTCAGCAACTGTCGGCCGAATTATCGGCAGGCGGAATATATACCTCAGCGGATCAGATCATTCATCTGGAAAATTGGTAACAGCATCGCAAAAACGATACTGACCACGAAAATACCCATGATGACGATCAGCAGGGGGCCCAGCAGGCTCATCAGTGCGGTAATGAGGCCGTCCAGCTCCCGCTCCTGGCTCAGCGCGGCCCGCTCGAGCATGGTGTCCAGCTCACCGCTGGATTCGCCGCTCGATATCAGGTGGATGGTCATCGGGGGGAAAAGCTTGCTCACGGCCAGCGAGCGGCCGATCGGCGCCCCTTCCCGCACGCGCAGGGTTGCCGTGGCAACGGCTTCACGCATGGGCAGGTTGGTGATCACTTCTCCGGCGATGCGCAGCGCTTCCAGCACGGGCACCGAGCTGCCGGTCAGGATGCTCAAGGTGCGGGTGAAGCGCGCCGTATTGAACCCGCGCACGATGCGGCCGACAATGGGAACTCGCAACTGAAACCGGCCAAACCGGCTGCGCACGGCCGGGTTTTTCAGGCGCTGTGTGGCCAGCCAGCCCAGCACAACCACCCCAACCAGCGCCCACACGCCCCATTCACGCATGAAGTCGCTGACCGCGATCAGCACGCGCGTGGAGAGCGGCAGTGCAGCCCGGTAGCTGTCGAACACAGCCACAACTTTTGGGACCACATACACGAGCAGGATCGACACGATGATGAAACACATCACCGTCAGCGCAATGGGGTACAGCATGGCGCCCATGACTTTCTGCCGCAGCACCTCGCGGTTCTCGGTGTAGTCGGCCATCCGTTCCAGCACATCGTCCAGATGCCCAGCCTGCTCGCCGGCCGACACAGTCGCCCGATAGATCTCCGGAAATACCTTGGGAAAATCCCCGAGGCCGGCCGCCAGCGGATGGCCTTCCATTACCTTGGCCCGTACGCCGAGCAATATCCGCTGCACCCTGACCTTTTCGCTTTGTTGGGACACAGCCAGCAGCGCCTCTTCCAGCGGCAGTCCAGCGCGCGACAGCGTGGCCAGCTGACGCGTCAGCAGCGCCAGTTCAGTGGCAGAGACGCCGCCCCCGATCGAGAACGTAGTGCTGCGGCGGGTTTCCTGCTCGGCAATTTCGGTGACGGTAACCGGCAGCAGTTGCTGCTCGCGCAACTGCTGCCGCACATGTTTGGGTGTGTCGCCTTCCAGCACACCGCGAACTTCCTTGCCGCTGGCATCCAGCGCGGTGTATTCGAAGGCAGCCATGGACTCTAATCTTCGCGCGTCACGCGCAGCACTTCTTCGACAGTGGTGTCGCCACCCAGGATCTTGGCGCGGCCGTCATCACGGATCGATGGGGTCAGCGTGCGTGCGTAGCGTTCCATATCATGTTCGGCGGCGCCGTCGTGAATCATCGTGCGCAGCTGGTCGTCCACCACGACGAGCTCATAGATACCCATGCGGCCGCGGTAGCCATTGCCGGCATCGCGACCGGGGCGAAAGATCGTTGGCACAGGATCGCCCGGCGGCACGTTCAGCAGCCGGCGTTCGTATTCGCTGGCTGGCGCGGCGATGCGTGTGGCAGGGTTCAGCACGCGTACCAGCCGCTGTGCCACAACGCCGATCAGGCTCGAAGACAGCAGGAAAGGCTCGATACCCATGTCGCGCAGCCGCGTGATGGCGCCCACGGCCGTGTTCGTGTGCAGCGTCGAAAGCACCAGATGCCCAGTCAGGCTCGCCTGCACGGCGATCTGCGCGGTTTCCAGATCACGAATTTCGCCGACCATCACCACATCCGGATCCTGGCGCAGGATGGCGCGCAGGCCGCGCGCAAAGGTCATCTCCACCTTCGTGTTGACCTGGGTCTGGCCAATGCCATCGATGTAGTACTCGATCGGATCCTCGACGGTCATGATGTTGCGGCTGTTGTCGTTCAGCCGCTCAAGCGCAGCGTAAAGCGAGGTGGTCTTGCCCGAGCCCGTTGGGCCGGTGACCAGCAGAATGCCGTGCGGTTTGTGGATCAATTCGTCGATCGAATCGCGGGTGCGTGCGTCCATCCCCAGGTTTTCAAGGTCCAGCCTGCCGGCCTGCTTGTCGAGGATACGCAGCACCACGCGCTCACCGTGCCCCGACGGAATGGTGGACACACGAATGTCCACCGCACGGCCGGCAATACGCAGGCTGATGCGACCATCCTGCGGCAGGCGTTTCTCGGCAATGTCGAGTTTCGACATGACCTTGATGCGCGACACCACCAGTGTCGCCACCGCGCGCTTGGTCTGCACCACTTCGCGCAGGATGCCGTCCACCCTAAAACGCACGACGAGTCGGTTCTCGAAGGGCTCCACATGGATGTCGGAGGCATTCTCGCGTACGGCCTGTCCCAGCACCGCGTTGATCAGGCGGATGATCGGCGCGTCGTCGTCGCTTTCCAAAAGGTCTGCCTGTTCGGGCAGATCCTGCGCCAGATAGGCCAGATCCGTGTCGCCCTCAATGCCGCTGACCATTTCCAGTGACGCGCCGCCCCCCTCATACGTAACCCGCAGCAGCCGGTCGAACTCGTCGTCAGCAACGCGTTCGAGCTGCAGCGGTATGCGCAGCATGCGGCGCGCTTCGGCCACGGCGCTGGCGGCGGCATCCCGGCGCAACGCACACATCGCCACCCCTTCGACTACTTCGCGCAGCACCAGGCCATGACGCTTTGCGAACGCAAATGGCAGAGTGCGGGAAGCAGAGTTCAGCGTGATTACACCTGCGTTCACGGCTTTGCGGGCGCCCCCGCAGGTGCCGGATCTGCAACCAGCCCCGGCAGCTCGGGAGGCGTATCAAACGGCAGCAGCGGCATGATCTCCTTTTGATTTTTCTGCAGCAGCTGCAGATTACGGATCTGGTTGTACCTGCCGCTGGTTTCGATACTGGCCTGCCTGGCGTCACGCAATATCCTGGGCTGGATGAAGATCATCAGGTTCCTTTTTTCGCGCTTGCCACTGCGGACCCTGAAGAGCTCGCCTAGCAGCGGAATTCGACCCAGGCCTGGCACGCGGCTCTCCGAACTGTTGCTGTCGTTCGAGATCATGCCGCCAATCACGATGGTCTGGCCGGAGTTCACCTGGACTTCGGTCTTCACGGATCGTTCGTTGGTGATTAGACTCCCGGCATCGCCGGTAGTCCCCGCCAGTGCGGAACTGGTCAGATCGATCTTCAGGATCACTTCATCGGTGCCGAAGATGATCTGTGGCGTCACTTTCAAGGTCGTGCCCACATCCGAGCGCTCCACGTTGGTGAGCGGGTTGCCCAGGTTATTGCCACCATTGCCGCCATTGCCTATGTTGGATAACCGGCTGGTGACGAATGGAACCTTCTGGCCCGATTTCATCTCCGCTTCCTTGTTGTTCTTTGCGGTCACATTCGGCAGGGAGATGATGTTGGAATTTCCATCTGTCCGTATCGCGCTCAACATGGCAGCGAAGCTGATGCCAGTGTCGCTGATCCGGCCAATGCCGAACGTGGCTCCTTGCGGAAGGCCGCCCGCGGCTATGGCGGCTGCGGGGTCGAGGACGGTGGCGGCAAGATTGGCAATGGTTCCGCCATTGACAGGCTGAATAAAGCTCATGAGCGGCACGTTCGTGTTTTCTTCATTGGAGAATACGGCCCAGTTGACGCCGAGGTCGGCGGCCTTGCGATCGGTAATCTCCGCGACGATGGCTTCGATATGCACCTGCGGCTGGGTGATGTCGAGCGCATTGATGATTTCCTGCAGAGCAGTCATGGTCCGCGGGGGTGCAGTGATGAGGAGCGAATTGGACTCCTTGTGCGCCTGGATCACCACATTCTTGTCTGCAACCGCTGCCACCGAAGACGCCGCTCCAGCTGCCCCTGTGGGCCCGCTCGCCGCAGCGGTAACCCCGGTTACCTGTGCCTTCAGGGTGGCAGCGAGGTCTGTCGCATCTGCATATTTCAACGGGATCACCCGCGTGCCGCCGGAATTGGAAACCGGCGCATCGAGCGAATCCACCAGCGCGGAAGCGCGCAGCCGCTGCGAGGGGTCGCCGATGATATAAATGCTGTTGGTGCGTTCGTCTGCCGACACACGAGGCGCCACGCCGCCGACCGCCGCATCTGCGGCCTGAACCGTCAGCAGGGGAACGAGCGAACGGGCGACTTCCGCCGCGATGGCGTTTTCCAGCCGGATCACCTGCACGTCGGAATTGGGGGCCTGATCGACCTGGGCCAATATCTTCTTGAGCTTTATTACATTGCTGGCACGGTCCGAGACAATCATGGAGTTCGTGCCCGGCACGTTATTCAGCAGGCCTGAATTAGGAGTAAGCATCTGCCGGAGAACCTGGGAAATGCCATTGACATTGATGTTCTTGGTTTCCAGTACCGCCCAGACGATTTCTTCGCCGCTGCCGTTCTGACTTGCCGGCAGCTCGGTGGCAGTCACGCGCGCGACCTGCTCCGACTGGATCTTCACTCCATTTTCTGTGCGCACCGCGGCGAGGGCGTGCACTGCCAGGATATTCTGGAACAAGGCATAAAGTTGCTGCGCGGTCATCGGTTGCGGGTTGACCACAGTCACGCGCGCGGACACTCCCGGCGCAACAATGAAGGTGATGCCCGTGGCTTCGCCCACTGTTACGGCAACTTCGTTGATGTCCACGTTGCGCCAATCGATGGTGTATCTCTGCGTGGTGGAGCGCGGCGTCGTGGTCTGTGCGCCGACCAACGCCGAACACAGCAGCAGCAAACACAGCTGCGCCACCCTTGGAGTAGAACGTTTCATCGATTACCTCGTACTTTCTGGTCCGAGCGGCGGGCCCGGGTTTCCAGGTGCCGGCGCCTGTTGCGTCAGCCGTTCTGCCTCGTTGGCGATTTCCGCCAGATTCAAGTGCAGTTCCTGCCGGTTGCCGTTGCGCTCCACAGAGACGTTCGCCTCCGCTGCGCTGGACAGCGAGTTGAACACCTCTTCCACCTTGGTCGTGTCGTTGAGCTGCAGGCCGTTGATGGCGGTTATCAGATCCCCGGATTTCAGGCCCAGCTTGTCAAAGGCCGGCCTGTTGGGTCCGGGATTCACCCGCATGCCCACGAGCTTGCCATCTCTGGTTACGGCCGTGCGTATAAGAACCTGGTTGAGTATGCCCGGGTTTTCGCGCATGAGTTGCTGCACACGCCCCACCGGCACCGCGCCAGTGAGGGGCGGCGGCGGCGGTGGTGGCGGCGGCAGGCCTGCGCGGGGCGGCAACAGCAGCGCTTCGATGCTGCCGCTGCGGTCCAGCAGCACCCGGTCCTTGTAAACCGAATGCAACTGCGCTCCGCCTGGCAAGGAGGCGCCAACGTGGTACACCCTGACATCGATGGGGCTCGTGCCGATCATGGCAGAACCCCGTTTCGGGTCCGGCGGGTCCGTCGCGGCGGTGACACCGGCCAGTGTAAGCGCCATGGTGGTCACGGGCGCATCACTGGCGCCCTCGACCCGGGCGCTCTGACCGAACAGGTTGGCCCGCAGGATAGAAGGCACATCGACGACATTGCGGGTGACAACCGGGGCAGGCGGCGCAGAGATCTTCAGAGGGGGCGCCGGTGGGCCGGCCATTTGCGCCACCAGCAGGGCGACGCGAAAGGCGATCACCAGCACCAGGGCTCCGGCCACCAAACCCGGCGCACGGGAGCTCAGCTGGCTGGCCAGCGCCCCGTCGAATCGCAGCACTTGAGCCACGGTAGCCACTATCGAAGTATTATGCTGTGCTTACGATATGGCTCTCAAGCAATTGTTTGACTTCGCAAAGATTTCACAATCCGTGTCTACTTGTGTCGCATTTAGTCGACCCCATAATGCAGACAATGAGTGGGCAGGATGGACGAGAGCAGCGCGAAGGCCAAACCGGGCTGGTCGTGGAGGAGGCTACACCCGAGGTCAAGCAACCGCCGCTGTACCGCGTAGTGCTGCTGAACGACGACTACACCCCCATGGAATTCGTGGTGGAGGTTCTGGAAAGGTTCTTTCGCATGGATCGCGACACCGCGACCCGGGTAATGCTCGAGGTACACGTGAAGGGCAAGGGCGTCTGCGGCGTGTTTACCTACGAGATTGCAGAGACCAAGGTGGCGCAGGTACTGAGTTATTCGCGTGACAACCAGCATCCGCTGATGTGCACGCTGGAACAAGCCTGAAGTTTGCGGTGGAGGTGGATCGTGCTATCAGCTGAACTTGAAACCTGCCTCAACGGTGCCTTCGCGCAGGCGCGCGAGACCCGCCACGAATTCCTCACCGTGGAACACCTGCTGCTGTCCATTCTCGACACCCCCAGGGTCCGGGAAATCCTCAAGGCAGGCGGCGCCGATCTGCGGCGGCTGGCCGAAGAACTGCAGCAGCACATTGAAGACACCACACCGCGCATCAAGCAGGGCGAGGACGAACGCGAAGTGCAGCCAACGCTGGGCTTCCAGCGCGTACTGCAGCGCGCGGTGTTCCAGGTGCAATCCGGCGGGCGCCGTGAAGTAAGCGCGGCCGACGTACTGGTGGCGGTGTTCAGCGAGAAGCAGAGCCATGCGGTTTTCCTGCTGGCGCGACACGAAATCACCCGCCTGTTTGTCACCCAATACATCTCGCACGGCCTGCCGCGAAATCCGGACGCAAAGACCCCGCGCGACGAAGGCGCTGCAGAAGGCGAACGCGAACCCGAAGGCGGCAGTGCACTCGACAAATACTCCGTCAACCTGAACCGCATGGCTCAGGACGGGCGCATCGATCCGCTCGTGGGACGCAAGCTCGAAATCGAACGCACCATCGAGATCCTCTGCCGGCGCCGCAAAAACAATCCGCTATACGTGGGCGAAGCCGGTGTGGGCAAGACTGCCATTGTCGAGGGGCTGGCGCGGCTGATCGTCGAGGGCAAGGTGCCCGAAGCGCTGGCCGACAGCGTCATCTACTCACTCGACATGGGCAGCCTGCTGGCCGGTACGAAATACCGTGGCGATTTCGAAAAGCGCCTGAAGTCGGTGCTGACCGAGCTGCGCAAGCAGGCCGGCGCCGTGCTGTTCATCGACGAGATCCATACATTGATCGGCGCGGGCGCAACCTCCGGCGGCGTCATGGATGCCTCCAACCTGATCAAGCCGGCACTCACCAGCGGTGAGCTGCGCTGCATCGGCTCCACCACCTACCAGGAATACCGCGGCATCTTCGAAAAGGATCACGCGCTGTCGCGGCGTTTCCAGAAGATCGACGTGATCGAGCCCACGGTGCCCGAAACCATCGAGATCCTGCATGGCCTGAAGCCGCGCTACGAAGAACACCATGGCGTGCGCTATACAGACGAAGCGATCAAGGCAGCCGCCGAATTAGCAGCGCGACATATCAACGATCGCCACATGCCCGACAAAGCCATCGATGTGGTGGACGAAGCCGGCTCGCGGCAGCGACTCAAGCCGGCGGACCAGCGCAGCGGCGTGGTGGATGTGGGCCAGGTCGAAGATGTGGTGGCGCGCATTGCGCGCATTCCCGCCAAGACGGTGTCCACTTCCGATCGCGAAGTGCTGCGTAATCTGGAGCGCAATCTGAAGCTGGTCATCTTCGGCCAGGACCAGGCTATCGAAGCCCTGTCGGCTTCCATCAAGATGGCTCGCTCCGGGCTGGGCGAAAAGACCAAGCCGGTGGGCAGCTTCCTGTTTGCCGGCCCCACCGGGGTGGGCAAGACCGAAGTAACCAAGCAGCTCGCCACCTCCCTGGGCGTCGAGTTCCTGCGTTTCGACATGTCGGAATACATGGAGCGGCACACGGTCTCGCGCCTGATCGGTGCGCCGCCGGGCTATGTGGGCTTCGATCAGGGTGGTCTGCTTACCGAGGCCGTTGCCAAACATCCGCATTGCGTGCTGCTGTTGGATGAAATCGAGAAGGCGCATCCCGATGTCTTCAATCTGCTGTTGCAGGTGATGGATCATGGCGCGCTGACGGACAACAACGGCCGCAAGACGGACTTCCGGCATGTCATCATCGTGCTGACCACCAATGCCGGCGCGCAGGACATGAGTCGCGCCTCGATCGGCTTCACACAGGCAGACAACGCCAGCGACGGCATGGAGGCCATCAAGCGGCTGTTCACGCCGGAATTCCGCAACCGTCTCGACGCCATCATCCAGTTCGGCCCGCTGTCGAAGCTGACCATCGAACGCGTGGTGGAAAAACTGCTGATCGAAGTCGAATTGCAGCTGGAACAGAAGGGCGTGCAGTTGTCGGTGAATGACGCCGCGCGTGGCTGGCTGGCCGAGAACGGCTACGATCCACGCATGGGTGCGCGGCCCATGGCGCGACTCATCCAGGAACAGATCAAGCGGCCACTGGCCGAAGAATTGCTGTTCGGCAAGCTCGCCGATGGCGGCGGTCAGGTCACGGTATCGGTTGCGGAGGACGGCAAGTCGCTGCGGCTGGATAGTGCCGTGCTGGCCCGGCCGGTATTGCCGCAGCCGGCGTAGCGTCAAAATTCCCGCGGCAGACGCTGGCAGCGGTGCGCCCTCGAAGGAAAGCTATTTCCCGCGGTAAACGATGCGTCCCTTCGACAGATCGTACGGCGTCATTTCCACGGTGACCGCGTCGCCGGTAAGAATGCGGATGTAGTTCTTGCGCATCTTGCCGGAGATATGGGCGGTCACTATGTGGCCGTTCTTCAGTTTCACGCGAAACGTCGTGTTCGGCAGGGTTTCTGCCACTTCGCCTTCCATCTGGATCGCGTCGTCTTTGGACATGTATTGCGGGCAAGCCTTGAGGAAAGGCCGCGAATTCTGCATAAACCGGCCCGTCAAAGCAAATACGCCAGTGTTAATCCCCGAGGTAGGCCAGAAATTCGTGCCGTGGCAGGGGGCGGCTTCCCAGGCTGCGCAGGTGCGCGGAGGGCATCTGGCAGTCGATGAGGGTGATGCCGCGCGCGTGGCAGTGCTGCGCGAGCCAGGCCAGTGCCACCTTGGAAGCGTTGTCCCGGCGGCTGAACATCGATTCGCCGCAAAACACCCGACCGGTCCTGATGCCATACAGGCCGCCTGCAAGCTCATCGTCCTTCCATACTTCGATGCTTGATGCCAGGCCGCGTTGATGCAGCTCGCAGTAGGCAGCCAGCATCTCAGGCGTGATCCAGGTACCCACCGCAGGGCCCCGCGCCTGCGCGCAGGCGGCAATCACTGCCGGGAAACACTGGTTTTCGGTAACCCGGAATTCGCCGCGATTGATGCAGCGGCGCAGGCTGCGGGAAATATGCAACTCGTCAGGAAACAGCACTTCGCGCGGATCCGGTGTCCACCACAGCACCGGTTCACCGGCCGAATTCCAGGGAAAAATCCCCTGCCGGTAGGCGGCCTGCAGTCGTTCCGCGGAAAGGTCGCCGCCCGCGGCCAGCAGACCCGGTGGATCGTCCAGCGCCTGAGATACCGGGGGAAAGCGGTCCGGTGGGTCATTGGGATGCAGCCAACTGATCCGTTTCATGTGCGGCGAAACGGCGTGTGGGCAGCGATGTCATCGGCATAGGCCTCCACCGCCGACTGTTCGCGCACCAGGAAGCCGGCAATGGCTTCGCGAAAGCGCGGGTCGGAAATGTAATGCGCCGACCAGGTTTGACTGGGTACGAAACCCCGCACGACCTTGTGTTCACCCTGGGTCCCGGGCTCGAAGCGCTTCAAGCCATGCTCGATGCAGTATTCGATGCCCTGGTGATAGCAGGCTTCGAAATGCAGGCTGTGGAAGTCGCCGGTTGCCCCCCAGTAACGGCCGAACAGCGCTTCGCTGGACACGAAAAACACGGCGGCTGCCACAGGCTGCGTGCCACGCAGCGCGATCTTGACCATCAGCGCATCCCCGAGCGAGCGCGCAATCTCGGTGAAGAAAGCCAGGTTGAGATAAGGCTCGTGGCCATGCAGCCGGAAGGTGCGGGCATGCACGTCATGGACGAAATGCAACTGTTCCGTGCTGAGCTCACTGCCGTGTACGGTGATGAACTGTACGCCGTCCTCTGTGCAACGCCGCCGTTCGCGCCGGATCTGCTTGCGCTTCTCGGCCCGAAAAGTGCCCAGGTAGGTGTCGAAATCCGCGTAATCCGCATTGTGCCAATGGAACTGCACGGCGCTGCGCAGCAACCAGCTGCATTCGGCGAAGGTGGCGCGCTCAGCTTCGCTAATGAACAAGGCGTGTGCGGATGACAGATCCTGCTGCGCGCACCGCGCACCCATGGCCTCGATCAGTTGCTCGCGCAGTGGCCCGGGCGGGCGCGATGGATCGAGCAGCAGGCGTGCACTGTTGATGGGTGAAAACGGCACCGCGCAGACAAGCTTCGGGTAATAGCGCAGGCCATTGCGTTCATGCGCCTGCGCCCATGAAAAGTCGAAGACGAACTCACCCCAGGAGTGGCTCTTGCGATAGGCGGGAGCTGCGGCAATCAGTTGCCCTCCATCGAACAATGCCAGATGGGCGGGAGTCCAGCCGCTGCCAGGCCCGACGCAGCCGCAATGTTCCAGTGCTGCGAGAAATTCATGCCGCAGGAACGGGCATTGCGTGCCGTCCAGCGCGTTCCAGTCTGCTGCTGGCAACGCGTCGATAGAGGGGATTTCACGCGCCTCGGGCATTTCGCTATACGTGTTCGAGCGACTCCAGATATTTGTCCGCGTCCAGCGCCGCCATGCAGCCGGAGCCGGCGGAGGTAACGGCCTGGCGGTATACCGAGTCGGCAACGTCGCCGGCAGCAAACACGCCGGGAATGCTGGCAGCGGTGGCATTGCCGTCCAGCCCGCTGTGCACCTTCAGATAGCCGGCGCGCATTTCGAGCTGCCCCGCGAACAGGCCCGTGTTGGGCGCGTGGCCGATGGCAATGAACACACCGGTAACCGGAAGTGTGGTGGTGCCGGTGCCGTCGGTGGCGCTGATACGCACTCCCGTCACGCCGCTGTCATCACCCACGATTTCGTCGACCGCATGGTTCCAGCGAATGCTGACCTTGCCTTCGGCAACACGCGCCATGAGTCGGTCCTGCAGGATCTTCTCGCTGCGCAGCCGGTCGCGCCGATGCACCAGCGTGACATGCGCCGCGATGTTCGAGAGATACAACGCTTCTTCCACGGCAGTGTTGCCGCCACCGATTACCGCCACCCGCTGCTGGCGAAAGAAGAAGCCGTCACAGGTCGCACAGGCGGAGACACCCTTGCCCCTGAATGTCTCTTCCGAAGGCAGGCCCAGGTACTTGGCGGCGGCGCCGGTGGCAATGATCAGCGCATCGCAGGTATAGGTGGCTGAGTCGCCGTCCAGCACAAAGGGCCGTTCGCCAAGTCTTGCCGTGTGGATGTGGTCGTTCACGAGCCGGGTATTGAAGCGCTCGGCGTGACGCCGCATGCGCTCCATCAGGCCCGGTCCCTGCAGGCCTTCCACATCGCCGGGCCAGTTGTCGACTTCCGTCGTCGTCATCAGCTGGCCGCCCTGCTCAAGCCCTGTAACCAGCAGTGGCGAGCGATTGGCGCGCGCGGCGTAAACAGCCGCGCTGTAGCCGGCGGGGCCTGACCCCAGGATGATCAGGCGGCTGTGGATAGTCTGCGTCATGTATAATTTCTCGAGGTCGTTTGGACCGTTTGTCGACTGCGTCTATTGTGCCGACAGGCGCCGCAAACTGCAGCGCGGAATCACCATGCAGCTTCCAGGAATCAACCCGACTTGAGCCAGACTTCCTCCATGTCCGGTGGGGCGCGCTTTACGCAGGGCGTCATCAGAGGGTTGCGCGAAGGCCTGGCGATCGTGCTTGCAGGGCTCGCGTTGGTGCTGCTGGTCGCGCTGGTCAGTTATTCGCCTGGCGACCCAGGCTGGTCCTTTTCCGGCGACGGTTCGGCGGTGCGCAATCTTGTCGGCCGGTTCGGTGCATCCACAGCCGACGTGCTGCTGGTCCTGTTCGGCCGGCCCGCCTATCTGCTGCCGTTCATGATGCTGGTGGCGGCATGGTTGATCTTCCGCAATCGTCTCGCGGTGCTTGAGCCGACGACGCGGATCAATGCCCTTGTGCGCGTGGGCGGATTCCTGTTGTTGTTGGCCGCAAGCTGCGGACTTGCCACCCTGAACTGGAGCCCCGATGGATTACGTGCCAGCGCGGGCGGAGTGCTGGGTCAGCTAGTAGGCTCGAATCTGGCAGATGGTCTCAACAGGCTGGGTGCCACGCTGCTGCTGCTGGCAGGATGGCTGGCCGGTGCGGCCATCGCCTTTCATGTGAAGTGGCTGGAGGTCTTCGATCAGGTCGGCCACGGCTTCTGGTTCGCGGTCAACTGGCTCACTGAAAAGTGGGTGTCGCGTCGCGAAGTGGCAGACGGCCAGGAGCGCAAGCGCGCGCGCCAGGAAGTGGTCAAGCAGGATACGAAGAAGCGGGTGGCGCCACGAATTGCCCCGATTATCGAGCAGCCGGCGCCGGCTGCCGAGAAAAGCGAACGAGCCGAGCAAGAGCGTCAGGTAACGCTTTTCGATGCCCCGAAGGCAGGTGAGCTCCCGCCCATGCAACTGCTGGACGATCCGCCGGAACGCGTGGCCGCCTATTCGGCCGAAGCACTTGAAGCCATGTCGCGCCTGGTCGAGATCAAGCTGCGCGATTTCGGCGTCGAGGTTGAAGTGGTCGCGGTGCATCCCGGTCCCGTGGTCACCCGCTTTGAGATGCAGCCTGCGCCAGGCGTCAAGGTTAGTCAGGTTTCCGGCCTGGCAAAGGATCTCGCGCGCTCGCTGTCGGCGATTTCGGTTCGTGTGGTCGAAGTCATTCCGGGCAAATCCGTCATGGGCCTTGAAATACCCAACGAAAGGAGGGAAATGGTCACGCTGGGCGAGATCATCAAGTCGCGCGCCTATGAAGAAGTGAATTCGCCGCTGACGCTCGCGCTGGGCAAGGATATCGCCGGTCACTCGATGGTGGCGGATCTGGGCAAGATGCCGCACCTGCTCATCGCGGGCACCACCGGTTCGGGCAAATCGGTAGGCATCAATGCCATGGTGCTGTCGCTGCTATACAAAAGCACCGCCGAACATGTGCGTCTGATCATGATCGACCCGAAGATGCTGGAGCTCTCGGTCTACGAGGGCATTCCGCATCTGCTCGCGCCGGTGGTCACCGACATGAAGCAGGCCGCCAACGCGCTGCGCTGGTCGGTGGCCGAGATGGAGCGGCGCTACAAGCTCATGTCGGCGCTGGGTGTGCGCAATATCGCCGGCTACAACCGCAAGGTGCGCGACGCCAATACCGCCGGCAAGCCGATCAAGGATCCGGTGATGATGCAGTACGCATCGAACGATCCCACCTTCGACCAGCGCAAGATCCCGGACCTGACGCCCCTGCCGTACATCGTCGTCATCATCGACGAGCTCGCCGATCTGATGATGATCGTCGGCAAGAAGGTGGAAGAGCTGATCGCGCGGCTCGCGCAGAAGGCGCGTGCTTCGGGCATCCACCTGATCCTGGCCACGCAGCGACCATCGGTTGATGTGATCACCGGCCTCATCAAGGCCAACATCCCGACGCGCATTGCATTCCAGGTGTCCGCCAAGGTGGACTCGCGCACCATTCTCGATCAGGGCGGTGCGGAGTCGCTGCTGGGTCACGGCGACATGCTCTATCTGCCGCCAGGCACTTCCGTGCCCATCCGCATACACGGCGCTTTCGTTTCGGATGAAGAAGTGCATCGCGTGGTCAATGCGCTGAAAACGGCGGATCCTCCCAACTACATTGAAGAAGTGCTGTCCGGTCCGACGCAGGCGATTCCGGGCATCAGCGGCGAAGACGAGATTCCAGGCGTGATAGTCGATGTGGAGCAGGATGCCCTGTACGACGAAGCGGTCAAGATCGTGCTCAGCGAGCGCAAGCCCTCCATTTCCTATGTGCAGCGGCGGCTCAAGATTGGCTACAACCGCTCGGCACGCCTGCTCGAAGCCATGGAGGCTGCTGGTGTGGTCGGGCCATTGCAGTCCAATGGTTCCCGTGAAGTGCTGGCGCCTGGAGGCAATGGTGATGAATAGACGGTGGCGTCTGCTGGTCACATTCTTCGCTTTTGCTGGCTGCGGCCCGGTGCTGGCTGCGGCAGACCAGACGGCGCTGGATGGTTACCTTGCCGGGCTCACCACTTGGTCCGCGAACTTCACCCAGAGCGTGAAGGATGCGGGGGGCAAGCTGTCGGGTGCCGGGCGAGGTCGTCTCCTCATCGTCCAGCCTTTGCGGTTCCGCTGGGAGTCAGCGCCCGAAGGTTCTGCTGATGCCGTGCAGTTGCTGGTGGCCGACGGCCGCAACCTGTGGTTCTTCGACCGTGATCTTGAGCAGGCGACGGTCAAACCGCAGAAAGACGCGATGCCCCAGTCGCCAGCCATGCTGCTGGCCGGTGGCGCAGAACTGCGGGCGGCATTCAGCATTCAGTCCAATGGCAGGCGCGACGGACTCGAGTGGGTGCGGGTGTTGCCGAAGAGTGCGCAATCGGATTTCCGTGAAGCATTGTTCGGGTTCAAGGGCAGGGAACTTTCGCGGCTCATCATCGCGGACAAGCTGGGGCAGCGTTCCACGCTCGACTTCTCGGATGTGAAACGCAATGCGCCGGTGGATCCGCAACTGGTGCAGTTCACCTTACCCAAGGGTGTCGATCTCATCGGAACTCCGGTTCCGCCGTGAGAGCTGTGGTCTTGCCCGAGCTGCGCTTGCGGCGCTTCTGGATGCTGTGTGGCCTGTGCATTGCGCTACTCATCGCCATCCTCAGCCTGGTGCCGAACAATCAGCTGCCTGATGTGGATGTGTCCGACAAGTTCGAACACATTGCGGCGTTCCTGCTGCTTGCCTTCTGGTTTGGCAGCATCGTGGCGCGCCGGGACTATCACTGGGTGGCGCTGGCTCTACTGGCCTTTGGCGTGCTGATCGAGTTGCTGCAGGGATGGATGGGTCTGGGTCGCCAGGCCGATCTACTCGACGTGCGCGCCGATTGCATCGGCATCGTGCTGGGATTGCTGCTTGCGCTTACCCCTGCGGCTCGCTGGCCAAGCTGGCTGGAGTCCATGCTGCGCAAGGCTGCTTCGTGAACACGCCGTTGCGGCCGCTGGCGGATCGCATGCGGCCGCGGTCGGTGGATGAGTTCGCAGGGCAGCAACATCTGCTGGCGCCGGGCCGTGCGCTGCGGGCGGCACTGGACCGCGGGCAATTGCATTCGATGATTCTGTGGGGACCACCCGGCACCGGCAAAACCACGCTGGCGCGCATGTTTGCCGCAGCCGTGGACGCCGAGTTCATCGCGCTGTCTGCCGTCATGGCCGGGGTCAAGGACATCCGCGCCGCGGTGGACTCGGCGCAGCGTTGGCGCAGCCAGGGTCGCTCAACCATCCTGTTCCTGGACGAGGTGCATCGCTTCAACAAGGCGCAGCAGGATCTTTTCCTGCCATTTGTCGAAGACGGCACCATCGTATTCATTGGCGCAACAACGGAGAACCCGTCGTTCGAAGTGGTCAGCGCATTGCTGTCACGCGCGCGCGTGTATGTGCTGAAGCCGCTGGGCCTGGCTGATATCCAGTTGTTGTTGCAAAGAGCGCTGGTCGATGTGGAACGCGGCCTGGGCGCGCGCCGGCTGCAGATATCCGATGTGGCCTTGCAGGCACTGGCTGCGGCGGCGGATGGCGACGCGCGGCGCGCACTGGGATTGCTGGAAACGGTGGCTGATCTCGCCGCCGACGGGGTGATCGACGAAGCGCAGATCGCGGAGCTCGCCGGTGGCACGCGGCGGCGCTTCGACAAGGGCGGCGACCAGTTCTACGACCAGATTTCGGCCCTGCACAAGGCCGTGCGTGGCAGCGATCCGGATGCCTCGCTTTACTGGCTCGCACGCATGCTCGATGGTGGCTGCGACCCGGCCTATCTTGCGCGGCGTATCACCCGGATGGCAGTAGAGGATATCGGGCTCGCCGATCCGCGTGCGCTGCCCATGGCACTGGAGGCCTGGGAGGCGCATGAGCGGCTCGGCAGTCCCGAAGGTGAGCTGGCATTGGCGCAATGCGTGGTTTTTCTCGCGGTGGCGCCCAAGAGCAATGCGGTGTACACCGCGCTTTCTGCCGTGCGCGAAGACGTCGCGAAATTCGGCTCACTGGAAGTGCCAGCCCGCTTTCGCAACGCGCCGACGCGCCTGATGCGCGAGCTTGGTCATGGCGAAGGCTATCGCTATGCCCACAACGAGGCCGACGCCTATGCGGCCGGTGAGCGTTATCTGCCCGATGAAATGCCCGACCGGCGCTATTATTCCCCGGTGCAGCGCGGCTTCGAGATCCGCATCGCCGAAGCGATGGCACGCCGCCGCGCGCAGGACAACAACATGAACCAGGACAGGAAAGAGCCGTGATCGATCCGAAGCTGCTGCGTAGTTCTCCTCGTGAGGTGGCCGCGAATCTGGCGCGCCGGGGATTCCGGCTGGATGTGGAGGCTCTTGCCACGCTCGAAGAGCGTCGCAAGGTGGCGCAGGTCGAGGCGGATCGGCTGCGCGCCGAGCGCAATGCCACGGCGAAGAGCGTCGGCATGGCCAAGGGCCGGGGCGAAGATGTGGCGCCGTTGATCGCACAGGGCGAACAGCTCGGGCAGCAGCTGATCGCTGCGGAAGCCGCCATCAACAGCGTGCAGACCGAGCTCGACGAACTGCAGCTGAACCTGCCCAACCTGCTGCAGGAATCCGTGCCTGACGGCGCGGATGAATCCGCCAACACCGAACTGCGCCGCTGGGGAACACCCCGCAGTTTCGACTTCACGCCGCGCGATCACGTCGAGCTGGGCGAGAACCTGGCGCGCGGCATGGACTTCGAAGCCGGTGCGCGTCTCGCCGGCGCGCGTTTTGTGGTGTTGCGCGGCCAGGTCGCGCGCCTGCACCGCGCTCTGGGCCAGTTCATGCTCGACCTGCATACCCGCGAGCATGGATATACGGAAGTCTACGTGCCCTATATGGCATCACCCGCGGCATTGCGTGGCACGGGTCAGCTGCCCAAGTTCGAGCAGGACCTATTCGCCGTGCGCAGCGAGCAGAATTACTACTTGATCCCTACCGCTGAAGTGCCCGTGACCAACCTGGTTCGCGAACAGATCCTCGAGGCTGGGGAGCTGCCGCTCAAGCTGGTGGCGCATACGCCGTGTTTTCGCTCCGAGGCCGGTTCCTCGGGCAAGGACACGCGCGGCTTGATCCGTCAGCACCAGTTCGACAAGGTGGAGATCGTGCAGATCGTCGAACCGGACAAATCACGGGCGGCGCATGAGGAACTTACTTCACATGCAGAAGCGGTTCTCCAACGCCTGGAGTTGCCACATCGCGTGGTCGCGCTTTGTGCGGGTGATATTGGCGCCGGCAGCGCGAAGACGTATGACATTGAAGTCTGGTTGCCCGCCCAGCAGCGCTATCGCGAAATTTCCTCCTGCAGCAACTTCGAGGCCTTTCAGGCCCGCCGCATGCAGGCGCGCTGGCGCAATCCCGCAACCGGCAAGCCGGAGCCTTTGCATACCCTGAACGGATCAGGTGTGGCGGTGGGGCGGGCGCTGGTCGCGGTGCTGGAAAACGGCCAGCAGTCGGATGGTTCCATTGCCCTGCCTGCCGTATTGCATCCGTATTTCGGCGCAGATCGGCTCGGCAATTGATGCATCAATGACTGCGCAGCAAGGCTTCAAGGTCGCTGCGCGCCGCGCCAAGTGCCTGCTCGCCGGGAATCTGCCGTAACCGGTCGCTGCCATTCACGATGATTGCGAATGCCATCCAGCCGCCGTTTTTCTTGCGCAGGTAGCCGGCGATTCCGTTGACCGAGTACGGCTCGCTGAGCGAGCCGGTCTTGAGCGCCACGCGTTCCTGCCAGTCGGTATTGCCGCTGCGCAGATAGGTGAACGAGGCATCGCCAGGCGCAACGAACGAGCCGTAAAAAGCGGGAAAGTGGCGGGTGTCGTGGTATTCGCGCCTGAGCAGATTCACAAGATCAAGCGCCGACAGGCGATTGCTGATGGTAAGGCCGCTGCCGCTATCCATTTGTGGCCCGGGCCCTGCAGCAGGCAGGTTGCTGCTGCTGCGTACCGCGTCGGTGAGAGTCTGTGCCGCTGCTGCCAGCGACGGGGGCGCAACGCCCGTGCGCGCCAGCGCCGCGCCCATGGTGAGTACGTCGGCGATGTAGTTGCTGGAGTAGCGCATCATGCGGCCGACCTGTTCCTGCAGCGGCAGTCCATCCACTTTTGCAAGCAGCTGGCTGGCTGCCGAGATGGGTTGCGCCACGGTTTCCACAGCGCCATCCAACGTGACCCCGGTCTGACGCAGTATTGAACGAAGAATCAGGCCGGCGCCAGCCGCCGGATCGGACATCGCACGATGAATCTGGCGTTCGGTGCCGGGAGCAATGCTGCCGCTCACGATGATGCGATCTCCACCGTCGCTGGTGGTGCGCTCCACACTGAGTCCGGCGCCGCCTGTAGACACCTGCACGGTACCGGTCAGGGCAATCGGCAGTTCACCCGTGGCGCAGCCACCGACCGTTGCGGTGCGCGCTCCGGCGGGCGCGCGCACAGAGATACACCAGCTGCCGTAATTGACGCCGATGGCGCTGGGCGCAGCATTGTAGGCGCGCGCACTGCGGCGCAGGCTGGCGCAGCGGTCAATGGTGTCGCAGGCCAGTTCTCCAAACGGCGCGCGTTCCACCAGCAGCGATCCCGTTACGCGGCGGATGCCCGCGCCACGCAACTGCGCGGCAAGCGCCCACAGTGTGGTCTCGTCCAGCGTCGCATCGCCGCTGCCGCGCAGCACCAGGTTGCCATTCAGCACGCCGTTCAGCGGCGCGGTGATGCTGCGCAGTTCTGTTGGAAAACTGAAATCGGGCGCCCAGGTATCCAGCGCCACCGCCGCCACTGCGATCTTGCTGAGGGAAGCTGGCGTCAGGCGGTCACTGGCGTCCAGCTGCGCGATGGTCTGGTCATTGTCCAGATCCTGGATCATGGCGCTGACGCGCGCGCCCCGTGCCGCAAGGCGCGCAAGCTGTGGAAAATCCGGCGGGCTGCCCGCAGCAGCCAACTGCCCGCAGCAGCACGCCAGGATCAGCAGCAGCCGTTGATGCAGCTCCACTTCTGTTCCAGTTGCGCCCGGAAAAATTCCTTCTCCGTCATCGGTGACTGCGGCGGTTCGGTGCCGCGCATGTGCGCCACGTATTTTTCATAGGCATCGTCACCGGTCACACCACGCAGCAGCGACAATCCTGATGAAAGGAACTGCCGCACGCTGCCTGGACCAGTGGATGCCATGGACGTCAGTGCGCGCGCGGCAGCGCCGCCGCATCCAGACGTGTGGCGACGAACGGCGCCTCCGAATCCGGCGGCACCGGCAGGCCGCGCAGCTGGCGAAGGCAAACGCGCAGCATCGCCAGCACCACGATCCACATCAGCCCGGCAAACAGGATGGTCAGGTAGCCATCCAGCTGCTGATTGAAGATCAGCGTCGGCGCCACCGCAGCGCGGTCCGCCGACAGCTCGCCTCTGGCGAGCTTGCCAGCCAGGTCGTCCGCAGCCGCAAAGAAGCCAAGCTTGGGACTCGGGCTGAAGATTTTCTGCCACGCTGCCGTGGTAGTCACGATCACGATCCATGCCAACGGCACCGCCGTCACCCAGGTGTAGCGCCGGCGTGGCGTCTTGAACAGGATGCCCGTGGCAACTGCCAAAGCGATCGCCGCCAGCATCTGGTTCGCGATGCCGAACAGTGGCCACAGGATGTTGATGCCGCCATTCGGGTCGACCACGCCCACATACAGAAAATAACCCCAGGCCGCCACGATCACCGTGCTCGAAAACAGCACCGACGGATACCACGACGTGCGGCCCAGCGGCGCCCAGAAATGCCCCAAGGCATCCTGCAGCATGAAGCGGCCGACACGCGTGCCCGCGTCCACCGTCGTCAGGATGAACACGGCCTCGAACATGATGGCGAAGTGGTACCACACACTCAGCAGGCTCTTGCCGAAAGCCGAGGCGAAGAGGCTGGCCATGCCCACTGCCAGCGAAGGCGCACCGCCGGTGCGCGCGAACAGCGTGGTCTCGCCCATGTCGGTAGCGAGCTGGTGCATCTGTTCTGCGGTGACCGGAAAGCCCCAGCCGGAAATGGTCTGCACGGCCGCCTCGGCGGTGGCGCCAACCACGCCGGCACCGGAGTTGATGGCGAAGTACACACCCGGATCGAGCAGCGTCGCCGCAATCACCGCCATGATGGCGACGAAGGACTCGACCGCCATGGAGCCGTAGCCGGCAAGCCGTATGTCGCCTTCATTCGACACCATCTTCGGTGTGGTGCCGCTGGAAACCAGCGCATGAAAACCCGACAGCGCACCGCAGGCGATGGTGATGAACACGAACGGGAATACCTTGCCCGCGAAGATCGGGCCGGTGCCGTCGACGAACTGCGTCATCGCCGGCATCTTGAGATCCGGCCGCATGACCAGGATCGCGATCGCCAGCAGCGCCACCACGGCGATCTTCAGGAAGGTCGAAATGTAGCCGCGCGGCGCGAGCAGAATCCACACCGGCACAATGGCCGCGACCCAGCCGTAACCGATCACGAAGCCTGCCAGCGATACACCATCCCAGTCGAGCAGGGCGTGCAGCGCCGGACTGCGGTCGACGGCACCACCTGCAACCACCGCCCCGAGCATCAGCACCAGGCCGATCACCGAGCCTTCCATGATCTTGCCCGGACGCCAGTGACGCACGTAGAAGCCCACCAGCACGGCAATTGGCAATGTGGCCAGCACGGTCGCAGTGGCCCATGGACTGTGCTTCATGGCATTGACGACCACCAGGCCCAGCACGGCGACGATGATGATCACGATCATCAGTGTGCCCGTGACCGCAGCGGTGCCGCCCATGGGTCCGAGTTCGTCGCGTGCCATCTTCCCGAGGCTGCGTCCATCACGGCGCGTGGACATGAACAGGATCAGCATGTCCTGCACGCAGCCGCCGATCACCGCACCGACGATGATCCACAGCGTGCCTGGCAGGTAACCGAACTGCATGGCGAGCGTCGGGCCGACCAGCGGGCCGGCGCCTGCGATGGCCGCAAAGTGGGAACCGAACACCACCCAGCGATGCGTGGGCAGGAAGTCCCGGCCGTTGTTCAGACGCTCGGCCGGCGTGGCCCTTTGGGTGTCGGCAACGAATACACGGGTTTCGATCCACTTGGCGTAGAAGCGGTAGCCAAGGATATAGATGCAGACCGCCGCAGTGACCAGCCACAGGGAGTTGATCGGTTCGTTACGGTGCAGGGCGATTCCACCCAGCGCGAATCCGCCAATGACCGCCAGGAGCAACGCAACCAGTTTCCCGTACATGTTTTCCCCCTTTTGGATAGCGCAGGAGTGTCGCAGATTGTGGTTCGGCAGCGGAAGGGGTATTTGGCCCGGACCTGACCTGCAGAGATATTCACGGCATAATCCGCGCTGCGCAGAAGGGGCCCGCCATGTGCGGGCTTTCTTCGTGTGGCGCTTTAGAAATCAGTGGAAGGGTGGCCGAGCGGTTTAAGGCTCCAGTCTTGAAAACTGGCGTGGGTTAACGCCCACCGTGGGTTCGAATCCCACCCCTTCCGCCAATTACTGATCTCACGCCGGCTCAGGCGATACGGGAAATGCTGAAAAAGCCGTGAAACTCAGGGTTTTTGATTCTCACAGCATCTCACAAGCTCTCGGTATGTCTCAACGAAGTGAGGGTGCTTTTCAGGGTACCCGCGCTGTTGCCTACGCCAGGTACCCCCAAAATGCTCACAAACAGCCAGATTTCCAGTGCGAAAGCATCAGGCAAGCCCAGAAAACTCTTCGATGTGCGCGGGCTATATCTGAAGGTGATGCCCAGCGGCGGCCGGAATTGGCGGTTCAACTACAGGGTCAACGGCAAACAGAAGACGCTGACACTGGGTAGCCACCTGCGGCGACTAGCGCCCTTGCCGAAGGACGAACTGCTGGCACTCCTGCATAGCATCGGCGAACTGGCCGCCATTGGCCGGAACATTAACCAGATCACCAGAGCAACCAATATGGGCGGCCAATTGCCTGGCACCGTCCGGGACGAGTTCCGGGCCACGCTCAGGATCTGCGAGGCGTTGCGGGATAACACCAAGGTACTGTTGAAGGCGAACCTTGCCAGTTGGGAGTGTGCCTAGCCTGCGAATTCCTTATATTGCGGGTAACGCAATAAATGGCAGACCGGCGCCTCCGGCCCGGGAAAGCCATAGCGAACCCGACTCTCCAGGAACCAGAGGGATCTGCGTGGCCCGCCCTAAATCCAAACCCTCGGCCAAGTCCTCCGCCTCTCTCGGCTTCGAAGCCAAGCTCTGGCTCACCGCCGACAAGCTCCGCAACAACATGGACGCGGCGGAGTACAAGCACGTTGTCCTCGGCCTGATCTTCCTCAAGTACATCTCCGACACCTTCGAGGAACACCGCGCCAAGCTCATGAAGGGCGGGGGCGACTACGCCGGCGCCAACCCCGAAGACCCGGACGAATACAAAGCCGAGAACGTCTTCTGGGTGACCATCGACTGGACCCTGCGCGAGAGCGCGCGGGCGAAGATCAAGGTGATGGTGAAGCGGATTCTGAACAAGTACGGTTATCCGCCAGACTCGCAGGAGGAGGCAGTGAAAACCGTCCTCGCTCAGGCTGAACTGTTGTGTGCAGATTGGGTGGTGAATTCAGATGCGACTTAGCAATTGTCCAGCCGCAATATTGTCGGCGGTCCTGTTCGCCGGCCTTGCGTTGGTCGGTTGCAGCAACGACTCGCCTCAGAAGCCGTCGGCGGAAAAACAGCCTGTTGCCATTTCAGTTGAGGAAATACGCGCGATGTTTGCGGAGAACCAGATCGGAGGGGCTCAGTTCTTCGAGACCCGGAAGGCCGTGCTGACGGGAGATGTTGTGCGTGTCCGGGAGGCGCTAGGCGCTGGAATACTCGTTTTCAAGTCCGCGAAGTCCGGTCTCGAGGTCGAACTGGCGTTCGACGGGGAGGGCACGAAGATGCTCGGTAGCCTGCGTTCCGGTAGCCGAGTGGAAGTCACTTGCCCGATCATCCAGGAAGTCTTTGGACAGGTCATGATTGGCTGCTCCAGTGTAAGCATGCTGGAAACTGGTGAAACCAATGTCAAATAGAGTCTTCGGTCGCGGGTTGACCTTATCCGCCAGGACACTTTTCATTATCCCGATCCTGCTGCTCATGTTGACCTCTTGGGTCGGCGTGCTGGACAAGGTTTCAAAGGACTACGTGGACGGTGCGATGACGAGGGCATTGGTTGCCTTCGGGACGGCACGGGCTATAAACGGTGCCATTTCGGTCGCCCAGTCGACGACTGTTTCAGTGGGTGTTGGGATCTCTCCTGGTGAGATTCTCGATCCGATCAATGATTTGGTGGAGGACTATTCCTCGGTCATGAAGGTGGCAATCGCATCGCTGGTTATCCAGAAGGTGCTTCTGGCGGTGGTATCAGAAACCGTGTTCAAAGTGTTGCTGATGCTGTCCGGCCTCGCCCTGATCGCGAGCTTGCTCCTGAAGGCCGTGGCGCCGATGAACTTTCTGTTCAAGGTTTTTGTATCTCTGGTCTTTCTGCGGTTCGTCCTGGTGGCTGTGGTGGTGCTCAATGGCTTGGTGAACCATGCGTTCATAGATGAGCGCACAGATACGGCGGTGAAGCAGCTGAGTGTCCTGCCGGAAGATTTGGAACAAGAGGTTGGCGTGGGAGCCAACTCGAAGAAGTCGGAAGGATCTCTCGAAGGGGAATTGGCTGCACTCGGAAAGGAGTTGGGGATCGCAAGGAACAACCTGCAGGAATCCAGAAGGCAGCTTGAGGCTGCTAAATCCAGAAGGAGCCTCGCCGACAGGCTGAACCCATTCCGGCACGACCCTGCCCAGGACAAAGCCGCAGCCGCCGTCGAGAAAGACGAATCGAAAGTGACTGAACTGCTGGTGAGCCGGTGCAATACCATGCGTCAAGCAGCGGTCGCGACTGCCGACGCAGCCTGCGGGGAGGTTCCGCTGACGGCGAGAGCCCGGACGATGGCTAAATCGGTCGGCGAAGCCATCACGGAAGCCGTTAAGTCGGCCGCCGCGAAGATTGATTTGGCGAAATTGCGCCAGAAGGTGGAAAACGCCGTCGAACACATGGTGACTGCCATGGCGTTGTTCATCCTGCAGACCCTGATTTTGCCCTTGCTGTTCCTCTTTGTGCTCTCCAAGGCGACGAAGTCAATCTGGGGCACGGATTTGAAGGAAATGGTTACCAGATCGAAGCCGATACCCGAAGGCACCGGTTGACAATGGAAGATCTGACCGGGGGCAGAAGGGCAGTCGAAGACGCCATGGATGCATTTGATCGCTACAGTCTCAATGGCGAGCACGGAGAGATCTTCAGCCATTTTCGCGATCCAAGCGACTATTGGGTGCGTTCCACGCGCGAACGCACCAATCGGGTTTACCCGACCAAACCGCTGGTCGGATATATTCTGAAGAAGACCACATTGAATGGTGGTTGGGGTCAGAAGGCAGACGCGGCCGCGCGACTCCATAACGCTGGATACATTATCGTTGATCGAGACGACAAATCAGTCGCTCCGCCTGAACGCTACTCGCATCTTTTGCGCGATGCCGACCGAATCCGGTTGTGCGCGCTCAATTACTTCAACGAACCAGCTAGGGAGCGCGGTGCCACCGAAGTGTCCATACGCGCGAGTGATCTAGCAGAAGCCTTGATACTGAAAGATGCCTTTCCAAACATCTGTCAGGCACTTGGCGGAGCAAAATTTCAGCAGCAGGCTCAGGTACCCACACCTTCCTATACCGAACCAAACCCTAGCAGCTCGACCATCTTCACGTACAAGGTTGGATCCCAAGTGAAGGACAATATGCCGGATCTGGGCAAGGCTGCTACACAATCAATTACTTCATCATCTCCCGTTACCACTATGACCAGTGAACCACTCAATCAAATCCTGTACGGCCCGCCGGGCACCGGCAAGACCTATGCCACTGTCGAGAAAGCTTTGGCCATCCTGGAGCCGGGATTCGCTGGGGGCCGATCGGCGAAGAAGGTGAAGTTCGATGAGTACGTGGCAGCAGGACAAATTCAGTTTGTCACCTTCCATCAGAGCTTCAGCTATGAGGATTTCGTGGAAGGATGCAGAATTTCCTCCGATTGTGCCCACCCGATTTCCTGGGATGAGTACCACCTGATTTCCTGGAATTAGGACCACCTGATTTCCCCGGATTGTGACCACTGGCGCGAGCCGCTTTATGGCGGTTTGGCCCTGTACGGTCGTGCGCAAGCACGAACTGGAGGGGCGACATGGCGCGGAGGAAGTTCACGGTGGACCGATACGAGGAGATCAGGCGGCGGCTGGCCGAGGGGCGTGGGCTTCGGGAGATTGCGCAGGCGCTGGGCTGTGCACGGGCCACGGTGCGCAAGGTTCGCGATGGGCAGCGGGGGTCGCCGCAGGTGCCCAGGGCACAGAGTGATCCGCTGTGGATGTCGCAGCTGGAATGGCCCGCGATCATTCACGACCTGGGGCTTGGGCATCCGCTGAAGTTCATCTGGGCGGAGAAGGCCCAAGCGCTCACGACGTACCCGAACTTCTGGAAGCAGTTTTACCGCAAGTTCCCGCAGTACCGGCACGCGTCGGTGACGGCGCGCGAGTTCACGCCCGGTGAGCGGGTGGAAGTGGACTACGCCGGCGACACGATCGAGTACGTGGATCTGAAGACCGGCGAGATCCGGCAGGCGTATGTCTTTGTCGCGGGCCTGGGGTTCAGTCAGTTGCTGTTTGCCTGGGCGGCGGAGGACATGAAGAGCCGCAACTGGCTCGGGTGCCACCGGCGCATGTACGCGTACTACGGCGGTGTGCCGCACGTAACGGTGCCGGACTGCCTGAAGCAAGGGGTCTTGAAATGCCATCTGTATGACCCGGATCTGAACCCTGGATATGCGCAGCTGGCCACGCAGTTTGGCACGGCGGTGGTTCCGGCGCGGGTCCGGCACCCGAAGGACAAGGCCATTGTCGAGGGGCTGGTGAGGATCCTGATGCGCTACATGCGCTTCAGCTGCCGGCGCCGCCGGTTCACCTCGATCGCGGAGATCAACCGGGCATTGGGCGAGTGCGTGGAGAAGATCAATGTACGATCACACTCGCGCTTTGGGGTGTCGCGGCGTGAGCGGTTCGAGACGATGGAGCGCGCGGCGCTCAAATCCCTGCCGATCCATGACATGGACGCCGGGGAGTGGAAAGACGCGACATTGCATGCGGACTGCTACGTGCTGGTCGATGGCGACTATTACAGCGCTCCGCATATCCATCGACACCAGCGGCTACGGATCAAGATCACCGAACACCAGGTGGAGATCTTCTGGCGGCTGGAGCGCGTGGCGATCCATACGCGTTGCCGCCACCGCAGTGGCAAGCGCATCTTCATCGACGCGCACTTCCCGCCGGCGTCCCAGGCCTACTACGAGGCCGTGCCACAGAAGTTGCTGTCGCAGTCGCGGTTCATCCATCCAGAACTCAATCAGTTGTTCGTGGAGCTGTTTACCGCGGACGTGTTCGGCAATCTGCGACGCTGCCAGGGCATCGTGCGCCGCTGCACCCGGGAGATCCAGGAGGCGGGTCGAGAGGTGGCCAGCAGCCGGATCGTCGCGGCGATCGCGACCATGCGTCGCTACAACAAAGTCCGTGCCCCGTACTTCGAAGCGTTGCTGACGCAGGCGCGCAAGCAGGCGCTGCAGCCACAGGTCGAGCGCGAGATCGTGCGCCGCCCGGGCAATCCCATGTTGCGTTACGTCGGCGGTGCGCTGGGCGCCGCCGAGGCCATTGACCCCTCCACCACCCCAGCACAGGAGAACCTGAACTTATGAGTACTGCCATCGCCCGGAACCTCATGGCCGAGATGAAGCTGCTTGGCATGTTGGGCACGTTCGAGAAATCCTTGAGTGAAGCGACCCGGGATCAGGCGAGCTACAGCGGGTTCCTGGACGCGCTGCTGCAGGCCGAAGCCGATTATCGGCAGGAGCGCAAGACCGGAACGCGCATCAAGGCGGCGCGGTTCACGTTGCGGCCGGCGTTCGAGGACATCGACTTTACGGCCAGCCGCTCGATCAGCAAGGCGCAGATCAAGGAACTCTACAGCCTGCAGTGGCTGAACGATGCGCGCCCTGTGGTACTCATCGGGCCGACCGGCGTGGGCAAGACGTTCATCGCCCAGGCCACGGGCCTGCACGCCTGTGCGTGTGGCAAGTCGGTGCTCTACATGACGCTGACCACGTGGCTGGAGAATCTGGCACTGGCCAGATCCAGTGGCACGTATCTGCGTTACCGCGACAAGCTGGCCAAGCCGGACCTCATCATCATCGACGACTTCGGCATGAGGAAGTTATCCTCGATCGAAGCGCAGGATCTGTGTGAAATGCTCGAAGCGCGATCCATCACCAAATCCACGCTGTTCACCACGCAGCTGCCGCTGAACCACTGGGCGGAGGTGATCGCCGATCCGGTCATTGCCGACGCAATCCGCGACCGGCTGGAGCACTCGGCGCTCACGATGCACATCACCGGCGAGAGCTACCGAGGCGTCAAGGCCAGAAAGCTTGCCAGCAGGAAGAAAGACAGCTAAAACTCGTCGCCTTCGGCTCCGCCAGCGGCTCACTCAGGTGGGCACAATCCCGGGAAATCGGGTGGGCTCAATGCGCGAAATCCTGCA